>JAJXWH010000004.1 GCA_021781745.1 Bacillota bacterium | reverse complement strand
CTCATATAGCACTTTTTCTAATTGTGTTGTAATATATTCTTGATTGTTTAGCATAGCCGTTTGCCCCCTTTTTATAAGTTTTTGGTGATAGACTTATATAATAAGGCACGGCTATGTTTTTTTCTATACTTTATTTTTGGTAATTTAATCCTTGGCTAACTTACCCTTTTTACTGTCCGTAAGTCAGATGATTATACTACCCCGTCAGTTTTAGTAAGAAAATATTATGAAATATTAGAAGCTCCCCATAAAGAATTTATTTGGTTTGAAAATTCAGCGCATTTTCCGCAATACACTGAAAATGATAAGTTTTGTGATTTACTGTTGAATATTTTTAATAAAAATATGAAAAGTAGTTAATTGAAAATTGAATAATAATGTCGTATTCATAGGATAAGCTATAATTAGTTTATTACTGCAATTTTATGATAAATATTTTAGATTACTACTATGACATATAAAGATAAAAGTAAACTAATTTTTAATATTGCTCTCAATTAAAATTAAAAAATATCTTGACTCGGAGTTAACTCCGAGTTGTAGAATTAACTTATTCAGATTAGAAAGTTGGTGAATATTAGTTGGAAGATATAATTTCAATGAAGAAGTTATCAGAGCAAACTGGAATAAAAGCCGATACTATTCTTTACTATGAAAAGATAGGAATACTTCCAAGAATAGAACGAAATAATAGAGGGCATCGTGTTTACGAATTGAAACATAAAACCAGATTAGATTCAATTATATGTTTGAAAAAAGCAGGTATGTCTTTAGAAGAAATAAAGAAATATTTAAAGCTTACTATTTCAGAAAGAAATCAAATGCTTTCAGATCATAAGAAAAAGCTTGAGGAACAAATGAAAGAAGTACAGAGAATTATAGAAATAAAATTAAAGAGTACTCAAAATTAATAATTTAATCTGAAGAATAGCAAATTAAGGAGGTATATTTTTAGTATGAAAGAAAAAAACAGAATTGCATTAATTACTGGTGCTAATAAAGGAATTGGGTTTGAAACAGCCAAGCATTTAGGTTCATTGGGGTTTGAAATCTTAGTTGGATCAAGAGATGAGGAAAGAGGAAAGAAGGCATTAACCCAATTAGCTGAGGAAGGAATAAAATCACACTTGATATTATTGGATGTAACAAAGCAGGGAACTATTGACGATGCTAAAAAACAAATTGAAAAAGAATTTGACTCTTTGGATGTGTTGATTAATAATGTAGGAATATCTATAGATAAAAGTGTGTCCCCAAGTGAACTGGAATTAGATGTATTAAAAGAGACGTTTGAAACAAACTTTTTTGGAATGTTTGCAGTTACAAAAGCGATGTTGCCCTTGCTAAAAAAATCTCCAGGTGGTAGAATTGTCAATTTATCAAGTGGTTTAGGTTCATTATATATAAATAGCGATCCAGAGTCAGAATTTTATAAGTACAATTTACTCGCCTACCAAAGCTCTAAAACTGCTGTAAATGCCCTCACTGTAATGCTTGCAAAAGAATATAAAAATACTACTATAAAAATCAACGCGGCAGACCCGGGGTTTACAGCTACAGACTTAAATGGACATAGAGGATATCGCACTGTTCAACAAGCGGCGAATGTTGTTGTTCAACTTGCTACACTAGATGAAAATGGAGCAACAGGTGGTTTTTTTAATGAAAATGGAGTTATTCCATGGTAAAATATATGTGTGTTGTTTTTGATTAAAAAAGCAGTTAATAATTACTTTAATACTTATTATATTAATAAATCAATTAAATAAAAAATAATTGAGTATATACCGCGATGACATTTCTGAAGAAATGAATTTGCGGTATTTTTATATTCAAAATACTACACAATTCTAACAAGGGACGCATATATAGGTACTGAATTAGAATCTGTTTATAATAAATTAAAATATACCCATTAGGCTAATAATATAAATCTGTGATTGGGGACGGCAAATAAAACTTGTTCTTTGAGAATTTAGCAGTATGGTATTTTGAAAATATGTTATTAAGATTAATTGAAAGATAAGTTATAATTTGAGAAGCAGGTTTTTCTGCTAAAGGAGAATATAAAAATGAGAATTGAGACCGATGATTTAATTATTCGTAATTTTGAGTTGAGGGATGAAAAGGATTTATGTGAATATATGTTGCAGAGAGTTAATGCTGAATTTGAGGCATATCCCGATTTCACTTGCCAGAAAGCAAAGAAAGAGATTGAATTCAGAGCACAAAGTGATGAATTCTATGCAATTGAGCTAAAAAAAGAGCATAAAGTCATTGGAAATATTTATTTAGGAAATAGGAGTTTTGATTCAAGAGAGCTAGGATATGTATTAAATGTGAACTATCAACATAGGGGATATGGAAGTTGTGCCAGTAAAGCAGTTATAGATTATATGTTTAATCAAGGTGTTCACAGAATTTATGCAGAATGTGCTCCTCAAAACACACCTTCATGGAAGTTAATGGAGAGTATTGGAATGATACGTGAAGCACATTTTAGAAAAAATGTTTCTTTCCGTCAAGATGAGAAAGGACGCCCTATATATTGGGATACGTATGTATATGTATTATTAAATCCATATAATTAAGTTTATACTGACTGACAGATTTCAATTTGTAGAGTTATCAATAGCTGTTGATCGTAGATCAAATCAAGCATTAATAGAATTGAAATTCATATTATTCATATACCCATTAGGCTAATAATGTGCGTAGTCTGTAGATTCGACGTAGTAAACTAAAAATTATTCTTTGAAAATTTAATAGTACGGTATTTACAAATTATGTTATTATAATAAATATAATGAATATAAAATTGGGGGAATATCAATGAATACAATGCCATTTTTAGGACAGTTTCTATCTTCATTTCTAATTATTGTACCTATAGTTTTAAGCGGATTAAGTATTTATGCACTTATCTTATTAATTAAAGCATTAAAGATTTATATTAATAATAATTCGTAATATAAATCAAAAATTTACATCAAAAATAAATTTAAAACATATTTAAAGGATACCGTATTGTTAGCAATTCACGGTATTTTTTATTGCATAATTTGATTTTGTGTAGATTATTATAAAAATGTTCTTTAAAAATTAAATAATACGATTTTTTATACAATATTCTATCGTTGATTTAAAGATTATAAATGTATTGGATGGGACTTGCATGAATAACAATATAGAAAATGTAAAAAAATATATTCTGAGAATTGAGGAATATGGTATTTTGAAAACATGTTGTGAAGATTAATTGAAGGAGGTATTCAAATGAAATTAGCACAGGTGACATTGGTTGTACCCGATGATATATATGCAGACGTGATGAATGGAACGTTAGAAATAGCAGGTATGGAAAGAACTCATAAAGGATATACATGATTTAAAATTTCCACCTTCATATTGTTTGAAAGATATTTTGTCAGAGGATATTCCTAAAACGGTATTGAAACCGACATATTTGGGAGATTGGTCTGTAGAATAATTGTATCCATTTTTCTGGATTTAATGGATAGAAATATCACCTTATTACTATAAACACAAAGGAGATTTACTTGATGATGAGCTGATTGATGAAACTGAAGAAGTTATAGAGATTATAAAAAGACATAACATACCATATGAATTAAAAGGAAAAATATTATGATTTACGGATACAAAAAATGATTGTAAATAGTTTTTTTATAATATTTTAAAATTATGAATCACAAAATTACTTCCGCTTAGTCATACAATTAGAAGTTAAAAACGCGTTATTGCATTAATAGTTTTAATAAGATATAAAAAATATGTTTAATTTCTTAAAATGTTTGATATAATATAAGTCTTAGAATATTTATTTTGTTTTAGGGCTATTGGATTTAATTTATCTATTGTAAGTTATTAAAAAAGCACAGCTATTCTTGGTCGGATGGTGTGCTTTTTTCTTTGCTTTTAACTTTTATATCAAGACCAAGTAACTTAGTCTTAATTTTTAAATGATATACAAAAAGATTATGCTTTAAAATTAATTTAATAACATAAATAATTGATGCACATTTAATTAAAGTATCCAGCATATCCAATACCACCCCCTTAGCTATAGCGAAATAATTCACCAATACCCAGGAGAATAAAATGTTCAAAACCTCCGTAGCCATTTACCTACGGATGTTATATTTTACTTGGATATTGTACCATAGTTAACCAATGTTTCATATAGGAATATGTTGGCAGAAAAAATACTATATGTATGCAAATCTCTAAGTTCACCATAAACAAAACTAGAGAAATAGATTTGATAAACATTAATATAAACGATAACTTAATAATGTATCTAAGTAATGGAGGAGAATTAAGTCCAGAGAATGGAGGACGTTCTCCTTCTTGTTTTGTTTCTAGAAGAAAGTTGATGCGCAAATTCTGTGAATATAAAAATTTCTATATAACATGGTAGAGTCATTAGAGAAGTTAATATATAAAGAGAAAAAAGACAGTATGTTGACCAATATGGAATATTATGCTACTCTGATTTTAGACACTATGGTGTCTAAATGAAAGGAGATATTTATGGATAATCATAGAGCATTGTTTTTAATACAGCAGATTTATGCAACAATTTTTTCTCTTACTAATAAGCTTCAGATAAAAGGTGATGAATATTATAAGCGTTTAACAAGTAGACAGGTTATGGTTATGGCAGCTATTCTCCACTTGTCAGAAAATGAAACAACGATTAACAATATTGCTAGAAAATTAGGTACAAGTAAACAGAGTGTGAAGCGACTAATATCGATTATAGAAAATAAAGGTTATGTCATCACTGTACCTAGCCAGTTGGATAAGCGTGCGGTCAATGTTAAAATTACAGATTCCGGGAAAGAGGTCATAAAAGAATGTGGTGAAACATCAATGAAGTTTTTTGCTAATCTTTCTAAAGGTTTTTCAAATGAAGAAATGGAAATGTTATGGACTCTATTAAAGAAATTATATAAGTTTGATGGTGAAGAGCAAGATGGTTTTGAAGAAGAAGTTGACTATAAAATTGGTCAAATTGAAAATGACGCACAAACTAGAGCGTTTAATGAATTTAAAAGAATAAGAAATGAGAGTAAATAAAAACCAGTAATTTTTTAAGGTAATAACAAGGATAATTATCTATATATCAAAGAGAAGTAGTAACGTTATGAAATAAAAATAATCTTTTAACTAAAGTGTGAAAGGAATCCGAAATAATAAGAAATTGATTATGAAATGGAGAATTAAAATTATGAAGACTAAATCCAAGAGGCTAATTTATCTTGATGAATATGTACTAATTAATGGTATAAATCAATTTTTATTTCACTTAGGTACTAGTTATAATAATCCAGTAATGCTATATTTGCATGCAGGGCCTGGTTCAGTTGAATCACTATTCACAGGGGCTTTTCAGGAAAAATGGGAAGAAATCTATACAGTGGTTCATTGGGATCAACGTGGTGCAGGAAAAACACTGACAAAAAACCCAAATCAATTGCCTACAATTGATTTGATGGTTCAGGATTTATATGAAGTTGTACAATATTTAAAGAAAAAATATAATAAGCAAAAAATAGTTTTACTAGGGCATAGTTGGGGAACTGTTTTGGGATCTTTATTTATTAGGAAATATCCAGAAGAGATAGCATATTATATAGGTGCTGCACAGGTTATTGGTATTGTTGAAAATGAGAAGGTAGGCTATAACAAAATTAGAGAAGTTATTGAACAAGCAAGTGATAAAAAATCTTTAAGAAAGCTTGGGACTATAGGTGAATATCCTGGAAACAAAATTAATTTTGATAAAGAATTTTTGAGGAAGTGCAAAATTGTTCGAAAGCTACAGGGCAAATATAAGATAGGGATGGAGTTAGGTTTTTCAATTTGGATGACTATGTTAAAAAGTCCTATTTTCAAGTTATCGGATATTATTGCACTCTTGAAAATATCTAAGGCAAATGAAAAGATTCTTAAATTTCTAAGTGATTTCAATCTGCGTAATGAAACATCAGAATATAAAGTGCCAATATATTATGTTTTAGGTGGAAGTGACTGGCAGGCGCCATATATTATTGCTCAAAACTATTTTGAAGAGATAAAAGCTCCAAATAAAAAGATATATGTTATTCCTAATGCTGGACATTTCCTAATGTTTGATCAACCTGTTTTATTTTTTGATACATTATCTGAAATAAAAAAAATTGAAAAGAAGAATCTTTTATAACTTCATAAGTATTTATTAATCTAATTTATAATGACATTATGTGTGAATATTAAAATATAAGTATAAAACTACTTAAATAGAACGAACTCCTGAAGAAATACAAATTCTCATTGTTCATACAACATATACCCATTAAGCCGGTAACGAGTGTGCGACAAGATTTAGTGACATACTGATAAAGTAGGAATTAAAAATATTTATAATTTGGGACAAAATATGGCATGGTTATTAAATAAAATGGCAATGTAATTATAGCAGAAGATATAGTTTGAGTATATTGAAAATCAATGTTTAATTAGCTATAATATTGTTAATATTAAATAATAAATATAAAAATAAGGCAAGGTTAGAAGCAATGAATAAAACTTTGAAGCAATTAAATCTTGAAGATGATTTTCTATTTGCTAAAGTTATGAGTGATAAAGGAATTTGCAAAGAATTATTGGAAAAGATCTTAGAAATTGAAATAGAAAAAGTTGAAATGATTGAAGAGCAGAAAACTATAGATGTATTGCTTGAAAGCAAGGGTATCAGGTTGGATGTTTACGTAAAAGATGAAAATAACACAATCTACAATGTTGAAATGCAGAGAGGAAAGCATAAGAATTTACCTAGAAGACTAAGATATTATCAAGGAAGTATAGACTTAGATTTAATAAGCAAAGGCGAAGATTATAGGAAGCTTGCAAAAAGTTATATTATATTTATTTGTACATTTGATTTGTTTGATAAAGGTCGGCATAAGTATACTTTTCAAAATTTATGCTTAGAAGATAATAGTATAATATTAAATGATGAAGCAGAAAAAATTATATTAAACACAAAGGGAATTATGAAGGATTTAAGTGAAGAATTATTAGAATTTCTTGAGTATGTAGAAAATTCAACAGATGATACAGTAAAACATTCTAAAGGAAAGCTTGTGAAAAATATACATAAAAGAGTGCAGGAAGTTAAAAATGATATTTCAGTGGAGGTGGAATTCATGACTTTATTGGAACGAGATAGAGAAAAAATTGAAGAAGGAAGAGAAGCTGGAAGAGAAGAAGCAATAAAACAGCTGATATTGAAACAATACAGTAAAGGACTTTCTATAGAGTATATTGCAGAAATAAATGAATTTGACATTGAGTATGTTAGAGATGTAGTGAAAAATAATATAAGTAAAATTGATAATAATTAAAAAGTTTTTTTGATATTAAAATTTACTGATGGGGTAATTCTCATCAGTATTATTTTTACTCATAACTTCTAGCTGAGTGACATAATAAAGTGTCATAAAAAAACTTCTAAATCTAACTACCAATTAGGCTAATAATGGGTAGATGAGCTACTATGTAAAGCATCTAAAACAAAACAAAGCTTGAGATAATAAATATGTTTTTTATAATAGTCAACATACTAACTATAAAAAATACTTGACTTTATCCAACGTTGGTTATATTATAAATTATAACAAATGTTGGATAAAGAGGTGAGAAATATAATTAAAGTATTAATTTTATACTATTTAAGCATAAAATCTACACATGGATATGAAATTCAAAAATTTATTCAAACAAATCATATGGATAAGTGGACAAAGATTCAATCAGGATCAATATATTATGCGTTAAATAAGCTTGAAAAAGATGGATTAATTGTTTTAACTGAAGAAATTGGTTCTGGATCAAAAGCTAGAAAAATTTATAAAATAACTGATACTGGTAGAGATGAATTAAAAGAGCTTGTAAAAAATGAGATAGCCAATGAATTGTTTCCAAGTGGTTCCGATAAATTTATTATTTATCCATTGTTAAATACACTTGATAAACAAAATATAATATCTCTTGTAAATGACCATATTAGTGGGCTGAGAGATAAAATAGCTTATTTAAAAAAATGGCAGAAGATAAAAGTTAATAAGCAAAGTCTTGCAGTTGAAAGAATTTCCTTCGAAATAATGATTACAAATCTTCAATACCAAATAGAATGGCATGAAGCACTTATTAATGAGATGGATAAATGCATTGCTGCAAGTAATGAAATTTCAAATCTTATTTCAAATTTTGATTTCTCCAATTCTGAAACAATAGAAGCTTCAACAAATGATTCCGTAGAAAGTTTAAAGCAAGAAATCTTAAATAATCCAGAAACTGCAGCAGAAAAATTAGAAGAGTTAATTAAAAAACTAAGTAAATGACATCATATCCTATCTTTTTAGATAGGATAAATTAATAAATTCACTATCCAATGTTGGATAGTATTCAGGGGGGATAAAAATGAGAATAGTAATATTAATGGGAAGTCCAAGAAAGCAAGATAGTTTAAAGGTATGTAAAGAAATCGAAGAAATATTAGGTACAAAGAATATAAATTATGATTATATATTCTTAAAGGACTATGATGTTCAAGATTGTCGAGGTTGTGGAGTATGTTTTAAGAAGAGTGAAAATCTTTGTCCTTGCAACGATGACTTAGGTATAATAAGAAAAAAGCTAATAGAGGCTGATGGAATTATTTTTGCTACACCTGTTTATGCATATCAGGTTCCAGCACCATTAAAAAGAATTATTGATAGAATGGCATATTTATTTCATCGTCAAGAATTAGTAGGAAAGCCTGCACTAATTGTAGTTACAAGTGATGGTGGTGGGCATAAACAGGTGAGTAAATATATGAAGATGACTGCTAGTGGTTGGGCATGTGATTTAATTGGAACAATAAATATTATTTCTCCTATGTATTTTCAGAATAGGGAAGATAATTCTGCTTGGGTTTACAATAAAGGCTATCATAACAAGATATATTTAAGAATCGAAAAACTTGCGCACAAATTTAAGCAAACTATTGAAAGTCAAGTTAGAAAAACTCCTTCTTATTATGATATATTTATGTTTAACTGTTTGCGAACTAAGACTTTTACTTCTAAGGCTGACTATGATTTTTGGAATGAAAAAGAGTGGTTAAATTCATATTATTTTTACGATGCAAAGATAAACCCTTTAAAGAAATTATTTGGAACTACATTGAGGTTAATCATTAATTTAGTAGGTAGAAGGTTAAAAAATAAAATATCATAAAGTTATATTGTATTAATTGATGATAAAAACCTTCAAGATTTATTTCCTAATATTTGTGATAGAACAAGTTTTAACTTAACTACCTATTAAGGCTAATAATGTGCATTGCATGTAAATTTGACAAAGTAAATAAAAATGAGCTTTAGTTATTTATATTTTAGAAAAAAGAAAGTTAGGCTATAATAAAATAAGGAAAGTAATTAGAAAGGTGAAGAAATAAATGAAAAGAATACCTTATGGAATATCAAATTTTGAAGTGCTTAGAAATAAAGAATATCTCTATGTTGATAAAACTAATTATATAGAAATTTTAGATAATTACGCTCCATATCAATTTTTTATAAGACCAAGGAGATTTGGAAAAAGTTTATTTATATCCATGCTTGAGAACTATTATGATGTAAATAAAAAAGATAAATTTGAAGATTTGTTTAAAGATTTATATATAGGTAAAAATCCAACTGATGAGAGAAATGAATTTTTGGTTTGGAAAATAAGCTTTGCAGGTATAGATGCAGGTCATGGTGAAGAAGAACTTAGAAAGAGTTTTAATTTTATAGTTAGAACCTCGGCAATACAATTTTTTAATAAATACAATAATATCCTAAAAGAAGACAAACAATCAGTAGAAGATATGAATGCTGAAATGGTAGTTGCTTATATAAGTATGATTAGTAAAATAAACGATAAAAATGTTTTTATATTGATAGATGAATATGATAATTTTGCAAATGAACTTATTACAGGCGGGGAAAAAAATACCTATGAAAGTATACTTCATGGAGAAGGATTTGTTAAAGTGTTTTATAAAGCTATAAAAGATGCTACTATGGATAATTTTAATAGAATTTTTATGACAGGTGTAAGTCCAATAATGCTTGATGATTTAACTAGTGGGTTCAATATTACAAGAAATTATACATTAGATGAGAATTTAAATGGGATGATGGGATTTACAAAGGAAGAACTTCTATCTGTTATAGATAAGGTTTCAATAAATGATGTGGATTCGAAAAATAAGATATGTGAAGATATGACAACATATTATAATGGATATAAATTTAACAAAAGAGGTAAAAGCGTATTTAATCCAGATATGTCAATGTATTTTTTAGATAATTATTTAGCTTATAATGAGTACCCAGAAGAAATGATAGATAATAATGTAAAAACAGACTATGGAAAAGTAAATCAATTAGCCTATAATTTTAATGATAAAGAAGCTTTAGAAGAAATAATGATGACAGGTGGAACTTCTACAATGCTTGTAGATAGATTCAATATCCATACAATGTACAGTGTAAAAGAAAACTTTAAATCCCTTTTATTCTACCTTGGAATGCTTACTATAAAAGAGCAAGGGCCACTTGGCACAGTTTTAAAAATACCTAATCACGTTATAAAAACTATATATTGGGAGCAATACTTCCAAAAAATTAATGAAGATTATGATATTCAAGTGCGAGATGTAAGAATAGCTGTTAATGAAATGAGAATGAACGGAAATATAGAACCTTTCATAGAATTTTTAAAGAAGATATTAGAAGATTTATCAAATAGAGATTTAATACAAATGGACGAAAAGCATATTAAAATGATGATGCTTACACTTTTAGGTGTAGATAGCACTTATTTTGTGCAAAGTGAAGTAGAAAATAATAGAGGATACGTAGATATACTTTTAAAAAGAAAAATTCAATTTAAGGATATAACTAAATTTCAATACCTAATAGAATTAAAATATATAAAAGAAAGTGAACGAAATACCTTAGAAAAAGTAAAAGAAGAAGGCTTGAAACAAATAAAAACCTATGAAGCAAGTAACTTTGTTAAAGAAGAATTTGAAGGTGATGATTTAAAGAAGGTATTGGTTATTGTTGTTTGGAAAAAGGATATTTATACATTTTAATTTTAGATTTAAATATATCTAAATAATAAAGGACAACCAATTTCAGAGGGAGTAAATTTTTTTAAATTGTAATATTTAACTGATAACATAATAAGATGTTTAAATACTAATGGGCTAATGATATTAAAAGTGTCATTGGTTTATATTATAATTTTTTTGAGTTAAGAATGTGTAATGGTAAATAAAAAAACTATTATTGACAAAATTTATACTATAGGCTATCATTTTAAGTAAATTAATAGATAAAAGCAATGAAAAAGAGGAGTAAAAATTTTGAGGCATTATTGTAAACTCACTATAAAAGCTGAGGAGTACGGTTCTTTTTGTTAAATTATAGATTTAAAGAGAACTAGAAAGAGAGAGGGAATAGCTGAAAACCCTTATGCAGGAAATTTTGAAGGTAGCTTTTGAGCTTCTTTAGTGAAGTAGCAGTAGCTAAAGACGGTTTATCTGAACCGTTATTTAAATTAAGAGTCCATTAGAGCAATATAGATTGTTTGTGTGGAAATAAAGGTGGTACCGCGAGCTTTCGTCCTTTTGTGATGAAGGCTCTTTTTGCGCAGTTAACAGTTTACAGTGCACAGTTCACAATTATTTAAGAAATTCTAAAAGAATTTCTTAAATATATAAATTCAAATCCCAGAGGGATTTGTTCCAAAACTGTAAATTGTAAACTGATAACTGTAAACTGAATTAAGTTGGAGGAATAAAAAATGTCAGAAGAAATGAAAAATATATCAACTACCTATGACCCAAAAGAATTTGAAGAAAGAATTTATAAAAACTGGGAAGAGAAAGGCTATTTCACACCAGTTGTTGATAAAAGCAAAAAGCCATATACAATAGTTATGCCACCACCAAATATAACTGGTCAGCTTCATCTAGGGCATGCATTTGATGATACACTTCAAGATATGCTTATTAGATTTAAGAGAATGCAAGGTTATGAGGCTTTATGGCTTCCAGGAGAAGACCATGCTTCTATTGCAACAGAAGTTAGAGTTGCAAACATGCTTGCTGAGCAAGGTTATGATAAAAAAGAAATGGGAAGAGAAACCTTCCTTGAAAAAGTTTGGGAATGGAGCGATAAATATCGAGCTACAATAAGAAACCAAGTTAAAAAACTTGGAGTTTCAGCTGATTTTACAAGAGAAGCTTTTACAATGGATGAAAATCTTAGTGCTGCTGTAAAACATGTATTTGTTAAACTTTATAATGAAGGTTTAATTTATCAAGGAAATAGAATAACTAACTGGTGTACTCATTGTGAAACTGCTTTATCAGATGCTGAAATTGAATATGAAGAACAAGCAGGCCATTTCTGGCACATAAACTATCCATTAGCTGATGGAAGTGGTTACCTTGAAATCGCAACAACAAGACCTGAAACTTTACTTGGAGATAGCGGTGTAGCTGTAAATCCAAATGATGAAAGATATAAACATCTTATTGGTAAAACTGTAATACTACCATTAGTAAATAGAGAAATTCCTATAGTTGGAGATGATTATGTTGATTTAGAATTTGGAACTGGTGCTGTTAAAATGACTCCAGCTCATGATCCTAATGACTTTGAGGTTGGTAAAAGACATAACCTTGAAATCATAAGAGTTATGGATGATAAAGGTGTTATAAACCATTTGGGTGGAAAATATCAAGGTTTAGATAGATATGAAGCAAGAAAAGCTATAGTTAAGGACTTAGAAGAATTAGGTTTATTGGTTAAGATTAAAGACCACTCACATAATGTAGGTACTCACGATAGATGTGGAACTACTGTAGAGCCAATAATATCAAAACAATGGTATGTTAAGATGGAAGCTCTTGCAAAACCAGCTATAGAAGTAGTTAAGAACGGAAAAACTAAGTTTGTTCCTGAAAGATTTGATAAGATATATTTTAACTGGATGGAAAACATTCAAGACTGGTGTATTTCAAGACAATTATGGTGGGGACATAGAATTCCTGTTTACTATTGTCAAGATTGCGGAGAAATGATGGTACTAGAAGACGCACCAAAAGCATGTACTAAATGTGGAAGTGCTAATTTAAAGCAAGATAATGATGTTCTTGATACGTGGTTTTCTTCTGCATTATGGCCATTTTCAACACTTGGCTGGCCAAATAAAACAGAAGACTTAGAATACTTCTATCCAACAAGTACATTGGTTACTGGTCATGATATTATATTCTTCTGGGTTGCAAGAATGATATTCTCAGGACTTCATTGCATGGGTGAAACCCCATTTGATACTGTTCTTATTCATGGCCTTATAAGAGATTCTCAAGGAAGAAAAATGAGTAAATCTTTAGGAAATGGTGTTGATCCATTAGAAGTTATAGACACTTATGGAGCTGATGCCTTAAGATTTATGATTGCTACTGGTAATGCGCCAGGGAATGATATGAGATATTATCCTGAAAGAGTTGAGTCTTCAAGAAACTTTGCAAATAAAATTTGGAATGCTTCAAGATTTGTTATGATGAATCTAGATAAAGAAGTAATGAATAAATATAAGGACAGCAAAGATTATTCATTAGCTGATAAATGGATTTTATCTGAAATGAACACTTTAATTAAAGAAGTTACAGAAAACATGGATAAGTTTGAACTAGGAATTGCTATGCAAAAGGTTTATGACTTTATGTGGACTGAATTCTGTGATTGGTATATAGAACTTGTTAAGCCAGTATTCTATGGTGATGATGAGAAAGCTAAAGGAATAGTTTATAATGTGTTAAATACTGTTTTAATTACAGGATTGAAATTATTGCATCCAGCTATGCCATTTATAACAGAAGAAATCTTTACTCATTTAAATGACGAAGAAACTATAACAACTTCAGCTTGGCCTGTTTTTGATGAAGCTTTAGTTAATAAAGAAGCTGAAAATGATATGGCTTTTGTAATCGAGGCAATTAAAGGTTTAAGAAATGTTAGAGCTGAAATGAACGTACCACCTTCAAGAAAAGCTAAAGTAATTTGTTATATAGCTGAAGATGCTAAGAAGGCATTTAACGCAGGTTCTGCATATATTGAAAAATTAGCTTCAGCTTCAGAAGTTGAATTTATAACTGATAAAACAAATGTTCCAGCTAATGCTGTATCCTTAGTTGTTAAGGGTGGAGAATTATTTATGCCGCTTTTAGATTTAGTTGATAAGGAAAAAGAACTAGATAGATTAAATAAGGAATTAAAGAAATTAGAAGGCGAAATTGATAGAATAGATAAAAAATTAGGAAATCAAGGCTTTGTAGCAAAAGCACCAGCAGCAGTTATAGATGCTGAAAAAGAAAAGAGAGTTAAATATGTAGAAATGTTAGAAGCTGTTGAAGCAAGAATAAAGGCTTTAGGTTAATAACAGAATATATTTAATTTGAGTTTATATGTTGATTAAAAAGTTTCAATTCATAATTTGAATTGGAACTTTTTTAATGCAGGAAAATTATTTTATTAAAAATTCTATAAAGTAAGGATATAAGAAAATAATATTTAATATATATAATTTTAAGAATACTATTTTGGAGGTATTTAAATTTTGAAAACAAAAAGATACTTATTTAATTTAATATTTTGGATATCCTTATCAATTTTATTTAATATTTTAGTTTACTATACAAGAGGTGAAAGATCAGCTATTGAGTATTTTGGTGGTTACATAGTTGAAATGTCGTTAAGCTTAGATAATTTATTTTTATTTTTAATGATTTTCTCAAGCTTTAGAATAAGAGAGGAGTTTCAGGAAAGAGTTCTTTTATATGGCGTTATTGGCGCAATGGTATTGAGGTTAATATTTATACTACTAGGTGTTGCTATGGTAAGTAAATTTAGTTTTTTACTTTCAATATTTGGAATAATATTATTATTTAGTGGTATAAAAATATTCCTTAGAGAAGAAGAAAATATGCAATTTCAGGATAACTTCGCGGTAAAATTTTTAAGAAAAGTGATTCCAATAACAAATACTTTACATGGAAATAGATTTTTTGTAATACAGAATAAAAAACTTTATGCTACACCTCTATTAGTAGTACTTCTAATTATAGAGTTTTCAGATATTATATTTGCAATAGACTCAATACCAGCTATTTTTTCAATAACTACAGATACCTTTATAGTATATACTTCCAACATATTTGCAATATTAGGTTTACGAAGTATGTATTACATTTTAGAGAGAATGAATGATATGTTTAGATTTATGAAATATGGAGTGGGATGCATATTAATATTTACTGGTATAAAGTTATTATTACTCTTTTGGCATATTGAAATTTCAGTTACAAATTCTGTTTTAATTATTATATCTATTTTATTAAGCAGTATTTTAATATCTTTGATATGGAGCGAAATTAGTAAATCTAAAAATTAAAAGTATCATGAAGGCTGTTTTTTCCAAAGTGTATAATTATTTAGAGTAAGGGAAACTTATAAGCCCTTTACTATGAGATAAATTGAATTTTAATGTATGTGAAATATATAAATCTAGCTAAGTATAACTTAAGTGGAAAACTTATCGGTCTTTTCGTATATTTTTATATTAGTGTTTTACCTATAATTGAGATATAATGTAAAGTAATACATACAAATTACTTAAATAAAGAAAATGCATAATAGAAAAGACAAGAGGTAAAGAAAAATGAACATGACGTATAAAGAAGCAATGGATTATATATCAAGTGTGGGGAGGTTTGGATCAAATTATGGACTTGAAAGAACCTTTAGAATTTTAGAACTACTTGGCAATCCTCACGAAAAACTTAAGTTAGTACATATAGCAGGAACTAATGGCAAAGGATCTACTACTGCTATGGTTACAAAAATACTGCGAGGTCTTGGATATAAGGTTGGAATGTATACATCGCCTTATTTGGAAGAATTTGAAGAAAGAATTCAGATAAATGGAAAGAATATTAATAAAGATACATTAGTAAAATTGTTAATGGAAGTAAAGGAAGCAATAGATAAAGTAATTGAAGAAGGATATGAACATCCAACTGAATTTGAGATTATAACAGCTCTTATGTTTTTGCATTTTTATAATGAAAAAGTGGATTATGCTGTAATTGAAGTTGGCCTTGGAGGAAGATTGGATTCAACCAATGTAATAACTCCAAAAGTATCTGTAATTACTTCTGTAAGTTTAGATCATTTAAATATATTAGGTGACAATATAAAAGATATTGCAAAGGAAAAAGCCGGAATAATTAAAGAGCAAGTACCAGTTGTATTATATCCTCAAGATGAAGCAGTAAATAAAGTAATATTAGAAACAGCAAAAGAGAAGAATAGTCTGGTGTATTTTGTAAAGCAAGAAAACGGAAGGTTAATTGATATTAACTATGAAGAATTATATCAAAATGTAGAAATTAAAAGTTATAAAAATACATATAATATTAAACTGCCATTACTTGGCATGCATCAAATACTAAACTTAGGTGTTGCGCTAAATACTGTAGAAGTATTATGCGAAGGAGAAGGAATAGAACTAGAAAAAGATAAAATAGAAGAATCTTTACAGGATGTTAAGTGGATTGGACGACTTGAAGTATTAGTGAGGAAGCCAACTATAGTTATTGACGGAGCACATAATATAGATGGTATTAAGGCTCTTCGAAAAAATATATGTAAGTATTTCAAATATAATAAATTATATTTGTTACTTGGAATTTTAGCTGATAAACAAGTTAAAGAAATGATAAAAGAGATAACTCCAATAGCGGAAAAAGTTTATGCTTTAACACCTCATAGTGACAGGGCTGAACTATGTGAAGATTTAAAAAATGAGATATTAAATTATAATGCTAATACTATTGCATGTGAAAATTATGAAGATGCCTTGTGTTTGGCGCTAAATGAAGCAGGAAAAGAAGATCTAATATTAATTAGTGGTTCACTATATATGATTGGAGATATGAGAAAAATAATAACTTCAAAAATAAAATAAAACATAGAATGTCGTTACAATTTCAATTAAAGAAAAGGAGTAATGAAAGTTATATGGTTAAAAGAAATAAAGAGAGTATAATGTATAATAAAAAATCAGTCTATTATGATTTAAAAGAGTTTCATGATAGAAATTCAGGTGAACTGTATAGCTATCAAGACTTCGAAACAGCTGGTATAAGGGAATATAAAAGTATTACAAATAAATTGCGTCCACTACATGAATATGAAAAGAATAGATTGGCTAATGAATTAGTGCAGATCTTAACTAGTGATATTTCTATAGAAGAAAGATTAAGTAATTTAAATGGATATATAACTTTAAATCCGATTATAAATTATTATGAAAATTTGATTAATATTATTGAAGCGTTATTGAGTTATAAAAGCAAAATTAATATTGAAATAAAGGAAATTGTAAATAGGATTCTTCTATATAGTGGATGCAATGAAGAAATAAAATTAGGTATACTACTTGCACCTATTTGTAATGTTGAAAATACAAAAGAAATATTAAGTGTTTTTTCAATTCATAATGATTATCTATTTTATGTAGTAAAAGCTTATGAGCATATAGGGAATTGTAATGATATTATTTTTGAAATATCAAAAAAATCTAAAGGATACGGTAAAGTATTTTGTGTAATGAATCTTAGACCAATAAATTATGAAATTAGAAAGTGGATGATTGAAGAAGGTTGTGACAATAGTGTAGGAGTAACTGAATTATTATCCTATTGTATGCTTTCATTAGATTTATTAGATTATTTAGAAAATACTAAGTTTGATAATGAAGAATTAGAACTTTTATCTAAATCAATTAGTATATTGCTATCTGATTATGGATTAGATGATATTAAAGATTCAATAAAAGTTTGCAATAAATTATTAGAGATTATAGATCAGCTTAATGGAGGAATTTATTCATTATATGTAGTTATATCGATTCTTTATTCTATAGAAGCAGTTATAATTGATGATTATAAGAATAGGAAAAGTTCAGTTTCATATAAATTTAATGATGAATACAAAGATATTATTGAAAAGTGCAAAGTAATTTGTAAAAAGGATGTTTGGCATGAAATAATATCAAAGGAAATATTAAATATTGAAATTGAAAGCAGTGTTATTATCAGCTGTGCTGAAAAGACTAAATATAAATTAAGAAAAAAGGAATATGAAACAATATTAAAAAGAGATTATACTAATGCATTATTATATAAATATGCTTTTTCTGTAGGGAATAAAGCAATAAAAAAATGTGCATTGGATTTAGGATTGCAGAAGCTGCCATTGGATCAAATTTTTAGAGGTCAAGATGAGTTGAAAATTGAAAGTTTGGATTATGATGATATAGTGCATATTTGCTTTTTTATAATAATAAAGTATTCTCAATATGACGATTTTCACGATAAGTATAAAGAACTTAATCTCCAAGCCCTAAGATCACCGCTAATTGAAACAAGAATTCAGGCAGCAGTAAATTTACAAAGATTTAAAGATGAATTTGATACTTTTGATCAAGAAGTAATTAATGATGCAATCGGTTCGGAGATGGTAGGAAATGTACGAAGATCACTTAATTCTTTATTAATTAGCTCAAATGATAAAGAAAAGAGATATGTAGAAGTCAGCGATAATATGCACATCGATATTCATGTTAAAGATGTTTATTTAATAAATGTAAATATTGCAGGCACTAATTACGTTGATATGAGTGAAGTGTATAATAGATTATTTGAAGATGATATTGTTTATTTAAAAAGGGAAGCTGATAATCAGTTTGATTCAAATGCTATTGAAATAATAACTACTTCAGGCTATGTAATAGGTTATGTTCCTAAGGAACATAATTATATCTTAAAAAACCTTATGGATAAAGGAAAATACTTATATGGTAAAGTAAAAGAAATTAGCGAGGATTTTAGTATCATAAATATTGACATATATTTAAGCTATAAAGATGTAATAGAAGAAGTGACGAATACATTGTCATTGTTATCAGGAGAAAGAGAATATTATCTACAATAGAAAAAGTTAACATTAATATTTATTTATAGTTAAAAATATATGCAAGATTTAATAGACTAAGTATATATCAAAGTAAAATAAATTATATAAACATTTGCAAAGAAGGCATTTAAAAATAAGCTGTAAAAAGCACTTAATGGAGGATTGTTCACTTAAACTTATCTAAATGAAATTGGAGCAAGCTTAAGTGGATACGGGTCTCTATCAAGTGCTTTTTGCGAAATTTTCATAATCAAGTGACCAAACATTTGTATAATTTTGGTTGATATATAGCTAGTCTAATTTTAATTTTGCATATTCAAGTCTATGCTGATGCCTTTTTCCAAGCTAATAGAGCTTTGGATAATTGATCAGGACAAGATGTACCTTTATTCTTGCAATCTATTCCTTTTAATCTTTCAATAACTTCGTCAACTGGCATGCCTTTTACTAAATGTCCTATTCCTAAAAGATTTCCAGCACATCCTCCAACAAATTCTACATTTTCGACAATATTATTAGTAATTTCAAGATTTATAGTGCTTGAACACACTCCAGATGTTTTATATGAAAACATTAAACACACTCCTTTAAAATAATTTCATATTATAAATACAACTCTATTATACGTCGAGTTTCCTTAAGTAGAGAACCCAAATCTTTGATTTTGTGTGAATCACTTAAGCAGACATCTCAAAAGTGAATGTCCAAATTTTATATTTGGAAACATGAACTTTCCCTGTGGGCATCTATGATTTGATGATGGTCGCTTACCTTGTGGGTACTCAGCGAACGTATGTGAGTCGAGTTTCCTTAAGTAGGGAACCCAAATCTATGATTTGGTGTGAATCACTTACTCAGCGAACGTATGTGAGTCGAGTTTCCTTTATTATAATAGAAATCTGTCAATAAATAAAGATAGTACATCGAATAATTTGTGCCAATAATATATTTTTAGAATATATTATAGATAGTAGAGTGATTATCTTTAAAGGAGGAAAATGGAATGAGCTATATTATTTTATGTAACACTGGTTCAGATAGTTTAAACAAAATTGATACTGAGACTTTAAAGACTCAAAGTATTATTTTATCTATTGGTGAAAGTCCATTTGGTCCTCATGGATTATCGCTTTATAAAGGTAAGATTTTAGTAGCTAATAACTATAATAATAGTATATCTATAGTTGATTATAATAACTTTAGAGAGGAAAATAACCTATATGTTGGGGCTCACCCTAATGATATAGTAGCAAATGATGATATAGCGTATGTATCTTGTGGAGAATCTAATTCTGTGATTGTATATGACTTAGTAAATGAAAGAATTAATTTTGAAGTACCTACAGGACGGTTTCCACATAATATAACTTTACTTGAAGAAGAAAATCTTATTTTTATCAGTAATATGGGTGATGATAGTATATCAGTAGTTGACTATCTTAATAATAAAGAAATAAAGAGAATTAGAGTAGAAAGTACACCTATAAAAATAAATATTTCAAAAAATAAGAAATATTTATACGTGTGTATGAGTTATCTTGGCCATGATAAGAATGGAAGTATAGGAATTATAGATCTGAAAACTTTAAATTTAATTAATATACTTACAGTTGGCTATTCACCAGTGGATTTATTTGAAGAGAGTAATTACTTATATGTTTCAAATTTGTGTGATGGATCTATTAGTGTAGTAAATTTAAATGAGTCAAAGGAAGAGAATAAAATAAATATTGGTGGTATGCCAAGAGGAATTGTAAAAGTAAAAGATAATTTATTTGTAGGCGATTATTTAAATGGATTGTTAAATATAGTAAACCTGAAGGATAAAAAAATAAAAATCATACCAATAGGATCTGAACCTAATAGTATGACCTTAGTAGATGACACTATGAAATTTTAGTTAGTTAATAAGTAAATTAATTACGTTAGTATATATTTCAGAAGGATTTTCCTTCCACTTATTGCAAATCGAGATTGCTTGGTTCTTGGAAGGGACAGATAATTTTAATTCCATTAATAGTGAATTATCTTCTATTGCCTTTAAATCAACAATGAAACTATCATTTGAACCGAGAGTATAGTCCGCATGAATAGTTAATTCTTTTTTAATAGAATCAATTTTTTCTTTTATATAATCATTAGTAATAGATATTTTTGAAGGAGATATTCTGTCTATAAACAATGAAAGGACGGTATCTCCTTTTTCAGTTAATCTTAATAGTTTTTTATCATTAACTTCTTGATATTCAACGAAATTGGATTCCTCTAGCTCTGATAAATATTGTTGGAATGTAAAATAATTAATAAAGTTATTTTCAAGAATTATTTCAGTAAGCTGAGTATTTGAGATTGGATCTTTAATAGATTTTAATACATATAACATAAGTAACTTATTTTCTGCTAATTCTGATGAACTTTCGTACATAATTACCTCCATAATTGATGAAAATCTTCTTCTATTATAACACAAAAAAATTTTTAGTGAATAGTTAGTAGAAGATAAATTAAAAATGTAATGTGATTACAATAGCATAAATACCATAAATGTGAATATAGTTTATATAAGAAATATATAGTTAAAGGGGTATTAAAAGTGGTATGGAAGAAAAATAGGATAGGAATAGATTTAATATTAATTATTTGTCTTATATTTGTGTCAATAGGAATTAGCAAAGCTACACAGGCTATAGGTAATATTCATGAAGAAGCACCAATTTATTGTGTTGACACTAATGATAAAGTAGTAAGTTTGACTTTTGATATAAATTGGACTGAAAATGATACAACTAATGTAATATTAGACGTATTGAAAAAATATAATGTTAAAGGAACATTCTTCATAATGGGTGGATGGGTAAATTACAGTGAAGATAATGTAAATAAGCTAAAAGCAATCAAGGAAGGGGGGCATGAAATAGGAAATCATTCTTATAAGCATCCTAGCTTTGTAAAAATAGGATCAGATAGGATGAAGGAAGAAATTGAAAAAACAAATGATACAATCGAGAAATATACAGGAGAAAGACCTAAATTATTTAGATTTCCAAGTGGAGATTATAATAAAGATGCTTTTTCAAAAGTGAGAAACTTAGGATATATGACCATCCAATGGGATGTTGATTCTGTTGATTGGAAAGAGTTATCAGCTGAAACAGAGTACAATAGAGTTATGAAGAATGTTAAGCCGGGATCTATTATTCTATTTCACAATGCTAAGTATACCCCAGAGGACTTAGATAGGATTATAAAGGAATTAAAAGAGAAAGGCTATGAGTTCAAAACTGTTGGTGAAATGATATACTCTAAAGATTATAATGTAGACAATCAAGGGATTCAACATAAAGTGAAACTTAATTCAGCTGAGACTGAATCTTAGCGGACTTCATCATAATAGGTGCAATGTCTAGAAACTGATTACCACGTGGGATTTATTAGTGGAAATTAGCTGTCAGATAAAAATAATTAATATTTATTGAAAATTAACTAGTATTTGTATTATAATGGTAATATATGCTAGTGGGAGCATATATTACACAAAATAAAATAATTTCCGATGGAGAGAGGGATTACAATGGATAATTTAATGTTAAATAACAAAATTTACCTTGAAGGCAAGGTAACATCTGGATTAGAGTTTAGCCATGAAATGTATGGGGAGGGGTTCTACACTTTTGATTTAGATGTAATGAGATTAAGTGACTCAGTAGATACATTAAATATTACTGTTTCAGAAAGATTATTGAGTGATATTAAATTAGAAGTGGGTATAGACGTAATAGTTGAAGGACAACTTAGATCTTATAATAAATTTATAGATGGATCTAATAAGCTTATACTTACTGTGTTTGCTAGAAATATTGAGCCATGCTTAGAAAGAAGTAAAAATCCTAATGAAATATTTTTAGATGGATATATTTGCAAGGAACCAATTTATAGAACGACACCTTTTGGTCGTGAAATTGCAGATGTGCTTTTAGCTGTAAATAGAGCATATAATAAATCAGATTATATTCCAACAATTGCGTGGGGAAGAAATTCGAGATTTTGCCAAACATTAAGTGTTGGTGACAATATTAAAGTATGGGGAAGACTTCAAAGCAGAGAATATCAAAAGAAAGTATCTGACAGTGAAGTAGTTAAAAAAGTTGCATATGAAGTGTCAATTTCAAAAATGGAAAGGGCTAATAAAGAAGAGATAAGTGGGGAAGAAGGAGCTGTATAATTAAAAAATAATAGAAATTTATATAATTATTAGATTATTAAATACATTGTTATTTTTTAGGGTTAAAAGCAAAGGTTTCAATAAATATTAAATTTATTGAAACCTTTTAGTTTTCTATGTAAGGCAAGTAAAATAAGTTAATGTGTTTTATTTTCTTAAATCATCTAAGATTTGAGTTTTATCTTTTGTCTTATCATCAACTTCTTTTATTATTTTTGCAGGTGATCCAGCAACTACAACATTAGCAGGTACATCTTCAGTAACAACAGAACCGGCTGCAACAACGCTACCTGCACCTATCTTAACACCCTCAAGAATTACTGAGTTTGCTCCTATTAAAGCGTTATCACCTATCATGCATGGTTCTTTACTAGGTGGTTCTAATACACCAGCAACGACAGCACCAGCACCTAAATGAACATTTTTACCTAATTGTCCACGAGCTCCAACTACTGCATTCATATCTACCATAGTTCCATCGCCGATTTCAGCACCAATATTTATTACTGCTCCCATCATGATTACAGCATTTTTACCAATAGTCACTTTATCTCTTATGATAGCACCTGGTTCAATTCTTGCATCAACTTCAAGTAAGTCAAGCATTGGAATTGCTGAATTTCTTCTATCATTTTCTATTCTGAAATGTTTAATAAGATGTTTATTATCTAATACTATCTTAGTTATAGAATCAGATTCTCCCATTAGTATATAAAATCCGTTAGAACCGTACCATTCTACATCATTCATGTCAGCATTGCTTAAATCTCCATTTACATAAACTTTCACTGGAGTTGATTTTTTTGATTCCTTAATAAATCTAGCAATTTCATAAGGATCTGTTAAATTATATGACATTATATCACCCTTTCCATTATTTTCGCAATCAACCTTATTATAATAAAGATTAAACACAATTAAAAGAGGAAGAAGCAAAAAAATACAAATAGTTTGAATCAATTTTGGTAATGTTGTAAAATAAGTTTATATTGCAAATACAGGGGGCAAATAAATTATGAATAAACAAGTTAAGAAAATACAAATTTCAGGAATTAGAAGGTTTGCGGAAAAGGTAAAAAAAGTTGATGGTGCGATCTCATTGACTTTAGGGCAGCCAGATTTTCCTGTACCAATAGATATATCAGAGGCTATGATTAAAGCTATCAATGATAATAAAACTGTTTATACCTCAAATGCTGGAATAGATGAACTTAGAGACGAGATTTGCAGGTATTTAAATATATTTGAAATTAGCTATGATAAAGAAGAGATATGTATAACAGTAGGAGGTAGTGAAGGGTTATATTCAGTACTATTTGCTGTAATGAATGCAGGAGAGAAAATTTTACTTCCAGGACCTGCCTATCCAGCTTATGAGAATATCGGAATTATGATAGGTGCAGATGTTGTAACTTATCCATTAAAAGAGGATTTTACGCTGGATATAGGTGTAATTAGAGAAAAACTAGAAAAAGAAAATATAAAGGTATTAATGTTATCTTTTCCATCTAACCCGACTGGAGCAATTTTATCTAAAGAGCAAAGGGATGAACTTGTTGAAATAATAAAAGAAAAAGATATAATAGTTATAACAGATGAAATGTATTCAGCTATAATATTTGATGAATATTATTCAGTAGCACAAGCAAGTGAAATAAAAGAAAAAGTCATATATGTAAGTGGTTTTTCAAAAATATTCTCTATGACAGGCCTTAGAATAGGGTATGTAGCATGCTGTGAAAGATATATGAAAGAAATAATGAAGGTACATCAATATGGTGTATCCTGTGCGCCATCTATAGCACAATATGGTGTTTTAGAAGGGCTGAAAAAATCGTTAAATGATGTTGAAACTATGAGAAAAACCTTTGAGCGAAGAAAAAATTATTGCATGGATAGGATAAAAGCACTTAATTTGGATGTTTCAGAACCTAAAGGGGCGTTTTATATTTTTCCCTCAATTAAAAAATTTAATATGCCAGCGGAAGAATTTTGTGAAAAACTTTTAAATGAAGGAAAACTTGCCTGTGTACCAGGAACTGCATTTGGAGATTTAGGAGAAGGCTACATGAGAATATCTTATTGCTATAGTGATGAAATTTTAAAAGAAGCATTTGATAGGCTTGGAGTTTTTTTGAAAAAGAACTTTCCAAATAGTTAATTAAGTAGTTTTATTAAAAATAATTATAATTATTTTTTGGTAAATTACTATATTATAAATAAAAAATAAGTAAGGGGCATTACAATGAGTGAATTTAAAAATGTAACAGCAGTAAAAAAAGCAAATGTATATTTTGATGGAAAGGTAACTAGCAGAACAATTATATTTGAAGATGGTGAAAGAAAAACTTTAGGTATAATGCTTCCAGGTGACTATGAATTTGGTACTGGAGATAAAGAAATAATGGAAATTTTAGGTGGCTCAATGGATGTTAAACTACCAGGCAGCGATAAATTTGTTACATACAAAGAAGGAGAGTCCTTCACAGTTCCAGCGAATTCTAAATTTAATCTAATTATAAAGGAAGTAGCAGATTACTGCTGTTCTTATATTAAAGAATAGCAATAACCTTAATTTAATAGCTATCCAGGGTGTTAATATACATGTTGGATAGCTATTTTATATTAACTTTATTGACAAAGGAAAAGGGCTTTAAGCTTATTAGGGGGCAATAAGAATGTTGATTTTTTTACACATATTAGGAAACAATATCATACCTATTTTTACATTAATAGTATTAGGATATATAGTAAGCAAAAAATTTGATTTAAATATTTTTACACTCAGCAAATTAAATTTTTATATATTTGTGCCGGGCTTTATATTTTACAACATTTATACTACTAATTTATCTTTTGATATGCTCAAAATATTGCTTTTTAGCATCGTATATTTAATAGTCAATGATCTAATATCAAGAATTGTTTCAAAGTTTCGAAAATACGAGATAGGTCAGGAAAATGCATTTAAAAATTCTATTATGTTTAATAATACAGGTAATATAGGAGTTTCTCTTATTACACTTATTTTTGGAAGTGCACCGTATATCATTGATGGAAAGACACCATACCTAAATGAAGCACTAGCAGCTCAGATTATGATTTTAATTTTTATGAATATTACAATGAATACAGTTGGCCTTTATAATGCTGGAAGAGCTAAAATGAATATTAAAGAATCTATTCATAAAATTCTTACAATGCCATCTATATATGCTATGCCTCTTGCCCTTATGCTTAAATATCTAAAAATTGATATAACGTCAACACCATTATGGCCTGCCCTTGAATACATAAAAGGGGGACTTGTATCTATAGCGTTAATAACATTAGGAGTTCAGCTTTCAAAAACTGAATTTGATTTTAGAAATATTAATGTAAATATAGCGGTTTTTACACGTTTGATTATTGGTCCCTTACTAGCACTAATATTAATACACATATTTAGATTTTCAGGAATTATTGCGCAAACACTGCTTATTTCTTATTCAGTACCAACAGCTGTAAATACAGCCTTAATTGCTGTCGAATATGATAATGAGCAGGACTTCGCATCCCAGGAAGTAATGGTTTCGACAATTCTTAGTGCCATTACACTTACATCTGTTATATATATGGCAGGAATTTTGTTTCCAATTTAGAATCTTGAAGTTTGGTGATTAAAATATTATTTACAATAAACACTGTTATTGGAAGTAGATATGATTTTTGTTTCTAAGGAACGTTAATGTCAATAATTGAAAGTGAGCTGTTACGGCATAATAAAGAGAATAGGGGGTGCTTTTTTGATGTTAATTTTAGAAGTTAGAGAACTGCTAAAAAAGTATAAAGAAGAAGATTTGAGACTATTTATAACAGAAGGGTATGTGACAGTATTTTAAGAACGGATTACTTTGGTAAATAGCAACATAATGCAAAAGATAGCTATTTAATTTGTTGTAGCACATAAATTTAGGTTAAGTTTGAATGTGTATATATTACTTAGTATATATGATAAAATATATTTAGAAATTCTTACAGATTGGTGGGGTTAGTTTTATATGAATCCAATAGAAGTAATTAGTAATATAGCGTATAAATATAATCTTGATTCCGTTGGTATATTTGGGAGTCGTGCTAGAGGAGACTATAGAGAAGACTCAGATTATGATATTTTTATAATAGGAAATTTATCTTTAGAAAAAGAATTATCTTTAGAAGATGAATTAGAAAGAGAATTAAATAATGGCGTAGACATTATAAAATTAAGTAAAGATACTGATAAAATATTATTAAAAAACATTGTTAATGAAGCAAATCTAATATATAGTAAAAATAATTCATTTGAAAAGTTGTATGAGTTTGTGGAAATATTTTTTGCTGAGAACAGTGATTTTATTCATATGAGGGAGAGTGATTTACTTGATTAATAGAGATAGAATTTTAAAATTACTAAGAGATTTAAAAGAATGGGAAAGTGAGTTTAGAGAATGTATATACTCAATAGAAAGATGTGATGAAAATATTAAAAAATTCTTATTTCATAGTATAAGAGCATACTTCTTAGATTTTCATATATTATGTGAAGATTATATATCTATAAGTTTGAAGCATTTAAATAAATTTAAAGTAGATATTTCAGCAATAGAAGGTATGGAGATAATTAAAAATTCAAGTGTAATTAGCAATAACTTTTTTGAATTTTATACTACGTCAAGAAGACTCAGGAACAGACTAGCACATAGATACAAAATGCCAAAAGATGAAGAGCTTCTTTTAGATTTAAAAAACAACTTAGAATATGTAGATGAATTGGAGAAATCAATTAAAGATTTAATTAATCTCAATTAATTTTTTAATTGATTGTGCCTTATAGAGATAAAAAACTTTAAACTCAGTTTATACTTTGAAAGATATATTGTATCAAAAAAGGGGACTCTTTTGTGCAGTGTTTCATTGAGAATTTGGATATTATAAATCCAAATTCTCAATGAAACCGAAACAAGAGAGTCCCTTTTTTCGGTAGGGGCATAACTAAGAATAGTTTAGACCTATACCGTTTGTTTTTATAAAGTTCTTCTATTCAAGACCAATAACGTCATTCATATCATATATTCCAGGTTCAGTCACAGTAGCCATAAATTCACATGCTTTTAATGATCCAACTGCAAAAACTTCTCTTGATATTGCTTTATGAGTTAATTCAATTACTTCACCAGTTCCAGCAAAGATTACTTCGTGATCTCCAATAATACCTCCGCCTCTAACTGCATGTATACCTATTTCATTATCTTCTCTCTTAGCATTACCTTCTCTTCCGAATACATACTTAGTTGTATCTTTTATAGACTCTTTAGCAGCATCAGCAAGCATTAAGGCTGTACCGCTAGGTGCGTCTACTTTTTGGTTATGATGCTTTTCCACTATTTCTATATCATAGTTTCCATAAAGCATTGGAGTAATTTTCTTTAAGAGAGAACATATTAAATTAATTCCATAAGACAAGTTACCTGTCTTAAATAGCTTTAGAGATTTACTTTTTTCATCTATTAAAGCTAAATCGTCTTGTGTAAATCCAGTTGAACATATTACTAATGGTTTGTTAGTTTTTTCAGTTAATTCTAAAAGATCGTGAAGAGCATCTGCTCTAGAAAAGTCTAGTAATACATCATAATCTATATTTAAATCCTGTATAGTTTCAAAAATTGGGTATGAAGCATTGCTAGGATACTTATCAATTCCGGCAATTATTTCTACACCTTTAAATTTTGCAGCACACTCAGTAATCATTTTACCCATTTTACCTGAGCAACCATTTAATACTATTTTTATCATCTTATCACCTTACATCAATTTATTATCTATCAAAGCAGCTTTTAGTATTTCTTCATTGTTACTATCCATTTCGCAAAGAGGAAGCCTTAAAGGACCAACATCGAATCCCATAAGATTCATAGCTGTTTTAACTGGGATTGGATTTGTTTCTATAAATAAAGTGTTAGTTAATGCTAAAGTATCTAGCTGGATATCTAAAGCTTCCTTAAAATTATTGTTTAAACATTCTTTAGCTATATTATGCACTTTATTTGGAATTATATTAGCTAAGACGGATATTACACCTTTTCCACCTAGTGACATAATAGAAACAATTTGGTCATCATTACCAGAATAAATATCAATAGAATCTCTGCATAATGCTTTCATTTGTGCTATTTGACTGATGTCTCCACTTGCTTCTTTTATAGCAGAAACATTATTTAACTTTGAAAGCTCAGCTAATGTTTTTGGAGTAATATTTACTCCAGTTCTGCTAGGAACATTATAAAGTATTATTGGTGTTTTTACTTCATCATTAATAGCTTTAAAATGTTTTACTAAACCTTTTTGAGTAGTCTTATTGTAATAAGGAGTAATGACAAGAAGTCCATCAACCCCAACACTTTCAGCATACTTACTCATATAAATAGAAGAAGCAGTATTGTTTGAACCAGTACCTGCAATTACAGGAATTCTTTTGTTTATTATATCAACTGTAAATTTAATTGTATCTTTTTTCTCTTTTTCTGTCATTGTAGTAGCTTCACCTGTAGTACCACAAATTACAATAGCATCAGTACCTTGACTAATGTGCCATTCTAATAATTCTTTAAGTTTTTCGAAGTTAACTCCATTTTCATTAAAAGGGGTTACTATAGCTACAGCCGAGCCTTGAAATATTGACATTTAGATTCCCCCAACATAATTGCTATAGACTATTTATTGTCTTTAATCATAATTTCAGCTATTTGAATAGCATTAAGAGCTGCTCCTTTTCTTATGTTATCACCAACAACCCATAAGTTTAGACCATTGTCTACACTGAAATCTCTTCTAATTCTTCCAACATAAACGTCATCTTTTCCAGAAACTTCAAGTGCAGTAGGATATTTTAATTCCTTAACATCATCATATACAGTTACACCTGCAGTGTTTCCTAATAATTCAAAAATATCTTTTATATCAAATTCTGAATTTAACTCAACATTGATACTTTCACTATGACCATTAAGTACAGCAACTCTGGCAGTAGTAGCAGTTACTCTTAAATTTGGTTCATGAAGTATTTTTCTTGTTTCCTTAATCATTTTTTCTTCTTCTTTAGTATAGCCATCTTCTAAGAAAACATCGATATGAGGTAATACATTACCTGCTATAGGATAAGGGAATTTCTTAGGTGCTATGCCTTTAACTCCATCCTCTAAATCTTTAATACCTTGGATACCTGCTCCTGATACTGCTTGATAAGTAGAATATACAATTCTTTTTATGCCATATTTATCATGTAAAGCTTTCATTATAGGCATAGCTTGAATTGTAGAACAATTTGGATTTGCGATAATTCCTTTATGAAGTTTTATATCCTCTGGATTAACTTCTGGCACTACAAGTGGTACCTCAGGATCCATTCTCCAAGCACTACTATTATCAATTACTACAGCCCCATACTCTGCAAATACAGGTGCAAATTCTTTACTAGCATCTCCACCAGCTGAAAATAGTGCATAATCAATTTTTTTATCTTTTATATTTTTTTCGCAAGTTTCTTCAACAACATAGTCCTTTCCTTTAAATGGTAAAGTACTACCTTCTGATCTTTTTGATGCGAAAAGATATAAATTTTTTACTGGAAAGTTTCTTTCTTCTAAGATTTCTAAAAATTTTCTTCCTACATTTCCAGTAGCCCCAACTATTGCAACATTATACACAATAATCCCTCCTAAATTTATTTATAATTATTTTTACATATACAAATACTATAGTTAAATATTCAATAAATATCAAGTGATTGAGCAAAATAAGTTGAAAAAAACTATTCATTGTCTATTATTATTCCATTAATTAGAAAGAGTATAAACTTAAGTGTATATTTATGCATATTTATACCATAAGTCAGTTGTACTGTAACATGAGCATAATATAGTTCAACAAAATTTAAGTAATTCTTTGAAAATATTTTTTCTTCGAATAGTACAAACACTTGAAGGAAATAATAATAACAATAATGTTTAGTTTTACTGTATTTCTTTATTTAAGATAAATTTGATTAGAATAATTTTAAAAGAATTAATTCATAGTTATCATTAGGAAAGCAACAAAATTTAGAGATGAAAAAATTTAAAATAGATTGGTAGGGATGTAAAATGAGCAATAATAAATCAGTAAAAAAAATTATAAAGGCTAAGATTAAGGCAAATAAAGAACTTACGGAACAAGAGAAGGTAAGAGAGAAAATTAAGTATGAAATTGCTGAAGAGTTAGGATTAACTGATAAAGTTAAGAAAGAAGGATGGGGGGGACTATCTTCTGTTGAAACAGGCCGAATAGGTGGAATAATGGCAAAGAGAAAGAAAAATAATATAAAATAGCGCCTGGCAAGTGTTGGCTAATTTGACTAAGTAAAGAATTACGATATAATATATTAGATGAATTAGTATACTTAAATTGAGGGCGTGATAATTTAAATGGCATATAAGGAGTTTGCAAACATATATGATGAATTAATATATGAAGATATTGATTATGATAATGTTGAGAAAAAAATTATAGATCTTTGCAAAGAAAATAATGTGAAATTTCAGGACTATTTAGACTTAGCCTGTGGCACAGGTAATGTGGCAGTTAGAGTAGGGAAAAATTTTAAAAACATATACGCTGTTGATTTATCAAATGATATGTTAAATGTAGCTTTTGATAAATTTAAAAAGAATAAAATTAAAGCTAAAGTAATATGTCAGGATATGTGCGAGTTAAGTTTAAATAAAAAATTTGACCTTATAACATCTGTTCTTGACAGCACTAACTATATAACCGAAGATGAAGAGTTATTTAGTTATTTCTCGAATGTTTATGAGCACTTAAATGAAGAAGGATTGTTTATCTTTGATATAAATTCATATTATAAACTTTCTTCAATACTAGGGAATAATATATTTACTTATAATTGTGATGATATTTTTTACGCATGGGAAAATTCTTTTGAAGATGATATATTAAATATGTTTTTAACTTTTTTTGTAAAAACTGAAAATAATCTTTATGAAAAATTTCAAGAAGAACATTTTGAGCGTGCATATAAAGAAGAATATATAGAAGAAATGCTAACTAAATGTAAATTTAAAATAATAAATAAGTTTGAAGGGTATTCTAATAATAAAGTAAATGAAAATAGTGAAAGAGTACTTTATGTTGTGAAGAAACAATTGTAAAGAAAAATATAATAAAACCAGTTAACTGTTAACTGTTAACTCTTAACTGTTAACTCTTAACTGAATAAAGTAGGAGATGAAACAAATATGCAAGATAAGATAATTAAAGCAACTGCAAAAGATGGAATGGTTAGAATAATTGCTGGAATTACTACTGAATTAGTAAACTATGGAAGCAAGATACATGAATGTACACCTGTTGCAGCAGCTGCTTTTGGTAGAATGTTGACTGCTGGTGCATTAATGGGAACAACTTTAAAAAATGAAAAAGAAGTTATAACATTAAAGATAAATGGAAATGGAGAAGCAAAAGGGATTACTGTAACAGGTCATAATGATGCCTCTGTAAAAGGGTTTATAGGTAATCCATATATTAATAGACCACTTAATGAAAAAGGTAAATTAGATGTTGGCGGTGCTATTGGAACAGATGGTATTTTATACGTAATAAAGGATTTAGGCCTAAAAGATCCATATGTTGGACAAGTGCCAATACAAACTGGGGAAATTGCAGAAGATTTCGCATATTATTTTACTGTATCAGAACAAACACCATCGGCAGTATCACTTGGAGTATTAGTAGATAAAGATTTATCTATTAAAGCGGCAGGAGGATTCATTGTACAAATGATGCCAGGTGCAGATGAACTACTTGCGGATGTAGTAACATATAGATTGGAAGAAATTCCACCAATAACTACTTTAATTAGTGAAGGAAAGACTATCGAAGAAATCTTAGAATTTATATTTGAAGGTATGGATTTAAAAATATTAGAATCAATAAACCCAGAATATAAATGTGACTGTTCTAGAGATAGAGTGGAAAAAGCATTAATATCAGTAGGAAAAGAAACACTTCAAGAAATATATGATGATAAGAAGACAGAAGAAATTGTATGTAATTTCTGTAATACTAAATATGAATTTACTAATGAACAAATAGGTCAGTTATTAAAAAATAGCTAAATCCTGTTTAGAATTAAATAAATTGTAATTAAAATAGAGGGTAATTTTTTTATAAATTAACCTTTATTTTTATGTTAAGAATTTCCCTTGAAAAACATATGTAGAAAAATGTGGTATAATTTAAATTAAGAGACTGCTAAAAAGTAATATTAAAGAAAATGGTATAAACGAATAATTATATAATTTTGTTACAGAAATTATATTTACTGGGGGTAAAAATGGGGAAGATTAGTAAGGCAATAAAATTGAAACTTCAAGAATTAAGAATTGATGATATTTTCAAAGAAAAAATATTAAAATATAAAGATTATTCAAAGGATGAACCTAGAGATATCGAAAATGAGAGTAAAGAAGAAAAAATACAATCAATAGATATTGGTGAAACACAAGAAGACGAAGATAAGACAATTGAATATGAAAATAAAGAAGTTAGAGATTTAAATATTGATGAATCAATTAAAGTTGGAGTAGAAAATTTAAAAAAGGATTTAGTAAAACAAAATAAAATATTTAAAAGACCATTTAAAATAAATAAATCCTATAAATTAAAACATATAAAGGCTTTAGAGGAAGTTGTAAAAAAAATAGAATTTGAAGAGAAATCACAACAAGTTCTTAAAAATGTTAGAATAAATGAAACTATGATGCAATATTTTGAATGGTACTATCCATGTGATGGGTCTCTTTGGAATAAGGTCATAGAAAGTGCTGAAGAGTTGCAAAGTGTCGGAATAACGGCCCTATGGCTTCCTCCAGCTTATAAAGCAACAAATGGAATTTATGATGTTGGCTATGGGGCATATGATTTATATGACTTAGGAGAATTTAATCAGAAGGGAACTGTTAGAACAAAATACGGTACTAAGAATGAATATTTAAAAGCTATTGAGGCTGCCCATAAGAATAATATTAAAATTTATGGAGATGTAGTATTTAATCATAAAGCGGGAGCTGATGAATCAGAAATTGTGCTTGCAAGGCCAGTTTCAGATAGTAATAGAAATGAATACATAGGTGAGAAAAGAGAAATTAGAGCACATACTGTTTTTAATTTTCCAGGTAGAGGTAATAAGTATTCTAAGTACAAATGGAGTGCAAAAGACTTTGATGGTGTAGATTTTGATGATATTTCAAAGGAACACGGTATTTTTAAATTTGAAGGTAAAGAATGGGAAGAGGATGTAGATTTAGAAAATGGGAATTATGATTTTTTAATGTTTGCAGATTTAGATATGGACAACCCGAATGTAATAAATGAACTAAATAATTGGGGACAATGGTACTTAGAGCAAACAAAGGTAGATGGTTTTAGATTGGACGCTATTAAACATATTAGATTTGATTTTTTTTCAAAATGGCTTAAGAATATTCGAGAAAACAGTAAAAAAGAATTATTTGCAGTTGGAGAATATTGGACCCATGATGTTAATAAATTAAATTATTATATGGAAAAAAGTAATAACAGTATGAATTTATTTGACGTGCCACTACATTTTAATTTTTATAGTGCCAGTAATTCTTTTGGAAATTTTGACATGAGAAAATTAACAGATAATACTTTTTTAAAAATAAGGCCAGACAAAGCAGTTACCTTTGTTGATAATCATGATACTCAACTTGGGCAATCATTAGAATCATGGGTACAACCTTGGTTTAAACTATTGGCTTATACATTTATATTAACTAGGAAGGAAGGATACCCATGTGTTTTTTATGGAGATTATTATGGGATACCAGAGAAAAATTTTCAAGGATTGAAAGATAAACTTAATATACTTTTGAAAGCAAGGAAGAATTTTGCATATGGAGAACAGCACGATTATATGGATAATGCTTCTATTATAGGTTGGACACGAGAAGGAGACGATGATCATAAAGATTCTGGACTTGCAGCTGTAATTACAGTTAACACTGGAGGTAATAAAACCATGTATGTTGGACATAAGCATATTGGAGAAACGTGGATAGATCTAAGTAACCAGTTCCAAGCAAGAGTAATAATAGATAATAATGGATGCGGTGTTTTTAGTGTGCGGGATGGCTCTTATTCTATATGGGTAAAAGAAATATAATAACTATTTGCTTAAATCTTACTTTAAAGATTTGAGCTTTATTTATTTACGGCAATGTATTTTTACTTTAACTGTTACTATAGCTAGACTAGGTGGTATTCTGCTACAATTAACTTATACGAGGAAGCATTTGGGCTAGAAAAAACAATTCTACTAAATTAATATATTAATTTGATTTTATAGACTTGAAAGGAAAATTAAAAAATGAGAATAAATAAGCTGTTTAGTAATTATGGAATTTGTTCTAGAAAAGAAACAAATAAATTAATTGAAGAAAAAAGAATAAAAGTAAATGGTGAATATTGTGTATTAGGGCAGTGGGTTGAAGAAGCAGATGAAATACTGCTTGATGACAAGCTTGTTTTGCCAAAGAAAAAAATATATATTGCATTAAATAAGCCGGCTGGAATTATTTGTACAGCAGAAAAAAATGTAGATAATAATATAATTGATTTTATAAAATATCCTCAGTACATTTTCCCAGTTGGAAGATTAGATAAAGATTCGCAAGGGCTTATTATTATGACAAATGATGGCGAGTTAGCTAACGAAATTTTAGAATGTGATAATATGCACGAGAAGGAATATATCGTTGAGGTTAATAAAGAGTTTAATGATAATTTCGTAACGCAATTATCCCAAGGGATTAATATTACTGGCAATGAAGGTTCAGGTATTAAAAGAATAAGTGATACCCTTGGTATTAAAAAAAATGAAATTAGTGAAAAAGTTTTATCGGCAAAGGAGAATATTTACAAATTAAATACAATTCAATTAAATAGTTTAAGTAAGAACAAAGCTAATACTGTCAAAACACGACCTTGCAAGGTTTTTAGAATAAACGAAAATTCATTTAAAATAATATTAACCCAAGGGCTTAATAGGCAGATTCGTAAGATGTGTGGATCTTTAGGTTTTGAGGTTATAAAATTAGAAAGAATTCGAATTATGAATATAACAATTAATGATATGGATATAGGCAAGTGGAGATATCTCTGTGAAAAGGAGGTAGAGGAATTAAGAAGATTAGTTAGTTTAAATGATTAATATATTATGACGCAAAGATAAATCATAAGTACATAATCATTATTGAAATAGTTATAACCCTATGAGATAATTTAACATATCAATATATAGGGAGAGTAAAAAAATGGATAAAGAATATATTAATGCAAAAGAAGCGACCCTAAAATATAGGTTGTTTTTAAAAGTTGTAACTTCAGTAAAGACATTTGATTCATATAATAGTTTTTTTAATATTTATGACCAATCTGAAGAACCATGTAGAAGGATTGCTGTTCTTACGAAAACAAAAGAATTGGAAGAAGTATATGATGAAAATCCAACTGAAAAAATTAATGAATGTAAAGTTGTTGATGGAAATGTATGGATCAAAGAATTTTCCTTACTTACTAATCCAGAAAAAATAGATCTATCAAATTTAGTTGTTAATAAAAAATTAATTGAGGAATTATTATGAGAATAAAAAAGAGACTTACAATTTCAAATATTCTTATGTTAATAATACCTGTAGTTATGATACTTTTCATTGCTGGGATAATGTATATACCATTTTCAAATGCATATGAAAGTAAATTTGCCAGTGATAGAGAACGGGATCCAAATGCATACTTCATTCAACAAAGTTTAAGACCTGATATGAAAAACTTTGAAAATAAAAATGATTTTGCTAAATTACCAGATAAATTGCAAAAGTTTCTTACTCCAAAGGGATATCATTTGATAATTACATACGATGGGGAAATAATATCATCAAATATTACTGATGCAGATAAAGAAGCTATTTCAATAATAGGAGATGATATACTTTTTCAATCTAATTCGTTAGTTTTAGAAATGAATACTACATCTTTAGTTAAGAATAGCTTTAAAAAGGATGATAAAATTGTTAATATAATTGCAATAAATTCATCTTATAAACCAATAAGATTTGACTTTAAAAGCGAAATAGCCTCTTTTATGATAAGTTATATAGCTATTGTTTTTGTAATTTCCTTAATTATTGTAACTATAACTAATGCTGCATTATCTAGCAGAATTTATAGAAAATTAATAAGGCCTTTAGAACTTTTAAGTTATGGAGCTGAACAAATAAAAAATGGAAATCTTGATTTCGAGATGAATTATGATAGTGACGATGAATTTAAGCAGGTATGCAGTGATTTCAATGAAATGAGAATGCGTTTAAAGGATTCAGTAGAGATGCAGTTAAAATATGAAGAGAATAGAAAGCAATTAGTAGTGGGGATTTCTCATGATTTAAGGACTCCATTAACTGCAATAAAAGGTTATGTTGAAGGCTTGCGTGATGGGATTGCGAATACTCCTGAAAGGCAAAAAAAATATTTGGATACGATTTATACAAAAGCCTGTGATATGGATATATTAGTTGATAGCTTATTTTTATTTTCAAAGCTGGATACAGGTCAATTTCCGTTTAAGTTCAGCATAATAAGTATCAAAGAATATATAAGAAGCTTCTATGAATGCACTAAAAAAGAATTTTATGGAAAAGAAGTTGGAGTTTTATTGGAATGTAATTGCAGTGATTTTTCTATGGTAAAGCTTGATCAGAAAGAAATGAATAGGGTTCTTTTAAATATAATGGATAACAGTGTAAAATATAAAGGGGACAAAAAAGTTAACATTAATATTAATTTACATGAAAAAGATGATTTTATTATTTTAAAGCTTAGAGATAATGGTACAGGTGTTCCCAATGAAGATATATCCAAATTATTTACTAGCTTTTATAGAGGAGATGTTGCACGTACAAAACCTAACGAAGGAAGTGGACTTGGACTAGCTATAGCAAAGCACATTGTTGAAGCTCATAATGGAGAAATTAGTGCGTATAATGACAATGGTCTCACAATAAAGATAATTTTACCTAAAAATCATATCAAAACTAAATAAAATATTAATAATAAATTATAATATACAAGTCAATAAGAGGCAAGAGTTGGAGGAGTTAAAGTGAAAACAATATTGATTATAGAAGATGATGAAAGTATTGCTGAATTAGAAAGAGATTATCTTGAAATAACTGGGTTTAATACAGAAATAGCACAAGATGGGCATAAGGGATTGGAACTTGCATTAAGTAAAGATTTTGATTTGATTCTCTTAGATGTTATGCTTCCAGGTAAGGATGGCTTTAAAGTTTGCCAAGAAATAAGAGCTTTTAAAGAAATCCCAATTCTGTTGGTTACAGCTAAAAAAGAAGATATATACAAGATACAAGGCCTTGGGATTGGAGCAGATGATTATATAGTAAAACCATTTAGTCCTAGCGAGCTTGTTGCAAGAGTTAACGCACATATTTCACGTTATGAACGTCTTACAACTTTAGAAAAAAGTAATGATAATGAAAAAAGTTCCATAATAATTGGAAGAGTTAAAATATTGCTTAAAGCGAGAAGAGTTTATGTTGGAGAAGAAGAAGTTAAGTTTGCAAATAAGGAATTTGAATTATTAATGTTCCTAGCTTCAAATCCTAATATTGTCTTTTCAAAGGATACTTTATTAGATAGGATTTGGGGAGAGGAATCTTTAGGCGATAGCTCTACAGTTACTGTGCATATAAATAGAATAAGAGATAAAATTGAAATAGATAGCAGTAACCCAGAATATATTGAAACTGTGTGGGGTGCTGGTTATCGATTTAATATGTAAACTAGAAAAAACTATATTTGCAGTTAATATTTTATTGGTTTATTAGATATTAGCTGCAAATATAGTTTTTTTATAAATAAAATATTTAACATAAATTTAACATTGGTTTATACTTTATTTATATGTGCGTTATAAGAAAGTAACAATCATTGACTATAATCAAATACATAATATTAACAATATGTACTATTTTTATAAGAAACATATATTAAAGATGACAAAATAAGGAGGAGACAAATTTGAAAAAAGTACTTATAAATATTTTAATTGCTACTTTATTTGTTGCTAACACGACAATAGCTCAAGCTGCTACAACGGATGGTACCAATGTAACCAGTACAGTTACTAGTAGCGATACTACTAGTGCGGAGTCTGTTGCTTCCAGTTCAGACAATAATACAATAAAAATATCTCTAGCTAATATAAAGGATATTATTATTGAAAACAATCAACAAGCTAAAATCTATGATAATACTAAGAAGAACGCACAATTAATATATGATGATGCTAAAGATGCTGAAACATCAGCACAAAGTGAATATGATAGTGCAAACGCTACATATACTAGCGAGTTAGCTGCATATAATCAAGACCCAACACAAAATACTCAACCATCAGATTCTAGTGTTACAGATGCAAAAGATAAATTAGTTATTGCTCAAAATGCATTAGATAGCGACAGATATACTTTAAAAACAGCTAATATTAAATATGAACAAAATTTAGAAACTCTAGTTAAGCAAGCACAGACAGATTACATATCATATGTGTTAAATGATCTATCTAATAAAGATTACAGTACAGCTAATGTGCAACTATTAAAAAAAGCAGCAGATGCTGCTAAGATACAACTTGATATGGGATTTTTATCTAAGAATGATTATACTACAGCACAATTGAATTATACAAATGCACTAAATGCTGCAAATACATCTAATGATGCAGAAGAAAATGATAAGGCAAAATTATTAAATGATTTAGGAATATCAGAAGGACAAAATGTTGTTTTTGATACAAATTTAGATCATGATCTACAAGATGTATCAAAAATTGTATATGATACTGATTTACAACAAATGCTTGATAATAATCTAAATCTACAAACAGATAATATTAGCATTGATAAAGCATCAGATGAAAAAGATGCAGAAACAGATGGTAATGACAATCTGAATGAGGAAACTGATAATAATTATGATAACGCACAAATGCAATTAGAGTTAGATAAAAATAATGCAGAAAAAGATTTTAAGACAAAATATGATGCCCTTATGAATTCATATGCGACTATGAAAAGTAGCGCTGACAGCTTACAACAACAAAAAGATAACTACAATTCGGCAGAAGTAAGCTACGATTATGGATTTGCGTCACAACAATCTGTAGATGAATCTAAAGTGAATTCATTAAAAACTTCTCAAAATTATCAAAAAGATGAAGCAACATTTTATGAAAATTACTTAAGTTATCTTGAAATGAAAGAAGGGTACTAATATTGAAACTATCATTAAAAAAGAAAAGTCTAGCTAATAATGAAATTGAAAGCAAAGGAATTGTAACAAAAAAATTTTTTAACAAAAAAATTATAAGCATAATAGCTATGGTGCTTGTGGTCGCTGTAGGAGTTGGAGTTTACAAATTTAAATTCGCTAAACCAAAGACAACACAAAATAATGTAAGATATACCATTCTTAAGAAAACAAAGGTTGAATCTACAATTAGTTCTTCAGGAGCAATCAAAAGTGGAAATTCTACTAATGTATACTCTAACTTCACTTATAATGTTCAAAGTATCAATGTTAATATTGGAGATGTTGTAAAAAAAGGTGATGTTTTAGCTGTAATAGATACGACAACTTTAGAGCAAGATATTGCTCAAAATGAACAAAGCGTTGCTTCTAGTGAGCAAAAAGCTCAATTAACTTTAGCAAGTGCAAAACAAAAGTATGATAATTTACAATACTTGCACGATAATAATTTAAATACTGATGTAATAAATGCCGAGAAAGCTCTTGATGCTGCAAAGCTTGACCTTGAAGAAAAACAGAAGGTTTATGAATATGATAAAGCGATGCTTGCAAATGGACAAGTTTCTCAAGATACTGTAAATAAAGCTCAAACTGATTATCAAAATGCGCAAGGCACTGTTGATAAAAATTCAGTTGCATTAGAAGCAGCAAAAGTTACAGCGGATCAAAATTTAGCACAGGCAAAGACTGATTATGAAACTGCTCAAGCAAATGCTAACGATCATAGTGCTAGGCTTCAATTAGAAAATAAAAAAGATCAATTAAAAAATCGTGAAGTGGTAGCTCCAGTAGATGGAACAGTAACAAATATAAATGCTGTTGTAGGTCAAGAAAGTAGTGGAGCATTATTTGTAATTCAAGATTTAAGTAATTTAATAGTAAATGTAACTGTAGATGAAACAGATATCGACAAAATAAAAGTTGGTCAAAAAGCAGAGGTGACAACTGATGCAAGTGGAAGTGACATTATTGAAGGACAAGTTGTAAGTTTTGAACCAGTTTCTAGTGCAGCTAGTGCCAATACTAGTACTACTAGTACAAGTAATGGTAAGACTAGTAGTACTAGTAGTAGCAGTAGTAACTCAACAAGTAGTGATGTAACTTTTAATGTAAAAGTACAAATAACAGGTCAAAATGATAAAATAAAAGTAGGTATGAATTCCGTTGTAAATATCATTACAGATGAACAGGATGATGTATATGCAGTACCATATGATGCTGTACTTAGCAAAAATGGAAAGACTGACGTTTATGCTGCAGTAAATGAAGGAGGTAAGTATGTAGTTAAAGAAATTCCAGTAACTGAAGGTCTGCAAGCTGCTGCTAATGTTGAAATCCAAGGAGATGTTTCAGAGGGAATGATCATTCTTGATAATCCATCAAGTTATACTGTGGGAAGCACAATTGCTATAAAGAAGAGGTGAGTTTTTTGAGTGATAATATAATAGAAATGAAAGGCATTACAAAAAGCTTTTATATAGGAACTCCTAATGAATTAAACATATTAAAAGGAATAGATATGAGTGTAAAAGAAGGTGAATTTGTAGCAATAGTTGGTTCATCTGGTTCTGGAAAAAGTACATTGATGAATATTATAGGGGCACTTGATAGAGCAACCTCTGGGAATTATATTTTAGATGATACTAATATTGAAGAAATATCTGATAATGGCTTATCAGAAGTGCGAAATAGACAAATTGGTTTTGTATTTCAAACCTATAATTTAATACCGAGAAGTTCTGCCTTGAAGAATGTTGAGTTACCAATGCTTTATTATGGAATGGGGAGAAAAGAAAGAAAAGAACGTGCTGAAGAACTTTTAGAGCTTGTTGGAATGAAAGACAGAATGAATCATCAGCCTAATGAATTATCTGGGGGGCAGAAGCAAAGGGTTGCCATAGCTAGAGCTCTTGCAAATAATCCAAGTATAATACTTGCTGACGAGCCAACTGGTGCACTTGATTCCTCTACTGGGCGACTAGTAATGGACTTATTTCATAAGGTCCATGAACAAGAAGGAAAAACCATTGTATTTATTACTCACAATAATGAACTTGCAGAAGAAACCCAAAGAATTATAACATTGAGAGACGGAAATATAATATCTGATAAAGAAAATAAGAGTTATTATAGAAGGTTTCAAAAAGAGGAAAAAATATGTTTATAAAAGAAAATATAATGCTTGCAGTAGCAGGCCTTAAATCAAATAAAATGCGTGCATTGCTTACAATGTTAGGAATAATAATTGGGATAGCATCTGTAATTGGTGTTGTTTCTGTTGGAAATGCAATGACATCATCTGTAACAAATTCAATGGGTCAAATGGGTGCTAGTAATATTACGGTTAATGTACAACAAAAAGATACTACTACTAACACAAATGCAAGTGGTTCTTATGGTAATGGAGGACAATCAGGAGCAGGAAATAATAAAAATTCTTCGGGTTATAATGGAGGAAATAGATCTGGTGGTGCCAGAGGAGCTAATCCACTTGGAGCACTTGGAGGAGGAGGAGGCTTCGGAGGCAGAAGGCCAGGTGGAGCGACAGCTGGTAGGCCAGGTAGTTCAAAGGTATCTTCAACGAAAGATACAGATCTTATGACTATGGAACAAATACAAACATTGCAAAGTAACTTTAGTGATCAAATAGACGATATAAGTATATCTGAAGATGGTAGTTCCGGAAAAGTTAAAGAAGGTACAGCATATGCTAATGTACAGGTGAATGGAACAAATGTTGGATTTCAGACTGTTAAAAATATACAAATTGAAAGCGGCAGATATCTTTCACAAGATGATATTGATGGAGCCAGAAGTGTAGCAGTAGTTTCTGATAAATTAGTTACTAATGTATTTGGAAGTGGAGTTAATCCGGTAGGCCAAAATATAGAGGTTTATACTTCAAATGCAATATACACATATACAATAGTTGGGGTATATCAATACAAATCTCAAGGCAATAGTAGAACAGATTCTGATGCTAATTTAACTACAGATTTATATATTCCAATAAGTGTTGAAAAAAAGACAGCAACTAATAAGAATTTTCAAATGTTTCAAATAAAGGCTAAAGATGGGGTAGATGTTCAAACATTCACAAATGATTTGTCAGATTATTTAGCTAATCTTTATGCTAGAAACCCTAAGTTCCAAGCTTCTGCAAGTAATATGGAAAGTATGCTTGAATCAATGACCACGATGATGAGTTCGATAGCAATGGCTATATCTGCAATTGCTGCAATATCACTTTTTGTTGGTGGAATTGGAGTAATGAATATAATGCTTGTATCTGTTACTGAAAGAACAAGGGAAATAGGAACAAGAAAAGCTCTTGGAGCTAAAAGCAGCCATATAAAAATGCAATTTATTGTTGAATCTATGATAATATGTGCAATAGGTGGTATTATAGGAATAATTTTAGGTTTAGGAGCTGGAGCAGTAGGGTCTAAGGCTATGGGATACGCATCAACAGTTTCACCATTTGTAATTATAGCAAGTTTCACATTTTCAATGTTTATCGGTGTTTTCTTTGGATATTATCCAGCGAAAAAAGCTGCGGAACTTGATCCAATCGAGGCTTTAAGATATGAATAACAATTAATTAAAAATTATTGTATAGTACCTTCTTTTAATTAAAATAAAAAGAAGGTGCTATTTTATTTAAAATATAAAGGAAACTGTATTCCCATGATACGATTTACTCAAAATAATAAAAGTAATATTAAGGAAATATTAAGATAATATTGATTGAAACCTTAAAATTCATAAAGTAAAATAATACTCTGTAAGGAATATAATTTTATAAGTAACTACGTTAAATTATATATTTTAAGAGATGAGGGAAATAAGATGAGTAATAAAAATAATTTTTGGGGATTCTTTTTTATAGTAATCGGAATATTGTTATTTATGTCAAGATTATTACATATACAATTGTTTGGGATGGATAGATTATGGCCTTTGTTCATATTGATACCAGGTTTATCTTTTAATTTTGCATATTTTGCAACAAGAAGTAATCCGGGAGTATTAGTTCCAGGAGGAATATTGACCACACTTGGACTTTTGTTCTTTTTTGAAACAATGACTAATTGGCATTTCGCTGGTTATACATGGCCAATATATCCTTTTGCTGTTGCAATAGGGTTATTTCAACTATACTATTTTGGTGGTAAAAAAAGAGAACTACTTATACCAATAAGTATTTTAACTATAATACCGGCTATATCTTTTGCAAGTATGTTGTTTGGTAATATCTTTAGGTTAATTAATACGTCACTAGTAGTACCTGCTATTTTGATACTAGTTGGTATAGCTTTAATATTTGGTAAGGGACATAAAAATATAGAATAATAAGTATGCCATCGAAAAATTTATTTTTAAATTTTTCAATGGCATATATTTTTAAAATTATACAAATGCCTCATATATACCTAGTACAATTAAAATTGTTCCTGAGATAAAATATGAGTGTTCTTGAAACCATTTTATTAGACTCATGTTGGTATTAAAATAACCGAAGTAAACTGCTATTATGGATAAAATAAAGTAAAAAAATACACTAATGCCAATATTAACACCTGTTATGCTGGCTGCAAAAGAGGCTAAAAAATTATCTGTTCCAATAGCTAAAGAGAGATTAAAGCATTCTTTTATATCAATATGATTCGATTTATCAGAATCGACAATTATAGGGTTTTCCAAGATGTTCTTATATCTCATTGGACTTACAAAAAAATAGGAAGTATCGTATCCAAGGTGTTTTTGTTCCAATCTAATATATTCAACAATAAATGAAACTCCAATAAAACTTAATAGCACAGCTCCGAATATATTATCTAATTTAAATCCAAATAGAGGTTGAATCAATCTACCAATGTACATTGATATTAAGAGAGAAATAGAAGTTAGAATTGTAAGTAATATCATACTTGATTTAGGCAAATAGATTTTTTTAGTACCATAAGATGAAGAAACTGATAGAGTGTCTATATTTGAAGAAATAGCTAGTAATAGTGGTGATAAAAAAATCATATGAAACTCCTAAAAATTATTATAGTATAATATATTCCATTGATGTAAAAAATGTTATAAATTGATATATTTATAAATATTATTCAGGAATATTGTTTAATTAATTGAAAATAGCATGAAATATTTACATAAAGAAGGGCATATGGTAAAATATTTTTAACGCTCAAATTTATAAAGAGATGATTTAGATGGGGTTAATAAGAAAGTAGATAAGAAAATTATATTTATTATGAAAATTCGAGGTATAGTTGAGGAATTTTATCTGGAAATAAGAAAGCAACTGGAAGCTAACTTTATAATAAATATATTTTGGGGGGTAATTAAATGTTAAATTATAAAAAATATAAAAGATTTGAAACAATAAAATTGAAGGACAGAACATGGCCTGATAATGAAATAACTAAGGCACCAATTTGGTGCAGCGTTGACTTAAGAGATGGAAATCAAGCTCTTATAAATCCAATGACTGTTGAAGAAAAAGTTGAGTTTTTTAATTTACTTGTTAAGTTAGGATTTAAAGAAATTGAAGTAGGATTTCCTTCATCATCACAAATTGAATATGACTTTTTAAGAAAGTTAGTTGATGAAAATCATATACCTGATGATGTAGTGGTGCAAGTGTTAACGCAAGCTAGACCACACCTAATTAAGAGAACCTTTGAAGCATTGAAAGATGTAAAGCAGGCAATAGTACATATATATAATTCAACTTCGGTACTTCAAAGAGATGTTGTTTTCAACATGAGCAAAGAAGAAATTAAAGAAATTGCCATAGAAGGAACAAAATTAGTAAAAGAATATTCTGAGAGTTTTGATGGAAAGATATTTTTGGAATACTCTCCTGAGAGTTTTACTGGAACAGAAGTAGAATATGCATTAGAAATCTGTGATGCTGTATTAGATACCTGGGGAGCTGCTAAAGATAATAAGGTTATAGTCAATCTTCCATCAACAGTACAAATGGATACTCCAAATGTTTATGCAGATCAAATTGAATGGATGTGTAGAAACTTTAAAGATAGAGAAAGAGTGATTGTAAGTGTTCATCCTCATAATGATAGAGGAACAGGTGTTGCAGATGCAGAACTTGCAATGCTTGCTGGAGCTGACAGAGTAGAAGGAACTCTATTTGGAAATGGAGAGAGAACAGGAAATGTAGATATATTAACTATAGCTTATAATATGTTTTCTCATGGTGTAAATCCAGAGCTAAATCTCGAAAATGTAAATGAAATAATAGAAGTTTATGAAAGATGCGTTAAAATACCTGTTCATGTAAGGCATCCGTATGCCGGAAACCTTGTATTTACAGCATTTTCAGGCTCACATCAAGATGCTATTAATAAGGGAATGAAAAAATACCAAGAAAGACATGATAATATATGGCAAGTACCTTATTTACCTATAGATCCTAGTGATTTGGGAAGAGAATATGAAGCGTTAGTGAGAATTAACAGCCAGTCAGGCAAAGGTGGGATTGCCTTCGTTATGGATCATTGCTATGGATTTAAGATACCGAAGGTAATGCAAAAAGAATTTGCTGATATCATCCAAAAGATTTCAGAAGGAAAGGGAGAAGTTTCTCCTTCAGAAGTTATGGAAGCCTTTGAAAAAGAATATTTGAATTTAGAAACGCCATTTAAGCTTGTAAAGTGTACTATTTCAGATATTTCTGAAGATGATGGTGAAGAAGATACTAAGGTAAATGTAACGATAGTTTATAATGGAATATCAAAGGAACTTGAAGGCATAGGTAATGGACCTATAGATGCATTTAAAAATTCATTAGCAGAAAGCAGCTTAATTAATGTTAAGATTATAGATTATACAGAACATGCATTAAGTACTGGTTCTGAAGCTAAGGCTGCTGCATATGTATACATGGAAAGAAATGATATTGATGAGAAAACTTTTGGTGTTGGTGTAGATAGTAATATTACAAGAGCATCGATAAAATCAATGATAAGTGCAATTAATAGACTATACTCAAAGTAATCATTAGTTAAATTAAAAATTCAAAAATAACTGATGGATATGTATTTAGATTTTACATATCTGTCAGTTATTTTTTATTATTTAGATAAGAACTAAAAATTTCTATAACTAGCCAATTTGTTTATTCCATTTTCTTAAGTTATAAAAATTTATTAATACAACAAAAATAAGCATCACACAAAATACGTATAAAGAATATTTTATGCTAATCCCTAAAAAAGTATATAAAAGAATCACTGGAGTATCAGCAAGAAAAATTGTTACAACATACTTAATAAAAGTAATTTCTGCTAATACAGAAAATAAGCAAATAATATCTGATGGTACAACAGGAGATGAAACGCCTAAGGCTAGAATTTGCACATTATTTTTTTTAATCATATTGTATATCTTAGGGTATTTATTTATAATTTTATTTTGATAATTCATGCCAAATGTAAGTTTTGCGAAAAAATACAACAGAACCTCACTCATTAGATTAGCTAATGCAGTTAAAATAAATGCATCTAATGGATTAAATAGAATCCCTCCTATTATTATGAAAATTGTGCATGGAATAAGTGTGAAAATTCTTAATGAAGCAATGATGAAAAATAATAGAGCACTATAATTTTTATATGTATTTAGAAAACTGACAATCCTTTCCACTCCGTCGATATATAATTCATACTTAAAGAATATAAATAAAATTGCTAACCAGAATGATAAAGCTATGATTTTAAATAATTTAGTCATTTGCGCCTCCATATAGAATATAAGATTATGTAAACATTTCTGTAAAAATATTCTTGTATTTACTTATAAAACTATTATATCAATAAATTCAAAAGATGAAATATAAGAATATATATATTTAAGAAATAATTAATAATTAATATATTAAATTTGCATTAATATTTAATTTAGTTAACTTATACTAAGAAAAAAGATATTATTTATTGGTTCAATTATTCTTTATAGGAACCATAAAATAATATCTTTTCATTATCACGTAAATCTATTTTGGGCATAATAGCAATATTGTATGTTTTATCTATATGCATAGGAAAATTACTAGATAAATTATCGTAAATATCTGTTGTATAGTAATTATCAATATGATTTGAACTGTGTCTCTGTACTTTAATATTGACAGCAGCAATATATTTAGAGTAAGGGGCCACAGTTCCTGTAACATGTATTTGCCTTAATGTACAATAATCGTGAAAGCTGTGAGTAAAGATATCCTTTAATAAAATAAAAATATTATCAATTATACTATTCAATGAATCTAAGGACAACTGATTATTTATAATTGAATTGGTTATTAAAAATGGAACTATGAATCCAGCAGCAAGTTTTGGTGTTAGCGGTAGTTGCAGTTGCTGTTGAGCAATATTATTATGAAATGGCATAGAATTTAATAAGCTGTTATTTTTATTTATTAAAATATTAGGATAGCTATCTAATATTTCACTATTAACAAAGGCACTTTTTTTAAAAGGTGGATCTAGAGTAGAATTATTTTGATAATATTTTAATAAAACGTTATTATGATTCCTTTGCAAAGGATTGTTTTTTAGTACACTATCATATTGATTAATTAGACTATTTATTGGATCATTGTTTATATTGTTAATGTTATTGTTATTTTTATTTGGATAATTTTTTTGTATCATAGGCTCTTTTTTAGAACGTGGATTTGTTCTTGATCTTAACAGTTGATTATTATAAGAAGTAAAATATACTTTTAAAAATGGAACAAGATATTTTTGTTTGCATATGGCAGAACCAAAATGTAAAAGAGAATTTTTACTTTTGCTACATAGCATAATACTTGTATTTATATTAAAATCTTTAAGCCATAATTTCACTAACGACGTGATAGGTATTGTTACTGCTGCCTTTGAAGTGACAGGATAAAATATTTTTTTAAAGCTGTCATTTATTTTAGGATGATTTTTAAATGTTGTATAAGTACTAAAATATTCATCTAAAGAATATACCTCAAAAATTTTATTGTCATCATTATAAAATTTATCAGTTTTAAATAATACTAGTTCTGCATAACTTATTAAAACGTCATTAGGGATAGTAGAAATATCAAAAAAAAGATAGCTTATATAGTTGTTTATACCATTATTTCCCACTGATATAATATTATTATTAATATTTTCTGTTGGAAATTTATCTATTATAGTTAAACTTTTGCTTGCAGGAATAATTATGCTAGCCACATTTTAACCTCCAATTTATATGCTTTAAAACATGAAGTCATAGAATGACTCCATGCAAATAATATATTTTTGTATTCTATGCTTGAGCTGTGAAAGAGAAAGCATAGGATGGTGTAACAGTACCACTAGTAAACTTAGGAACAATAGCTACGTTGTATGTCCCGTGAAAGACATATTGTGTGGAAGTAGGAGCAATTGAAATTGTTTGATAATATATATCGCTTCTACTTGGATTAGTAACAGTAACTTTTATACGAACATAGCCTTGAGTATTATTACCAGGAACAGTACCTAAAACCTGGACTGATCTAACAGAGCTAGGTTTGGGAGTATCGAAATCTACAGTAAAATCTGCCATTTAATACATCTCCTTAAAAGATTTTTTGGAATTTTCCTATTATATATTTTATTTACAGTTTTATAAATTGTGAGTATATTAAATTAATTTGTAGATTATTAAATAAATTTTTGAATGCGAGGAGAAATTTATATTATTTGATGCGTCGAATGACAACAAATATAAGATACTTTGAATATCACTTTAATGATAAATCATATTATAAAAAACTATAGAATAAGATATTACATATAGAATATTGGAGTGATAAAATGCAAGCGGATTCAAAAATTACTATAAATAATTCAAGGGGAGAATTACCTAAATGTATAGAAAAAACAGATAAAAAACAATATCAAAAAGAAAATAAGGATAGAATGGCTTTTTTTGTAAAATTAGGATTAGACAGTTTTCTCGATGATATTATGAAAGCCTTATCAAAAGATTATGAAATAAAAAAGATAATAGTACAAGATTATAAACAAATTGATGAAGGGATGAACTGGGCAGATATTTGCTGGTTTGAGTGGTGTGATGAACTGGTGGGTTATGGAAGTAAATTAGAGTCGGCTAAAGAAAAGAGAATTTTATGCAGACTGCATAGTTATGAAGCTTTTACAGATTATATCAATAGTGTTAATTGGAATAATATTGATTGTTTCATATTGATTTGTGAATATATTAAAAATTTTATAATTGAAAATTTTAATATAGATAAAGACATTATGACAGTGATACCTAATGGAATAGATGAAGATAAGTGGATTTTCAGAGAGAAAAAAAATGGATTTAATATAGCATATGTGGGATATATAAATTATAAAAAGGGTCCAATGCTTTTATTGCACACGTTTAAGGCCATTTATGAAAAAGATCATAGATATAAATTGTATATTGCAGGAGTTTTTCAAGATAGTAGGGATGTGCTTTATTACAATCAAATGGTGAAAGAATTAGGGTTACAAAGTAATGTTATATATGAAGGTTGGCAAGATGATTTAGATAAATGGCTTAATGATAAAGATTATATACTATGTACTAGCGTCCTTGAATCACAAAATATAAGTGTTATGCAAGCTATGTGTAAGGGGATTAAACCAATAATACACAATTTTGTTGGAGCAAAAATGATATATGATAACAAATATGTATGGAATACAATTGATGAAGCTATTAATATGGTTGTATCAGACAAGTATGATTCTTACGAATATAGGAAATATATTATTGATAATTATAGTGCTGTAGAGCAAAAAACTAGAATAACTGAGTTAATTACTAGACTAAACTTACAGAAAAAAGATAAGGGACTATTAAAAGAACCATTAGTTACAATTGGAATTATAAATTATAATTGCTCAGAATTTTTAGAACAATCCATTGAATCTGTATTAAGACAAACTTATAAAAATGTTGAGATAATTATTATTGATGATTGTTCAATTGATGATTCAGTTGAAAAAATAAAGTTATATGAAAAAAAATGCAAAAATATCAGAACTATATTTCATAAAGAAAACAGCGGAAGTGTATATAAGGGAATAAAAGAAGTTATTGAATATGCAAAGGGCGATTATTTTATGTTATTATCGTCTGATGATTTTTTAGTAGATGTAAATGTAATAAAAAATCATGTTCTAGAGTTTTTATTGAATGATAAATTAGATTATGTTTATGGGAATATTAAAATATGTGATGAATTAGGAACTAATAAATACGAATGGAAGAATAAGGATTATACAGATGATGAAGTAATATTTGAAACATTTAATCGAAAGGGTTCAGGAGTAATTCCTTTTAGCATAGGTTTATTCAAAAAAGATTTTTATGAAAGAAATAATTTGATTTTGTTAATAGATGAGAATAACAGAGTAGCAGGAGATACTTTAAATACCTTAGTAAATTTAAAGCATGGCTGGAAAAGAAAATATATAGATTGCGATACAATTTATTATAGGCACCATGATAGTAATATGACTTACGATTTAGAAAATAGAATTAAATCAATTATATCTGTTATGGAATATATAGTGAATAATTTTTGTGAAAGAAAATACCTAATAACCTCAGGCTGGGGGGAATTGGATAAAAAATCACAGGAAAGTAAAAAAGATTATCTTATTGGACTTAATTACTATAACACATATCTTATGTATTTAAATGGTAGTGGTATGCCTTGGAAACATGATTTAGATTTTGATATAGAACAAATAAAAGTATATTTACAACCACTTATTAAAGTTATAGAAAAATACATGAAAAAAAGTTTGATTAATAGTAGTTTATTTAGTGATAAAATTAAAAATATTTTAAATGAAATAAGCACGCATAAAATAGATATTAATGTTAACAAACAAAGTGAAGAATATATTGCACAGAATCAAATAGTAGATAAAGGAAAAGAATTAAAAAGAAGTTTGCTAGAAAAATACAAGGATAAATATAAAAATTATAACTTAAAAATACTAATTTACTCAGTTACAAATGGATTCTGGAAGTACAGCTTTATCTCGTGGAAACAAATTTTAAATTATATGGGGGTTAAAGTTGATATAGTATATAAAATAGATCCACGGTTAAATTATGAAGATTATGATATTTATATAAATATAGCAGATAAGGTTTATATAGATAATTCTTTTGCAAATCAATCTATAATGCGTATAAAAAATAAAATAGGATTGGTTACTAAACAAATTGATAATGAAAAATTGGATTTAATTAATATACAATTATGCAAGAATTTTGATTATAAATTTTTAATATCATCATTAGTAGAAGAAACAAATAATAAACACTTATATAACTGGGTAGAAAACAAGATTAATATAGTTAATGTTCCATTTGGATTTAACCCATTAATTTACTATCCAGAAAATACTTCTAAAATATATGAGTATTTTTTTGTTGGAACTAACAGCTATTTAAAATGTAAAGAAACAGATAAGTATTTAACACCAATTTTGAATAAATATAAAAACGGAATACTAAGAGGGGCAGGCTGGGAAAAAGCTAATTTAGAGTTAAATCCTAATAATTCAAAGTTTTTTTATAACAGAGCTAAAGTCAATTTAAATTATCATTTAGATATACAAAAGCAAATAAGAAGTGAAGTTAACGAGAGAACCTTTATTATAGGAGCTTGCGGTGGATTTCAGTTAATAGATAATCCTAAGATAATCTATGACTTATATACAGAAGATGATATGGCAATAGCTAATGACGAATATGAATATATGAAAAAATTTGAATATTATTTAAATAAACCATTAGAGAGGTTTGAAAAAGCATATAGCGCATTAATAAAAACCTATGAAAATAATTATAGTTTATTTAGCAGGTTAGAAATAATTTTGCAAAAATTCATTTAGTAAAATCAATAACCTATATTATTTACAAAGAAATTTGTGAGGGAGTATATATAATTGTGATTAGAAATAAAAAAATATTTTTAACAGGTGGAGCCGGATTTATAGGAACAAAGTTATGTTACTTGCTTAGCCAAAATAATGAAATATTAATTTATGATAATTTAAATAGAAATTCAATAAAACACACCGGGTTATTAAATAAAGATAATATAAAATTAATTAAAGGAGATATTTTAGATTTAAATTATTTAAAGCAGATAATAGATAAATTCCAACCTAATATAGTAATTCACTTAGCAGCAATAGCAGGAATTGATACAGTGATAAAAAATCCAGTGACTACAATGAAAGTTAATATGCTTGGTACTTATAATGTTTTAGAAGCATTAAAGGGTCATGAAATGGAGAGATTTATAGATTTTTCTACATCAGAAGTCTTTGGTTCTTATGCATATAAAGTAGATGAAGGCCATTCGACAAACCTAGCTCCTGTAGGAGAAGCGAGGTGGACTTATTCTGTTTCGAAACTTGCTGGAGAACATTTGACTCATAGCTATTTTAAGGAATATGGACTGCCTATAGTTACTGTAAGACCTTTTAATATATATGGTGATGGTCAAGTTGGGGAAGGAGCTATTCATCAATTTGTTGTTAGAGCCATAAAAAATGAGCAGATACAAATTCATGGTGATGGTGATCAGATACGATCTTGGTGTTTTATAGATGATTTTATAGAGGGAATAATGCTCTGTTTAAGTAATAAGAAAGCCATAGGACAATCGTTTAACATTGGTAATCCGAGAGGAACAATAACTATATCGATGCTTGCTAAGTTAATAAAAACTATAGCACATTCCAAATCTGAAATTGTTTATGTGCCTAAATCTTATGTTGACGTTGAACTTCGGATTCCTAGCATAGAAAAAGCTAAAAAGATTTTAAAATTTAATCCTAGGTATGATTTAGATGAAGGCTTAGAAAAAACAATTGAGTGGTATAGAGGTGTTTTGAATGATTAAACTTGCAGTGCCAGACATTGGTCAGGAAGAATTAGAGGAAGTAAAAAAGGTTTTTGATTCAAAATATTTGGTACAAGGTAATAAGGTAGAGGAATTTGAAAATCAAATAAAGAAGTATTTAAATATTAAACATGCTATGGCAGTTAGCAGTGGAACTGCGGCGCTACATTTAGCTTTACTTGCAGTGGGCGTAGAAATAGGAGATGAGGTTATAGTTCCTGATTATACATTTCCAGCTACAGCTAATGTAGTAGAAATTATAGGCGCGTCAATTAAATTTGTAGATATAACTTTAGATAGTTACTGTATAGATACTGAAAAAATAAAGAGTATGATTACAAATAAAACTAAGGCTATTATTCCAGTTCATGAATTTGGTCAAACAGCTGATATGGATGAGATCATGGACTTATCTAAAAAATATAATTTGAAAGTTATAGAGGATGCAGCTTGTGCCCTTGGAGCAGAATATAAATTGAGAAAAGCTGGAACTATTGGAGATATAGGCTGTTTTAGTCTTCATCCAAGGAAAGCTATAACAACTGGTGAAGGTGGAATTGTCGTTACAAATAATGATGAATTAGCTGATAAAATCAAAATATTAAGAAATCATGGTATAAAATATATTAATGGAAAAGCTAAATTTGTAACTGCAGGCTTAAATTATAGAATGACGAACATCCAAGGCGCTATTGCAACTGTGCAAATGAAGAAATTAGAGGAAATAAATCATAAAAAAATTAAATTGGCTATGGAATATAATCAAATATTAAAAAAAATAAAAGGTATAACCTTACCTAAGGAAGAAAGCTATGGTAGGCATGTATGGCAGACATATCATATACTTTTAAACGAAGAAATTAATAGAGATGAATTAATAAAAAGATTAAAAGATAATGAAATAGAAAGTAATATAGGAGCTTATGCATTACATGGAGAACCTTATTATAAGAAAAAGTATTGTTATGAAAATTATAGATTTAATAATTCAATAAATGCATATAAGCATGGTATGGCATTGCCATTACACAAGAATATTTCCAGTGAAGAGATATCTTATGTAGCATTAGTGTTGGAGAAAATTTTAAATGAAAGATAATTTAATAGAATATTTTAAAAAGAATGGCATGATAAATCCTTTAAGAAGCATTAGCTTAATAAATAAGGCAATACAATTTAATAAGCTAAATTTAAATGATCTTATTATTTTTACAGAAGCAGCATCAGGTGAATTCATATATACACCAATTATTGCTGCCATGGCTGGTGCTAAAAAAGTTTATGCAATAACAAAAGATTCAGAATATGCAAATAAAGAAGAAGTAAGAAAAAATACGATGTTATTTGCGGAATTATGCGAGGTTAAAGACAAAGTATGTGTAACTTATGATAAACAAAATATTATGGAAGCAGACATTATTACAAATTTAGGATTTGTAAGGCCAATAGATAGAGAAACTATGGATATGCTAAAAGTGAATGCAGTAATCTCATATATGTGCGAGCCATGGGAATTTAGAAAAGAGGATTTAGATATAGAATATTGCAGGCAAAAAGCTATTAAGATAATGGGAACAAATGAAAATTATCCTGGGTTAGACGTTTTTAAATTTAACGGTCCGCTTGCATTAAAGATGTTATTTGATGCGGGAATAGAGGTTTGTAAAAGTAAGATAATAATTGTGAGCAATGATAATTTTGGTCATGTAATATACGATACATTGTCAAAATTATCATCGGATGCAGTTTTAGTAAAAGATTTAAATGAAGATAACTATGGTTTATTAAGAAATGCTGACGCCATAATTATTGCAGATTATACATGTGATAAATGTTTTATAGGAAAAGATTCTTCTGGAATATCAGCAGAGAAATTAAAGGAATTGTCTAATTTTGTAACAGTTGTACAATTTGCTGGAATAGTTGATATTAATGATTTAAAGGAAAATAAAATATCTTTTTATCCGGACCGTAATGTTGGAAATTATAGAATGGGTAAAACGCTAGCATATTTGGGACCTAAGCCAATAATTGATTTACATTGTGCAGGCCTTAAGGTTGGAGAGATTATGTATAAGAATGATAAGATGAATATTTCAAATAAATTATGTTATAAGTTCACAACAATATGAAGGTGAAAAGAATGAAATTATCTGATTTAATTTATAAAATATCTGATATATATATTGACAGAGATGGTGAATTTAATGCACTTGATTTCGCTAATTCTAGATTAAATAATAAAATATTAACATTCATTGATGATGAAAGATATATAAATAGGTTATCAGATTATATTACTTGTATAATCTGTAATAGTAAAATTGCAAAAATTCTCCCTGAAAAATATGGTATTTGTTTATCAAATAATCCTCGCTTAGATTTTTATTTAATCCACAATTATTTAAATAAAAATTCAGCTTCATATATGATGAAGGAGTTTAAAACATCGATAGGTGAGAATTGTAAAATAAATAATCGAAACAGCATAAGTAGTAAAAATGTTGTCATAGGTAACAATGTAACCATAGAAGAACAAGTTATTATTAGAGAAAATGTTGAAATTTTAGACAATTCGATAATTAGGGCAGGAGCTATAATAGGAGGAGAAGGATTTCAATTTAATAAAGTAGGAAAAACAATTTTTATTGAACATGGCGGTGGAGTTAGAATCGGGAAAGATGTTGAGATACAATACAATACTTGTATTGATAAGGCAATTTTCCCTTGGGATAATACTATAATTGGTAATGAAACCAAAATTGATAACTTAGTGCATGTTGGTCATGCTGCAAAAATAGGTGAAAGATGTTTAGTGGCAGCTAATGCTTTGATTGGCGGCAGCACGGTTATTGGAGATGATTCTTGGATTGGAGTAAGTGCTACCATTTCTAATGGACTTATCATAGGTAATAATACTAGTATTAAAATTGGAGCAGTTGTTACAAAAAATGTTCCAGATGGGATTAGTGTTTCAGGAAATTTTGCAATCGAACATAATAAATTTATTAAGTTTGTTAAAAGTATAAGCTAATAAAATTGTTTTAAGGTATATAATAAAATAATTTTATTGGTATAAGGTATAAAAAAATGGGGAAGAATCTAGTTTTTTTATTATAGTATAGTTTACTTCATAAAAAACAAATTAATCACGCCTCCATATAAAAGACATAGTATATTATAGAGGGAGATACTTACATTAAAAAATAAATTAACTCTAATATTATTAGGCAAGAAATTTAGGATAGGAGCGATGGAATGAAAAATGAAGTAAGCTTATGTATGATTGTAAAAAATGAAGAGGAATATCTGCCAAAATGTCTTAGTAGTATTAAAGATATCATTGATGAAATAATTATAGTTGACACAGGATCTACAGATAAAACAATAGAAATTGCTAAAACTTTTGGCGCTAAAATTTATTATTTTAAGTGGAATAATAATTTTAGTGAAGCTAGAAATGAATCCTTAAAATATGCGACTAAAGACTGGATACTCATATTGGATGCAGATGATGAATTATTTGAAGAAGATAGAAAAACATTTAAAGCATTATTAAATAGTAAGCTAGATGAAAAAGCAATATATTATTTTGAAACATTAAGCTATTATGGAAGTAATATTGAAAAAGGAGATATTGCTATAAATATAAATCCACGATTATTTAAAAATAATCGTGGAATTTATTATAAAGGAGAAGTTCATAATCAATTAGTATTTTATCAAGGAGAATATAATGCTATTTGTGATTCTATAAAAATACATCATTATGGATATTTAGATAAAAGGATAGCTTCTAAGGATAAAAGAAATAGAAATATTTCTATTTTGAAAGAACAAATAAAAGTTAATCCAAATGATGGATTTGCTTATTTTAATTTAGGAAATGAGTATGCTTCACTAGATGATATGAACACTGCATTAGAATATTATTATAAATCTTATGAAGATTTTGATTCAGGCAGGGGATATAGCTTTATATTGATATTGCGCATAATTGTTTCAAATTATAATTTAGGAAATTATGATGAAGCTTTGAAGTTTATAGATGTTGGAGTTCAACATTATCCAAAGTGTACAGACTTGTATTACTATCAAGCGCTAATTTTCAAAGCTACTGATAGACCAACTCTTCAGATAAAAGCATTAGAGAAATGTATTGAAATAGGAGAAGCACCCTCAGAACTAAAATTTCTATATGGCACTGGAAGTTTTAGAGCTTATTATGAATTAGGTAATATTTATATGAAGTATAAAGACTACAATACTGCATACAACTATTTTATTGAATCAATGAGTTCAAAACCTGATTATATAGAACCTTTGTATAATATAGCTAATATATTAAAGGAACAAAATGTTCCAATAGAAAAATTTAAGGGCATAATAGAAGAATTTTTTTCAAAAAACAAACAAGCTTGTTATGCAATTATTGCAGATTTGTTTTATCATGTAGAATATTATAAAACAGCATTAGAATACATGAAAAAATATGAAGCTACAGGAGTAAGTGCGGAAAATACTATAATGTTAAAGCTAAGATGTCTTATAAGAAACGGAGATTTTGAAGAATATTTAAGTGTAACTGAAATCGACAAAAATAGTTCTTGTTATATGTTTTTTTCTATGTATAGAGTTTTGAGTGCTATTATATTAAAAAAATATGATTATGCATCATCTATAGTTAATAACTTTAAATATGATGAGTTATCAAATTATGAGAAAAAACTTCTTGATGTATATTCGGAGTTAATTAAGTTGTTTACTAAAGAATCAACGAGAATATTAACACAAGACAAAAATAATAAGGAATATATGAATATAATCTTAGAAATTTTAGAAATATTGCTTATAAATGATAAATTCGATGAACTAAAAATAGCTGTTAATTTATTAAATTTAGTAGATAATAAATATGCATTATTTTATCTTGGAAAGCTTTATTTTAAGAATGGATACATTGATCTTGCTAAAAAAGAGATATTAAGATCAATAAAAGAATTTGATGTATATGACTCCGAAAGTTTGGATATATTAAAACACTAATTTGATTATATAGATTTCAAGTTATTTCATTAATTCATAAAATTAGTGATAAGCTTGAATTTCTTTTTGTAATTATTTCTGCAAAGTCTTTCAAGAATGTTATCTTTGCACATAGAGGTCATATTAGGTTATAATATACTAAAAAGTTAAATATACTAGGGGGCAATTAAATGAGTAAATATTGGAACGAAAAAGTTAGAGAGATAGAACCTTATGTGCCTGGAGAGCAGCCTAAGGATAAAAAGTACATAAAGTTAAACACTAATGAAAATCCATATCCGCCTTCAGATAAGGTTATAGAAGTTATGAAAGACGCTGTTAATGGAGATTTAAAGCTTTATCCAGATCCAACTTGTAGTGACCTGATAAATGAAATTGCAGGTTATTATGATTTAAATAAAGATCAAATATTTATAGGGAATGGTTCAGACGAGATTTTGGCATTTTCATTTATGACTTTTTTCTCTAAAGATAGGAAGATTTTATTTCCAGATATAAGTTATACTTTTTATAAAGTTTATGCAGAACTTTTTGGTTTAAATTACGAATTAATAAAATTAGATGATAATTTTGACATTCCGCTAGAAGAGTTGAAAAAAGCAAATGGAGGCATAATAATTCCAAATCCAAATGCTCCAACAGGAAAATATATTGATGTAGAAGATTTGAAAAAATTAGTTGCAGCTAATAAGGATGCTGTTGTTATAATTGATGAAGCCTATATAGATTTTGGTGGTCAATCAATGGTTAAATTTATAAAGGAATATGACAATCTTTTAGTAATTCAAACTTTATCAAAGTCTCGCTCACTAGCTGGGCTCAGAGTTGGCTTTGCTCTTGGACATAAGGATTTAATTGAAGGACTTAATAGAATTAAAAATAGTATAAATTCCTATACTATAGATAGAGTAGCCCTTGCTGGAGCTAAAGCAGCAATTGAAGATAACGAGTATTTTAAGGAAATAACAAATAGAATTATAAATACAAGAGAAAAAGTGGTTAAGGATTTAGAGTGTTTAAATTTCAGAGTTCTAGAATCAAAAGCTAATTTTGTTTTTGCAAGTCATAATAAAGTTTCAGGTAAATTTTTATATGAGACACTAAAAGAAAATGGAGTATTAGTTAGATATTTTAATAAAGACAGAATTGATAACTTTTTAAGAATAACAATTGGTACTGATGAAGAAATGAAAATCCTAATTGAAAAGCTCGAAATGATATTAAAGAATTTAAATTAAAAGATGAGTTATATAATCTAAAGTATTATTATTTAGATTGTATAACTTATTTTTATTGTTTTGAAGGTGCCTAATATTAAAAGTTTGTAGAAAACTACAAACAATACAAAATGTATGGATATATATGTAACTGTTACAAAAATAATGTTATAATTGAAATTACTTTAATGTGGAAACATGTGATTTAAAGATTATTATAAGAGGTGCTATATGAAAAGTAAGGTAGTAAAAGTTTTAAGTTGTTTTATTTTATGTACTTGTTTTGCTGGTGTTTTTAGTGGATGCAGTGAAACAAAGAAGGAAGAAAGTAAAAAAATTAACATTATTCTTGATTCAACAGAAGATGAAGGAAATGAAATTAAAAAGATTGCACAAAAATGGAGCGAAGATAATGGTATTGAGGTTAATGTAGTAGTAAGCTCACTTTATACGGGGGGAAGTGCCGATGAATATTTAGGAGCTACTCAAAATGGAAATGCGCCTCAAAATGAAAATTCTATAGATATAGAATTTGGATTGAGTCATGAATTTTTAGAAAAATTAGCGAAGCTAGGCTTAGCGGAAGAAGTGCCCAATAATTTAATTGACTTTAATAATTATATATCAAAAGATTTAATAGATGCAGTATCTATTAATAATAAAGTATATGCTTATCCTATATCTCAAGAGTGTCCAGCTTTATTTTACAATAAAGATTTAGTTCACAAAGTTCCAGATACTATGGAAAATTTAGTTGAAGAAGGGAAAACTAAAGGATTTGAATTTGATCTTAATAATTTTTACTTATCATATGAATTTATAAATGCTGAAGGTGGATATGCTTTTAAAAATAATAATGGTACTTTTAATAAAGACGATATAGGTTTAAATAATAAAGGAGCAATAGAAGGTTATAAATTTCTGCAAGATTTAATACAAAAAGATAAATTAATGCCTATAGATATAAACGAAAACACAGCTCAATCAGCATTTTATAATGGACAATCTGCTTACTATATAGGGGAGACTAAAATACTAAAGATGATGAAAGAAAATAATGCTAACTTAAAGTTTGGAGTGGTACCGATTCCTAAACTTAACGGTAAAATTGCGAAACCATTTAAAGGTGTTAAAGTGGCATTAGTTAATCCAAAATCAAATAATAAAGAGGAATCTTATAAATTGCTAAAATATATAATTGAAAATTCTAAGGAAATTCTAATGAGTAAAGGAAATAGGCTTCCGGTATTTAAGGACGCTCTGGAAAGCGAAAGCTTTAAAAATGATGAATATTTGCAAGGATTTTATTTGCAAGCAAAAGAATCAGAAATAATGCCTAATATAGTTGAAACAGAATATATGTGGGGACCAGTTACTTCTAATTTAAGTTTATTATCAGCAGGGCAAATAACCCCAGAACAATGTGGAGAGAATATTATGGCTGGTATTAAAGAAGGAAGTCAAATGGTTAAATAGTAACCGATTTGAGATATATGTAAGCAAAGGAGTAATACTAAAATGAAATGTATTGGATTTAAAAATATTAACTCTGTAAACTAAGATTTATCTAAAGCTGATATAATTGTAAAATCAATTTCAGAAATATTAATAATGAAATGCATTTACTAAAAGGCCCGAAAATTGGAAGTTGATTTGTATAAATAATGAGATATTATATGAATTAATTACCAAAAGATTGTATTTTTTCATAAATATTTGAGATTATGTATCTAAAATGGTATAATTTATATGGAAAAAATAAAAGGGAGACGATTAGATGCGACGTAATAAATTAAAAAAATTAGTAGTAATTGCTGTATTTCTATGTATTAGTAGCGTTTCGGTGGTAACTTACGCACAAGATTCCAGAATAAATGGGGATATAACGGATCAAAGTAATATTAAAATTGAGAATAATTGGCTTACAAGCGAAGTTGCTAAGCAATTAAACAAAAGTGTAAGGGATCTCACAGAAAAAGATTTTCTGAGTATAAAAAAAATTGACTTACGATATCAAAAAATTGAAGATGATATACCTGATGAAATACGATTGTTGAAGAATTTAGAATACTTGAATTTAAATTACTGTAGATTGGATAAAAAAATTCCTGAGTATTTAGGAGATTTGCCTAAGCTAACTTATTTAGATCTTGGTGATAATAAACTTGAATCTTTACCTGATAATATAAAGCAGAAAATTATAAGTGGTAAATATACATATTGTGATGTAGAAGGAAATGATTTTAATCTTGATGAAGGGTGGTATTTCCTTAAAGGCAAATGGTGTTACTTAGATGGACATGGCGATAGAATTAAAGGGACAAGTTTAAAAATTAATGGAAAAGTATATGTATTTGATGAGGATGGAAATGTAAGAGATGGATGGGAAACCGATAAAAGCGGAAATAAGTATTATTATGATAAGGAAAATGGTCTAGTTAAGAATGATTGGAAATTAGTTTCTGGAAATTGGTATTATTTTAATGATGATGGGATAATGCAAAAAGGGTTGCAAACAGTCAAAGGAATAAAATACTATTTAGATAATAACGGAGTAATGATTACAGGTTGGCAAAAAATAGATAAAGACTGGTATTATTTTGGCAGCTCTGGTGGAATGCAATATGGCTGGCTAAATTTGGATGATAAAAAATACTATTTAAATCCAAGTACAGGTATCATGGTATCAGGAGATATGACAATTGATGGCAAAAAATATCGATTTAATTCTGACGGTTCATTAGTTAAGAATGTTTGGTTAGATAACTATACATATGTACAAGCAAATGGTGAGACAGTAAATACTTATTATAACTATTCACATTCAAATACAAATTATCAATTATTCAAATATATGACTAATGCTAACAATCAGTGGAGTGTTGACAGTACTGCAGTAGCCTTACATGGGGGAATTACCAGCAATAATTGTGTATATTTTTCATCCGAGGCGCTCAGAAGGATTGGAGTAAATATACCTATATCAACAGCTAACACATATCAATTTGAAAATGTGCTAAAGAGCATGGGATTTGTGTACAGCTATGACTTTTCCCAAATAAAGCCAGGGGATATTGTATTTACAAATAATTATTCCCATGTTTACATTTTTATGTGCTGGGATAGGGATGGATATGCTTACATTGTGGATAATCAAAGGACAAGCTTTGGAAATCAAGTACTTCATAGAAGATTAGTCCTTCAAGATACTGCTACTACAGACAGGGCAACACATTTCTTCTATTATCCGTATTAATATTCTTTATTTATATGCTTCGAGCAAACTAACTTAATTTTTATAGTTATAAGAGTTACCACTATACAGAATATAAATTATACAATTAAATAATTAAAAAGAAATTAACATTCATAATTAAGACTATGTATTAATTATGAATGTTTTTTTATTCTATAGGGATTTATAATGCAGTAAAATTTGTGGGTAACTTGTGAGAATGGCTATTTAATTAGACCGAGTATGGAAAAAGAATAAAAAATAAATTATACACCTATGTAGAAGTGCGTTAGCACAAGTAAGAACTTTTCATAGATGCCTGCCAAATTTTCCTCACATGCGTTCGAAAAGGCAGATGCGTGAAAAAAATCTCCAGCTCCACAGTCGCCTGCGATTTTTTTGTGTTTAATTATTTTATTCATATATAGCAGATAAATATCGTATAAATAAAAATATGAGTATTATTCTAAGTACGAAGGGATTGGTTAGTATGAAAATTAATGTGGATATATTTTCAGGTTTTTTAGGGGCAGGAAAAACAATGCTCATAAAAAAATTATTAAATGAAAAGGCATATGGAAAAAATACAATAATTATTGAAAATGAGTTTGGTGAAGTAGGAATTGATGGAGACATATTAAAAGATAGTAATATTGAGATAAAGGAAATAAATTCTGGATGCATATGTTGTCAGGTATCCGGAAATTTTGGAGAAGCTGTCATTGAAGTAATCAATAAGTATAAACCAAATAACATAATAATTGAACCTTCGGGAGTAGCAAAATTAAGTGAAATTCTTAATATATTGCAAGGGACTAGATTTCAGGAAAATTTAGAAATAAGAAATATTATTACATTAATAGATATAAGAAATTATGATATGTATTTAAAAAATTTCAAAGAATTTTATGAAAATCAAATAAAAAAAGCAAATAAGATTGTTTTAAGTAGAAGCCAATTGGTAGATAAAACTAAAATAAATGACACAATAGATTCTCTTAGAAAACTTAATTCTAGGGCTGAAATAATCTATAAGCCTTGGGAAAGTTTAAATGCTAAAGATTTTTTAATAATTAATAATGTAAAAAATAAAGTTGAAATACCATTGACAAAATCTGAAAATACCAAAGCCTTAAGAAGAGAAAAAAGTCATGATGCTAAAGAAGTATTTGAAAGTTATCCAATAGAAATTGATAAAAATACAAGTGTACAAGAAATACAAAAAAAGTTTGAATTTATTGCTAATAGTGAAAAATACGGAAATATTCTTAGAGCAAAAGGAATATTAATGGGAATTGACGGATTATATTATCAATTTGACTATGTTCCTCATGAATTCAAAAGTAGAGAAATTAGATGGTCAAATAAAAAAGTTGTATCTATAATTGGCAGTAAATTAAATAAGAAGGAGTTATTAAAACTATTTAAATAGTACATTTGAGCTCATAAATATAAGCACTTAGTGAAAGTTTAATACTGTTTTCTTTAATATATGGGATACAAAACTATACTGTGAGAGGTGGTGTAATAATGAAAATTAATATTGAGATTGTAACGGGTTTTCTTGGTGCTGGAAAAACAAGTTTTATTAATTCACTTTTAAGTGAAAGTCAGGTTGAAGGCGAAAAGGTTTTGATTTTGCAATTGGAAAATGGAGAAAAAAAAGTCCAATTAAACAATAATCTTGTACAGGTTCAATGTGTGAATGAAGTGAGCGATCTTAGAGAAGAACTGATTTATTCAATAAAAGAGTACAATCCCAATAGAATACTTATAGAATATAATGGAACTTCTGATTTAAAAGATTTATTTAATATTTTAAATGACAAAATTTATAGAAGCTGCAGCAAAGTTACTACAATATATTTTGTAGCGGATGGAAAAAAGTTGAAACCGCACATTGACAATATTGGGAATTTTATAATTCCTTTTATTCAAGCGGCTAATATGGTTGTTGTAAATAACATAGCTTACTGCAACGCTGAAACTTTAAATGAGGGCATAAAAAGAGTAAAAAGAATTAATCCTAGAGCATATATTTTAGAGGTTAATAATAAATATGCTTTAAAGTCAGCACTTAAGAAATCAAATGTAATTGATAATGGATATCTTAAGAAATTAAGAATTAAGATGTCAAATTTAAAGCGTAATAAGTAAAATACTACTGAAAATACTTTGGAAAGAGGAAGGTATATGGATCGTTGTAAAAACAGAGTTATAACTTTCTGTGTTATAAGTGCAATGTTATTATTATATATTTGCAAGATATTTTTTCCCAACTTATACTCGCATGAAATAGGGGATTTTGCCAGCATATTTACGAGTATAGTTCTTGAGGCAATGCCTTTTATAATTTTGGGATCTGCAATATCAGCAATAATTCAAACATGTATTTCAGAGAAATTTATAGCTAAAATAATACCAAGGGCAAGCATATTAGGTTATATGGGAGCGGCACTAATAGGACTTGTTTTTCCGGTCTGTGAATGTGCAATAATTCCAATAACAAGAAGACTGATAAAAAAAGGAGTACCTATTGGATTTGGAGTTACTTTTATGCTTGCTGTTCCAATCATAAATCCTGTTGTAATAATGTCTACATATTATGCATTTTACGATAAACAAATTATGGTACTTCTTAGAATAGTTGGTGGCTTTGTTGCTTCAATTATAATTGGGATTCTAGTAAATGCTCTCGAAAGAGACAAACAATCATTAATTATAGATTACTTGGATGGTGAAAGTTATTGTAACTGTGGGTGTAGTACCTTTCTTGAAAGCCAAAATAAATTGAAAGCTATTATTGAACATACTAATAAAGAATTTTTAGATATAATGGGGTATTTAATTTTTGGAGCATTTATTTCTGGAATATTTCAAGTTATAGTTTCACATGGTGTGATTAATTTTATATCAAATAATAAAATTATAGGAATTATTATTATGATGACGCTTGGTTTCTTTTTATCTTTATGCTCAGAAGTAGATGCTTTTGTAGGACGCAGCTTCTTAACTAATTATTCATTTAGTGGAGTCTTGGCATTCTTAATTTTAGGACCAATGCTTGATTTAAAAAATCTTATTATGATTATAGGAGCCTTCAAAAAGAGTTTTGTACTAAAGTTAAGTATATGCACAATCAGTATTGTATTTCTAATTTCTTTTTTATTTGCGATTTGTGGTTTATAAATCATTAAAAAAGAAGATTATTTGAATACAAGAAAGGAGGCAGAAACCTAATGAAAAGATTTAATTTTGATGAATTTATGTGGTTCATTATTCTTATTTTGTTAGATTTATCAATAATTGATTTGGTTTCTACTGGCAAAATAAGCTTCTATATTGGAAGTAATGTCGTTAAATATATGTACTTCACTATAATTGTAATGAGTATAATAGCAATTTCACAAACAAAAAATATTTTTACAAGTAAGGGGAACAGTAGCAGCATTAAGTTGAAAATTATTCCCATCGTTTTTGCACTAATATTAGGAGCAATTTCAGTTGATAATTTAAAAACATTTAAACATTCTGAGTTAGACAAAGAAATAAGAGAAAATAATGTAAGCAGAATAGAAAGAAGCTTATTATATGAATATGAGTTTGATTATAAATTAAATGGAGACAAAAACAATATCAATGCTGAAAATAGCCAACAAAATACTATAATAGTCGATGAAAATAATCCTATTACTCTGGAATATATAAGAATTAATCCTGAAAAATATGTGGGAAAGAAGCTAGAGATACATGGTTTTATATGTAAAGAAAATTACTTAAATAAAAATCAATTTATTATTGGAAGGATTGTAATGACTTGTTGTGCTGCAGATTCGAGAGTTGTAGGAATTGTTGGTGAATATGAAAATGCTAATGATTTAAATGAAAGTGAAAACGTTAAGGTAATTGGAAGGATTGGAAGCTCAACTCTTAAGGATGAAAATAATGTAAATCACAAAATACCTATAATTGTCGTAGAGAAAATAGAAAATGAGGAGTAAATAATTAATAGCCATGCACAGGATTGATAAATTTTATGTGCATGGCTATTTTAATTCAAATAATACCTATTAATTATGTTCATCAAATATGATGGACTTAGATAATTAAAATATTATTTATGGAATTTAGATTTGTTCATAATCTGACTAGTTTCTGTAGAATATCTATAGTCCTCTAATTCACCACCAAATACTTTCTTTTGTTTAAATTCAATATTAAATTCCTTTTCATATTTTTTTATAATATTAATTTGTTTAATTGTGGCTAAACATATAGATGTGCCATGTGCATTTCCTCTTGCAGTTCTTCCAGATCTATGTAAATATTCATTAAACTTTAACGGCAAATCTAAATGTAATACATGAGTTATTCCTTCAACATCAAGACCTCTAGCAGTTACATCTGATGAAACTAAAATTTTAATTTTGCCATTTTTAAAACTTTCAATAGCGAGCTTTCTATCTTCTTTTGAAATTTTACCAGTCATGGCAAAGCAATCTTTACTGTGAAAATTTAATTTTGCCGTTGTTAATTCGATATCATTATTATCATTAACAAAAATTATGGCTTTTTCTGGCTTGACTGCGACAAGTATCTTTCTTAAGGTTTCAAACTTATCACGCCTTTCACATATTACAAACATATGCTCAATATTTGGATTCATTGAAGGTTTATCATCATTTTTAATAATAACTGGCTCTTTCATAAGTAACTTGGCTGTATTTAATGTATCAGGCTTAATTGATGCTGAAAATAACATAAGCTGTCTATCCTTCATAGTTGTCTTAATTATATCTTTAGTAATATCGGCTCTTTTTGGATCTAATAAATTATCTCCCTCATCAATAATTATTGTTTTAATTGTATGAGCAGTTATTTTTTTCTTTCGTATTAGATCTAAGATTCTACCTGTAGATCCAACAATAATATGTGGTTTTACATCTTTAAGTTTTTTTATTTGATTATTAATATTTACATCACCAATAATAGATAAAGAGGTTAATGGGGTTGATGAATTATCAGCAAGGAGTTTAATTTGCGTTTCAATTTGTATAGCAAGCTCGTGAGTTGGAGCTAAGATTATTCCTTGCATTTCGCGTTTTAAAGTATCTATTTTATGAAATAGAGGGATAAGGTAAGCTAAAGTTTTTCCGCTTCCTGTGACAGCTTCCCCTATTATATCCTTATTTTCAAGAGCTGGTATAATAGATGAAACTTGAATTGGCGTTGGAACAGTTATCCCTTGTTTTTTTAACCCTTCGATTATATTTAAATTTAAGTTTAAGTCATTAAATGAAGTATTCATTAATTTCTCCTTTTATTTTTAATAGTGTAAGTTAGAAATAAATACATATGTTTGCAGTACCAATTTATTATATCCTTATTATGCTCATTTTTCTAGCTTAAGTTACATGTTTTGCTTAATGTTACATTTGATATGATAATTTATTTTATATAAATATCAATATTATGTTTGAAAATTAGAGAAGAATGGTATAATAAGAAAGATTTATTCAATTACCAATGATAATGAGTTAATAATTCCAATTGAGGTGAAAGTATTATATATGAATAATAAATTTAATAAATTTAAAATAAGCGATGAAATCCTAAGGGCTATTGAAGGTTTAGGATATGATAAACCATCAGAGGTGCAAGAAAAAGTAATACCAGAAATTCTTATGAATAAGGATGTTATAGTTAAGTCACAAACAGGTAGTGGAAAGACAGCTGCATTTGGAATACCATTATGTGAAAAACTAAATTGGGATGAAAATAGTCCTCAAGTTTTAATTTTAACTCCAACTAGGGAGCTTGCAGTTCAAGTTGGTGAAGATATTTCTAACATAGGAAGGTTTAAAAGAGTAAGAGTCGTTGCTGTTTATGGTAAAGAGTCAATATTAGAACAAGAAAGAAAATTAAAACAAAAAACTCACATTGTTGCTGGAACACCTGGAAGGATTTTAGATCACATAGATAGAGGAAGCTTAAATGTTTCTAAAATTAAATATTTTGTTATAGATGAAGCTGATGAAATGCTAAATATGGGTTTTATTGGCCAAGTTGAAGGTATAATTAGAAGAATTCCTAAGAAAAAAGTAACCATGTTGTTTTCAGCAACGATTCCTGAAGAAATAAAGATACTATGTGAAAAATATATGGATAGACCAGTAGATATTAGCATAAAAGCACAAAGACTAATTACCGAAAATATAGAGCATAATTTATACTATGTAAAGTATGAAAGAAAATTAGAATCTCTAAATGATATCTTAATATGTGAAAAACCTGAAACAGCTGTAATTTTTGCAAGGACTAAGGAAAATGTAGATATAGTTTATGAATATATAAAATTGAAAGGCTATTCAGTAAATAAGATTCATGGAGGTATGCTTCAAAAAGATAGACTTCATGTTATGGAATGCTTCAGAAGTGGTGATTTTAGATTGCTTGTTGCAACAGATTTAGCAGCAAGGGGAATTGATATTGAAGGTATAACTCATGTAATAAATTATGATCTTCCAGTTGAAAAGGAAGCTTATGTACATCGGATTGGAAGATCAGGTAGAGCTGGTGCTAAAGGAAAAGCTATAAGCTTTTGCATGAAGGAAGGAGATAAGCTTTTAAGTGATATTGAAGAACTTATAGGTTTTAAAATTCCTGTTATTACTTTGTCAGAAAAAAAAGTAATAGAAAGCAACGAAGGAATAAAATTATTAAAAACGAAACCAAAAAGGAAAAAAGAAAAATCTAAAATTATAAATACAAATATAACAAAAATTTATTTAAATGGTGGTAAGAAAAAAAAGATTCGTCCTGGTGATATTGTAGGAGCTATTTGTAAAATTGAAGGATTAACTTCAGAGGATATTGGAATAATTGATGTACAGGATTCTGTGTCATATGTTGATATATTAAACGGAAAAGGAAATAAAGTTATCGAGGAATTAAAGAATACTACAATAAAGGGAAAAAAACTAAATATAGAAAAAGCTAAAAAATAAATATATATTTTGGAAATTATATGGTTACAATAAATTAAATTTAATATATAATGGTATACAAAGTAAACTTATTATAAAATTTTTGTAAAGATAATATGATTTAAAAGAGGTGTAATTACAATAATGACTTTAGATAGAAATGAAAAATGTTGGTGTGGTAGTGGAAAAAAGTATAAAAAGTGTCATTTGGAATTCGATGAAAAAATTGAAAGTTACAGGCGTAAAGGACACTTAGTGCCACCTAAAAACATTATAAAAACTCCAGAAGATATAGAAGGAATAAAAAGAAGCGCTAAAATAAATGATGGGATATTAGATTTAATTGCTGGTAAAATTAAAGAAGGAATGAGTACAGCTGAAATAGATAAATTAGTATATGACTATACGGTGGAGCATGGTGGAGTACCTGCACCTTTAAATTTTGAAGGTTTCCCAAAGAGCGTATGTACATCAATTAATAATGAAGTTTGTCACGGTATTCCAGATGCAAACATTATTTTAAAAAATGGAGATATTGTAAATGTTGATGTTTCAACAATCCTAAATGGATATTACTCAGATGCGTCTAGAATGTTTATGATTGGCGAAGTAAGTGATGAAGCAAAAAAAATAGTAACAATTGCAAGAGAATGTATGATAAAGGGAATTGAAGCAATAAAACCTTGGGGATTTTTAGGTGATATAGGAGCTGCATGTGCTGAACATGCGCATAAACATGGATATACAATAGTTAGGGCATTAGGAGGACATGGAATTGGAAGGCAGTTTCATGAAGAGCCTTTTGTTCCTCATATTGGTGAAAAGGGAACCGGAATGTTGCTTGTTCCTGGCATGGTTCTTACTGTAGAGCCAATGGTTAATGAAGGGACTTTTGATGTATTTGTTGATGCTGAAAATGACTGGACAATTTATACAGCAGATGATAAATTATCAGCGCAATGGGAGCATACAGTATTAATAACAGAAACTGGTGTTGAAATATTGGCTAAATAATATACTAATTCGTTTGATGAAAAATTTATATTATACTAAAATAGGATTGAAATATGTTATATTAACTATCAATCCTTTTTTTATTAAGGCACAATCAAAAAAATAATAGACCAGTATGCTTGCCTATTTCGCGTCATACTGCGTCAGCAAATTCAGCTAATAGGCCCGATATGAGCAGAATTTACTTTCTTGTCTGACACGAAATATGCGTCTCATCTTTGGTCTATTATTTTTTTTCATGTGCCTAATGTGATTAGATAATATGGACTTAAGTCAATAATAAAATATGATATTATAATATTAATACAAGACTTGTTAAGATAGGAGTAAAAATTGATGATAAACCATGCAGGTGATTTTTTAGAAAAATATTATGGATATAAATCTTTTAGAAAAGGACAAGAAGATATTATTGATAAAATCATCAAAGGAGAAGATGTACTTGCTATAATGCCAACTGGTGGCGGTAAATCTATTTGTTATCAGATTCCCGCTCTAATGCTAGACGGAATAACCATTGTAATATCTCCTCTTATATCTCTTATGAAGGATCAAGTGGATACTTTGAAAGATATGGGGATTAAAGGTGCTTTGATTAATAGTACATTAAGTGCAGTTGAAGAAAGTGAAGTTATAAATAATCTTGAAAGAGGAGAAATTAAAATACTTTATATTGCCCCTGAACGATTAGAATCTTATGAATTTATAAATATAATTTCAAAATGCAATATTTCTCAAATAGCAGTGGATGAAGCACACTGTATATCACAATGGGGACATGATTTTAGAGTAAGCTATAGAAAGATTTCGCAGTTTATAGGCCTGCTTGAAAATAGGCCAATAATAACTGCATTTACTGCAACAGCATCAGAAGAGGTACAGAAAGATATTATCACTCTTCTTAAATTAAAAAAACCTAAAGTATTTATAACTGGTTTTGACAGAGAGAATTTACTTATAAATGTAATTAAAGGTGGCAGTAAGAAAGAATATTTAAATAATTTTATAGAAAGTAACAAAGAAGTTTCTGGTATTATATATGCTGCAACACGAAAAGAAGTTGAGAATATATATGGAGAATTGAAAACTAATGGGTACAATGTAACATACTATCACGCGGGCTTATCTGAAAAGAATAGAAAAGAAAACCAAGAAAATTTTATATTTGATAGATCAAGTATAATGGTAGCTACAAATGCTTTTGGGATGGGAATAGATAAACCTAACATAAGATATGTTGTTCATTATAATATGCCAAGAAATATAGAAAGTTATTATCAAGAGATTGGTAGAGCAGGTAGAGATGGAGATAAGAGCGAATGCATATTATTATTCTCACCACAAGATGTTCAAGTTCAAAAATATTTAATTGAAAATTCAATCGAAGATTCTGAGAGAAAAAATAATCAATATAGAAAACTTCAACAAATGATGGACTTTGTACATAGTAATAGTTGTTATAGAAAATATATTTTAGAGTATTTTGGAGAAGAATATGGAGATCATTGTGGCAATTGTAGTAATTGTTTAAACGAAGGTGAATTTGTAGATAAAACAATTGAAGCACAAAAAGTTCTTTCTTGCATTTATAGAATGAAACATAAATTTGGTATCGGAATGCTTGTTGACGTTCTTAGAGGCTCCAAGAATAAAAAAGTTATTCAATTTCATTTTGACGAATTATCAACTTATGGATTAATGAAAGAATACTCAAATGAAAAATTAAAAAATTTTATTAATACACTAATTTCCCATGGCTATATTACTGTTGTTGAAGGTACATATCCTGTACTAAGTTTAAATGAAAAATCCAGAAGGGTGTTAACATCGCAGGAAAAGGTAGAGTTAAAGGAATTTAAGATAGAAGCAAAAGCTAAGGAAGATAATGAATTATTTGAAATTCTAAGATCAATAAGACAAGAACTTGCAAAAGAAAATGGCGTTCCGCCTTATATTATATTTGGGGATGTAACTTTGAGAGATATGGCTGTAAATTATCCAATTTCAAAAGAGTCAATGCTGAAGATATCTGGAGTCGGGGAAGTAAAATACAATAAGTATGGAAAAGTATTTGAAAAAACAATAAAACAATATGTAGAAGAGCATAATGTCCAAGTATCTAATACTTTAGTAACTACATCAAATTCTGACGCTTATGAAGACAAAAATGAGGATTATAAATTAGAAATTAATACTGATTTAGAATTGTATAATATATTAGATGAAACTAGAAAAGAATTTGCTAAGAAAGAAAAGGTATTACCTCAAGCGATTTTAACTATGAATACATTAAAAGAAATAAGTGGAAGATATCCTAGTTCATTAGAAAAATTAAAGGATATAAGCGGAATAGGGCCTAAAAAAATAGCTTTATATGGAGATGAAATTGTAAAAATAGTAAATAATTATTTAGAACACAATCAAAAGGAAATAACTTGGGTTGAAAGAAAAAGAAGAAAAGTTGTAATTGATGGAGAAGAGCGAGAGAGTAATGAAATTGCAATTGATATGCTTAAGGAGAAAATAAATATTCATGAGATATCAGAAAAGATAGAACTTTCAATATCAACTATTTTAGGTTATGTTACGGATTACATAAAAGAATTTGGTGAGAATATATTTGATATAAATCTAGAAGAGTTTTATAATCCAAACGATGTCGGATTGGTTATAAATGTTTGTGAAAAAAATGGACATGATAAAATAAATGTATTAAAGAAGGAATTGCCATCTCATATTAAATATGAAACTATAAGATCTATAATTTTGAAACACTATTATTCATAAACCTTTTAAAGAGACAGAATGCTATGAAAAAATAATTTATATACTAATTTTTATAAATTTGTGTTATATTTGTTTTTACCATAAGAATATTACCAACTTTTATAAATATAATTAATAGTGTAAAAAGTATTATAAAGAGGTGCTATTATATTGAATCCATATGAGGTTTTAGATATTGATGAGAACGCTTCTGAAGAAGAAATTAAAAATAAATTTAAAGATATGATTGAAGAATATACACAAAACCAAGATCAAAATACTAAGCAGAAAATTTTAACTATTAGTGCAGCATATGAGCGAATCATAAACGGCAATTTGTACAAAGAAGTTAGAAATTTAATTGACATGAAGAATTTTTCAGCTGCTGAAGCAAAGTTAAATTTGATTAATAATGCAAATTCAGCGGAATGGAATTATCTACAAGGATTTATCTCAGTACAAAAGGGCTGGTTTGAAAGTGGGGTGAATTATTTAAAAAAAGCAGTAGAATTAGAACCAGATAATTACGAATATTTAAATAGCTTAAATAAATTACAATCAAGAGTAATTGATTATATGAAAAATTATGCTAATAAAAATGTGAAACCTAATACTAATAATATGAACGCTTGTGGAGGAGACAATAGCAGTAATAATAACGGTGGAATGTGTTAATCAATTATAAAATTATTTTAATTATTTAAGTTGATAAAAACTAATAATTGTGTTATTCTTAATAAGCAGTTGGTACGTAAAGTGCTGATTTGGAGCTTAGAGTGTCCTTCGCCGGTCTCTAAGCTCCTTTTATTTTATTTAGATTATTATGAATTGTTCTTAGCTAAAAAATTTTTTTATGTCTTTGAAAAAAAATAAAGACTTGAATCGTATGGTAAGTGATGAACATTATTTTTGTCTTTTTTAATTATCAAACTCACTTTATATATTTGTATATCGAAGGGAGAAATAATAAAATATATAAATAATTTTAAAAAATGTCATAATTATTCCGATAAATAAATATCTTTTTAAATAATTAAATTAAAAAAAAATTTAATACATGGTATAATTAAAAAAGCTTTTGAAATTAAAAAATATTTACTTTAAAAGTATGAATCTTATAATACTAAGATAAAATTTAGAAATGTTAAAATAAAACTTCGAATAAAAGTTTTTCATTTATTTAATAAAAAGTACCAAAAATAATAGATTATTTTGTATATTATAATGACCGGGGAAGGGAGCGTATGGAATGCTCGAATGTGTTTTAATTGATTTAAATGTTGACAAGAACACAAATATAAATGAACTTATAAAAAATCATATGCCTTTTATAATAAAAAGTATTTCTGATGTAACAGGGAGATATGTATCATGCGAAAATGATGAGGAGTTAAGTATAGCTTTACTTGGATTTCATGAAGCAATTGAAAGATATGATAATGAGAAGGGTCATTTTTTATCTTTTGCAAAACTTGTTATAGCCAGCAGAATAAAAAATTATTTGAAAGGTGAAAATAAGCATCAACATTCATCCTTTGAAGAATTAGTGGACAAGGGACTTGAAATTAAAGATGAGTATATAGAGCAAGAGCAAGATAATAGCATATTAGTAGATGAAATAAATAGGCTTAAATCTGAAATAAGTTCATTTGGTTTTACTTTGGAAGATTTGGTGAATGAAGCTCCCAAACAGCAGGCAACGAGAAAAAATGCTATATTGTTATCTGAGGAAATAAGCAAAGAGGAAGAATTTATATCTTTTATGTATTTGAAGAAAAGACTTCCTATAAAAAGAATTGTACTAAAATATTCAGTTACAGAAAAGGTAATAAAAAGAAGTAAAAAATTCATTATTTCCGTTGTGATAATAATTGATAAAAATCTCAGTGCTTTAAAGAATTGGATCAGGAAGTAGGTGAAATAAATGAATAAGGGAATAATAATGGAAGTTAAGAAAAACTATGCCATAGCATTAAATGATGAAGGTGTTATGGATAAGATAGCAGCTAAACATGATATGAAAGTAGGACAAAAGATATTTTATTTTGATGATGATATTATAAAAAATACTTCAAATAAGATTTATAGGCATAATAATTTATTTAAAGCTCTTGGATCTATAGCTGCATTATTTTTAATAGTATTCACCTTCTTTCATACTATGAAATCAGAGACGGCATATGCAGTTGTTAGTCTGGATATTAATCCTAGTATACAAATAGAAGTTGATAGCAATTTAAAGATTATTAAGGTTGAAGGTGTTAATGCTGATGGTAAAAATATAGATTTTTCAGATATTACGGATATGACCATAGATGATGGAATACAAAAAATAAAAGAAAAGCTTGTAGCAAAAAATTATTTGGATGCAAATAAAGATGTATTAGTTGGTTTTGCATTTGTGCAAAATGGAGATAATAGTACTTATGAAAAGAATGTGCAAGATGCTATTAAATCAACTTTTAGTTCAGAAGATGTAACAGTAACCTATGTAAAAGGTGATAAAGAAGATGTTGATGAAGCTAAGACAAAAGGCATAAGCTTAGGAAGATATGAAGCATCTAAAAAAGTTGTTGATGAAGAGACTAAGAAAAAAATAGACGTAGCATCGGTAAAGGAAATAACTGCAAGTATAAAGGATAAGGATAATGTTATTCAATGGGATGCAAAAGATGAGAAGGATACGGAAGTTAATCCAGCAGTAAATCCTAGTATAGATGTAAGACCAGATAAACCTGCAGCAGATAAACCAGTTATAAACGCACCAGCTGATAATACAAATCCTAATAGTGATGCTGGAAAAGGAAAAGATAATACTATTAAACCTGATAAAGGTAATGATGATGTTTTGCAGTTAGAACCAGATGCTCCAGCGCAAAGTGATAAAAATGGAACATCAAAGCCAGCTAAAGATGATGTTATTAATATAGTGCCTGATAATGGTGGAGCTATTCAAAATAATACTACCTCAGGTAAAATTGATGATAATTCTAACAAAATACCATTAGAACCATCTAAAACTGATGACATTAGTAAAGATATAAAAAAATAACATTTATTTAAGATGTTCTAAAAAGTAGGTTTATCTTGCAGAAGATGAGCCTACTTTTTTGTCTAATATAAAGCTTTTGTAAATTAAAAAGAAAAATTAATTTAAATTAAAAATTAAGGACTATATTCGAAATTTATAGTATACTAACAAGTAAGTATTATTAATAAGGATTTGGGGAGATTTAAATGATAAAAGAATATTTACAAAATAACATACTAATATCTGATGGAGCAATGGGAACGTACTATTCGGAACTAACTGGAAACGACGTATCTTATTGTGAGTTTGGTAATTTAAACCATAAAGATATAATAAGAAAAATACATAGTGATTATATTAAAGCAGGGGCTAATCTAATAAGAACAAATACATTTTCAGCAAATACATATGATCTTGGGGTATCTTTAGATAGATTAAAGGATATAATTAAATCTGGAATAGATATAGCCAAAGATGCTGCAACAAATACATCAGTTTTTATTGGAGCAAGCATTGGTCCGATAAAAGAAGATAATTTAGATGAATCATATGATGATATTTTAACAGAATATAAATTTATTGCAGATTGTTTTTTAGAAGATGGGATCAAGATTTTTATCTTTGAAACTTTTAGTAATTACAATTACCTGAAGGAGATTTCAGAGTATATAAAAAGTAAGGACAAAGATAGTTTTATTTTAACTCAATTTGCAGTTAAACCCGATGGATTCACAAGAGATGGGCTAAGTGTAAGTAAACTAATTAAAGAAGTTAAGAAGGTTGAGTACATAGATGCCTATGGATTTAATTGTGGTTCAGGTCCAACTTATATATCTGAAATAATCAAGAAAATTAATATAGGCGGTGATATTGTTTCGGCGCTTCCTAATGCAGGTTATCCGGAAATTATTCATGAAAGAACTATATATCCTAACAATCCAATATACTTTGCCAAAAAGGTTAGCGAATTTAAATCTTTAGGAGTATCAATAATTGGTGGCTGTTGTGGAACAAATCCTAATTATATAAAAGAATTATCTGCATTAATTCATGAAAATTCTAAAAAAGTAAATACTACTATTAAAAACCAAGAACAAACTAAGGAATATAAGAAGAAAACTGAAAATACATTTAAAAATAAGTTAGACAATAACGAGTTTGTGGTGGCAATAGAATTGTCTGCACCTATTGACACCGATATTTCTAAACTTATTGCCGGAGCTAAAATTTGTAAAGAAAATAATATTGATTTAGTAACTGTTCCAGATTCACCTATGTCAAAAGTACGAGCGGATTCAACAATAATAGCTGCTAAAATTAAGAGAGAAATAGGCATTGAAGCTATGCCTCATGTATGTTGCAGAGATAAAAATACAAATGCCATTAGATCAAGTTTGATAGCATCTCACATTGAAAATATAAGAAATATTCTTGCAATTACAGGAGATCCAATTTCAGATGCAAGTAAGGTTGAAACTAAGAGTGTATTTAATTTAAACTCATTTAGATTAATGGAACTTATTAACGATATGAATGAAGAATTTTTCAAAGAGGAAAATTTACTAATTGGTGGTGCTTTAAATTTAAATGTGCGAAATAAGGAAGTAGAATTTAATCGTATGCTAAAGAAAATAGATAAAGGAGCAAAATTCTTTTTAACTCAGCCTATATATGATGATGAAGCAATAGAGTTTTTAAAAAAAATAAAAGATAGAACAAATATTAAAATTTTAGCTGGGCTACTTCCGGTTGTAAGTTACAGAAATGCAATATTTTTAAACAATGAACTTCCAGGAGTCACAATCCCTGAGAAATATGTAAATATGTTTACTGAAAACATGAATAAGGAAGAAGCACAGGAAGTAGGAGTAAAAATTGCAGCAGAAATTGGGAAAAAGTTAAAAGGTATTAGTGATGGACTATATTTTATAACTCCGTTCAATAGAGTTAATATGTTGATGGAAATAATAAAACAAATTAAAGAATAATAACAAAATAAAATGATTTATTTTTAATAGTAAAAAGACCGGAGGGATTTTTATGGTAATAGGTCTCATAAGGCATTTTAAAGTTAATTACCAAAAAAAATTATTTATGACATCAAAAGAATTCAAAGAGTGGGAAGAAAACTATAATAAAAGCGATGTCATTAGAAAAGATATTGAACTTATGGGAATAAAGTGGGATAAATGTTATTCTAGCACTCTTATAAGAGCGATGATTACTGCACAACATGTATATAAGGATAATATAGTTCAGAATGATTTAATTAGAGAAACTATAATCGATCCTATATTTAAAAGTAATTTAAAGCTCCCATATTGGTTTTGGGCAGTTAGCGGTAGAGCTGCATGGTACTTTAATCATAAATCTCAAGAAGAAAATAGAAGAATAACTAAAGAAAAGGCTAAACAGTTTGTTGATTTGCTATTAAATGAGGCAGAAAGGGAAAAAACAGAGAATATATTAATAGTTACCCATGGCTTTTTTATGTATAGTCTTCAAAAAGAACTAAAAAAAAGAGAGTTCAGAGGGAAATTAATATATAGCCCCCAAAATGGAATTCTATATCTATATAAAAAATAGTTAAATGGTGTTATTATTTTCTATAAAGTATAGTATAATTCAGTTAACATTATAAAGCCGTAAAATATGCTATTCTTATTTAAATAAAAAGTATAGCATATTTTACATTTTAATGGTTGAAATGAAGATTATTTTAAGTTAGTATACTAGATATATAAAAATACAAAAGGAGGAATATGAAATGGAAAATAATACTATTTTGTTAAATGAAGCTAATAGGTGTCTGTTATGCAAAAAACCTAATTGTAAGGCTCACTGTCCAATTAACACAGCTATACCAGAAGTTATTGGTCTGTATAAAGATGGGAAGTTTAAAGAAGCAGGTGAAATTTTATTTGAAAATAATCCATTGTCAGCTATATGTTCATTAGTCTGTATTCATGAAGATCAATGTAAAGGAAATTGCGTAAAAGGGATAAAAGGGGAACCAATTAATTTTCATGATATAGAGCATGAAATATCAAAGAAATACCTAGAAGAAATCAAGTTTGAAAATGTGCCCAAAGATAAGGATAGAATAGCAATAATAGGTGGAGGACCAGCAGGAATTACAATTGCATTTATATTAGCTAAAAAGGGTTATAATATAACAATATTTGATGCACACGTTAAAATAGGTGGAGTATTAAGGTATGGTATTCCTGAATATAGGCTTCCTAAGTCATTAATAGATACTATTGAAGACAAGCTAATAGAACTCGGAGTGAAAATTAGGCCAAATACTCTTATTGGACCAGTAATTTCATTAGATAGACTATTTGAAGATGGATATAAAGCTGTTTTTATTGGAACAGGAGTATGGAATCCAAAGACGCTAAACATTAAAGGTGAGACACTTGGAAATGTACATTTTGCAATTGATTATTTAAAATCACCTGAAATTTATAGATTAGGGGATAAGGTAGCAGTTATAGGTGCAGGAAATGTAGCAATGGATGCTGCGAGAAGTGCAATAAGAAACGGAGCAAAAGAAGTAACCATAATATATAGAAAAGGCTTTGATGAAATGTCTGCAACAAAGCAAGAAATTAGAGAGGCAAAGGAAGATAATATTAAATTTGAATTATTTAAATCCCCTATAGAAATAAAAGAAGATGGAATTAGATTGGCTCCTACAGAAAATGTGATTGATTCTCAAGGTAAAGTGCAAACAAAAGTTATAGCAGGAAAAGAAGAATTTTTTAATTGTGATTCAACAATAATAGCAGTAAGCCAAACTCCAAGAACTAATATAGTATCAAATACAACAGAATTAAATACTAATAAATGGGGATTATTAATCACTGATGAAAAAGGAAATACAACTAAAAAAGGAACTTTTGCATCAGGAGATGTAGTGACAGGAGCAAAAACTGTAGTTGAAGCTGTGGTTCAAGCAAAAACTGTTGCAGAAACTATTGAAGAATACTGCAAAAATAATTAAGGGATTTGAATAAGCCGAATTGTTTATAACTTCAAAAGATGTTGAAATATGAATTGTTTCAAAGAATATTAGAGTTTAATATGATTATTTTAGTATTAAAATAGAATTTTGAGATAATTTTTTTGCACAATTAAAATAATATGTTAAAATATAAATTGAGTGTAGTAAAGTCAATTATAAGAAACAGTTTTAAAATTAAAAATAAAGGATTAAAAGATACCTAAATTGGTAAAACCTAAAGTTAATAGTAAATTTTGTTTAATTAATAGTAATAAATCCAGGATAAAGTTCTACTCAAAAAAAGTACATGCCATAAAGTTAAGATGTAGAAATTTTATTGTAACATTATTATTTTAAAGGAGTGTAGAAAAGATGAGTGTTACTATAAAAGATATTGCTAAAATTGCCAATGTTTCGCATACAACAGTGTCAAGAGCACTTAATAATAGTCCTTATATAAATGAAGAAACAAAAGTTAAAATAAAGGCTCTAGCAAAAGAATTAAATTATGTGCCAAATTACAGTGCAAAAAGTTTGGTTTTATTAAAGTCATATGTTATAGGAGTTTTCTTTTCATCAATTACAGAAGGAACTTCAGATACGTTCTTTCATGAGATCATAAAAGGAATAAATAAAGTAATTGACAAAGAATATAATTTAGTTATTAGAGGGATAGATGATTATAAGTACTCTCACCCTATAGATAATAAGAATTTTGATGGAATTATTGTAGTTAGTCAAAGTAAAAGTGATGATAAATTTATAGAGACAATTCTTGAAAAAAATATACCTACAGTAGTTATAAATAGAAATATAGATAAAGATGGATTAGTTAACATTATGTCAGATGATACAAAGGGTGTATATGAAGCTGTTAATTACCTGATTAAAAATAATCATGAGAAAATAGCATTGATTCAAGGTAACAAAGAATTTGAATCTACTGTGTATAGAAAAAAAGGTTATATTAAAGCATTAGAAGATAACAATATTCCGATTAATGAGAACTATATTATAAGTGGAAGATATGATTTATTAAGTGGGTATGAGAATATGAAAAAGTTATTAAAATTAGAAGATAAGCCAACAGCGGTATTCTGCGCTAATGATGACATTGGAGTGGGGGCAATGAAAGCTGTATTTGAAGAAGGCCTAAGCGTTCCAGAAGATATTTCAATTATAGGATTTGATGATAGTAATTTCTGTAATTATGTAACTCCACCTCTAACAAGTGTTAGAAAAGATTCATTATCTATGAGTCAATATGGCGGGATAAATTTACTTAACTTAATAAAAAATAAAGAAGTGCCAAAAGAAAAAGTATATATACAATCAAAACTTGTTATAAGAAAATCAGTGAAGAAGCTCCCATAAATACTAGAATAATTAGTGCATTAAAACACTAATTATAAAAAAGTTGTTAACGTTAACAAAAAAGTGTTGCATTATTATGATTATGCTATTATAATAAGGACATAGAGTTAAATTTAAAAATGTTCACGTGAACAGGATAGAATCTCACCATTTGTTAACGTGAACAAAGAGAAAAGAGGATTTGATATGAAAAAGTTTATGGATGAAGAGTTTATATTAAGTAATGAAGTAGCACAAAAACTATATCATGGCTATTCTGAAAAAATGCCAATTATAGATTATCATTGTCACATTAATCCAAAGGAAATCTTAGATGATAAAAAATTTGAAAACATAACTCAAGTATGGCTATATGGTGATCATTATAAGTGGAGACAAATGAGATCTTTTGGTATTGATGAAAAATATATCACAGGAGATGGAAGTGATTATGAAAAGTTCTTAGCTTGGGCAAAGACTATATCATTTGCTATCGGAAATCCATTATATCATTGGACACACTTAGAACTTAAAAGATTCTTTGGAGTAGATGAAGTTTTAAATGAAAAAACTGCACCAGCTATTTGGGAAAAAGTAAACAAGATGTTAAATAGTGATGAGTTCACTGTAAGAAATCTTATTAAAAAATCAAACGTAAAAGTAATTTGTACAACAGATGATCCAATAGATTCATTGGAATATCATTTAGCAATAAAAGAAGATAAAAGTTTTGATGTTAAAGTATTACCAGCCTTTAGACCTGATAAAGCACTTGGAGTAAATAAAGAAACATTTAAGGATTGGTTTAACAAATTAGAAGAGATAGTTGGTTCAAAAATTACAAACTTTGATGAATATTTAGAAGCATTAAAAAAGAGAGTAGAATTCTTTCATCAGGTTGGATGCAGAGTATCAGATAATGCATTAGATTTTGTTCCAGTTGGAAACGCATCTATAGAAGAAGTAAGAGTGATATTTTCTAATGTCATTAAAAATGGACAAGTTTCCTTCGAAGATGAAAATAAGTTAAGAGCATATTTATTAAAATTCTTCGGAAAATTATATCACGATTTGGGATGGGTGATGCAGTTCCATATGAATTGTGTTAGAGATAATAACTCAGTAATGTTCAAAAAATTAGGGCCAGATACAGGATTCGATTCTTTAAATGATACAGAAGTTGCAATTCCGCTTTCAAGATTATTAGATTCTTTAAATAGTGAAAATGCATTACCAAAGACAATTATTTATAGCTTAAATCCAAATGATAACTCTACAATAGGAACATTACTAGGATGCTTCCAAGGGGATGGAGTAAAGGGTAAAATCCAATTTGGATCAGCTTGGTGGTTTAATGATCATAAGATTGGAATGGAAGATCAAATTAAGACATTAGCAAACTTAGGAATGCTAAGTACATTTGTTGGAATGTTAACAGATTCTAGAAGTTTCTTATCATACACAAGACATGAATACTTTAGAAGAATCCTTTGTAATGTGATCGGTGAATGGGTAGAAAACGGTGAGTTACCTTATGATATCGAACATTTAGGACAAATTGTATCTGATATCAGTTACAACAATACAGATAAATATTTCAATATGTAAGTAAATTTTATGTGTATGAAAATAAGTGAGTAACTTATTTTCATACAAGTTGAAAAGTTAGGAGGAATTACTGGTGAAACTAAGTAAAGAATTGTTTAAAGAATTTAAAACATATCCAGAAAGAGTATTGCAATTTGGAGAGGGAAACTTCTTAAGGGCTTTTGTAGATTGGCAAATTAATAAAATGAATGAGGAAGCAGATTTTAATGGAAGTGTAGTTGTGGTTCAACCATTGGAAAATGGATTAGTTGATATGCTGAATGAGCAAGATTGCTTGTATACATTATATTTACAAGGAGTACAAAATGGAAAAGCATCAAAGACCCATAAAATAATTAATAGTATAAGCAGAGGTATTAATCCTTATAGTGATTATAATGAATATTTAAAAGTTGCTGAAAATCCAGACTTAAGATTTATTGTATCAAACACTACGGAAGCAGGAATTGCTTTTGATGAAAACGATAAATTAAATGAAGGTTGTCAAAAAAGTTATCCTGGTAAATTAACAGCATTGTTATATCATAGATTTAATACATTTAAAGGAGATAATAGTAAAGGTTTTATTATAATTCCATGTGAGCTTATTGATAGAAATGGTGAAAAACTTAAAGAAATTATATTGAAGTATGCTGAGATTTGGAATTTAGGACAAGGATTTATAGATTGGATTAATAATGCAAATACATTTTCCTGTAGTTTAGTGGATAGAATTGTTCCAGGATATCCTAGAGATACAATTGATGAAGTTAGAGCAGAACTTGGATATGATGATAATCTTGTAGATGTAGGAGAAATATTCCATCTATGGGTAATCGAAGGCCCTGAATCTATAAAAGATGAGTTACCTATAGAAAAAGCAGGATTAAATATAAAAGTTGTAGATGATATGACGCCATATAGAACAAGAAAAGTTAGAATATTAAATGGACCGCATACAGCAATGGTTCCAGTAGCATATTTATATGGACTTGAAACAGTAGGGGAATCAGTTGAGCATGAAGTTATAGGAAAATATGTTCATGATGTAATTTACGATGAAATTATAGAAACTTTAGATTTACCTCATGAAGAATTGGTTGAATTTGCTGATGCAATAATAGAAAGATTCCAAAATCCATATGTTAAACATTATTTAATGAGTATTGCTTTGAATTCTTTATCTAAATATAAAACAAGAGATCTACCAAGTTTAACTGAATACTTAAAGAGAAAAGGAGTACTTCCTAAAAAATTGGTATTCTCTCTTGCTGCATTAATTGAATTTTATAAAGGAAAAAGAGGAAAAGAAGAGATTAAATTAGCTGATGATGAAGATATATTGAATTTATTCAAAGAATTATGGTCAAATTATGATGGAACTAAGGAAGGATTAGAGAAAATAGTTACTTCAGTTTTAGCTTATGAAAAGAACTGGGGAAGCAATTTAAATGAAATTCCTAATTTAACAGCTGAAGTTACAAAATACTTAGAGTTAATTGAAACTGCTGGAATGAAAGAAGCTGTAAAGGCAGTTCTATAGTGAAATTTATTATTATACAATTAAGCTTTGCTTAATTGTATAATAACTAAATATATATTAATGTAAAAGGAGGAATATGCATGAGTCTTGACGCAAACTGTTTTTATTGCTCAAAAAATCAGAATTTAGATTCATTAATGATTAAGATTTGTGATTTAGATGTATCAACAGTATATTTATTCAAAGAACAAACGTACATGGGAAGATGCAATGTGGTTTATAAAGAACATAAAAGTGAGATTACAGACCTAACTGAAGAAGAAGCAGCAGCTTTCATAAATGATGCGCGAAGAGTTGCAAAAGCAATTCATAAAGCTTTTAATCCTGATAAGGTAAATTATGGTGCTTTTGCAGACACAATGAAACATCTTCATCTTCATATTGTACCTAAATATCAAGGGGGGCCATCTTGGGGAAAAACCTTTGAGATGAATCCACAAAAAGAATATCTAAATGATGATGAATACCAAGAACTTATAAATAAAATTACAAATAATTTATAATTTTAAAAGATGGAAATAATAAATAAATAATAAATTAAAGATACGGAGGAAAAATTAATGTCAACTATAATTAATAATAATGGCCCAAATAATAACCAGGCAAGCAATGGAAACGTTAAATTAAGTTTAAGAGAGAAAATATGTTATGGTTTTGGAGATTTTGGTAATGGATTTATGTTTGATTTAGGTCAATCATATCTTACAAAGTTCTTTATTGATACATGTGGGATAAGTGCAGGAGCAGTTGCAGGTATATTCTCACTTACAAAGATATTTGATGCATTTATGGACCCTTTAGCTGGTTCAATAATAGATAGTAGAAAAGCAGGTAAATCTGGTAAATTCAGACCTGTAATGATGATTTCAAGTATACTATTAGCGTTACTTACAGTAATTACATTTACTATGCCTAATATAGCAGTTTCAAGTAAGATTATATATGGTTATGCAACATATATGGCTTGGGGAGTTTTATACTCATTTACTAATGTACCTTATGGATCATTAGCATCAGTAATGACAAGAGATGTAGAAGAGAGAAGTCAATTAGCAACATTCAGACAAGCAGGTTCATTAGGAGCTCAATTAATTGTTGGTGTAGCATTTGTACCAATACTTATGATGTTTGGTAACCCTAAAGTTGGTTATCCAGTTGCAGCTGCAATAATGGCAGTTATCGGGGTTGTATCATTCTTTATATGTTTTAGTAATACTAAAGAACATGTTGTAGTTAACAGAACAGGAAAATATGAAAAAGCTACAGCTAAAGATTATTTAAAAGTTGTATTTACAAATAAACCATTAATATGTGTAATTCTCATGCAATTGTTTACAATATCAGCAATGAATACAAATAACGGAATGATGATTTTCTTCTGTCAATATAATTTAGGAAATATTAAGCTTCAACCAGAAGTAAATGGTATAATGATTGGATGTTCTGTACTAGGTATATTCTCTATTCCATTCTTAGTAAAAATGTTTGGTAAAAAGAAAACTGCAATGATAGGGTTCGTAGTTGGAATTGTTGCTAATGGATTAAACTTTATAATGCCAACAAATGCTACTACTTTCACAATTTTAGTTACTATTGGTTATGTAGCATTAGCTATTCCAAATGGTATTACTTGGGCATTCGTATCAGATGCAATAGATTATGGCCACTGGCATACAGGAATAAGGAAAGAAGGTGTAACATACGCTGCATTTAATTTCTCAAGAAAGATTGCTCAATCAATAGCTGCATTAGTAAGTGCTGGAGTATTAGGATTAACAGGATATGTTGCAAATGCACATCAAAGTGCTGAAACATTACTTGGAATTAAAGGTGCAATGACATTATATCCAGCAGTTGCATTAGCATTAGCTGCTATCATATTAGGTATATTATACAATTTACCAGATGATAAATATAGAAAAGTAGCACAAGACTTACAAGAAGGTAGATGGGAAAATGGTATTTTAGAATAATAAGAAATACAAGATAATCTTTAAATATAGTTCATAAAAAATATAAAGCGTTATTGGCTTATATAGTAAGCTAATAATGCTTTATTTTAAAGTTGGAAATGTATAAATTAGAAAAAATAATTTTAAAAAGTTGTTAACGTTCACAAAAAAGTATTGCATTATTTATAAAATCATATTATACTAATAATAGTCTTAAATATAGTAAAGAAAAAATTGTTCACGTTAACAATAGAAGGTATTTAAGTTAAAAATTAAACTTGTGGGGTATTAAATATCTAAATTTATTTAGATATTTAAAGAAATTTAAAAATTTTGATAGTAAATAAGCTACTTGCTTGTTTAATATATATTAACACGGTTCTCAATGAAAAAACGACCAAACATATACTTTTAAAATAATGTGGTTTTCTTCGACACATAATTTTCATACTATAATTTATTAAATCTATTTTAAGTTAAATATTTTGAGAACTGTGTTTTTTATTAGTAATGAAAAACTGGTAGAAAAGCAAAGAAATCAAAAGTAGTTGCTATAAAATTAGGTGCAGAAGGTTGTAACAATGAATTAGTAGATAATATACAATTATCATATATCTAAAAAGCTATAGAAAGGTGTGATTAAATAAAAAATTTAAAATAGGAACACAACTGATTATGAGGATAAGTAAAGAGACTATTTTAAAAATAAATTTCAAGTATATTCTATCTCTAAATAATAAACTTTTAATCTCTTTAAACATATGCTTTTACTTATCCTCAAAAATAAATATTAATAGTTCAATGAATAATTGACGGTGTACAATTAGATATTTTAAGACACTTGTATTGTGAATTATGCATTGAAAAATAATAATGCTTTTAAGTAAAACCTAGGAGGAATTAGTAATGAAACTAAGTAAAGAAATATACAAAGAATTTAAAACATATCCAGAAAAAGTATTACAATTTGGCGAAGGAAACTTTTTAAGAGCTTTTGTGGATTGGCAGATAGATAAAATGAATGAAGAAGCAGATTTCAATGGAAGTGTAGTTGTTGTACAACCTCAAGCTGGAGGATTAGTTCATAAACTTAATGAGCAAGATAGTTTATTTACACTTTATCTTCAAGGAGTTCAAAACGGTAAAGCAATAAAAACACATAAAATAATAAACAGTATAAGCAGGGGTGTTAACCCATATACAGATTACAATGACTATTTAAAAATTGCTGAAAATCCAGAATTAAGATTTATAGTATCAAATACTACAGAAGCAGGAATTGCTTTTGATGAAAACGACAAGTTAAATGAAGGTTGTCAAAAGAGTTTTCCAGGTAAGTTAACAGCTTTTTTATTTAATAGATTTAAAATATTTAACGGAGATAATAATAGAGGGTTTATTATTATACCATGTGAACTTATAGATAGAAATGGCGAAAAACTTAAAGAAATTATATTAAAGTATGCTGAAATTTGGAACTTAGGACAAACATTTGTGAATTGGGTTCATACTGCAAATACATTTTGCTGCAGCTTAGTTGATAGAATTGTTCCAGGATATCCTAGAGATACAATTGATGAAGTTAGAGCAGAACTTGGATATGATGACGATCTTGTTGACGTAGGTGAAATATTCCATCTATGGGTAATTGAAGGACCACAATCTTTAAAAGATAAATTGCCAATAGAAAAAGCTGGATTAAACATAAAAGTTGTTGATGATATGACTCCATATAGAACAAGAAAAGTTAGAATTTTAAATGGACCTCATACAGCAATGGTACCAGTAGCATATTTATATGGACTAGAAACAGTAAGAGAAGCAGTTGATCACGAAGTTATAGGAAAATATGTTCATGATTTAATATATGACGAAATAATTGAAACTTTAGATTTACCTCATGAAGAATTAGTAGAATTTGCAGATGCAATTATCGAAAGATTCCAAAACCCATATGTAAAACATTATTTAATGAGTATCGCATTAAACTCGTTATCTAAATATAAAACAAGAGATTTACCAAGTTTAACTGAATATTTGAATAGAAAAGGTGTACTTCCTAAAAAATTAGTATTTTCTCTTGCAGCATTAATTGAATTCTATAAAGGAAAAAGAGGCGAAGAAGCTATTCAGTTAGCAGATGATGCAGATATATTAGAATTATTCAAAGAATTATGGTCAAATTATGACGAAACAAAAGAAGGATTAGAGAAAATAGTTACTTCAGTTTTAGCATATGAAAAGAACTGGGGAAGGAATTTAAATGAAATTCCTAATTTAACAGCTGAAATTACAAGATACTTAGCTGTAATTGAAACAATAGGAATGAAAGAAGCTGTAAAAACCGTATTATAATTTTAATAAAGCCCTATAATTAAATTCTATATAAAATTATTAAGTGATTTTCGAATAATTTTAGAAAATCACTTAAAAATCCTTAAATTATTGTCAGGACTATACAAAAGTGTGATAGGAGAAGGTATAACAATGAAAGAAATAATTAAAATTAATGAAAAAGATAATGTTGTTGTAGCACTTAAAGATTTAACTAAAAATGAAGTTATAGAAGTAGAAAATAAAAAAGTAGAATTAAAAGAAGACGTAAAAAGAGGTCATAAAATTGCAATTAACGATATTTTAGTAGATGAAAATGTTATTAAATATGGTTACCCAATCGGACATGCTACAATAAATATTGAGGCTGGAGAATGGGTTCATACACACAATATAAAAACTAATTTAAATGGAATAAAAGAATATACATTTAACCAAGAATTAGTACAATCTTCCTTAGAAAATAGAAACATTACATTTCAAGGATATGAGAGAGAAAATGGAAATGTAGGTATAAGAAATGAGCTTTGGATAGTGCCAACAGTTGGATGCGTTAATGGAATTGGAGAAAGAATAATTGAAAAGTTTAAAGAAGAAGTAAAACCAGAAGGAATAGATGGACTTGAAGTTTTTAAACATAATTATGGCTGTTCACAATTAGGTGATGATCATGTTAACACAAGAACAATGCTAGGAAATCTAGTTAAGCATCCAAATGCAGGAGGAGTACTAGTACTTGGACTTGGATGTGAGAATAACACTATGGAAGACTTTAAGAAGTCATTAGGGGATTTTGATGAAAAAAGAATTAAATTTTTAGTAACACAAGAAGTTTCCAATGAAATAGAAATTGGTGCTAATATATTAAAGGAACTTTATAATAACATGAAGAATGATAAACGAGTTTCTATTCCACTGTCAAAATTAAAAGTTGGATTGAAATGTGGTGGTTCTGATGGACTTTCAGGAATAACTGCTAATCCACTTGTAGGTAGTTTTTCGGATTTATTAATAGCACAAGGTGGTACCACTATTCTTACTGAAGTTCCAGAAATGTTTGGAGCAGAAACAATACTAATGAATAGAGCAAAAGATGAAGAAACTTTTAATAAAACAGTCCATTTAATCAATGATTTTAAAGAATATTTCATGGCTTATAATCAACCAATCTATGAAAATCCATCACCAGGAAACAAGGCAGGTGGTATAACAACTCTTGAAGATAAATCTTTAGGATGCACACAAAAGTCAGGAAACGCAACAGTGGTTGATGTACTTAAGTATGGAGAGACATTAAGAACAAATGGATTGAACTTATTAAGCGGTCCAGGAAATGATTTAGTAGCTGCATCAGCTCTTGCAGCAGCTGGTTGTCATATTGTATTATTTACAACAGGAAGAGGAACTCCATTTGGAACTTTTGTTCCTACAATTAAAATATCAACAAATACTGCAATTTATAACTTAAAACCTCATTGGATGGATTTTAATGCTGGATGTTTAGTAGAAGATAAAAATTTAGAAGAAACTACAGAAGAATTATTAAACTATATTATCGAAGTTGCTGACGGTAAATTAGTAAATAATGAAATTAATAAATTTAAGGAAATTTCTATTCTTAAACAAGGCGTTACCTTATAAAGAATATGTAGTTCTATAAAATTAAATTTATATAGTTATAAAAAAATTACTCAAACAAAATAATAGTAAATATACGCATATTAAAACTCAGTTAATGATATGAATTAAGGAGTTTTAATATGCTTTTTTCTTTAGTTATAAAAAGATTAACAGATAAAAAATTATAATATTAGTAATGAAGCTTTTTGACAGTTTAATTTAAAAACAATCATAAAAGTTTATAATTGATTTATTTCTTCTATAAAATGAATATTTTTGCATTTATTTAATTGATAGATATCATTCATAAGGCTATAATTTTCTTATGCATATAACCTATACTAAAGTTAATATAAAAGGTAAAGTTTTATGAGTATAGAAATGGAGGGAGACTATAAATGAAAAAGCCTATAAAAAGAGTATTAACGATACATGACTTATGTGGAATTGGGAAAGCAGCACTAACAAATATTATTCCGGTACTAGCAACACTAGGTATTGAGGCTTGCCCTATACCTACCATGATTTTAACAACACACACAGGAGGTTTTAAACCAAGCGTAATTAAATTGGATGGCTATATTAGTAAAGCTTTTGATCATTACAAGGATATAGCTATAGATTTTGAAGGCGTATTTGTAGGTTATCTAGGGACTAATGAAATGGTTGATGAAACATTAAAGTTGTTAAGTAATAAGCGAGGAGATAATTCGTTAATTGTATTTGATCCTATTTTCGCTGATAACGGAAAATATTATAGTAATTTTAATAAGTGTTACTCTGAAACACTAAAAAAGTTAATAAGTTATTCAGATGTAATTACTCCAAATTATTCTGAAGCTTGCTTTCTAGTAGGTGAGAATATTAAAAGTGAAATAGAGGAAGATGAGCTATTAATTATATGTAGAAAGTTACATAATTTAGGAACTGAAAATGTTGTAATCACAAGTATACCCATGATAAATATGAGCAAAATAGGCACAGCAGTATATGATGGAAAAAAAGATTTATTAAAAATCATTATTGCAGATAAACTTGAAAAATCATATCCAGGAACGGGAGATGTTTTTACATCAGTTTTAATAAGCATGTTGCTTAAAGAAATTTCACTAGTTGAAAGCGTTAAAAAAGCATGCGAATTTGTAGAAAAGTGTATTATAGAAAGCAGTAAATATGATTATCCTGGAAAAGAGGGGCTTTTACTTGAAGCAGCATTAAAGTATTTATGTAATATATAAATGACTGAAAATAGTTAAAAATGATTATGATAAATCAAAAACAATTAGCAAAGTGAATAAAAATGAAAAATAGTGATTTTTTTTGATTGAAAATGGTTGATTTTTTGAAAGTTATAAGTTATTATAATAACAAGAGGAGTGGTGATAATGTTTACAGAGGAAAGATTTAATATCATTCTTCAAGAATTAAAAGTTAAGGGAATAGTATCTGTAACAGATTTAGTTAAATTATTAGATGCTTCAGAATCTACAGTTAGAAGAGATTTAAATACTCTTGATAATGAAGGCTTATTAAAAAAAATTCATGGCGGTGCAATTGCTATTGGTGAGAGTACTTCAAAATATGACTATAAAGTTAATGTAAGGCAATCCCTAAATGTAGATGAAAAATGTGAAATAGCAAAATATGCAGCATCATTAATTGAAGATGGAGACATAATTTATTTAGATGCAGGTACAACTACTGAACTTTTGATAGAATTTATAAATGTTGGAAATATTACTGTTGTGACGAATGGAATAGTACATGCTAAAAAGCTTTTAGAAAGAGGTTTTAAAACTTATATTTTAGGTGGAGAAGTTAAAGCTATAACTGAAGCAATTATTGGAAATACTACTGTCGAAGAACTTAAGAGGTATAATTTTTCAAAAGGCTTTTTTGGAGTTAATGGTGTAAGTAATCAAAGCGGATATACCACTCCAGATGTAAATGAAGCCATGGTAAAGGCTCAGGCAATGAAGATGTGTAGAGAATCCTACGTATTAGCAGATTCATCAAAATTAGAAAAAGTTAGTTTTATAACTTTTGGAGCAATTACAGATTCGATATTAATTACAACAAAAATAGATAGAAATAATATTAGTTATGATACTAACATAATAGAGGTGATAAAAAATGATTAATACAATAACCCTTAATCCTTCATTAGACTACATTGTTAAAGTTGATTCGTTTAAAGTTGATTCTTTAAATAGAATCGATGAAGAAAGAATTTATGCTGGTGGAAAAGGAATAAATGTATCTATTGTTCTCAAAAATTTAGGAGTAGAAAATACAGCATTGGGATATGTAGCAGGATTTACTGGTGAGGAAATATTAAGACAAATTGAAAGTCATGGTGTAAGTTGTGATTTTATAAAATTAAAAAGCGGTTTTTCTAGAATTAATGTGAAGCTTAAAAGTGATGGAGAAACTGAAATTAATGGTTCTGGCCCCAAAATTACAGAGGAAGACTTGAAAATTTTATATAAAAAGCTTTCCCATTTAACTCGGGGAGATTATTTAATATTATCTGGAAGCATACCAAATAGTGTTCCAGACAATATTTATGAAAGTATTATGAGTAGTTTAGAAGACAAAGGTGTAGAATTTATAGTTGATGCAACTAAAGAACTGTTATTAAAAGTTTTAAAGTATAGGCCATTCTTAATTAAACCAAATCATCATGAACTTGCAGAAATGTTTGAAGTTGAACTAAAAAGCGATGAGGACATAATTAAGTACGGTAGAAAGCTTCAAGAAATGGGAGCAAAGAATGTACTCATTTCTATGGCAGGGGATGGAGCTATCCTCCTATCTGAAAACGGGGAAGCTAGAAAGAGAGAGGTTCCAAAAGGAGTTCTTAAAAATTCAGTTGGAGCTGGTGATTCAATGGTAGCAGGTTTCTTATGTGGCTATTTAAGAAATAATGATATAAATGAAGCATTTAAAATGGGAATAGCTACTGGTAGTGCAAGTGCCTTTTCGGACGAGCTTGCAAAAAAAGATGAGGTTTATGATTTATTAAAACAAATAAAATAGAATTTTATTATTTATACTTATTCAAACTAATGAAAAGATAATAGTATTATCTTTTCATTAAAACAAAAAAATAATATATTTTCAAATTTATGGAGGGTGAAAAATGAAGATTGTAGATTTATTGCAAAAACAAGGTATCGATTTAAATTTCAATCCAAGTACAAAAGAACAATGTATAAATGAATTAGTTGATTTAATGAATAAAACAGGAAATATAATTGATAAAGAAGAGTATAAAAAAGCAATTCTTGCAAGAGAAGAATTAAGTACAACAGGTATAGGTGATGGAATAGCAATTCCTCATGGAAAAACAAAGGCTGTTAAAAAAGCTTCTCTGGCGGCAGCGATTTGTAAAAATGGTGTTGATTATGACTCTTTAGATGGGCAGCCTGCAAACCTTTTCTTTATGATTGCTGTGCCTGACAATAGTGATAATTTACATTTAGAGGTTTTAGCCAGATTATCAACGATATTGATGGATGAAACTTTTAGGAATAATTTAATTAATTGTTCTGATAAAGATGAATTCTTGAGATTAATAGATAAAAAGGAAATAGAAAAGTTTCCTGAATTAGTTAAGGGGGAAAAAGAAATGAGTAATAAAGGGTACCGAGTATTAGCTGTCACTGCTTGTCCTACTGGGATAGCACATACTTATATGGCAGCAGAAAGTCTTGAGAGCAAAGGTAAGGAATTAGGAGTTTCAATAAAAGTTGAAACAAATGGTTCTGGAGGAGCTAAAAACGTTTTAACAAAAGAGGAAATTAAAAATGCTGACTGCATTATAATTGCTGCAGACAAAAATGTTGAGATGGCAAGATTTAATGGAAAGAAAGTAATCAAAACTACAGTTGCTAACGGCATACATAAAGCAGCGGATTTAATTAATGAAGCAATTAGTGGAAACGCACCTATTTACAATCATAGTGGAAGCTCTGATGAATCAAGTTCAAGTTCTGATAATGAATCAGTAGGTCGTCAAATTTATAAACATCTTATGAATGGTGTATCTCATATGCTTCCATTTGTTATCGGTGGTGGAATACTTATAGCTTTAGCATTCCTTTTTGATACATTTAATCCAGCAAATCCTAGTGGATTTGGCTCTGGTACACCGCTCGCAGCAGTGTTAATGAAAATTGGTGGAACTGCATTTGGATTTATGTTGCCAGTACTTGCCGGATTTATTGCTATGAGTATTGCAGATAGACCAGGTCTTGCGGTAGGTTTTGTAGGTGGAGCTTTAGCTAGCGCAGGAGTTACTTTTGCCAGCGCATTTGATTCAAAAGTTCCAGCTGTTAGCTCAGGTTTCTTAGGTGCATTACTTGCAGGGTTTGTTGCAGGATATGTAGTTCTTGCTCTTAAAAAATTATTTGCAAATTTACCTCGCAGCTTAGAAGGTATTAAACCTGTATTATTATATCCTTTACTTGGAACATTTTTAATCGGTGTTATAATTTTATTCATAAACCCAGTTATGGGAGCTATAAATACAGGTATTAGTAATGGACTTAATTCAATGAGTGGAACAAGTAAAATTCTTTTAGGAATTGTTGTAGGTGGAATGATGTCAGTTGATATGGGTGGTCCTGTTAATAAGGCAGCATATCTTTTTGGAACAGCATCACTTGCTAGTGGAAATTATGATATAATGGCAGCTGTTATGGCTGGTGGTATGGTTCCACCACTTGTAACTGCATTATGTACAACATTCTTTAGAAATAAATTTACTGAAAAAGAGAGGCAAGCAGGTCTTGTAAACTATATAATGGGTCTTTCATTTATCTCAGAAGGTGCAATACCTTTTGCAGCAGCAGATCCAATAAGAGTATTACCATCTTGTATAATTGGTTCAGCAGTTGCTGGAGCACTTTCAATGGCATTTGGATGTGCGTTAAGAGCACCTCATGGTGGAATATTTGTAATAGCAATTGTAACTAATCCATTAGCATATATCGCAGCTATAGTTGCAGGATCAGTTGTTGGTGCAATAATATTAGGAATATTAAAGAAACGTATTGAAGAATAAAATTTAAATTAGAATAATATTAATAAATAGTCATCTGTAAATAGCTTATGCTATTTATATATGGCTATTTATACTATTCTTAATCTTTCTAATATTTACAGATATAATTCTATTAATTTATATGGATAATATGAGAGGGAAAATATGAAGCGTAAAGATAAAATTTATAATTATATATTAATTAATTCTAAGAAATTTAATAGAGAGAAATTGTTATACAAAAAGGGATTCAATGCTCAGGAAATAGAGGAAAATCTTAATATATTAAAAAGCAATGTATGCAGAGAGCTTAATATTCTTTGTAGGGAAAAGAAAATAATTAAAATTAAAATGAGACCTGTCCGTTACTTTGAAAGAAACTGTTTTGAAAATATATTAAATATAGAATTACCATTGGATGTAGAAGAAATAACAGATATAAGTGATTATATTAATAATAAAAGGAATGATAATGAAGAACAATCTCCTTTTAACGATTTGATTGGTGCTAATACAAGTCTAAAGAATCAAATTGAACAAGCTAAGGCAGCTTTAATGTATCCACCAAATGGTCTTCATACATTAATAATAGGAAGCACAGGAGTTGGAAAAAGCTTATTTGTTAATATTATGTACAAATACTCCAAGTATATAAAAAAGTTACCAGAGGATGCTCCGTTTATTATTTTTAATTGTGCAGATTATTGTAATAACCCTCAGCTATTATTATCTCATATTTTTGGACACATAAAAGGTGCATTTACAGGAGCAGAAAAAGAGAAAGAAGGTATTGTTGAAAAGGCAAATGGTGGAATATTATTTTTAGACGAAATCCATAGGTTACCACCTGAAGGACAGGAAATGATTTTTTATTTTATGGATACGGGAACTTACAATAAGTTAGGTGAATCTGATAGAGTGAGAAAAGCAAAAGTATTATTAATAGGAGCCACAACAGAAGATCCTAATTCAACATTACTTAATACTTTTATTAGAAGAATACCTATAACAATAGCCATTCCTAACTTCGAAGAAAGACCTATTGAAGATAAACTTGAAATGATTCATTACTTATTATCTAAGGAAGCCCAAAGGGTAAATAAAACTATCAAAATTTCATCTGAGGCGGTCAAAGCCTTTATTGGAAGTACGACCTACGGAAATATTGGTCAACTGAAGTCTAATATTCAATTAGCATGTGCAAAGGGTTTTTTAAATTCTATTAATACAAATGAGTGCATTGACATAAATTTAAAATTATTACCGTCAAATATAAGAAATGGAATATTTAATTTTGTAAATAAGTTAAAGGATAATACAGCGATTTGGAATATAGTACCGAATACTATAATGATTCAGCCTGATGGTGACAAAACATTTTTAGAAACCGATGCCTATGAGCCGCCTTTTAATATTTATAATATAATTGAAGATAAGGCAACATTGCTTAAAGATGAGGGGATGAAAGATGATGATATTAAGAATTTTATAGCCACAGATATAAATATTCACTTAAAAAAATTCTATGATAGATTCAAAACTGATTCACATCGTAAAGAGGGACTATTAAAAATTGTAGATAAGGATATTATTGATTTTTCTGAGGAGATAAAGGTTTTAGCTGAAAATAGGCTAGGTAAAAAGTTAAGCGATAGATTTATTTACGCAATAAGTCTTCATTTTAGCGCATTATTTAATAGAATAAATAAAAAGAATATATCATTTTCAGCTGATATTAATTTGCAAACCTCAATTAATAGTGAAGAATATGAGGTTGCTAAAGAAATTCATAAACTAATAGAAGATAGATACAAATTTACAATTCCTAAAGTTGAAATTGAATATTTAGCTTTACTTTTAACTTCAATTCAAGAGTCTTCCCATCAAGGAAGAGTTGGAATTGTAGTAGCAGCTCATGGTGCAAGCACAGCTACAAGCATGGTTGCTGTAGCCAAAAAACTATTTGATGCTGACAATATTATTGCGGTAGATATGCCACTTGAAAGAACACCAGCAGATATTTTAGAAATTGTATTAGAAAAAGTTGAACAAGTTAATGAAGGAAAAGGAGTACTTTTACTAGTTGATATGGGATCACTAAATAGTTTAGGTGAAGTCATTACTGAAAGAACTAAAATAAATATTAAGAGCATTGATATGGTATCTACACCATTAGTATTAGAAGCTGTTAGAAAATGTGCTTTATGTGATACTGATCTAAATTCCGTATACACATATTTATGTACTGATTTTAGGGGATATACAAATAATATTATCTCAAGTGATTTATCTGAAAAGGATAATGTTATAATAACGATTTGCTCTACTGGAAAAGGTGCTGCTAACAAACTTAAAGAATTAGTTGAAGCTATAGCAAAGAATACGTCACTTAAAAATATTAACATTATCCCATGTGGATTAAATGACTTAAATAATATGATTAATAATATGAAAAAGAAAAGCAACATTATTTGTGTTATTGGAATTACAAATCCTCATGCAGGGATACCTTTTATATCAATAGAGGAATTAATAGATGGATCTGGGGAAGAAGTATTAAAAAACATTCTTGAAGGAAAGAATGTTAACCCTTCAAATAAAAGTGAAAATCAAATTGTATTGAAAAATCTTTGTAAACAAACATTAACTGAATTTATAACCTTTCTTAACCCAGAAAAAATATATTCTTTGTTAGATGAATTTGTAAATACAATTGAAAAATCTTTAAATATACATTATTCAAATCCAACAAAATTAAGAATTATGCTACACGTTGCTTGTGCATTAGAAAGGATGCTTTTAAATAATGGATTAGCTTATGATGATACAGAAAAAGTGTTTGATGAAAAAACTTTGAATGTCCTAAAGGAAGCAAAAAATATTTTCTATTCGGCATTATCAATAAATTTAAGTGACGATGAAATTTATTATATAATAGATGTCATTTCTCAAAATTAACAATTAATTTATATGCATAAGAGTGCACTTCTGTTTTAAATAGAGTGTACTCTTATTTTATATATTTATATTAACAATGTAGTGGCCTACTAATATAGGAATTTTCTAGTGAATCAAAAAAATGACATTGTTTAAAAAATGTAATTAAAAGTATGTTGCAAGTGTGTTAAATTTTAAAATAAAGAATGTCAAAAGTGAAATTAGAATGTTAAAAAATATTTGTATATATTGGTTATCCTTTTAAAATAAACATTTGAAGATATAGGCTTGCTCTGACATACTAACTTGGCATGCTAATTGCTTATTATATTAGTGTAAACAAAATAAATAATCACGAAAGGATGATGGAGTAATGATTTCAGTAATTATAGGCACTCATGGTAAATTTTCAGAAGAGATTCTTAAATCAGCAGAAATGATTTTCGGATCTCAAGAAAATGTAGGTAGTGTTACATTTATGCCTGGAGAAGGCCTGGAGAATTTGGTGGAAAAATACAACAATCTTATAAAAGAATTAAATTCTAGCGATGGTGTATTGTTCTTGGTGGACCTTTTTGGAGGAAGTCCATATAATGCAGCAAGTATTATTGCAATGAAGAATGAAAATATGGAAATTGTAACAGGGGTAAATCTTCCAATGATTTTAGAAGTTCTAGGAAGTAGAGATTTTTCTAGTTTGTCAGAATTAATGAATATTGCAGAAAATTCTGGGAAAGATGCTATTAAAGTTTTATCTAAAAAATTTGAAGTTAATATGGAAGAGGAAATTATTTAAATAATATTGGAATCATGAAATTTAAATCTTATAAAAAATAGTATTTATATAAGAATTAACTATGAAAGGTGAGAAATTAAAGATGGAAATAAGTTTTGTAAGAATTGATGATAGACTAATTCACGGACAAGTAGCAACGGTTTGGACTAAAGAGAGTGGGTGTAATAGAATATTTGCCTGCAGTGATGAGGTTGCAGCAGATGACTTAAGAAAACAATTAGTAATTCAAGTAGCACCTCCAGGAATAAAAGCATATGTACTTCCAATAGCAAAAGCAATTGAAGCATATAATAATCCTAAATTTGACAGCTTTAAAACTTTATTCTTATTCACAAATCCTACGGATGTATTAAGAATGGTTGAAGGCGGAGTACCTATTAATTCTGTAAACGTTGGCGGTATGTGCTTTAAAGCCGGTGATAAACAAATTACAAATGCATTATGTATGAATGATGTTGACATTGAAGCTTTTAAAAAGCTTAGTGAAAAAGGTATTGAATTAGAGGTAAGAAAATTGGCAAAGGATCCTAAAATAAATTTAATGGATAGATTAAAAGAATTGAAACTTGTTTAGATATATAAATTAAAGTTTATATATATTTTAATTAAAATGAAAGAGGGGATATTAACATGAGCACTTTACAATTAATTTTATTGGTAGTAGTTGCAGCAATTGCTGGTATGGCGAGTGTACTTGATGAAGCACAATTTCATAGACCATTAATTGCATGTACACTAGTTGGACTTGTATTAGGAGATATCCAAACAGGAATTATATTAGGTGGAACATTAGAGATGTTAGCACTAGGATGGATGAATGTTGGTGCAGCAATGGCACCAGATGCTGCTCTTGCCAGTGTAATATCGGCAATTCTTGTAATCGTTGGTAAACAATCTATTGGAGCAGGTATTGCAGTTGCAGTACCAATAGCAGCAGCAGGACAAGTACTTACTATCTTTGTAAGAACAATAACAGTATTTTTCCAACACTTAGCAGATAAATATGCTGAAACTGGTAACACAAGAGGAATAGAAATGTGTCATATCTTAGGGTTATCACTTCAAGGAATACGTGTAGCTGTACCAGCTGCAATCGTAGGTGTGCTTGCTGGTACAGATGCTGTAAACGCAGCCCTTGCAGCTATTCCACCAGTTATAACAAGAGGTCTTCAAGTATCTGGAGGATTCATTGTAGTTGTTGGATATGCAATGGTAATGAATATGATGAATACTAAATCATTATTGCCATTTTTCTTTATCGGATTCCTACTTGCAGCATTCACTAACTTCAATTTAATAGGTTTTGGTGCTGTAGGAATTATTGCAGCAATATTCCATATTAAATCAATAGCTAATGAAGGAAAAGTAGCAGTTGCTGGCGGCATTGATGATGTTGATGATTCAGACTTAATGTAATTACAGAAGGAGGATATGATAATGAATGAAAAGAAATTAAATAAAAGTGATGTAGTAAAAATGTTTATTCGTTCAAATTTCCTTTTAGGCTCTTTCAATTTTGAAAGAATGCAGGCAATAGGATTTTGTGTGACTTTGATACCGGCTTTGAAGAAATTATATAAAGGTGATGAATTAAGTGCAGCACTTAAAAGACATTTAGAATTCTTTAATACACACCCATATATGGCTACTCCAATTATGGGAATAACAGCAGCAATGGAAGAGCAAAAAGCTAATGGAGCTGATATTGATGAAGGATCAATAAGTGGTGTTAAAATAGGACTTATGGGCCCCCTTGCTGGAGTTGGAGATCCAATATTCTGGGGAACTTTAAGACCGGTTCTTGCAGCATTAGGAGCTGGACTTGCTCTTACTGGGAGTATTATAGGACCATTAATCTTCTTCATAGGATGGAATGTAATAAGACTCGTAACAAACTGGTATGGAGTATTCTATGGCTATGAAAAAGGAACTCACTTAGTTTCTGATATGTCAGGAAATAAATTAAGGTATTTAACTGAAGGTTCTTCAGTGCTTGGATTACTAGTTATAGGTGGCCTTGTTTCAAAATGGACAACTATAAATATACCTTTTGTTCTTTCTAAATATACACAATCTGATGGAAAAGAGATTACTACAACTATTCAAAGTGTATTAGACAGCTTAATGCCAGGGTTAGTTCCTCTTTTACTAACATTTTTATGTATGTATCTATTAAAGAAAAAAGTTAATCCATTATTAATCATATTTGGATTATTTGCAATTGGAATTTTAGGAGTAGCTTCTGGAATATTGCAATAATTTGAAATATAAAATTTTCGCAGGAATTAAATTGTAAAATTCATATTAATTTATTAAAATTTAAAACGCAGAAATAATATATAATATAACCTTAATACCTATAGGACTATTTCAAAATAAAACATTATTTTGAGATAGTCCTTATTTTTATGTGTAAGGAAGTAAAAAAACTTAAGGAATAAATAATGAAATTTTTCTATTTAGTAACATTTGTTACATAAAAAAAGTAATTAGTATAGTATGATTTAATTAGAAAAAGCGAAATACTAATAATAAATTTATTGTATTTTACTTGATTGTAAAAAACGTTAAAAATAAAGAAGTGTCCCAATAAAGGCATAAAACTTATTTTAATTTTAGGAGGAGATATAATGAGCTTATATTTAGGAAAAATTCATTATTGGTTATTTAATAAAATTTTATGGTTTGAAAAATTAGAAAAAGAAATAGTTAATCTTGCAAAATCTGAAGGATTAGATGTTGATAAATTAACAGAAGAAATTAATAAAAAATATGGTGAACCAACTACTGATCTTCCATTAGAAGAAATGATAGATACGAATAACATCCACGGATGGCTTCAAGAAAAAATTAATTCAGCTGAGGGAAGAATGGCTGCTTGGACCACTAAAGTAATCAACAATAATAAAGATGTCAAATCAAGAATGGAGGACATTTATACTAGTCAAGGTATAGCAGCAGCCAAAGAAGTAAAAGAAAAAGGTATAGAACTTACAACTGCTGTAGACATATTTAACAGCGTTAATGATTATATCTTAGATGGTATGCCATGTGACAGAGTTAATGAAATACTAAAATCTGAAGAAGATGTTGTAGAATGGAGAAGAAGTATTTGTGTTCATAAAAATATTTGGGATAAAGAAGAGGGAGATGTGAAATATTTTTATGAGTTAAGAAACTTATGGGTTAAAGCTTTCGTTAATGAAGTTAATTCAAATTTTGAATATATCGATAGAGAAGATGAAATTAAGGTAATATCAAAAAAATAATCATCCTTAAGGATGTTTTGATTTATAAAAGAAAAATGGTATAGGAGGGTAACTATGAATGCTATAGATTTAATGATGGAAGAACATAAGTATATAAAGCGAATGTTAGCTGTTGTAAGAAAAGCCTGCTTTAAAGTATTTAAAGGTAATAAAATTGACTATGAGGATTTTTGTTCAATGATAAGTTTTATCAGAAATTATGCAGATTCTCATCATCATAAAAAGGAAGAAGTAATGCTTTTTAATAAAATGGTAGATGAAATAGGAGAAACAGCAGAAAAAATTGTAAAGTATGGTATGTTGGTTGAACATGATTTAGGAAGATTGTACATCGCAAGTCTAGATACAGCTTTAGAGGATTTAAAGAAAGGAAATGAAGAAGCTGTATTAGATGTAATAGCTAATGCGATTTCCTATACTCATTTATTGGAAAGACATATAGATAAAGAAGATAAAGTAATATATAAATTTGCTCAAAGAGAATTGAACGAAGAAATATTAAAAAATATTGATGAACAATGTGCTGAATTTGAAGGTACAAATACTAAAGTAAAGGATGAGAATATAGCAATTTTAGAGAATTTAGAGAAAAAATATTATTAAGAAAAAAACACAATTTTTATTCTGATGCAATATGAATAAAAATTGTGTTTTTTATATTTTTTGCAAGTAAAATGTGAGACTACAATTTTCATACTAATTATTTGATGAGCTAATGAATAACTGAGATTTACTTAGCAAATAATAAAAAAAGTTAGTATAACTACTAAGGCACAATATAAAAAATAATAGACCAGTATGCTTGCCTATTTCGCGTCATACTGCGTTAGTAAATTCAGCTAATAGGCCCGCTATGAGCAAAATTTACTTCCTTGTCTGACATAAAGTGAAACTTTTCAGTTGGAATTTTACATTCCAACTGAATTAGTTGAACTTATCTTAAGACGAAATAGGCACATATAAAAAAGCAGCTATGCTGCAAATAAAAACTTTTTATTGCATCTTTGGTCTATTATTTTTTTTATGTGCCTAAATACATAATGAAAACGAGGTAAATGCGATGAGAAAAATGAAAACTATGGATGGTAATACAGCTGCAGCTTATATATCATATGGCTTCTCAGAAGCAGCAGTAATCTTTCCTATTACACCATCATCTCCAATGGCAGAACATGTTGATGAGTGGGTAGCGCAAGGCAAAAAAAACATTTTTGGTCAGCCATTGAAAGTTGTTGAAATGCAATCCGAGGCAGGGGCTGCAGGTGCATTACATGGATCTCTTCAGGCAGGTGCATTAACAACTACCTATACAGCATCACAAGGCTTATTATTAATGATACCTAATATGTATAAAATAGCAGGAGAATTATTACCATGTGTTATACATGTAGCTGCAAGAGCGCTTGCAACATCAGCATTAAGTATTTTTGGTGATCATCAAGATGTAATGGCTGCAAGACAAACAGGATTTGCAATGCTTTGCGAAGGATCTGTTCAAGAAGTAATGGATTTGAGCGGTGTTGCGCATTTAGCATCTATAAAAGCAAGAATGCCATTCATGAATTTCTTTGATGGGTTTAGAACTTCACATGAAATACAAAAGATAGAAGTTATTGAACCAGAAGAACTAGCTAGAGTATTAGATTATAAAGCACTAGAAGAATTTAGAAAAAGAGCTTTAAACCCTAATCACCCGGTTATTAGGGGGACTGCTCAAAATCCAGATATATATTTTCAAATGAGAGAAGCTGTAAATAAATACTATAATGATATTCCAGAAATTGTTGAGAAATATATGGGTGAAATTACTAGGCTTACTGGAAGATCATATCATTGCTTTGACTATTATGGCGCTCCTAATGCAGATAGAATCATAATCTCCATGGGAGCTGTTAATGATGTTGTTGAGGAAACAGTGGACTTTTTAAATAATAATAAACAATGGGTAGGGCTAGTAAAAGTAAGATTATTCAGACCATTTTCAGTCGATAAGTTATTAAAAGTTATTCCTAAAACCGTGAGAAAAATTGCAGTTTTGGATAGAACAAAAGAGCCTGGTTCTGTTGGTGAGCCGTTATATCTAGATGTATCTAGAGCTTTTTTCGGTATGAAAGATGCTCCAATTGTTATTGGTGGAAGATTTGGTTTGGGATCAAAAGATCCAACACCAGCTCATATTGCAGCAGTTTATGACAATTTATTTTTAGATGTACCAAAAAATAATTTTACTATTGGAATAATCGATGATGTTACTAATACATCTTTAAGGACATTTGAGCATATTGATGCAACTCCAGATGGAATTACATCATGTAAATTTTGGGGACTTGGATCAGATGGTACTGTTGGTGCTAATAAAAGTGCAATTAAAATCATTGGAGATAATACTGAAATGTATGCACAAGGATATTTTGACTATGATTCAAGAAAGTCAGGCGGTCTTACTGTATCACACTTAAGGTTTGGTGATAAACCCATTAAATCTAGATACCCCATTGATAGGCCGGATTTTGTTGCATGTCACAATCAATCATATGTTTATAAATATCATGTAATTAGAGGATTAAAAAAGAATGGTAAATTTATATTAAATACAATTTGGACGCCTGAAGAGTTAGATGAGAGATTACCAGCATCAATAAAACGATATATTGCCCAAAATCATATTGAATTTTACATAATAAATGCTGTAAAAATTGCGCAGGATGTCGGTCTCGGCGGAAGAATAAATATGATAATGCAGGCTGCTTTCTTTAAAATTGCCAATATTATACCAGTTGGAGATGCTATTAAATTCTTAAAAGAGGCTGTTGTAAAATCATATGGTAATAAAGGCAAAAAAATTGTTAATATGAACCATGCTGCAATTGATGCGGGTTTAGAAGGTATAATAAAAATTAAAGTCCCTTATAGTTGGAATACAGATTTAGATGATAAACTTGAGCTTGATGAGAATTTTCCAGAGTTTATTAAAGAAATTACTAGACCTATGAATAGACTTGAAGGAGATTCTATGCCAGTATCAACTTTTGTTAAGGCAGGAATGCAAGATGGTACTTTTATGACAGGAACAACATCCTATGAAAAGAGGGGAATTGCTGTAAATGTACCAGAATGGATACCAGAAAATTGTATTCAATGTAATCAATGTTCATTTGTGTGTCCACATGCAACAATAAGATCATTCTTGTTAAATGATGAAGAAAAAGAAAAATCTCCTGAAAGTGTTAAAGTTCTTGAAGCTAAAGGAATAAAAGGAGAAGAAAAACTTTACTTTTCAATTGGAGTTACCCCTCTCGATTGTACTGGATGCGGAAACTGTGCCCAAGTGTGTCCAGCACCAGGAAAAGCTTTAGTAATGAAATCCCAAGATAGTCAGCACGAACAAATTGAAGCTTGGAATTATTACTTAGAGAAAGTTAAACCTAAAAATCCATTAAACAAGTATACTCTTAAAGGAAGTCAGTTCGAAAGACCATTACTTGAGTTTAATGGAGCATGTGCAGGTTGTGGTGAAACTCCTTATGCAAGACTTGTAACACAATTATTTGGTGACCGGATGATGATTGCAAATGCTACTGGATGCTCTTCAATTTGGGCTGCAGGTTCATATGAAATGGCCTACACTGTCAATGAGCAAGGTCACGGGCCAGCTTGGGCAAATTCCCTATTTGAAGACAGTGCAGAATTTGGGTATGGAATGTATTTGGGGGTTAAGACCATAAGGGAAAGAGTAGCAAACAATGTATCAATTGCGTTAGAAAGTGATATCTCAGAAGACACTAAACTAGTCCTAAAGGATTGGTTAGAAAACAAAGATGTTGGTGAGGGAACAAGAGATAGATCAAAAAGATTAGTAGAAGTTCTTGAAAAAGAAAAGAGTGACATTGCAAAGGAAATACTAAAAGACAAGGAATACTTTGTAAAAAGGTCTCAATGGATATTTGGTGGAGATGGATGGGCTTATGATATTGGTTTTGGGGGACTAGACCAAGTAATTGCAATGAATGAAAATGTTAATATATTAGTATTTGATACTGAAATATATTCTAATACTGGCGGTCAATCTTCAAAATCAACGCCAACAGCTGCAATTGCTAAATTTGCGGCATCAGGTAAAAGAACTAAGAAAAAAGACTTAGGAAGAATGGCTATGACATATGGCTATGTTTATGTCGCTCAAGTTTGTATGGGCGCAGATAAAAATCAGACAATTAAGGCAATAACAGAAGCAGAAGCATATGATGGTCCATCACTAATAATAGCATATTCTACATGTATAAATCATGGTATTAAGGTTGGAATGTCAAATACCCAAGAAGAAGAAAAGAAAGCTGTAGATTGTGGTTATTGGCATCTTTATAGATATAATCCAGCATTAAAAGGAGAAAAAAATCCATTTATATTGGATTCTAAAGACCCAAAGGGTGATTTCAAAGATTTCTTAATGGGAGAAGTGCGATATTCCTCTCTAGCTAAGGCTTTCCCTGAAGAAGCAGAAAAATTATTTGAAAAAACTAAAGGTGAAGCAATGGAGCGTTTAGAAATTTATAAAAAAATTTCAGCTGAGCAATAAATAATTTTTATATTATTTTAATTTGTATAATTAGCAGCATATTAGCTAAATAGATTCATATTTAGTTAGTACGCTGTTTTCTTAATGAATAATTTATATTATTAATAAATATTAATAAATGTGAGTAATACTAAGGAGATAAATGTGCCAGTTAAAAAGAAATGTGACCTATATTATGGAGATTCACCTACTTATTTAATTGAATATCAAGGTAATTTCAAAGAAGAAATTGATAGAGTTTCATATGCTTGTGGAGATGTAATAACTAATAACATTGGGGTTATATCAACATCTCCACAAAATTTGATTCAACTATTAAGAGATGTACCATCAATTAGTTATGTTGATCCAAGAAGCAAATATGTACTTCAAGAAATATCTCCATCTAATGTAGATAATATAAATGCCATTAAAATAAACCCTTACCTAGATCTAACTGGCAGAGGAGTACTAATAGGAATGATTGATACAGGAATAGATTATTTAAATGAAGAGTTTATTAATGAAGATGATACTTCGAGAATCGTAAGTATTTGGGATCAAAGTATTCAAGATACGACTGATCTTTCAGTATACATAGGAAAAACTTATTCAAATACTGACCTTAACAATGCAATAAAAGCCTATAGAAGCAATCAAATCCCATATTCAATTGTACCATCCAAAGATGATATTGGACATGGAACACAAATGGCTGGAATTATAGGAGCAAGAGGATATAATCAACAATTTCAAGGAATAGCTTCAGGAAGTGAATTTGTAATAGTTAAACTTCTTGAATCTGTAAGTTTTAGAAAAGAATTAGAAGCTAACGGGGTTCCTTATACTCCAATTTATAATACATCTGAAGTGCTAGCAGGCATTGAATACTTAAAAAATTATTCAGTAGCAGTTAATAGACCTATGGTTATATATCTTGGCGTAGGTACCACAGAAGGAAGTCATGATGGTAATAATGTAATTTCAAGATACATTACTTCAATAGGTAGAATTAGAGGAATCATTTTGGTTACTGGTGTTGGAAATGAAGGTGCATCAGATGCGCATGCATCTGGGTCAATTTTACAAGTTGGAGGTGTATCAACGGTAGAACTAAGGATACCTAAAGAAATTAAATATTTTTCCTTTAGTATATGGGTTATAAAACCTAATATATTTTCTATTAATGTAGTTTCGCCAAATGGTGAAGCATCTAACTTTATTAAAGCCAAAGCTAATGAATCACAAACTATTAATTTTGTGTTTTTTAGGACTGTGATGAATGTGAAGTATTTCCTGCCAGAACGTTTTACAGGGCATGAGCGTATTTCAATAAATTTTGAAAGTATAAAAGCAGGAATTTGGACATTTCAATTAAGAGGAGATTATGTAACAGATGGCAGGTATCATATTTGGCTGGCACCACAAAAAACATTGCCAGAAAATACTCGTTTTCTTCAATCTGATCCTTATAGCACACTAACAATACCATCTACTGCTAGAAATGTTGCTGCTGTTGCATACTATGGGAATAATAATGCCTTAATTGCTGCATCTGGAAAAGGACCAAGCGTTAATGCTTATGTAAACAAGCCAGATATTGCCACATTAGGCGTAGATATTATTACAACAAAACCTTTAGGTGGAACTACCAATGTATCTGGTAGTTCTGCAGCTTCAGCAATTATAGCAGGAGCTTGCGCATTATTATTACAATGGGGAATAATCAATGGAAATGATAAAACTATGTTTTCAACAAAAGTTATTGCATATTTTATACTAGGCGCAGACAGAAGTAATAATATTTATAGATATCCTAACAGAGATATAGGATATGGATTTTTCGATTTATTAGGCACCTTTAATATAATCAGCCGTAGTTATAGAATTGATTTAAATTTAGATGATGATTTCAATGAATATTATGTTAAAAAGTTATTCATAAGAATTCCTAAGGCTAAGCTTAATGCGTCAAATATGGAGGGATTAAATGAAAAAAAACCTAGAGATAGAGAAGATATTTAATAATATTAATTATGATAATTATGTTGTTCAATATCAGGGCGATATTGTGTCGGAGATTTCAAAAATACCAGATTACTTTGTAACAATAATTAATGATAGATTTGCAATAGTATCTGTAAAAAAAAATGTTGAAATAAATATGGGAAATGAACCTTATATCCAGTCAATCACATATGTTATACCTGCGGAATTCTATACATTACAACAAGTTTCTCCATTAGAGGCATCACAAGCAAGCTTTGTTCAGTCTGGATCTCCTTTAAATTTAACTGGAAAAGGTATAAATGTAGCAATTATTGATTCAGGAATTGATTATTTAAGTGATGAATTTATGGATACTAATGGTGAGACAAGAATTGATAGTATATGGGATCAAACATTAACGACTACAGTAGAAAAGCCAAATGATCCTGTACCATTTGGAATAGTATATGGAAAAGATCAGATAAATGATGCAATTAGAGCTTCTAAAGAAGGCAAATCGCCTTATGACATAGTACCAACAAGAGATGAAATTGGACATGGTACAAATATGGCTGGAATAATTGGAGCAACGGGAAAAAACCAGAATTTAAGAGGAGTTGCTCCTGATTGTAATTTTGTTATAGTTAAGCTATTAAGAGACTTTTCATATGAAATTCAATTCCCAGAAACGACTGTTCCGGTATTTAATATAACTGTTATTTTTGCGGCACTTCAGTATTTATTTGAGTATAAAATGGTTACTAATAAGCCAATGGTTATATACTTTCCACTTGGTAGTACATTAGGAAACCACAAAGGTCAGGGAATTTTGGAGGATTTTATAAGTTTAATATCAACTAATGTTGGAATAGCCATAGTTACGGGAACTGGAAATCAAAGAGATGCGGGTGGGCACGCTTCTTCAACTGTAGCACCAATTAGTGGTGTCCCAGGACCTGGAGCAGGAGTCGTAGAGTTTGAAGCAGCTCCTGAACAAAAAAATTTATGGGGACTTCAAATTTGGGCGAGTCTACCAGATATATTATCTTTAGAAGTAGTGTCACCTTCAGGTGAAAGTACTGGTACAATTCCAGTAATAATAAATTATACAACTAATCATACATTCATATTTGAGAAGACAAATTTAAAAGTTAATTATTATTTCCCTGAAGAAATTACTGGAGATGAATTAATACGAATTAGATTTTATAACTTACAACCAGGAATATGGAGACTTAGGTTATATGCAAATTATATCTTATCCGGTAGATTTGATGCTTGGCTCCCACAAAGAGGTTTAACTGTAGGAAATACAAGGTTTAGTTTCCCTGATCCCTTTGGAACCATAACAAATCCTGGTAATTCTCTATATACAATAACTGTCGCAGCATACAACCAAAATAACAATAATATTGTTGATTATTCTGGTATGGCATCTTTAGAATCATATGTGGATAGAATCGATGTTGCTGGCGGCGGAGTAAATGCATTAACTGTAGCACCAAATGATAAAACAGCTATTGTGAATGGTACTAGCGTATCTGCAGCTGTTGTTTCTGGAGTTTGTGCTATGCTGTTTCAGTGGGGAATTGTTAATGGGCATGAACCTAATATGTTTGCTCAAACTATTAAAGCATATCTTGCCAAAGGAGCAGTTTCCAGAAGTGGAGATATAATACCAAATCCATATTGGGGATATGGAATCTTAAATGTTCCAAAAATATTTGAAAATATGACTTAATGTTATAATTTATTACAATAAATATATGATTTAAGGGGCTTGTTCAGTATTCGAATAAGTCTTTTTGTAAAAATAAAGTAATGTTGGTAATAAGGTATCAGATGTAATCGATTAATGGTATAATAAAATAAAGAATATCAATACTAAGGAGATGAGGAAAATGAGTTTAATTTATACAGGAAACTCTTTAGCTAAATGTCTAGAAATTGCTTCTAAAGAATTAAATATTGCAAAAGAGGATTTAAAATATAAAATAACTAAAGAAAAACATTCATTAATTAATAACAAAATTGAAATAGAAGTTGAAGAACTTCAATTAGACTCATTAAATTCTAAAGAATATAGTCACTCCTTAATGGGTATAGATAAGAACTATATAAGGGATGAAGTTAATGAAGATTGCAATATTAATAAGAAAATAAGTCAAATAGGAGCAAGAGTTGAGAACGGAGAGATAATTGTTACTGAAAATGAAAATGAATCAATAACAATTAAGCCAAGTGAGAATATCAAATTATATATTAATGGAGAACTTTGTACGGAAAGAAGATCTTATAGAGTAACACAATATGACGAAATTACTTATGAAAGTAGAAACACAGAAGCAGTTAAGAGCGCTTTAGTAACCATATCAGATGACAAAACGGAAGCATATATATGTATTGAATATGTTCCAGAATATATATATAAACTTAAAGATAAACCACCTCATAGAAATTTAGCACTTAAAACTATAAAAGTTCAAGGTGAATATCCTTCGAAATATACTGTTACAGAAGTAAAGGAAATTTTAAGACAAAACAAAGTTGTTGAAGGGATAATTTATAAGAACCTTATCGAGGCCTGTGCACTGGGATCAAGTGAGAGATTTTTAATAGCTAAAGGAACGAAACCTATAGATGATACTCCAAGTGAAGTGAAAATTTTATTTGAGTTGGGTGAAAAGAAAATTGTTGATGAATCTTCAAAAGATAAGATTGATTACAAAAATTTATATTCAATCTCGAATATTGAAGAAGGTCAAATATTAGCAGAAATAGTTCCAGGGGAAACTGGACAAGATGGCAAGAATGTTTTGGGTGAAATTTTAAAAAGAAAAACTGTAAAAAACAGGCCCATTAAAGTTGGTGAAGGCTGCAAAATAGAAGGGAATAATATAATTGCTACAAAGACTGGAAGACCATCGTCAAAAAATGGAATACTAAGTGTAAATAATATTTATAAAATTCAAGATGTGGACATGAAGTCTGGAAATATTAACTTTATTGGAGATGTTCAAATTTCTGGCAATGTTACCGAAAACATGAAAGTTAAATGTGGTAATTCAATAATTGTAGAAAAAAACGTTGATGAATCTACAATAATTGCTGGTGGGGAGATTAATATTAGAGGAAATGCTATAAATTCAACTATTCTGACTGGACAAATAGATATGGAAAAGAAAATGTATTTAGAACAAATAAATGAATATAAGGATAATATAGTAAAGCTGATCAATGCTGTGGAAAAGTTAAACGAATCTAGTAATAATTCTAAAAAGATATCTGAATTAGTTAAAATTCTTATTGAAAATAGGTACAAAAGTATTCCAAAGCTTTCCTTGGGGATAATAACACACAATATTTGCAAAGATAATGAGAAAAGCCAATTAGTAGATTTTATTAGATCTAAAATGATGGGATTAAATATAACTAAAATTAATTCTATAGATGATTTAAATATTCTTAAAGAATTAATTGAAAATGAAATAGATTTTTTAGAGGACGATATGATAATACCAGCTGATATTTATATTGGATATTGTCAAGATTGTATGGTAAAGTCCACAGGAAGTATTATTATAACTCGTAAAGGTCAATATGTTTCAAATTTGACAGCTCTAAAAGATATAATCTTTTTAAGAGATGATGCTGTAGCCAGAGGAGGGGTGCTATCTGCAAGAGGGAACATTAAACTTGGAATTGTTGGTAGTCTGGCAGGCGTAACTACAAAATTGGAGGTATTACCTGAAGGTGTTATAACTGCAAATATTGCATATAATAGTACAATATTTTGTTTTGGAAAAAGATCAAAAACTTTAGATGTTTCAGGTAGAAATGTTAAGGCTTATTTGAACAAAGAGGGTGAGATAATTATCGAAAAGTTTGTTTTATGATAATTTATAGATACATTAATCTAGATTTAATAGATTAACATAATTTAAATAATATTAGAGAAGGAGATTATATTTCCTTCTCTATTTTGTGGATATATTTAAGGCTTATAGATAAAGTTATAATTTGTTCCATAAAAATTATTAATTTTAGAAATATTTACATTTGGTAAATAAATAATGTATAATATAGTTAAGTGTTTTTGTACTGAGAGTACAAAACAGTTTTTAAAATGGTATGTAAAAAATATAATTATATTTAATAAAAAATTATTATTTTTTAGGAGGGTTATTATGAGTAAATACAAATTAAGTGAGGAGTTTATAGAGGTAGAACCAGGAGGAAAAAAATTATATAGAATCGAAGCATTAAAAAATTTTAGTGATGTTAAAAAAGGTGAGTTGGGAGGTTATGTAGAAAGCTTAAAGAATTTATCTCAAAACGGCAATGCTTGGATATATGATGATGCAAGAGTATATGATGATGCTGAAATATCTGGGGATTCAGTTATTGCTGGGGATGCAAATATATCTGGAAAAGCAAGGGTATGTGATGAAGCTATTGTAAGTGATAATGTGAACATTTCAGGAAAAGTTATAGTTTCAGGGAAAGCTAGTATATACGATAATGCTAAGTTATTAGGAAATGTAAGAGTTTGTGATAATGTTTTAGTATTTAATAATGCTATTGTAAGTGATTATGTAATTCTTTCAGGTAATGCAAAAATATATGGATATGTGAAATTATCAGGTAATGTACATGTATGTGATGAAGCAATTGTGTGTGATACAGCAATAATTTATGATGATGTTATAGTATCTCATCGTGCAAAAGTTTGTGGAAATGCAGAATTATATAGTAATGTGAATATATGCGATGAACAAGTTGTATGTGGCAATGGTGAGAATATCTCTGCTTAACTACATTTTTTTATCATTCTAATTAATAAAGATTAAAAAGTAATATATATGAAGATAGTTTGTAATATAAGTTATATAAAGTATTTTATGTAACTTATATTTTTTTGTTATAAGAAAGTAACCTTTATTATATTTATGCATATTGTAAATTGTAATAATTTTATATCTTAGAGGAGAAAGATGAAGTTTGATAAAGTAGAATTATCCTACTCATTTAATGCTTTAGAACCTTACATAGATGAGGAAACTGTCAAAATACATTATACAAAACACCTTCAAGGATATGTTGATAAATTAAATAGTATTCTTGAAGGATATGAAAAAATTACGACAGGAAAATCCCTTGAAGAAATACTTTTAAAAGTTGATAAAATACCAAAGAAAATTAGAAAGGATGTTATAAATCAAGGTGGTGGTGTAGCAAATCATAATCTATATTTTTCAATTCTTTTTCCGCACCCCAAGAAAAACCCTGAAGGAAAATTACAAAGTGAAATAAACAAAACTTTTGGAAATCTGCAAACATTAAAAGAGTTATTAAATAAAGTAACTATAAATCAATTCGGATCAGGTTATGGTTGGTTAGTTAAAGATGCAAATGGTAAGCTAAAAATTATTAGTACCTCTAATCAGGATTCACCTTTTAGCATGGGTTTTACCCCAATATTAACAATAGATATATGGGAACACGCATATTATTTAAAATATAAAAATTTACGTGCTGAATATGTTAAAAACATATGGAACATAATTGATTGGTCAAGAGTTGAAGAATTCTACAAAAACTCCTTCGATTAAAGTTGAAAAGATTATTGTTAAGTGGAACCATTAAGTAAAAATTATTCCCGTTTTATTATTAATTATCTGATATAATATAAATCGGTAATTAAAGATTGATTTATATTAAATGTAAGGTGATTTTGATAAAGGGGGAATTTATTAATGGCAGAATTTAATAAAATACTAACACCGAGGTTAGATAATGCATTAAGAGACAGCATTGATTTTATTCAAGAATTAGTTAATGAAAGATATTTAGAGAATGCTCTAATTGAGAACAGAAGCATAAATGACATAAATGATGAAAAAATAGAGATTAAGGGTTGTAAATTTCTAAACGTAATTTTTGATAAATGTTCCTTTAGAAGCATAGATTTATTAGATGTGGTTTTTGAAAATTGCGATTTATCTAATATAGACTTTTCTCAAGGTAGTATACATAGAGTTCAATTTAAGTACTGCAAACTTACAGGTTCTAATTTTAGCGATTGTAATATCCAAGATGTATATTTCGACGAAGTGCTTGGAAATTACATGAATTTTGGATATTCTAAAATAAAAAATGTGAATTTCAATGAATGTAATATGGAAGGTTCGATATTTATTGAGAACAGTTTCAATAAAATAGTTTATAGAGGATGTAACCTAAGTAATTCTGAATTTACAAATACACCTCTTAAAAATATAGACTTTAGAGATAGTGATATAACAGAAATCTTGTTAACTGGGACTGAGTTAAAAGGTGCTATAGTTTCACCTTTACAAGCTGTTGAACTTGCTAAACTACTTGGAGTTGTTATAAAATAAACTAAATATTAACAGCGATTTAATTATAGAAAAATAGGAGGAGATATCATGGATAAAATAGCATTAATAACAGATAGTGCTTCGGATATAAGTATTGAATTACTAGAAGAAAATAATATTAAAATGTTACCTTTCAAGCTTTTATATTCTGATGGTGAGTATGAAGATAGAATAAGTATTACTCCTGAAATGATGTATGAGCGTCTAAAAGCAGAAATTCCTAAAACGGCACTGCCTAGTATAGAAAAAATAACTAATATATTTGAGGAAATAATTAGTGAAGGGTATTCTCATGCTATTGTCATAACTATTTCAGCAGCTTTTTCAGGAACTTTTAATGCTGTTAGGTTGGTTAGTGAAAACTTTCCAGAAATCACAACACATGTATTTGATTCCAAAACACTTACAATGGCACAAGGTGCAATGGTTTTGGAAACTGCAAAACTAATAAAAGAGGGAAAATCATATAATGAAATAATAGAAATGCTGCCTATGTATAGAGAAAGAATAGACTTATTTTTCACTATAGATACTTTAGAATATCTACAAAAGGGAGGTAGAATAGGTAAGGTTGCAGGAACTGTTGGAGAACTTTTAAATCTTAAACCGATAATTACTGTTGCTGATGATGGTACTTATAGAACAGCAGCTAAAGTTAGAGGCTCAAAACAAGCTATATCAAAGTTAACAGATATTTTTAAAAGTTATCTAGAAAAAGGAAGATATAAAGCGTGGATTTTAGATGGATATGGAATGGAAAAAGTACAAAGTTTATATGAATCAATTAAAGATCTTCCAAATGTAGTTGAGTGTACAATAGCTGGAACAATTGGACCTGCACTTGGAGTAAATACTGGACCTGGATTGGTTGGCCTAGCAATAGAGAAGATAGATTAATAATATTATAATAAGCTTCTGTTAAGTTGAAAATAAATTATAACTTTTCAGAAGCTTCTTTATATATATTAATAATTTTCAATGTATTGGCAAAACTATGTTTTAGAAAAAATATAGTTGTATATAAGGAGGAATTTAAATGAATTTTCCAACTTCATTTCCAGAGCAAGAACAAAGCGAACAACCGGGACTTGAGTATAAGATGAATCCATCGCCAATATATGATGATCCAAGCTACAATCAAAAAGGAAATCTATTAGAAAATAAAGTAGCAATAATTACAGGTGGAGATAGTGGGATTGGTAAAGCAGCTGCAATTGCATATGCATATCAAGGTGCAGATAGTGTAATTATTTATTTTAATGAGAATAAAGATGCAGGTGAAACAAAAGAAATTATAGAAAGATTAGGTAGAAAATGTACACTTATTAAAGGTGATATTGGTGATTCTAAATTTTGTGATGATGCGGTGCAAAAAACTATTGATGAGTATGGAAAGTTAGATATTTTAATTAATAATGCTGCTGTTCAATTTGAATGTACAGATTTCAAACAATTAACAAATGAAAATTTAGATAAAACATTTAAAACTAACATATATGGAACTTTTTATATGACAAGAGCTGCGATAAATCATTTGAAATCAGGTGGATGCATTATAAATACTGCATCAGTTACTGCTTATAAGGGCAACGAAACATTAATTGATTATTCGGCAACAAAAGGTGCTATAGTTGCCTTTACCAGATCTTTATCAACTGCTTTAGCTAAGGGAAAGACTGGAATAAGAGTGAATGCTGTTGCACCAGGTCCAATTTGGACTCCACTTATTCCTGCAAGCTTTGATGAAAGCAAAGTAACTAAATTTGGATCAGATACTCCGTTAAGAAGGGCAGGTCAACCAGTTGAATGTGCAGGCGCATATGTATTTTTAGCGTCTAAAAACGCATCATATATTACTGGCCAAGTGATTCATATTAATGGTGGAGAAATTGTAAATGCTTAACTAAAAGCACAAATTAAATTCCTATTGATTTTATTAAAGAAAACGAGAGCCAAAACTAAACCTTGGCTCTTTTTTGAACTTAAATTTAATAAAACAACTTAGTTTAACAGGGAAAATACATTTATAAGCTTAAAAGTAAATTCAATCATAATTAATAAGATTGGGGTGGGAAATTTTAATCATTTTTGTATATTTAAGGCTATTTGAATTAAAAGAGATGATCAGAAATTAAAAAAATTATATTTAGATAAAAAGATCTTAAGAATCATAATCACTAAACAAAAATTGGTGAAATAGATGAATGTGGATATAAGCTTAATGACAATTCAATGATATAAATAAAAATGTTGACTACACATAGATGAACATCTATACTATATATATAGAAAATAATATGGATAATATTGTGAAAGGAGCATAATGTGAATACTGAATATGAAATGAATGCCAAAATATTAAAAGCATTAAGTGATCCTAATAGACTTAAGATAATTGATTTATTATCTTGTGGAGAAAAATGTGCTTGTGAAATATTAGAAAGCTTTAATTTTACTCAGCCTACTTTATCTCATCACATGAAAGTACTGATAGATTGCGGTTTAATAGAAATGAGAAAAGATAGTATATGGAATCAATATAGGCTTAATATGAAAAATGCAAACAGGCTGGTATTGTTTTTACTAAGCTTAGTTACAGAAAAAAATGAATGTATTTGTAGTAATCAAAATCATATAAAATGTGATAATCTAAAAAGCACTGAAGAATACACTTAGAAAGAAGTACTATTTAATGTTAAAATATTTAGAATGAATTAATTAAGAATAACACAGAGATGTTAGACTATAAGAATTTTGAATGGAGATAACATGAAAAAAATAGATTTAACTGAAGGAAAAACTCTAAGTGTATTGACAAAACTATCTGTACCTATAATGGGCAGTTCATTATTGCAATTTACTTATAACTTAGTTGATATGTTATGGATTGGCGGACTAGGAAGTGGAGCTGTTGCTAGCATCGGTTCATCAAGCTTTTATATGGGACTAGGATACTCCATTAATTCATTAGTTGTAATTGGAACGGGAATAAAGATTTCTCATTCTATTGGACGAAAAGACGAAATGGAAGTTAAAGCATATATAAATTCTGGATTATTAATTAATACAATTATTGCTATTATTTTTTCACTTGTACTTATACTAGGTGGAAGAAGTCTCATTGACTTTTTGAACCTTAATAATCCTACAGTAGAGAGGGATGCATATTTATTCTTAGTAGTAAGTGGACCTACTATATTTTTTGCATTTTATAATATTTTATATGCAAGAATTTTAGGTAGTTTCGGAAATAATAAGTTAGCATTTTATATTAATAGTATAGGAGTAATTTCAAATATAGTATTAGATCCAATTTTTATATATACATTTAAATTAGGTGTTCTAGGAGCCGGAATTGCAACTATGCTAGCAAATATTTTGATGTTTATATTATATTTAGTTAAATCTTCAGGTATACTTAAATATAATATAAATGTAAAAGTTGGATATGAAAAAGTAAAAGAAATAATAACTTTAGGATTTCCAATGGCACTTCAACGAATTCTATTTACAATAATTAATATTTTTCTAGCAAGAATAATTGCTATTTTTGGTTCCGATGCCATAGCGGCTCAAAAAATTGGGCTTCAAATTGAATCAATTACATATATGGTTATAGGTGGATTACATGGTGCCATAGCTGCTTTTACAGGTCAAAATTTTGGTGCAAAAAAATATCATAGAATAAAAGAAGGATATAGTACAGCAATAAAAATTGGAATTGTATATTCTTTAATTATGGCATTATTATTCATGTTTTTTAATGTGCCTTTTATCAAAATATTTGTTAGTGAAGAGAGCACTATAATTATTGCAAAAGCATATTTACAGGCAGTAGCCTTTTCTCAAATATTTAGCACTATAGAAACAGTATCAAATGGTCTTTTTACAGGCATTGGCAAGCCTAAAATATCATCTATTATTAGTGTTGTATTTACAGCATTACGGATTCCAATGGCCTTGGTTTTAATTAGGCCTTTTGGTTTAACTGGTATTTGGATAAGCATTTCTCTTTCAAGCATTTTGAAGGGATGTGTATCTTATTTATTATATATTATAGAAGTGAAAAGAAAGCTAAAATGATGTATTTATAATTAAATTACTGCTAGGAGGCAAGCAATGTTAAAAAAACTTAAACAATTATGTACTAATTATGAAATATTAAAAGGTAACTTTGGTATAGAAAGAGAAAGTTTAAGAGTCAATGATAAGGGAGAATTATCAATTAGTAAACATCCAAGTGTATTTGGTGATAAAGTAGAAAATTCATATATAACTACAGATTTCGCAGAGAGTCAAATAGAAGTTATTACTCCACCACTTCAAACAATAAAAGAAACTTATAATTTTGCAAACTCTCTTTATGACATTGTTGCTATGGAGATTGGTGAAGAATACTTATGGCCTCAATCTATGCCTGGTGTTGTGCCTGATGATGATAAAATTAAAATAGCAGAATATGGGGATAATCTTAAAGGGACTGAAGCAAGATTATATAGAGAAAGTTTAATCAAAAAATATGGTGGAAAAAAGCAGCTTATTTGTGGTATACATTATAATTTCTCTTTCAGTGACGATTTTATAAAAAAATTATACAGCAGAGATGATATTAAGGAATTATTTGAGAATCCTGATTATAAAAAGCAAAATCTTGAATATAAAGATTTTAAAAATAATTTATATTTAAAAGTTACAAGGAATTATCTAAGATTTAGATGGCTTATAATATATCTTTTAGGCGCAAGTGGTGTCGTAGATAAAAGCTATATAAAAAATTGTGTTAATTCATCTAAAGAAATAGCCCAAGATAGTTTTTCAAATGAAGGAGCTTTATCTTATAGGAACAGTGAATGTGGTTATAAAAATAAAATTGATTTATTCCCAAATTATAATTCTGTTGATGAATATATTGAAAGCTTAAAGAAATTTATAGATGATAAGCTTATAGATAGTTATAAAGAATTATATAGCTGCATAAGACCTAAGCCTAAGAATCCTGATGACTTTTTTAATTCGCTAAACCAAGATGGAATTCAGTATTTAGAATATAGAAGTATAGATATTAATCCATTCGAAAAAGGTGGTATAAGTTTAGAGGATTTACATTTTCTTCAATTGTTTAATTTATTCTTGCTTATAAATGAAGAGAATGATTATGATAAGTGGCAGGAAGAAGGAACTGAAAATCAAAAAACAATATCAAGGTTAGGTCAAAAAGATATTATGCTATTGAAAGATGGATATTCTATTTCAAAAGAAGAATGGGGATTAGAAATATTAGAAAAAATTAAAAACATAGATAAAGAGTTAAATCTCGGAAAAGAAGATATAATAAATTCTATGATGGAAAAAATTAAAGATTACAAATTGACTTATGCGTACAGAATTGAAAAAAAAGTTAAGGAAGAAGGCTATATTAATGCACATTTAAATATAGCAAAAGAATATAAAAAGAATTCGTATAATAATAGGTTTAAATTAGAAGGTTATGAGGAATTAGAACTATCTACTCAAATTGTAATAAAAGAAGCAATAAAAAGGGGCATCAAAGTTGAAATTTTAGATAAATCGGAGAATTTTATTTCACTAAAAAAGAATGGTAAAGTAGAATACATTAAACAAGCTACTAAAACCTCAAAGGATAATTATGTTACTGTTTTAATTATGGAAAACAAAAGTGTTACAAAAAAAGTGCTTGCTGATAATAATATTAAAGTTCCAAAAGGAATAGAAGTCAATTCAATAGATGAAGCACTAAATATAGTTAAAGATTATATTAATATACCAATAGTTATTAAGCCTAAGTCCACAAACTTTGGAATAGGAATTAGTATATTTAAAGATGGTACAGACGAAAATAGCATAATAAAAGCTTTAGAAATTGCATTTAAACATGACAATACAATCCTTATTGAAGAATTTATTAAAGGAAAAGAGTATCGTTTTTTAGTTATAGATAATAAAGTTGTTGGAATTCTTCATAGAGTTCCAGCCAATGTAAAAGGTGATGGAGTAAGATCTATAGTTGAATTGGTTGAAATAAAGAATCAAGATCCGCTTAGGGGGTATCATTACGTTACTCCTCTTGAAAAAATTATTTTAGACGAAAATGCTAAATTATTTTTACAACAACAAAATAAAGATTTCGACTATGTTCCGAAAAAAGATGAAATTATTTATTTAAGAGAAAATTCTAATATAAGTACAGGTGGAGATAGTATAGATTACACTGATGATATTTCAGAGAAGTTTAAAAATATAGCAATTAAAGCAGCTAAAGCTGTTAATGCAAGAATTTGTGGTGTTGACATGATGTTAGAGGCTTACAATGATGAAAATTCTAACTATGCAATAATTGAACTTAATTTTAACCCTGCAATTCATATTCATTGTTATCCTTATAATGGAGTAGAGAGGAAAGTAGGCGTAGAAGTATTAAGGGTATTAGGCTTTATTTAAAATAACTAAGTTGTTTTAAGATACGAGGCATAAATAATAACATTGCTTATAACTCGTCATTTTGAAATAACTTATTCTTTGATTTTAAATGTAATAGTGAAATTATTCCAGAATAACAAGAGAAGCTCTTATAAAGAGCTCCCTGTAATAAATTTATTTACTATTATAAAGTTTCAACAGCTAAAGCTGATAAAGTTGCATTAGTAATTGTTAAACCAGCTGTTACTGCAATTAAGCTGCTTGGTTCAAGTTGAACTGTATAAGTTGTATTTTCATAAGATGGATTACAATCACAGTATTGGAAACTAAATGACTCAGATTCTAGAACGCTAGCTACTTCAGAAAAAGTATGAGTTCCGCCTATTGCTTGGGGAGATCCATCTCCAACAGTTTTAACTAATATAAAATTTAAATTTACTAAAATATCAGCAGGTAAACAAATTAAGCTAGTAAAAGTTAAAAGAACTTTAGGATTGCACATATTAGATGTGTCAATTGAAACACTAGCTACTGGAATAGGTCTTGATAATGGGGTGGAAATTATTGGCATAGGTCCAATGCCACCAGAACCAACATTTAATAAAGCTCTACCTGGTTCAGGAGCATAGTTGTAAGGTCTGCAAACAGGATGACTGTCATAGCATTCATAATCACGTTCGTTTTCATACATAGTACTCATAAAATACCTCCGTTACTATCATAAGTTTATCAAAGTTTTCTCCGTAAATTGTTATTAGAGATTCTTTTTATAGTATATTGTATGAAAAATATATAAAAGTGTGCTGTATAAGAAAGTTGAATATTTGACAAATTTTATATAGAATAATTTATAAGAATTTATTATATAGCGTTGACAAGTATAATTAATTATTAAATTAATTATACAAGTGTAAATAAGTATTAATTAACAGTTTTTTTTATTAATATAATCTAATATATGATTTAAGTCTTAAAAATAATATATTTATCGTATTGAGGTGTCAAAAGATGATAAAAAATGATTACATGAAAGAATTAGAAATTACATTGAATTTAGTAACAGAAGAAGTCCATAAGGATATAATCAATGGAAATATAAATGAAGCAAAAGAAAAGATAAATAAGGAACTAAAATCTTTAGTGGGAATAGACATAGGTACAGTAGATATCTTTTCTTTTAGTAGCTTAGAAGAATTTATAGCAAAAGAAATGCATTATAATGCTGAAAAATTTATTGCTTTTGGCTGTCTAATGGAGCTTTATGGATTAGTCAGTGATAAAGAAAAAAATGAAAATTCAAAAATTCAATATTACGAAAAATCTTTAGAGAGTTTCTATAAGGCTTATATTGAAGATGATGAAATAAATTCAAAGTATTTAGATGATGCTGTTAACGTAGCAAATGAATTAAATAGTTATGATCTCTCATTAGATTTAGATAAAAAAATCTTTAAAGTTTATGAAATTGCAAATAAACTTGATAAAGCTGAAGATACATTGTTTTATATGCTTAGAAAAACAAATAATGATGGTAGTATAATTTTAGAAGGAATGAGATTTTATAATAGACTTAAAGAAAAAGAACCTGAAACATTAAAATTAGGTAATTTACCACTAGCAGAAGTTGAGGATGGTATATCTGAGCTTGAGCGAAGGTTAGGTCAATAAAATAGATTTAGTATTTATTTTTATAGAAATTTAAAGAAAAAGGTTAAAGAAAATTATTTTTGAAATAACTTTTCTTTAACCTTTTTTAAGTTTGTCACTTGTTTTGTTATTGTAGATACGAAAATAATTCCTAGAGCTAATGTACCAGCACTAAATATAGTATTAAGTCCAACTTCTACAGCGCCACGGACATTGCCGGTTATGGTTTCATACATTGTGTAGTACATGCCGGATCCTGGTACTAATGGTATTAGTGCACAAACAACTAAGGTAGTTACAGGTGTTTTTAAATATCTTGCACAAATTTCTGAGTACATACTAAAAATAACGGAGGACATAAATAAAGATAATACAGTGCTTATCTTATTGTGAGTAAAAAATAAATAAGATATCCAGCTTAAGGTTCCACCTAAAGCTGCAAAATATAAGTTCTTACCCTTAATATTAAAAATTATTCCGAATCCTAAAGATGATAAAAATGAGACCACTGTTTGCAAAATCATAAATACCTCCAATTAATAAATTTTAAATTAGCTAAGCTTTCATTATTACCCTACATTGTTTAAATATAAACTTAAGATTGCACCAGTTCCAACCGCAATAGATACTGCTACTAAAAAAGCTTCAGAAGCTTTTGTAATACCAGATAAAAAATCTCCAGCAATAGTATCTCGTATGGCATTTGTAATTATTAGTCCAGGAACAAGTATCATTATGGAGCCAATAATTGTTTTATCAAGATTACTTGACAGATTGAGTTTTATAAGTATTATTGCTAATACAGCACATAAACCTCCGCTTAGTGAATTAACAAAGAATTCATTTATATTTAATTTTTGGCATACTTCAACCACGATTTTAATACAAGCACCAATTAAGCAGGCACAAAAGAAATCCTTTATGTTTCCACCAAACATAATAGTAAAAGATCCTGCAGTAATAGCTGACCATATTAAAGTAATTAAAAAAGAATATCTGCTACAATTAGAAATGCTCAAAATTTCTTTATAGAAATCGTTCATATCAATAGCTTCAGTTTGAATTTTCCTAGATAAATCATTTATTTTATCTACTTTGTATAAGTCAACACCTCTTGATATAATTCTTTGTACAAGGGTAGATACTTCATCATAATATGTAACAGTAACAATTATCCCCGTTGGTATTACAAAACTATCCACTGTGTGAGCTCCAAAAGCTAGGCAGATTCTACTGATAGTTTCTTCAACCCGATAAGTTTCTGCACCGCTTTCAAGCATAATCTTTCCAGCAAGAGTCGAAACCTTAAGTAATCTATTTAAATCCATATAATCTCTTCTCCAAATATATTTTTTATAACAAAAGAATTATAGCATATTATACAAAAATCTAATATAAGTAAATTAATTTAATATATTATGTTTAACTGATATATAATATAATTAAACAATAAATATGCTGATAAAGAAAATTTGGCAATAATAAATATACTAAATATGTAACAAATTTTACTATACTTAATATAAAATATTAAAAAATAGTTGATTAATATAGCAACAAATCATATAATTTGAATATAAGTACAGCTTTTGGTTGGAGTTATAAACTCTTAACCCTTGAGAGCAAATATTATATTGGGGTGATAATGAAAGATGAATTTTGAAAATATACAAAGAGAAGACAAAGAAATTTATGATTTAATTCAAAAAGAATTAGTTAGACAACAAAAAGGAATAGAACTAATAGCTTCAGAAAATATCGTAAGTCCAGCTGTTATGGAAGCTATGGGGTCTTACTTAACTAATAAATATGCTGAAGGATATCCTAATAAAAGATATTATGGTGGTTGTCACGTAGTCGATGAAATAGAACAAATTGCTATTGATAGAGCTAAAGAATTATTTGGTGCTGAACATGCAAATGTTCAACCTCATTCAGGATCACAAGCAAACATGGCTGTATACTTTGCAGTATTAGAACCTGGCGATACTGTTTTAGGTATGGATTTAAGTCATGGAGGACACTTGACTCACGGATCTCCAGTTAATTTTTCTGGAAAATTGTTTAACTTTGTATCTTACGGAGTTGACAAAGAAACTGAAATGATTGATTATGAACATGTAAGAAAACTTGCAATAGAAAATAAGCCTAAGCTTATAGTTGCTGGTGCTAGTGCATATGGAAGAACTTTAGATTTTCCAAAATTTAAGGAAATAGCTGATGAAGTTGGAGCGCTATTAATGGTAGATATGGCTCACATAGCAGGACTTGTTGCAGCTGGTGTTCATCCATCACCAGTACCATATGCTGATTTTGTTACAACAACAACACATAAAACTTTAAGAGGTCCTAGAGGTGGATTAATTCTTTGCAAAGAAAAATATGCACAAATTTTAAACAAGAATATATTCCCTGGAATACAAGGCGGTCCTTTAGAACATATTATTGCTGCAAAAGCTGTATGTTTTAAAGAAGCTTTAGATCCAAGTTTTAAAACATATGGTGAAAATGTTGTTGAGAACTGTAAAGAACTTGCAAATCAATTAATAGCTAAAGGATTTAAAATAGTTTCTGGTGGAACAGATAACCATGTATTTTTAGTTGATTTAAATAATAAAAACATAACTGGAAAAGAAGCAGAAGCTTTATTAGATTCTGTAGGAATAACAGTTAATAAAAATACAGTACCTAACGAAACTAGAAGTCCATTTGTAACTTCTGGAATTAGAATTGGTACGGCAGCAATTACAACTAGAGGTTTCGTGAAGGAAGATATGGCTGAAATTGCAGCGATTATCGGTGAGGCAGTAGACAATAGAGATGGAGATTTATTATCACTTAAAGCTAGTGTAGAAGCTTTATGCGATAAACATCCACTATATAAATAATTTAATAATAAGAGGCTTAATTAATTAAGATGAAGCCTCTTTACTTATAAATAAGTGTTTTACAAATTCTATATATAAGGTGCACACTTAATCTATATTTGAATAAAATAATATCAAGTAAAAAGGATATACAGGAGGGTTATATAAGTGAATCCTTTTCAATTGATTATTATGGTTCAACAAAAAATGCAGCAAGATCCGGATTTTGCCAATAAATTTAATAAAGCTGTAACAGAATTGAATAAAATACCAGGTCTTCAGCAAAAAGTAATACAAATAGCGCAGTTAAATGATGAGTCTCAAAAACAAGCTGCTTTAGACAAGCTTCCCAAAGATGCTAAAAATGCTGTAAAAAAAATATTAGGTTTACTGGACGATTATAATATAGCTCCATAGTTAAAATTGTTGCTTTAAAATTGTTAATGTTTTTAAAATACTTATTTGGAAATAAAGAGATTTACTTATAGAATATATATGCTCTATAAGTAAACTCTTTTTTATATATTTTAATTTACTTAAAAACCTCTTCTTTCTGCTTCAAGGCCACTTTCATTTCTACCAGGTCTTTTTATTGTTGTGTTAAAACTGCTTTTTCCATATTGGTTTTGTGTTTTACTTCCATTTCTTAAATAGTTACTTTTAGAATAATCTTTATTGTTATTGTTTTCCATAGAATCATCTCCTTTTATTTTTATCATATATAGTATGTCCTATTTGCTGAAATTAATTAAAAAAAAATTTTGCATCAAATATATAATTTCTAAGATAAATACATCATGACAAGAATAAATGTAAGTTATAACTTAGTATAGAATTTTTAACTGAGAAAGTAATAAAAACAAAACGCCCCAAAAGAATAAGTGCATAAAAATAGTAATAAATGAGCAAAAAATAATTCGTTTTTTCAAATTAAAAGATGGTTCAATACTTACTCTTATTAGAAAGTAAAAGCAAATGAGGGTATAAAGTCCAGAACATATATTTCCTTGAGAAAGTATAAATATAGGTAAAATCAATCCTAAAAAAATTAAGTTCCAGATAGGCATATTTTTAACTTCTATATATTTTTCTCCGGAATCTAAATAAAAACCATCAATTGAAATATCACAATCATTATCAATATTTACTAAAATGGCAGTTTTATTTCCTAAATTGAATATTGTTTCTCGTGTTATTCCAAAAGTATTTGATCTTTGGAGTTTAATAGGCTTATTATTAACTAATAGTTCTTTTTTTAGAAAGTATTTGGTATATTTTATGTTATATGTTATATTATCAATTTTTGTTGTCCAAGTTTTAGTTCTCATAAAATGCCTCCTTAATGAAATTAATATTCGAACATAAATTATAGCAATAAATATCCATACATACTTAGATATACTTTATATATACACACTATATAATATAAATAGAATAATATATGTATGTTTAACATAAGTAATCGCGCATCAACAATTAAAATCATGACTATATTAACTCTGTTATGCAATACTATGTGTTTATAAAAATATAGGATTAACATAATAAAATTTTTGAAGAAAAATATAGCAAAATATGCTATAATAAGATGCTAAAATTGGTATTTCAATTAAAAACAATTTATATAAGTAAAATGACAAAGAAGGAAGGAATTTAATAAACATGAATATTACTTTTTATTTAAATAAAAACATAAAGAGAAGATTAATCTTTAAGAAAGAAGATGAAAATCAATTAAGGGATTATATACAAAAAATAAAAAGAGAAAAAGGATTGAAGAAATAAGGAGTGGATAAAATTGGAGAATATAAACATAATAATAATGATATTAATTTTTATTGTGGCTGTGGTTCTCATTATAAGAGATATGAGAACAAAACTTATCTTTGCTGGTAGCAGGAATAAATACAAAATGTTAACAACAGTTGCCATCATTATGTTTCTTATCTATACATATATATTAAATGGCTTTAAATTAGAAGATATAATAGTTATATTAATATTACTTCCCCTTGTATTTGTTGGAAATAAGAATGGTATAGTAGAAAATGGATTCTTATTTAATTCATATGTTACTGCCTGGGAAAAAATTTTGAATTATTCTTTAGATGAACAAAATAATAAATATGTAGTTAGTTTTAAAACTAGTTCAGGTATAAAGAAAATATTTTTTAAGCTGGAAGATAAAGAAGAAATTAAAAAATATTTGTTTGGAATAAGAAAATTAAAGTATATTAGAAAATAAATATAAAATATAGAGAGTTACTATTTAGTGTTTTAATGGTAACTCTTTATTTATTTAATTGATTTGGAATATAACCATAAATTTATATGATATAATGAATAAATATAATCAAAAATATAAATTGACTTTGATGTCATCTGAAAGAGGGAAAAAAATCAAATGAGTAAAACTCTTATATTAGCAGAAAAGCCAAGTGTTGGCAGAGATTTAGCAAAGGTTTTAAAATGTTCACAAAATAAAGGTTCATTTATAGAAGGTAATAAATACATAGTAACTTGGGCAATGGGACATTTAGTAGGACTTATGGATCCAGAAGGATATGATATAAAGTATAAAACGTGGAGCATGGACACTCTTCCAATGTTGCCTAAGCATATGAAACTAACTGTTCTTAAAAAAACAGGCAAACAGTATAATGAAGTTAAAAAGCAAATGCTGCGTGATGATGTAAATGAAATTGTTATAGCAACTGATGCTGGAAGAGAAGGAGAATTAGTTGCTAGGTGGATTATAGAAAAAGCAGGTGTAAAAAAGCCTCTTAAGAGATTATGGATATCATCTCAAACAGATAAAGCAATTTTAGATGGATTTAAAAATCTTAAGCCTGGATCTGAATATGAAAGTTTATACAAAGCTGCTGTCTGCAGAGCTGAGGCAGATTGGCTTATTGGTTTAAATGTAACTAGAGCATTAACATGTAAATATAATGCCCAATTATCTGCAGGACGCGTTCAATCAGCGACATTATCAATGATAGTTGAAAGAGAAGAAGAAATTAAGAATTTTAAACCGAAAACTTATTTTACTATTAACGCAAAGACTAAAGAATTTAATCTTTCATGGGTAAATAAAGATAATAATTCTAGAATTTTTGAAGAAGAATTTGCGAACAAAATTGTAACCAAAGTTAAGGGCTCAGAGGGTGAAATAGTAAACATAAGTGAAGTGAGTAAAAAGAAATTTTCACCAGCACTTTATGATTTGACTGAACTGCAAAGAGATGCTAATAAAATATGGGGATACTCAGCAAAACAGACACTAGGAATAATGCAAAGATTATATGAAAATTATAAGATATTAACTTATCCACGTACAGATTCAAGATATATTACTAAAGATATTGTTGGTACAATTCCAGAACGATTAAGAGCCATTTCTATTGGTGAATATAGAATTGTTGCAGATGAACTGTTAAAAGGGAAAATTAATGGTCATAAAGGATTTGTGGATGATTCGAAGGTAAGTGACCACCATGCTATTATACCAACAGAGCAAAGACCTAACTTAGCTGTTTTAAGTTCAGAAGAAAGAAAAATTTATGATTTAGTAGTTAAGAGGTTCTTAAGTGTAATGCTCCCACCTTTTGAATATATACACACTACTATTGAAGGAAAAATTAAGGATGAAAGATTCCTAGCTAAAGGTAAAGTAATTACGTCTAAAGGTTGGAAAAAGCTTTATGATAAAGTTGAAGATGATTCTTCTGATGATGATATTAAGGAACAAGTATTGCCAAAGGTTAATAAGGGACATAAATTTAAAGTAGATGATGTTAAATTAAATAAAGGTCAAACCAGCCCTCCAGCAAGATTTAATGAAGGAACATTATTATCAGCTATGGAAAATCCCCATAAGTATGTGAATGTAGGCAAGGATGCAGCTAAGACATTAGGTGAAACTGGTGGTCTTGGTACTGTTGCCACTAGAGCAGATATAATAGAAAAATTATTTAACTCCTTTGTCATTGAAAAACAAGGAAAGGATATAGTTCCAACCTCTAAAGGAAAGCAGTTAATTGAATTAGTTCCTAAAGAATTAAAGTCACCATTACTAACAGCAAAGTGGGAAAAGAGATTAGATGAAATTGCAAAAGGGAAGTCAAGCGACCACGAATTTATTAGAGAAATGAGAAATTATGCTATTGCACTTGTAGAAGATGTTAAAGGTGGTAGTACAAAATTTGTTCATGACAATAAAACAGGAAAGAAATGTCCTAACTGTGGAAAATATCTCTTAGAAGTAAAAGGCAAGAATGGTGTAATGAATGTTTGTCAAGATAGAGAATGTGGATATAGAGAAAGTGTAGCAAGAGCTACAAATGCAAGATGTCCTGAATGCAAAAAGAAATTAGAACTTAGAGGACATGGTGAAGGAGCTATTTATGTATGCCCTGGAAGCAACTGTAATTTTAGAGAAAAGGCTTCTCAATTTAAAAAGCGATTTGAAAGTAGTGGAAAAGTCGATAAGAGAGAAGTAAATAATTATATGAAGAAGATGAAAAAAGAAGCAGAGGAATTTAATGAAAATCCATTTGCTGCACTTTTAAATAACCTAAACTTTGATAAAAAATAATCATAAATAAGCAAAGCTTAATGTTTTGCATTAAAGAAAGACGTTGAAATGGAATATTCAATCAAATATTATGTAAATTTCCTGTCAAATCCTTGAGGAATTTTGGATTACCTGTAATATTATTTGTTCTTATGGTAACACTAATTTTGAAAGGAGGCAGTAAAATGAAAAATAATATGAAAAGAATTTTATCATTTACTTTAATATGTATTTTTGCAATATTACTTATACCGATTAACTTAGCAAGTGCTGTAGAGGGAGATGAAAAAGCTAAATCAGATGGAACCAATATTGAAGCTAGATCAGCTTTATTAATGGAACCTATGAGCGGAAAAATACTATATGAAAAAAATGCAAATGAAAAATTTGCACCTGCATCTGTGACTAAGATTATGACTATGTTACTTACTATGGAGGCAGTTGATAACGGTAAAATTAAATTAGATGATAAAGTAACATGTAGTGAAAATGCTAAAAAAATGGGCGGAAGTACAATGCTGCTAGATACAGGAGAAATAAGAACTGTTGAAGAACTTTTAAAAGGAGTGGCCATAGCTTCAGGAAATGATGCTGCAGTTGCTCTTGCTGAATATCTAGGAGGTACAGAACAAGATTTTGTTGGCATGATGAATAAGAGAGCACAAGAATTAGGAATGAGCAATTCAACATTTAAAAACTGCAATGGTTTGCCAGCAGAAGGGCACCTATCTACAGCAAAGGATATTGCTATAATGTCTCGAGAATTGCTAAAACATCCAAAAGTTTTAAAATACACAGGTACTTATATGGAAACAATATCCGAGGGAAGAAAATCTCCAATAGAGCTTGTAAATCATAATAAGTTAGTTAGATTTTTTGAAGGATGCGATGGATTGAAGACAGGATTTACAGATGAGGCTAAGTATTGTATAAGTGCTACAGCAACAAGAAATGGAGTTAGAATGTTATCTGTAATCATGGGAGCTCCAACTTACAAAATAAGAAATCGTGATGCAGGAGTGTTGCTTAACCATGGATTCTCAAAGTATGAAGGTAAAAAACTTATATCAAAAGATCAAGAAATAGATAAAGTATATATGGATGAGCAAACAGACAAATTCTTCAATGCAATAGCAAAAGATGATCTAGTTGTTATACTGCCAAAAGGAGAGAATAAAGAATTAGAAAAGAAAATCGTCATCGATGAGTTGAAAAAAGAATATAAAGCTGGTGACATAGTTGGTAAGTATGAAGTTTATTTAGGTGATGAAAAGGTTGGAGAAGTAGAAATTTATTGTGATCGAGATATTAAGAAAGGTAATATATTTGACAATATCAAATATAATATTAAAAACCTATTCGAAAAAGGTGTTTAGGTAATTTACTAATCATTAATATATAGTTTTATTTCTGAAAATCACAAATATAACATAAAATATAGCTTAATAATTAAGATAAAATCTTCTTTATTAGGCTATATTTATTTTAACTGGAAACGAAGAATTTTGTAAGATGAAATAAACATTCTTGTTTTGATTTATATATATTGGTATTATATATATTGAAGTAAATAGACAGCATAATAGTGCGAATGAATTAAATTAGCGGAGGTATAAAATTAATTTATGGAACTTCCAAGAATTAAAATTAATGATTTTGAAGGACCCTTTGATTTGTTACTACATTTGATAAAAAAAAATCAAATGAGTATATATAATGTGAAAATATTTGAAATAACGAATCAGTATTTAAATTACTTAAATGAAATGAAACAAATGGATTTAGAAATTACTTCTGAATTTATAGTAGTTGCTGCTACTTTAATAGAAATTAAGTCTAAGCATTTGTTACCAAGATCTAAGAAAGAAGATGAAAACGAAGAGGATGAAGAAAAAAATCTTTTAGAAAAACTTATTGTTTATAGGAAAATAAAAGGTGTTTCTGCATTCTTTAAAGAAAGGTATATTAGTGCTGGTGAAGTATATGGAAAAAAACCAGAGGTAATAGAAGAGAAGAAAGAAGAAAATATTAAACAAGATTTGTTTAAAAATATAAGTCTTATAGAATTGTATAATATTTATAATAATTTATTGGAGATTTATAATAATAAGCAAAATAGAAATAATGTAATTCAAAAAAAAATATATGTAGATAAATATAAAATAGAAGATAAATTAGAATACATCATGGACAAGCTAAAAAATGAAAATGTTAATAGTTTTTCTGATATTATACAAAATTGCGAGTGCAAATTAGAATGTGTTGTAACATTTTTGGCTTTACTTGAAATGATTAAGCAAAGAATGGTCAGGGTTTATCAAAGTGATAATTTTACAAACATATTAATTGAGAGGAGAACAGAAGATGAATAAAGATAAAGGAATTCAAATTCCATTTATGGATGACTCAAAAAAGAATTCTATAAAATCAATAATTGAATCTGTATTATTTGCAAGTGGAGAACCTTTAAACTTGCAAGATTTGGTAACTCATATTGAAGAAAAGCCAAAGCTTCTTGAAATAATTATTCAAGAAATGATGGAGGAATATGAAATTTCAAGTAGAGGAATAAAAATAATTTGTATTAAAGGAAGTTATCAGCTAGTTACTAAAGCAGAAAATTCTGATTATATTCAAAAGCTTTTGAAAAAAAATAAGAGACAGTCCTTATCACAGGCTTCCATAGAAAGCTTAGCAATAATAGCTTATAAACAACCGATAACTAGAATAGATATTGATGAAATTCGGGGAGTTAAATCGGAGAGCGCTATACAAAGACTTATAGAAAAAGAACTTATAAAAGAAGTTGGAAGACTTGATGTACCAGGCCGCCCAATTTTATATGGTACAACAGATGAATTTTTAAGACAATTTGAATTAAGGGATTTAAAGGATCTTCCTTCCTTGGATTTATTTGGACAAGAAGAATTACAAGATGAAGATATAAAAGAAAAAGAATTGGAAACAGAATAGTAATATGTAAAATTCATAACTAATTAAAAGAGAAATAGTTTATTTAGATAAAATCAGGTAAACTATTTCTCTTTTATTCTAAGAGTTAGAGTAAATTACATAATATCTTCGTGATTATTTAAGATTTCCTCATTATTGTTCTCAGAATTTGTAGTCGCATCAACAGTTGTAGCATAAGTAGTTTGAGTAGTAGCAGTGTTAGTAGTATTTTCACTTGAATTATTTTTATTTTTAGTACACATATCTTTTATAAGACCTTTTACCATATCAAATACTTGCGGAACAGTATCTACGATTCTATCATAAGTATTATCTTGGTTTATTGGTAACATTCTAACACCATCTGATTTAACAACTAAAAATGAAACTGGCTTTACTGAAACACCTGCACCTGAACCTCCTCCAAAAGGAAAAACTGTGCTGCTAATGTCTGTATTTTCATATTGATACTCGCTTCCACCTGAAACAAAACCAAAACTTAATTTTGAAACTGGAACTATGTAGGTTCCATCTTTAGTCTCAATTGCTTCACCTATAACTTTATTTACATCAATCATATCTTTAAGATTTTCCATTGTACTTGCCATTAAGTTTTCAACATGTTTTTCGCTTGACATAATTTATCCCCCTAATGCTTAGGGGTCACCTCCTCTGCTTTTAATTAATTTAAAAAAGATTATTGTTATATATATAATGTTTGCAAATGATAAGAAAATTATACTTGTAGTTTCAATTTTTAGTAAAAATTTATCTTTAAAAATAGGATTTATATTTAGCTTAAATTTACTTATTTTAAAATACCGTTTTAACAGTGTATATATTATTGGAGGAAATTGTATTAAAATACCGTAAAATAATGCAGTCCTAGCAGCATCACTTAATGAGTAATCTAATGATAATCTTAACTTCAAAAGAGGTTTGAATTTTAAATTTAATTTATATAAATCATTAATCAAAGTTTTAGAATTAATATTACGATAAAACCGTGATAAAAATTTGTGTTCTTTTTTTATTATGGGTTTCTTATTTATTGCGTTATATCGGATTTTATTAGCATGCTTTTTTTTTGAAACTAAAGTTATTTTGTATAATTTTATATAATAATCTTTAGTAGAATAGTAAATACTAATTTTGATAGGAAGAGGTATAATAAGTATTAATAAAATCCCAGAAATAAAAATAAATAATTTCATAAAATTCCTCCAAAGTATATATACTTCATAATTATTGACAATTATTAAAAAACTAAACCTAAAATTACGTTAAAACTAGGTTTAAAAAATAATTTTATAGGTAAACTAGAACCAAATAGTAAGTTTAGAAGGTGATTAATTATGAGGAAGGGTATAAAAAATATATCATTATTATTACTAAGCCTTATTTTAACTCAAGTAATAAGTTCTGGTGTCAATGCTAAAAATAAAACAGATTCAAATTTAAGAGTAAATGCAAGATGCGCAATTGCTTTAGATAAGGAAAGTGGAACAATTTTATATGAACAAAATGCATATGAAATTGTTCCAATGGCAAGCACAACAAAAATACTTACCTCTCTTATTGCTATTGAACAAGGGAACTTAGATAAAAAAGTAATTATAAGCAAGAAAGCAGTAAGCATTAGAGGTTCTAGAGTCGGATATAAAGAAAATGAAGAAATATCAATGAAAGAATTAATCTTCGGATTAATGTTTAAGTCAGGAAATGATGCAGCTATAGCTATAGCTGAAGAATTAGGAGGGTCCATTGAAGGATTTGCTGATATTATGAATCATTATGCTAGAGGAATTGGAATTTTGGATTCTCATTTTGAGTCTCCTCATGGACTAGACAGCAGTAATCATTATTCTTCTGCTTATGATTTAGCCATACTTACAGCAAAGGGAATGGATTATGATTTATTTAGAGAAATTGTTGGCAGTAAAGAAATACTGAAGGAAAAATATAATTTTACAAGAGATTATACAAATATAAATAAAATATTATGGAAAATTCCTGGAGCAAATGGTGTTAAAACCGGATATACAGGGCAGGCAGGAAAATGCTTGGTTTCATCTATTAATAATAATGGTAAGGATATTATTATTGTTGTATTAAATTGTCCAGATAGATGGAATGTAACAGATAAGATCTACAATCATGTAATTGAAAAAGTTGCTTTTGGAAGTCACACTGTTAAAGAATTAGTATAATATCAAAATGTCTAGGTGTTTAAGAATGGTTAAATAATCATTTTTAAACACCTTATTTAGATATTAATTATAAAATTAACATAATTTTTGGTTAAACACATTATCTAAATTAACTTTTTGAATTCTATTTTTTATTTCACTAACATCTATAGTATATAGGTTTAGTTCTTTCATTCGTTCAAAATAAACTGAACCAGCAAAAGTGTATCGATCTTTTCTTCCTTCTCTTGTTCCTGCCTTCTCATTTGCATAAGTTATTATATCACCAATTGTAATGGAAGATGGTAATATCAAAAGATGCATTCCCATTCCTAATCTTACCGCGTTGTGTCCAGCTAAAGTACCAGTACATATAGCTTCAGTGTGTCCAACAAATAAGCCGCTTTTTTCACCAGCGCAAAATAAATTATCTACTCCCGATACCTTTAAATCATTAGTTCTTGGCGCTACAGATAAATACCTAATTGAATTACCTTTGCTTCCTGCATAAGGATCAACATATTTAGCATTTTCCAAGCCTTTAATTTTTCTTAATTTATGCAATGGATAATACGTTGTCATTAATTTAGCATGTCCGGTATCTAGTAGAATTATATTCTCGGCAAACTCCTTTAAGGCATATTGTTGACATACCTTAGTACTTAATTTATCATAATTTATATCTTCTTTAGGAATTTTTAAAATTACAACTCCTTTAGAATTTAGTTCATCTCTAATTTCATCTGATAAGCTCTCCTTTGCTAATTTACATGAACCAGAGAAAGCTCCTAAAATATCATCGCCTCTTTCACCTTGAATATCAGAAACACCACAGCGTTCACTAATGCTAATCCTTGGACCAAATGCTGGGCATCTTAAAACGCACATAGAACATCCATTTCCATAACGCATACAATTCCCCATAGGACCAGTAGTTCCTGTTGTTTCAATGAATACATCTCCCTCAATATAAGTTCCATCACTTAAATAAACACCTTTAATTTTTTGCCCATCAAAATCGATATCATTTACTCTGCTTTCCATCATAAGATTAATTCCTAGAGATTTTAAATATTTACTAACTTCTCCTTCAATAGTATTAACATTGTAAAGGGAAGCATGTTTATGACCAGGAAAATCAATATTTGTATGAGTTGATATTCTATCAGTAATTTGAATCAATTCCCCACAACCTAGTGCAATCAATTCTTCAGCTGCGGTATAACGTCCATTATTACGCATTATACCACCAACGTTTCCAAGACCTAATAACAAATCAGTTTTTTCAATGATGGTAACATCTGCTCCAGCCTTTTTGCTTGAAAGAGCTGCAGCACACCCAGCCCAACCTCCACCAATAATAATAACCTTCATATAAACCTTCTCCCTTCAAAAATATTTCTTGGGTCAGCCTGTTCCTTGCAGAACCTTTTAACTCTATGCCCAGAAAATCTTGATGTACATGCTCCACAAATACCTTCACCACAGCACATTTTAAAGTTATTACAACAGGAAAGAGTTACATCATTTCTGTCAATGTCATTTAAATAGTTAATTACCGAATAAGTCAATATATCTGCTCCAGCAATATGAATAAATTGCACTCCATCTTTGAGTGCGTCCTTAATTTGTACTTTTGCGCGATCTGATAAATTTCCTTTATCTAATAATGAATTTTCAGTTAAATCTACATTATATTCATTTAACAGTTCAGTTGCAAAATTAATATTAAATGGATTCTTATCAATTATAACTTTAACGTTATTACCTTGTGAAATAAGCTTTCTAATTACAGGAACCATAGGAGCAAGTCCAATACCCCTTGCTAAAACTAAAGCTTTACTATTGTTTTGTGCTAATATATTCTTAATTCCAAATACGCCATTCCAATAAGGGCCTCGAATTACTATGTTTTGGTTAGCATTAATATTTAGTAATTTAGCAGTTTTTATTCCTCTAATTTCAACAGCAATAGAAATAATATCATTTTCTATATCAGAATTCATAATAGAAATAGGAATATCAAAATACTGATTCCCATCTGTTCTTATAAATATATAACTACCAGGTTTAACTAAATCTAAAACTAACTTATGAGGGGCATTAAATTTGATGATGATCAAATCTTTTTCATACTTTATTACTTCTGTAATATTACAATTATAAGTTTTACGCCCATCTTTGGCTATAAAACCATTATTATAAAGTTCTTGATAAATGCAAACTCCCTTCCAATTTAAACAATCGCAAAAAACTTCCCCTTGGCACTGGGAACAAATTATGCATTGTCCATATTCTGCAAGTTTGCATGGGCAGTATTCAGTTCCAGCATCTATACAGTCAATAGCTTCTTTTACCATTTTCTCTCCTCAGATAAAATTGCTTCTTATAATAGCTTATTTAAAAAAATATAATTTGCTACAAATTCAGCTAATAAAAATAGATTTTAATTATATATTTATTACTAAAGTTGTTATTTGTTTTTAATAAATGCTAATAAAGAATTATAAGAAAGAATATTACTTATATTATGTTATGACAATAATAAAATAATTAATAATTGGACAGCAATAATTATAAATCGACAATGATTTGATAATAAGTTTAACTTTGTTTAATAAATTATAACAATTATTTGATAAAAGTGTAATAAAAGCGACTTGAATAGACATATTAATGATAGTAAACTATTACAGTCTATATTTATGAAAAAAAATATTAGTTAAATAAATATACGAATTCTAATTCTAAGAAAATTTATTTTTCTATTAATCAACAATTTTTAAATTATTGTTGGTAATAAGAATAACTTTAAATTTAATAAAGGAGATACTATATGACAAAGAATGATAAACAAAAGAAATTGACATTAATTACTTTAATTCTTATGATTTTTACATCAGTTTTTGGATTTGCAAATATGCCAAGGTCCTTTTACCTTATGGGATATGGTGCGATTCCTTGGTATATATTTGGAGGGATAACATACTTTATACCTTTTGCTTTTATGATGGCTGAATATGGTTCTGCATTCAAAGAAGAAAAAGGTGGAATATATTCCTGGATGGAAAAGTCTGTGGGGCCTAAATTTGCTTTTATAGGAGTGTTTATGTGGTATGCTTCCTATGTAGTATGGATGATAAATATTTGTTCAACAATTTGGATTCCATTATCGAATACTATTTTTGGAGTAGATATGACTTCTAAATGGGGAATGTTAGGGTTAAATTCGACTCAGGTACTTGGTATTTTGGGCGTATTTTGGGTTTGTACTACCTTTATTATTTCAAAAAGAGGAATAAGTAAAATTACTAAAATAACATCTATTGGTGGAATGGCAGTTGCTCTTTTAAATATTGTTCTTATAATTGGAGCAGCAATAGTATTTATATTGAATAAGGGACAATTTAAGGAACCTATTTCATCAGTCATGTCACTGGTAAGTTCCCCAAATCCAGGATATCAGACTACTAGTTCAATATTATCATTTCTAGTATTTGCGTTATTTGCATATGGCGGTATTGAAGCAGTTAGTGGTCTTGTTGATCAAACCGAGAATCCAGAAAAAACATTTCCAAAGGGAATTTTAATTGCAGCAGCAATTATATCAGTAGGATATTCTCTTGGTATCTTTTTAATTGGAATATTTACAAATTGGGGAGCTAGTCTTTCTGGAGAAAATGTAAATATGGCAAATATTACATATGTGGTAATGAATAATTTAGGCTATACAATTGGTGAATTATTTAGATTAGGCAATGCGTTAGCTATACAATTAGGTAATTGGTTCGCTAGATTTGTTGGTTTATCTATGTTCTTAGCTCTAACAGGTGCATTTTTTACTTTATCATATGCACCACTTAAACAATTAATTGAAGGAACACCTGCAAAGTTTTGGCCAGGAAAAATGGGAATCATCGGTAAAGATGATATGCCAATAAATGCAATGTTAGTTCAAACAACAATCGTGGCTGTAATGGTTCTTTTTGTTTCAATGGGTGGAAGCAGCGCAAAAGTATTCTTTAGGCTTTTAGTAGATATGACAAACGTTGCTATGACTTTACCATATTTATTTTTAGCTATAGCATATATCTCATTTAGAAAAAGAGATAATATAATAAAACCCTTTTTAATGTTTAAAAATAAAAGTTTTGCAATGTTTGTTGGGTATGTAGTAGCAATAGTAGTTGGTTTAGCTAATTTATTTACAATTATTGAACCTTCACTTAGTGGAAACTATTCGTCCTCGATAGCTATGGTATCAGGACCTATAATATTTGTTATAATTGCATTAGTCATTTATGCTAATGGAGAAAAAAAGAAAGATTTATAAGGTAAAAGTAACTAGGGTAATTAAAAAAGCTCTAGTTATTTTTTATTTTCTCATAACTTAAGAAAAAATTAAGGAAAATTTAGGATATATTTTCTTGAATAAATAAATTTTTCCTTATATAATTTTAGTGTACTATATGATATAGTACACTTAATACAATCAAGGAGGAAGAAATATGAAAAAATCATCAATTGTAATTATAATAGGATTATTTATTGTTGTTACAATTTTACTTGGCACCAATAGTAATAAAATGTATCAAAAACAAGTACATTTTAACACTTCAGATGAAGTTATTGAGCAATTAAAAACAAAAACACTTATAGCTGTAGATGAAAATGGTAGCTTATCCGAAACTAATGATCTAAAAGAATGCTTATCTAAGAGAAAAAGATTAACTTATTCTGATTTTAATTTTGAAAAGATTGATATTGAAAAAATAGAAAACCTTAACGAAAAACAGAAAGCAGCTATTTTAGATAATTATAATTCTCTTAGAAATGAATTTACTAAAAGAAGTGAAATAACAAAAGAAGAACCTATTAGACTAGATATTAATGCATATAGTTCATATTATCAGAATAACAAAAAAATACTCAGTGATCCTCAAAAAATGAAACTTGATTTAGTTTTAATTGACGAAGGAGAAGGACTAGTAATTGATTATATAATGGAATATACACGCAATGAAGAGGATGGTAACGAAGATGCTTAGGGTTGATCCTAGGAGCAGTACTCCTATTTATGAGCAAATTCAGCTAGGAATAAAGGAACTTATTCTAAAAGGAGCGTTAAAAAGCGGTGAAAAATTGCCTTCAGTTAGAGAGATGTCATCAATACTTACAATAAACCCTAATACAATTAGTAAGGCATATTGCGAACTTGAAAGGGAAGGTGTCATTGAAACTTTAAGGGGAAAGGGAACTTTTATAACAGATAATTATAAGAGGAAAGTGGATGAAAAAAAGATGGAGTATATTTCAGAAGAATTAAAAAAAATTATACTTAAAGCTAATTATAGTGGAATAAGCAAGGAAGAATTTATGAAACTAGCACTTCAGATATTTACAGAGTTAGGGGTGAATGATAGTGATAAATATTAATAATTTGTCTTTTGAGATAGAAGGCAGGCAAATTTTAAAAGATATTCATCTTAAAATAGGCGAAGGAAAGATTATGGGCATAATCGGACCAAATGGAGTTGGAAAAACTACCTTATTAAGATGTATGACAGGAATTTATAATAGTACTAGCGGGTATGTAAAATATGACGAAGAAATTGTATATGATAATCCAAATGTTAAAAAGAAAATAGGATATGTGGCTGATGAGAATATACTTCAGACAAATTTTAAAGTTTGTGAAATATTAAAATATTACAAGTATGCATATGCTGATTTTAATGAAAATAAATTTAATGAACTTAATAAGATATTTAAAATTCCAACAAAAAAATATATTTTTCAACTATCAAAAGGAATGAAGATGCGGCTGTCTATAATGCTTGCATTTTCAATTAAGGCTAAATATTTAATATTAGATGAACCTACCTCAGGTTTGGATGCAATATTAAAAAATAAATTATTGAAAATATTTGCTGATGAAGTATTTGAAAATAATACTACAATAGTAATAAGCTCTCACCACTTAAGTGAACTTGAAAGAATTTGTGATGATGTCGCAATATTAAATGATGGGAGAATATCCTATGAAAATTCAATTGATAATATGAAAAATAAAATAAAAAAAGTTCAAGTTGCTTTTGACGGCCCTGTTTATGAGGAGGACTTAAATTTAAAAGGGATTTTTAAATTAAGTAAAATAGGACGAGTTTATACAATTATTACAGATGAATATGATGATGAATTTATCAATGGGTTAAAAAGCCTTAATCCATTATTTATTGAAGAAATTGACCTAAGTTTGGAAGATATCTTTATCTATAAAGTTGATAAGGAGGAGAATAATGAAAAAGTATTTTAATAAAGGGCTGCTTTTTGCATGGTTTAATTCAGCTAAGGCGCCAATAATTATAGGACTTTTAGTTTGGGGTATAACAACTTATATAAATATACAAAGAAAAATATTTAATTTAAAAAGTCAAATTTCACATACATTTTCTAATTATTGTTATACAGAAAATTTGAGCAATTATCTTATTTTAGGCATTGTATTTATAGCAATATATTATATAGCTCAAGGAACAAACAAAAGGAATATGCTAATGTTTTTATCAAGTGGCCCATACACCAAAAAACAAATTAAATATAATGAATTGATTAGTATTCTACTAACGTTAATACCGTTTATTATATTGTTTCTTTATATATCAATTATGGCATATATAGGTAATAGAGAATTTATGCAAATTGTTGATGGTTATTCTAGTATGACTTTAATTGAAATAATTAGAATAGCTGCAATTGGAACATTATTAATATTATTTATGATTATAATTGATTCTATGTTTTCTAATTCAGTAATTGGATTTTTTAGTATGATTTCTGTTATACCAATTTCAATTATAATAATCATTACAAAAATTCTTGAGACATTAAGATATTCTGGTATAAATATTGATTACAGTATATCATATTTAATTAGAAACTTAATGTCAGGAAATTATTCTGAAGGTTATAGTCCAAGTATTTTGCTTAACTCTATATCCATGAAATTTATTAGTATAAAACAATTAATAGCAGAAATAATAACATTATTAATTTTTATATTTATCATACTTTTAATGTTTAATATAATACAAAAGAAATATAAAATTGAGCATAGTAATAAAATATTTTCATCTAAAACTGATGAAAATCTTATAGTTATATTAATATCAACAACTGCAGGTTCTTTGGGATCTCTGTTATTTATACACCCTTATATATATAGCATGCAAAGCAGATATGGAGAATATACACCGTTATGTGGAATAAATTTAGTTAAAGGTCTAGGTGCAGATATGCTTTTTGTTTGTATTACTGGTTTGATTCTATATAAGATTATAAAAATGTTACTAAAAAATATAACATAAAATCTAAATTAGTGTTTGTTAAATTTCCTAAAGTATTTTTGTTAGTAGAGAACCAAAAACAGAAAATTTGAATAATATATACTAACAAAAGAATAGGAGATGATAAACATGTCAAGACATTCTAAAGATTCTTGCTGCTGTCAATGTCAACCTTGTTGTTGCCAATGCCAACCTAGCTGCTGTCAAACATGCGGCTGTGGAGGCTATGGTGGAGGATACGGTGGCTACGGAGGCGGCTATGGTGGTTTCGGCGGTGGCTTTGGAGGCTGTGGAAGCTGGCTTTGGATTATATTGTTATTATGCTTCTGTGGAGGCGGATGCGGCTTAGGCGGCTTTGGTGGCGGCTGCGGAGGATTCTTCTAATAATCTGATTAATATTAAGGAATCAACTGTATAGTAGCCTTATTATTAGATAATAGAAACGCTGATTTCAGCGTTTCTATTATCTTTTATAAAATAAAGAAAGTTGTAATATAATACATAAAAAGATATAATTTAAAATGTCAAAAGGGAATTGTTTTGAGATATTTTAACAATACGGAGTGATAATAATTATGGAAGAAAGATTACAGAAATATATGGCAAGTTGCGGAGTGGCATCAAGAAGAAAATGCGAAGAAATAATACAACAAGGAAAAGTGAGAGTAAATGGAAAAATAGTAAATGAAGTAGGAATAAAAATAGATCCAAGTAAAGACATTGTAGAAGTTAATGGAGTAATAATAAAAAAAGAAGAAAATAAACTATATATAATGCTCAATAAACCTGAAGGATACATAAGTTCTGTAAAAGATGAAAAGGGTAGGCCAACTATTTTAGATATAGTTAAAACTAGTGAAAGAATTTATCCAATAGGAAGGTTGGATTATGATAGTTCAGGATTAATTTTATTAACCAATGATGGAGAAATTTATAATAAAATTATTCACCCTAGAGTGGAACTAGTGAAAAAATATATTGCAGTTGTTAAAGGCGAAATATCACAAAGAGATATTCAGAAGTTTGATATAGGCATAGATATAGGAGGATATATAACTGCCCCAGCAACGTTAAAAATAATAAGTTTTGAAAATGGAATTTCAACAATTGAAATTGGAATTCATGAGGGCAAAAACAGGCAAATTAGAAAAATGTGTGCAGCGCTTAATCATGAGGTTTTATCTTTAAAAAGAATAGCAATCGGTGAAATTAAGTTGGGTTACTTAAAAAGGGGAGAATATAGAAACTTAAACAAGGATGAAATAGACTACATAAATGATTTATAAAAATAATAGTAAATCTAAAGCAACTTGCAAATTTGTAATAATTTTTGTGAAATAACAGTTATTTATTGAACATTTGGAAATAAGATGATAAAATTAAAATAATATTATTCAATGTGATACAGGAAGGCAAAAGATGGATGAATTAAATAATGAAAATAGTAAAGATTTAATGAGATTAATTCAGGGTAAATTTATTAGGTTAAGTAAAGGTCAAAAACTGATAGCTGAATACATATTAAAAAATTATGATAAAGCTGCATTTATGACAGCTGCTAAACTCGGAATTTCTGTTGGAGTGTCCGAATCAACCGTAGTAAGATTTGCAAATGAACTAGGTTTTTCAGGTTATCCTAAATTGCAAAAAGCTTTGCAAGAACTTATAAAAAATAAACTTACTACAGTTCAAAGATTAGAACTTAGAAATGATTATTTTTCAGATGGCGACGCTCTTAAAGGTGTACTTAAAGCTGATATGGAAAATATTAGAGCTACTTTAGAGAAAATAAATCAAAATACTTTTGAAGATGTCGTAAAAAGCATTTTTGATGCTAAAAGGATATATATAATAGGCCTTAGAAGTTCAACAGCACTTGCAGAATTTTTAGGATTTTACCTTAACATAATACTGCAAAATGTAAAAATCGTAAGTTATGGTATTTCAGATGTATTTGAGCAAATGATAAATGTAGGTGAAGGTGATTTAGTAATTGGAATTGGTTTTCCGAGATATGCTGCTAAGACAATAGATGCTTTAGAATTTTCTCAAGATAGAGGTGCTAAGGTAGTTGCTCTTACAGATAGTTTATTATCACCACTAGCTTCTAAAGCGGATTATACTTTAATAGCTCAAAGTAACATGGCATCGTTTGTAGACTCATTAGTAGCACCTTTATCAGTAATAAATGCATTGATAATAGCAGTAGGAATGAGAGAAAAAGAAAATATTTCCGATATATTTGGAAACTTGGAACAAATATGGCAGACCTATAATGTATATTCATATAATAATAGAAATGTAGCAGACGATTAAATACCATTATGAAAGATAAGAATTAGGATAAGCTGTTCTCAGAAAACTTTGAGAACAGCTTATTTTAATTAAGTTTTAATATAAATTAATTGTGATATATTTTAAAGCCTTTAAAAAATTTATTTAGATAAATTAAAAATGTGTTAAAGTAAATTGAGGAGATGAAATAATGCAAAAATTAATAAAGATACCAAAAGATGTAGAGTATATTCTAACTACTTTAATGGATAATGGTTTTGAAGCATATATTGTTGGCGGATGTGTTAGGGATAGTATTCTAAATAAAGAACCTAAAGATTGGGATATAACAACAAAAGCAAAACCTGAAGATGTAATTAGATTATTTAATAAAGTGGTTTTGACAGGGTTAAAACATGGTACTGTTACAGTAATAAAAAATAAAGAAAGTTATGAAGTAACAACATATAGAGCAGATGGTGAATATGAAGACAATAGACATCCTAAAGAAGTAAAATTCGTCAATTCACTTAGAGAAGATTTATCAAGACGAGATTTTACCATAAATGCTATGGCTTATAATGATAGAAATGGTTTAGTAGATTATTTTGGAGGAATGAAGGATTTAGAGAGTAAAATAATAAAAACAGTTGGGGATCCAGAAAAAAGGTTTAATGAAGATGCTTTAAGAATGCTAAGAGCAATTAGATTCTCAGCACAACTAAGTTTTTCTATTGATGAAAGTATATTATGCTCCATAAGTAAATTTAAAAATAATATTATGAATATTTCAAAAGAAAGAATAAGGGAAGAATTTAATAAGATATTACTTTACAACCCTAATAAAATCGAGAATTTAAAAGAATGCGGGCTTTTAGATTTTATTCTACCAGGAATTAGCGCTATTTATAATAAAAATCAAAATAATCCATATCATATTTATGATTTATATAATCACACAATTTTGTCTACCAATTCCATTGAGCCTTTTCTTCATTTAAGGTTAACAATGTTACTGCATGATTTAGGAAAAATAAATGTTGAAACAATAGATGAAAAGAATATATCCCACTTCTATGGGCATGCTGAAGAGTCAGTTAAAATATCTGAGAAAATGCTAAAATCTTTAAAATATGATAATGACACAGTAAATAAAGTTTTAACTTTAATAAAATATCATGATTGCACACTTAAAAGCAAGTTATCAATAAAGAGGATGTTAAATAAAATAGGTGAAGATCTTTTTAGAGATCTAATAAAAGTCAAGAAAGCTGATATATTGGCACAAAATCCAATATATAGTGAAGAAAGTTTAATTAATCTAATTAATGTAGAAGACAAATTAAACATTATATTAGCTGAAAATGAATGCTTTATGTTAAAAGATTTAAAAATCAACGGCCGAGATTTAATAAGTTTAGGTTATGATAAAGGTAAAGAGATTGGGGAAACACTACGGTATTTGCTAAATTTAGTTATTGAGAATCCAGAATTGAATGATAGGGAAAAACTTATTAATATAGTCAAAAAAATAAATTAGGATGATAAAAATACAATTAAAGTTTATCTTCTTTTTATATTCTTTAGTATTTATATTAAAAGTCCTTATAAATAATAATTTAAAAATATCCAATCTATACAGATAGTGTAAAAAGATGTATAATTAATATAAAAGTAGTCATGATTTTATGAATATTCATTTAGTTAAATATTAGGCGGTATTGGAGCCTAATATAATTAGATACTTTTCATTTTGAATAAAATGATGTAAAATTAATGCTATGATTACTTTAATACAAGTATTTAGATATAGTATTTAATTTTGATTTAAATAATAATTATTTGATTTGGGGGAAAATCATGGATAATGTAATAAATTATATGGAAGTATGGGTAAAGGAGTACATGGAAATCTTATTAGCAAAAACAGATGGCTGTAAATGTGATAAATGTAAACGAGATATCTTTACTCTGTCGTTAAATAATCTTAAACCCTACTATGTCGCTACACCTTTAGGCAAAATAATGGCCAAACTTGAGAGTACAAAACAACAAGTTGAAACAGATATAGTAGTACAAGTTACTAAAGCAATTAATAAAGTTAATAGCAATCCTAATCATGATAGATAATGATTAGGATTGAAAAATTATGCTTAATAAAGTTTAATATTACAAGCAGAAATTTAAAACATAAATATAACTATATTTTATTACTATAAAAGATATAGCAAACAGCATTACCAATTTCCACTGGAGCCGCCACCACCTGAAGAGCCACCTCCAAAACCTCCGAAGCCACCTCCAGAAGAACCTCCTCTTGGGCCATTACCTCTGAAAAAACTACTCCAAATAATAATTTGTAATAGTGAATAGGAGACTCTTCCTCTATTAAATATAAAGTCTAAGATAAGTAAGCATAATATGGTTCCGCCAATAATTTTAACATTTGTATTACTAGTAACAGAATTGGCAGCTGGAAGAGTAATATTCAATGATTTGTCCAATGTTACATTATATTCTTTAGCAATATAATCACAAAAAGTACTATAAGCATTTTGGAGGCCTTCTCCATATTTTCCTACAACGAAGCTTGGTTTTGCAATACTTTCCATAACTCTATTACTTAACACATCTGGAATAGCACCTTCTAGTCCACGTCCGACTTCTACTCTCCAGGACCTATCTTCAATAGCTAACAGAATTAATAATCCATTGTCTTTACCTTTTTGACCAATTCCCCAAGTTCTAAAAAGATTATTGGCGTAATCTTCAATAGGAGTTTTATTTGTTGAATTAATTACAACTATTACTGCTTGTGCACCTGTCTTATCTTCTAATTCTTTACCAATTGAAACTACGCTGTTAGCCTCTGTTTGACCTATTGATTTAGAATAGTCATTTATATATTTATAATTTGTTGGAGAAGGAATTGTAGTTTGAGCATTTATAGGAAAATTTGCAATGAAAATTACTAAAAGAAGAAAATACAAAAAAGAAAATACAAATTTATTTTTTATATTTACTTTCATTTAGTAAAATCTACAGAAGGGACATTGGCCGCACCTTCAGTTGCTTTATAAAGTGGTTTCTCTGGAAACCCAAATAATGATGATATTATATTAATAGGGAAACTTCTTCTTTTAGTATTATAATTTGTTACAGCAGTATTATAATCTTGCCTAGCAATTGCTATTCTATTTTCTGTTCCCTCTAACTGAACTGATAAATCTCTAAAATTTTGATTTGATTTTAGTTCAGGATAATTTTCAACTATAGCAAGTAACCTTGAAAGAGAACCTGATAGCTGACTGTCTGCGTCAGCTTGTTCTTGAACATTAGTTGCACCAGCTAATCGACTTCTGGCATTGGCTATGTCTGTAAATATTGTTTTTTCTTGTGTAGCATAACCTTTTACTGTATTCACTAAATTAGGAATTAAATCAGATCTTCTTTGCAATTGAGTATCTATATTTGAAGCTGCTGCATTAGCAGTTTGTTCCAAAGAAACTAATTGGTTATAACCACTTACAGGAATACCTATAACTATTAAAGTTACAACTACAATAATTGCAATTTTTGTACCTTTTTTCATAATAAAAGACCTCCTTTCATCCTTAAGTTTAGTATGTTCAGAAATAGTGATTTTTATATATTAAGAATGGATATTAATATTAAATTATGACGGGAAAAATTAATTACTTGGTTTTAGATTATTATGTACGATAGAATATAAGAAAACTTTAATAATAGGTGATTATTATTATATATGTATTAAACAGTGATACACACTACAGGAGGATTACATTGATAATATTCAATCAAGCAGCGAAAAAGCATTTCTTTTAATTAGTATCAGCATAGTAGTTTTTTGTATTGTTTGGTTTAAGAAGAATAAATGGCTTTAGGCAGATTTCTTTTATTGATTACAAAAAAATAGAAATTAGTAGATTTTTTTGAAAAAATTAAGAATTTGTTAGAATTTTGTTAGAATAGTATGTTAAAATATTAAATAAATAATCAAAATTCTATTTAGTCTAAATCTTATTAAAACTTTATAAAATTTTATATTTGAGTTGGAGTCAAGAATGAATTCTCTTAATATTTTTTGAGAATAAGGAGTAATGGAGCTACCTGCCAGCAATTAATGTTTATTAATTGCTGGCATTTTTATTTAAAAATTTTACATAAAGGAGAACTAAAAATGATCAATATCATTAACAAATTAAAAATTAAATACAAAATCTTAATAATTATTACATTCTTTATTATAGGTTTTATTGTATTCGGATCCTATGCATATTATTCTTTCAATATTGTTAAAGTAAATGGTGATACCTATAATAAAATTATACAAGGAAAAGATTTAATTGCGGATATTTTACCGCCTCCTGAATACATAATTGAATCAGATTTATTAGCATATCAATTATTAAATGAAACTGATACAAATAATATTGATGAATTAATGAAAAAAAGCGAAAGTTTAGAAAAAGATTATTATGACAGACATGAGTATTGGAATAATGTTTTACCTGATGGCGATATAAAAAAATATATGACTGTAGATGCCTATAAATATGCTGTTGAATTCTTCAATATTAGAAATAATGAGTTTTTTCCAGCTATACGAGAAGGTAATAGGAAAGAAGCTGAAAGTATCTTAGTAGGAAAAATGAATGATGCATACAAAAATCACAGAGATTATATAGATAAAGTGGTAACATTGGCCAATGAACAAAATACTCAAATCGAAAATCAATCAGCATCTTTTATAAATAAAACTATTTTAATACTTATTGGAGTTGCTTTCATTATTGCACTGATTGTAATGTTATTTTCTATTTATATTAGTAAATCCATTACCAGCCCTCTACTTTTAGCATTAAAGAATTTAAACTTTATTGCTAAAGGAGATTTTTCGAGGACATTAGGTGATGACTTAAAAGGTAGAAACGATGAAATAGGTGAGATTATAATTGCAATTGACACTATGCAAGGAAGTTTAAAAGAACTAATTAAAAATATTACACAAGAATCTGAAAATATAAAAGATACAGTTCAAAATGTTTTGGAAAATATGAATAATCTAGATATAGATATTGATGATATATCTTTAATTGCTGAGGAACTTTCGGCAGGAATGGAAGAGACCCTTGCTGCTGCTGAAGAAATGACTGCTGCTGCAAAAGGCATTGAAGTTTTTGTAGACAGCATAGCTAATGGAGCAAAAGATGGGACAAAGGAAGCTCACAAAATAAATAGGAGAGCTGAGGAAATTAAAGAAAATGTTAATGAAGCACAAAAAAAGGCAGAGCTTATAATAAGAGATACTATAAAAAATGTCAAAGAATCCATTGAAAGCTCAAAAGTCATAATGCAAGTTAAGATATTATCAGAATCTATTATGCAGATTACAGCTCAAACCAACATGTTAGCATTAAATGCATCTATCGAAGCTTCAAGAGCAGGGGAATTAGGTAAAGGATTTTCTGTAGTCGCAGAGGAAATTAAAAAGCTGGCAGAGGAATCTAAAGTTACTGTTGTACAAATACAAAAAGTAACTGATCATGTTACCGAGACTGTAAATGATTTATCCAACAATTCGCAAAAACTTATTGAATTTGTAAATAAGGATGTAGTTGAAGATTATAATAAAATGCTTAATATGGCTTATACATATAGTGAAGATGCTAAATTTGTCGAAGCTCTTGTAACTAATTTCAGCTCAACTTCTGAAGAACTACTATCAACCATACATGAAATTGCTGTATCAATAGACAATGTTGCTAAAACTTCACAAGAAGGAGCTGAAGGAACAATTAATGTAGCTCAAAAGGTAGGTGACATAACAATTAAATCTAATGATGTAGTAAATAAAACAAAGAATCTAGATAAAATTGTTGAGATATTAAAAGATGGTACAAGTAAATATAAAGTTTAAATAATAATCATATAATTTGATTGAAAATGATGCAATTATTAAAATAGTTCCTAAAAGGCAAGTTACTTTGAATAAGCCTTTTAGGAACTATATTTATTTTATAAAATAAAGAAGGAAGCTGCAACAATTAAATATACTGCAAGAAGCTGCACACCTTCGAGCCAGTTGGATTCGCCATCATTAGAGACTCTGTTTACTATTAATACAGCAACTATTAGTGCAATTAATTCAAATTCATTAAAGACAATACTCATTGGAGTAAAAAATAAACTTAAGAATATTAAAATAGGAGCTACGAATAAAATTATTTGTAAACTTGAGCCAATAGCGATTTCTAAAGCAACATCCATCTTATTTTTCATAGCCATAGCTACACCTGTACTATGTTCGGCAGCATTTCCTATAATAGGGATAATGATTATTCCAACAAAAAATTCACTTAGACCTAAACTTTTCGTAATTGATTCTATGCCACTAACTAAGAATTCACTTTCTATAGCCACTAATACTGTAGCTATAACTAATATTCCTATAGCCTTTTTCAATGACCACTTAGCTGTGCCTTCTCCTTCAGTAGTAACCATGTATATGTCCTTATGGGTGAAAAACGAAAAGATTAAACTCAATATGTATATTGATATCATTATAAATGCAACAATTATACTTAAGCCCTCGTATCTTGTATTTAAAAGTGAAGTTTGGACTGTATGTGTAAACAGTGCTGGCACGCATAATCCAACTACTGCAAATAATAACATACTTGATGAAACCTCTACTACTTTTTTATTAAAGGTTTGAGTCTTATGTTTTAATCCTCCTGCGAGCATACTTGCTCCAAGAACTAGTAAAACATTTCCTATTACACTACCCGCAATAGAAGATTTAACAACTTCAAAAAGCCCTTGTTTGAGAGCAAAAAATGATATTATAAGCTCAGTGGCATTTCCAAAAGTTCCATTTAAAAACCCCCCTATTTTCGGACCTGCATAAAACGATATTTCTTCAGTTCCTTCTCCCATTAGACCTGCTAAAGGTATTATTGATAATGCAGCTAACACAAACATTATAGATTGTGATGCATGCATAAACTCCGCTATAAAGCTTATTGGGATAAATATAAGCATATATTTTAATAATTTCATAAAATAAATTCCTCCTTGATTATGTAATGTACCTTTCGCGTCAACCATTTAAATTTATTATATTATAAAGTATTAATTAGTATACTGCTATATTTTACTAGCTAATAGAATATTTAGCAATCTATTCTAATAAAACTATTTTTATATAAACATTTGTATGTTATATTAAGGATAGGAAATTACTATAATTATATAATTATGGTGTAAAAATTAATGCAAATTACAATGTTATTAACTTTATTATTACTAAGGAGGTACTGATATGTCAGTAAAAATGTTGCACACATGCATTAGAGTTAAAAATTTAGAGGAATCTTTAAAGTTTTATAGAGATGCTTTAGGTCTAGTAGAAACTAGAAGAAAGGATTTTCCTGAGCATAAATTTACTCTTGTTTACCTTTCAGATGCTACAGGAGTTTATGAAATTGAACTTACTTACAATTATGGTGTAGAGAAATATGAAATAGGAGATGGATTTAGTCATACTGCTATAGGAGTAGATAATCTTGAAGAAATGAGAGAAAAACATTTAGAGTTAGGATATGATGTTACACCTCTAAAGGGACTACCTGGAGAAAAACCGAAGTATTACTTTGTAACTGACCCAGATGGATACAAAGTGGAAGTAATAAGAAATTAATATCTCAAAACATAAATTATATATTTTATATTTGCTATATTATTTTAGGAGATTGTTTTAAATAAGCAATCTCTTTTTAAAGCTCTTTACATATTGTGGTTATAATTATGATTTTGCGTAGTAAACTATGATATAATTTATAATAAAGACTTAAATGAAAAGGTATGATTTTATGGACAAGAAAAAAAACATGTATGTATTTCTTGGAGCGGGTATTGTTGTTATTCCATTTATTATATGTGTAGCGGTATTTTTTCTATATAATAATATGCATAAACCTGAAAATAAACTGTTAGAATACATGAACTTAATTAATTCTAAGGATTATGATAAGATGTACGAATTAACAGATGCTGAAACTAAGCAAAAGCTATCTAGAGATGATTTTGTCACTAGAAATAAAAATATATATGAAGGAATTAATGCCAGTGATGTAAAAATAGATGTTAAAAATATAGAAAAAAACGGCAGTACAGCAACGATAAATTATGATACAAGCATGAATACAATTAGTGGACAATTTCAGTTTTCCAATAGTATAACTATGACAAAAGGTATAGGCAAAGATTATGCTATAAGTTGGAATTCGAAAGTGATTTTTCCTGATTTAACTGATAACGATAAAATTAGAGTAAAGAGTATTAAATCTAAAAGAGGTGATATTCTTGATAGAAATGGAACTAAACTTGCAACAGATTCAGTCGCATCAAATGTAGGGATTGTGCCAGGTACTATTGGAGGAGATAAAGATAAATCTATTAGTGATATAGCTAAATTATTAGAAGTGTCAGTTGACTATATTAATAGTCAATTAAATGCATCATATGTAAAGCCAGATATGTTTATTCCCATAAAGACCATACCAAATGGAGATCCACGGATTTCTAACTTACTTAAAATTTCTGGTGTTAAAATTACTGAAAAAGATGCTAGAGTATACCCATTAGGTGAGCAAGCAGCACATTTAACAGGATATGTCCAAGCTATTAATGGTGATGAATTAGTAAAACTTAAAGATAAGGAATACACAGAAAATTCTGTAATTGGAAAGTCTGGCCTTGAAAAAACCTATGAAGATACTCTCAGAGGTGTAGATGGCGCAGAAATTTATATTCAAACCAATCAGGGAGAAAAAAAGGAGTCACTTATTATCAAGGAAGCTAAAGATGGAGCCGATTTAAAATTAACAATTGATAGTAATATGCAAAGTTTATTATATAATCAGCTTGATAAGGAAAAAGGAGCTTCAGTTGCAATGAACCCTAATACTGGGGAAGTATTGGCTTTAGTAAGTACTCCAGCATACGATCCAAATGATTTTGTATTAGGTATATCTAATGATAAGTGGAATACTTTAAACAATGATCCCAATAAACCTTTATACAATAGATTTCAAGCTACATCAGTTCCGGGATCTTCTTTTAAGCCAATTACAGCAGTTATTGGAGTAGATACAAAAAAAATTGATCCAAATGCCAACAAAAATATTACTGGACTAAGTTGGAAAAAGAATAGCAGTTGGGGAAATTATTCTGTTACTAGAGTAAGTGACTACAGTGGACCATCTAACCTTTTAAATGCACTTGTCTATTCAGATAATATATATTTTGCACAAGCTGCATTAGATATAGGAAAAGATGTTTTTAAGGATAAACTGAGCAGCTTTGGATTTTCAGAAAAAATTCCATTTGAATATCCATTATATAATTCTCAGTTTGCTACCGATAACACATTTAAATCTGAAATTCAATTAGCAGATAGTGGATATGGACAAGGAGAAGTTTTAATTAATCCAATTCAGTTAGCATCGCTTTATACATTATTTGAAAATGATGGAAATATACTTACACCGTATCTTATTTATAACACGCCACCTGAAAATAAGATATGGAAGGCATCTGTTGTATCAAAAGATTCAGCTAATATTGTCCTTCAAGATTTAATACAGGTGGTAGAAAATCCAAATGGTACTGGTCATCAAGCCTATACTAACGGCCTAACAATAGCAGGAAAAACAGGCACAGCTGAAATCAAAGCTACGCAGCAAGATAAAACTGGCACAGAACTTGGTTGGTTTGTTGGTATGACAACAAATAAATCACCTAATAATTTATTAGTTGTCATGATGATTGAAGATGTTAAAAGTAGAGGCGGAAGTCACTACGTAGTCCCAAGAGTTCAAAAAGCCTTACAAACGATAAAGTAAACTTAAATTTAAAATCAACCGGAATCATGATCGGTCGGAAAATGAAATTTTGTACAAAGTACTAAATAGAGGGTTGCCGCTTTAGCTTGCTCCAAATATTCATAGGTCAAGCCAAAGTGGAATGGCCCTCTTTTTGGTACGCTTCACAGCTTATTTTCCAATACCCACTTTATATTATGACTCTTGCAGTTATAAACATTTAAATAATTCCTATGCTTAATTATGCACTTAAGTTTATTCATGAAAATTAAAATGTTTCATGGTTTATGGAATATTGTTGAATTAATTAGATAATTAGAATTCACGCTCAAAGATTTTTACTTTGTCATGATCTTCAAAATCTTTTACAGAATGTATATCTAGTTTTTCTAATACTTGATCAAGGACTTTACTATGAACCGGCACCTTTATTGCCGAATTATACGCATAATCATTTGCGGCTTCTCTTCCTTGTTCTGGTGGGATGATTGCTTTTGGACCACCAACGCAGCCTCCTGGGCAGGCCATTCCTTCAAGAAAGTTTGCATCAATATTCCCTTTTAAGGCATTATCTAAAAGTTCTTTACACTCTTTTACACCAGAAGCATGAGTAGCACTAAAATATTTGAATTTCTCTGGATAAAGTTCTTCAATAGTATCCGAAACAGCAGTTGAAACTCCGCCACTTCTTGCATATAATCTTCCACCTCTTGAAGCGTATTCAACTGAAGGAACTCCATCTAATTTTTCAAGGTCAATATCTAAGGCAGTGAATATTTCATCAAGTTCTTGAAATGTTAAAACGAAATCTACTGCATCATTCAAATCCTTATCTTTCGCTTCAGCTTTTTTAGCAATACATGGACCAATAAAAACTACTTTTGCATTTTTATTTAAACTCTTGATCATTCTAGCAGCAGCTACCATTGGTGAAACTGATGGTGATAAATCTGGAATAAGTTCTTTATAAACCTTTCGTAGCATTCCAATCCAGATTGGGCAGCAGCAGGAAGTAATTAAAAAATCGTTTGGACCATTTACATGTTTGTCGAATTCAGCAGCTTCTTTAATTGTTAGCACATCGGCAGCAAATGCAACTTCAACCATATCTGTAAATCCAATTTTAATTAACGCTGCTCTTATTTGATCCATAGTTACTTCATCACCAAACTGACCAGATATTGCAGGAGCTACGGCAGCATAAACTAATTCATTATTTTTAATCAAATCTAAAACAGGAAGGAAAAATACTTTATCTAAAATAAGTCCTTCCTTACAAGAGTCCACACAAATACCACATCTTAAGCAGCGGTCACTATCAATATATGTATTTTTTGCTTTATTATCATAAAGGATTGCATCAAAAGGACAAGCAGCTTGGCAGCTAAATTTTCCATTTTCATCTTTAGCACATGATTCGGGGCAGCCTTTTAATTTATCAATTAACCTTGTATTTACAGTATACTCTGTTATTGCTTTTTTTAGATTATATACATAATTATTATCAAATTCCAAATCAACTCCGCATAAAGAGGTAATTATAGAAAAAGTTTCTTGTGGGGATTGTTTATGACAAACCATAATCCGCGTAAGAGTTTCATCAAAATTACCATTATAATATGATTTTACTAGTTCATCAAATAAATCATTAAACTTATTATTCATGATACACCTCCAAAGTATAAAATATAGTGCTATATATTATTATATATACAAAAGCAAATATAATACTTAAATTAAATAATGCATCATAATAATTTTTTATACCAAGACTAGTATTTGAATTAAAGTAATGATTATACGATTAGAATAAAATAATATATTTAAAAATTCGGCAATATTTATAATAAAAAGAGTAGTATAAATATTTTAAAAAATTAAAAAGAATTTTGAAATATTTGTAGAAAGAAATAAATAAGTAGTATATAATTATAAATAACTTGTAAACGTATAAATGCTTTTGTGTGAGCATAGTAAATTACGGATTTAGAGGTAAATAAAGAAACTAACTGTATTATTTCATATTATTTTTTTTGAGGTGATGATTAAATGTTTATATATATTTTAAATCTTTTAAACGATGGTTTAAAAAGAACAAGCTGTTTTGGTGACCGTTCGGCTTTAGAAATTATAAATGACACAAAATATATTACTCAAGTAGCTGGCATTAAACCAAGATTTGATTTGAGTGAGATTGCAGGAAGAATTAGTAATATTCTTAATATTTTAAACAAATATAATTTAGGCATTAGAGAAAAATTAGACATATTGAATAAATTAATAATAAATAAAGACAATGATTGGTTAATCAAGCATATTTACAATAATAATGATATAGGCGAATCTGGGTTGAGTATAAATTCTATTTTAACGAACACTCATGAGAATAGGAAAAGTGAAGAGCATTACATATCAGAAAACAAATTAACTGTCAGGACTAATAATTTAGAAGAGATGAAAGAATATTACGTGAAATATTACAATGGCAAGGTAGGGAAGAAGAGAATAAATAATAAAAGAGGGATAACTTCTTATACTATTGTCTTTGAATCTGGAATAAAAATAAAAATTATGAGCAAGAGAGGTGCTAGTTGTAGTGATGATAAAAAATTAACACAAGAATCTACTCATATAGCTATATCTGTTGGTAATAAAGATTCAATATATACATTAACAGAAGATACAAGGAAAGCAGCAGATGAAACTGCTGTTAGAACAAATTTGGATAATGATGAATTATTATTAAAAAATATTATGAGGGCAAAGTTTTAGTTTAGAAGGAAACTTAAAATAGAAAACAATTTAAAAAAGGAGCAGTATATGCTGCTCCTTGAAAAAATCAAATTATGCTTTGTTTACTGAACCGAATAATTCCATTTTTTCTTTAACTGTAGCTTTGATAGCTTCGAATCCAGGATTTAATAACTTTCTTGGGTCAAATCCTTTTCCTTCTAAGTCTTTACCAGCTTCAATATATTTTCTAGTAGCTTCTTGGAATGATAATTGACATTCAGTGTTAACGTTGATTTTAGCTACTCCTAAAGATATTGCTTTTTTAATCATTTCTTCTGGAATACCAGTACCACCGTGTAATACTAATGGCATTTTGTCTCCAACAGCTTCTTCGATTTTTGCTAATGCATCAAAATCTAATCCAGCCCAGTTAGCAGGGTATTTTCCGTGAATATTTCCGATACCAGCAGCAAGCATTGTCACTCCAAGTTCAGCGATTTGTTTACATTCGTTTGGATCAGCAACTTCACCTTTACCTACAACTCCGTCTTCTTCTCCACCAATTGAACCAACTTCTGCTTCTAATGAAAGACCTTTTTCTTTAGTTATAGCAACTAATTCTTTAGTCTTTTCTATATTTTCAGCTATTGGGTAGTGAGAACCATCAAACATAATTGATGAGAATCCAGCTTCAATACATTTTTTTGCACCTTCATAACTACCGTGATCTAGGTGTAATGCAACAGGTACAGTTATATTTAATTCTTCGATCATAGCCTTAACCATAGCTGTTACTGTTTTATATCCAGTCATATACTTTCCAGCACCTTCAGATACACCTAATATAACAGGTGAATTGTTTTCTTGTGCAGTTAGTAATATTGCTTTAGTCCATTCCAAATTGTTAATGTTGAATTGACCAACTGCGTATTTTCCTTCTCTAGCTTTGTTTAACATTTCGTTAGCTGATGTTAACATTTTACGACCTCCGTATACTTCTATATTTATTATAATAACTATAATATCCCAAGAAAACTGATAATTTCATTTTACATATCAAGTTTCCTTTTTCTAATTTATTATACTCTAAAATTCACTTTATGAAAACAAGAAAATGAAAATTCTGCTTATTGAGTATAAAATATAAAGATATGCTTGTAAGAAATTAAAAAATTACAAATAAGAATTATAATATTAATTCTAAGTTTAACCTATAATTTTTGGATATTGATTGCCGTTGATCCTTTTTGACTATCTTCAATATCAAAAGTAACATTTTCTCCTTCGTGCAAATCTTTATCCTGACGTTTCCTTTAACTTGTGAGTGATGTACGAAAACATCATTACCCATTATTAGAAGATATAAATCCATATCCTTTTTTAGAATCAAACCATTTAACAATACCAGTTATCTTAGACATAAATATTCCTCCTTGAAATTTAGTGTTATTTATAGTATTTAATAAATTTAGAATTTTAAACCCTTATGAAAAATATTTAATCTATATATGTTGCAATAAGAAAATTACATTCAAGAATTCTATGTCTTTAGTTAATTACTTACGCATAGAATGCATAAAACTAATTGTAAAATATATAATAAGCAATATTATTTACATTCAAATATGTGATTAAGTCACAGACAATAATAATTAGATTAAATAGAATTGAATTAAGACGTATAGTTCAAATAATAAATATATTATTCTGTAAAAATGTGTTAAAAAATATACAAGCTTAATATATAAAAGTTTTAATCATTTATATATAAATCATGAATATTGTCATATTAATTTAAAAATATTAACTTGGAAAAGGAGAGATTATTATGTCTAAGAAGATTATTATTATTGGCGGAGTTGCTGGAGGAGCATCAACAGCAGCTAGACTTAGAAGACTAGATGAAAATGTTGAAATAATCATGGTAGAAAAAGGAGAATATATCTCATTTGCTAATTGTGGACTACCTTATTATATAGGGGAAACCATTGATGAACGTGGAAAATTAATAGTACAAACAGTTGAAGAAATGAGCAAAAAGTTTAATTTAGATATAAGAAATTTAAATGAAGTAATAAGTATCGATAAAGAGAATAAGAAAATTAGGATAAAAAATCTTAGGACTAATGAAGAATATGAAGAAAATTATGATATTTTGGTCTTATCACCTGGTGCATCACCAATAAAACCGCAAATCCCTGGAATTAATATGTGCGATAATTTATTTACGCTCAGAAATATACCAGATACAGATAAAATAAAATATTACGTGGATAATGTAAAGCCTAAACATGCAACTGTAATAGGAGGAGGATTTATAGGGCTTGAAATGGCTGAAAATCTAAAGGCTCGAGGATTAGAGGTTACCCTTGTTGAAGCTAGTGATCAAGTAATGGCTCCTTTAGATATAGAAATGGCAAGCATAGTTCATGAACACATAATTGATAAGAATATTGAATTGATTTTAAATGATGGAGTAGCAGCTTTTGAAAATAATGGGCGAAAGCTAATATTAAGCAGCGGAAAAGAAGTCTGTACTGATATGATAATACTATCTATTGGTGTAAGACCAGAAACAACAATTGCAAGAAAAGCTAATCTTAAATTAAATGAGCGTGGAGCCATAATAGTTGATAAGCATATGAAAACTTCTGATCAAAACATTTATGCCTTGGGTGATGCCGTTGAAATAATGGATTTTGTAAATAAAAGACCTGCAATGATACCATTAGCTTGGCCTGCTAATAGACAGGGAAGAATAGTTGCAGATAATATATGTGGCAAAAATGTAGAATATAAAGGAACCCTTGGTTCATCAGTAGCGAAGGTCTTTGATTATACAGTGGCTGCAACTGGAAGTAACGAAAAAACTTTAAAAAAATTAGGTGTTGAATATAAGGCAATTCATATTCATCCAGGTTCTCACGCAGGATATTATCCTGGTTCGTTCCCAATAGCGTTTAAGATGTTGTTTGATCCAAAATCAGGAAAAATATTAGGAGCTCAGGGTGTAGGTATTGATGGAGTTGAAAAGCGCATTGATGTGCTTGCAACGGCTATAAAAGGTCAGCTTACTGTTTTTGATTTACAGGACGTTGAGCCTTGTTATGCTCCTCCTTATAATTCAGCAAAAGATCCAGTTAATATGCTTGGGTATTATGCTTCAAACATTATTGAAGGAATAACAGATATAATTCAGTGGAATGAAATAGATAATTTAGATAAAGAAACTTCAATTATAGTGGATATAAGAGAAGAGTTTGAATTAGTAACTGGTAAATTTGACAACTCTATTCATATTCCACTGGAAGAATTAAGAGATAGGTTAAGTGAAATTCCAAAAGACAAAAAAGTATATGTTACCTGTCAAGTAGGACAAAGAGGATATACTGCTTGTAGAATTCTTGAACAAAATGGAATTAAATGCGTAAATATTGATGGAGGAATGAAGACATATTTATATGTTAAGAGAGCAGAAGAGTTAATTAAAAACCAATACAAAAATGTTAAAGAATTAAAAGAAGAGGTAGCAGTTATGAAATTAGAAAATTCAAATTTAACAGAAATAAATGCTGACATTACTTTAAACGCATGCGGACTTCAATGCCCAGGCCCAATTAAAAGAGTGTTTGAAGAAATAATGAAAATGGATAACGGAAATATTTTAAAGGTTAAAGCGAGCGATCCTGGATTTAGCAAAGATATAAAATCATGGTGTGATTCAACTGGAAATACTTTGTTAAAATCCGAATTTAATAGTAGCGAAAAAGCATTTGTAGCTTTTATACAAAAAGGAATCAATCAAGATCCAAATAAAAAAATAGTATCTGCAGATGTTGCTGAAAAAAATGGAGCCACTTTGGTAGTGTTTAGCGGAGATTTAGATAAAGCAATTGCTTCATTCATAATTGCTACAGGTGCAGCATCAATGGGTAAACAGGTAACTATGTTCTTTACATTCTGGGGATTAAATATATTAAAGAGTGCAAGTAAACCAAAAGTTAACAAGGATGCCATGGAAAAAATGTTTGATGTTATGCTTCCTGCTCATCCTGGAAAATTGCCATTATCGCAAATGAATATGATGGGCATGGGACCAGCAATGATAAAGCAAATAATGAAAAAACATAATGTTGACAGCTTAGAAACTCTAATTAAAAATGCTATTGATATGGGAGTTAAAGTTGTTGCATGCTCAATGAGTATGGAATTAATGGGAATAAAAAAGGAGGAGTTTATACCAGGAGTTGAAATTGGAGGTGTAGCTTCTTATCTTGGAGCAACAGAAGATTCTGGCCTAAATTTATTTATCTAATATTTAAAATCACTGTATTAAAAATTATCCAAAAAAGTAATGTTTAAATGAATTTTTAATATACATTACTAAAGGATAATTAACAATAATACAGTGATTTTTTATTATATAAAATTTATTAAGATAGGAGAAATGATTAAATGATTAGGCCAAAACCTTTAAAAAAAGGAGATAATATTGGATTAATTGCTCCTTGCAGTCCTGTAAACCAAGAGAGACTAGGAGCATCAATTAAGGCAATGGAGGATTTAGGGTTTAAAGTTGTTTTAGGAGAAAGCTGCAGATGCTATCATGGATTTCTGGCTGGAGGTGATGAAATAAGAGCAAATGATATTAATCTCATGTTTCAAGATAAGAGCATAAAAGGAATCTTTGCCATAAGGGGCGGATATGGATCAACAAGAATACTAGATTTACTTGATTATAACATGATTAAGAAAAATCCTAAGGTTTTTGCTGGATATAGTGATGTAACAGCGCTTCATAATGTGTTGAATGAAAAATGTAAACTAATAACCTTTCATACTCCTATGGCATCAACTGAGTTTTATAAGGGAGTAGACGAATTTACACTAGAATATTTTAAGAAAAATATTTTTTATGAGGAACCACTAGGGGGGCTTAAAAACCCTGAAGGACAGGAAATCAAAACCTTAGTAAATGGTAAAGCCAAAGGAAAATTAGTTGGAGGTAACCTTTCTTTAGTAGCTGCATCTATGGGAACACCTTATGAACTTGATACAAAAGGAAAAATACTCTTTTTAGAAGAAATAGATGAATATCCTTATAAAATTGATAGGATGCTGCTCCAATTAAAACAATGCGGAAAGTTTAAAGATGCTGAAGGAATAATCTTAGGAGCATGGACAAATTGTGAAGCTAAAGAAGGGGATAATAGTTTGAATTTAATGGAAATATTTGACGAACTAATTAAACCAGAAAATAAACCTACAGTTTACAATTTAGCTTGTGGGCATTGTTTACCCACTTTAAGTATTCCTTTGGGCTCAAAGGTAAAAATAAATGGAGATAAAAGTAAAGTAACTATACTATAATACATTGTAATTGGGGGATAAAATGAAATATGCAGTAGTTAAAAGCACTATTGGGTCATTAAAAAGTAAACCTAAAGAGTATTCAGAAAATGTTGATGAAGTTTTATTTGGAATGAATGTAAAGATACTTGAAGAACTATCGAATAATTGGTACTATGTGTTAACTGATTATGTTTATGAAGGTTATATAAATGGAGATAACTTATTAATAGATGACGAAAATTCAAAAATTTGGGCTAAAGAAAAAAATACTATAGTCATAAATTCCTTTGCAGATGTTTTAAATAAACCTGAAGCATCTGGGTATGTTATTGCATGTTTAACACGAGGGGCCAATTTAATTTCGATTACTGATATTAGCGAAAATAAACGTTTTGTAAAAGTAAAATTGCCAAATTCAGAAGTTGGATGGGTAAGAAAGAACTTCCTTTCAAACCTTAAAGACAGCTACGATACTAAAGAAGAGGAAAATCTTAGAGAAAGCTTAGCTAGTACTGCGCTAAGTTATCTAGGGACTCAATATAGATGGGGTGGAAAAACACCTTTAGGAATTGATTGTTCAGGTCTTTGTTCAATGACCTATTTGCTTAATGGAATTATTATTTTTAGAGATGCAAAAATAAAAAAAGGCTTTCCTATTAAAGAAATTCCATTTAACAAATTAAAAAAAGGAGATTTAATATTCTTTCCAGGTCATGTTGCCATGTATTTAGAAAATGGAAGATATGTTCACTCCTCAACAAGTAATGATATAGTCAAAATTAATAGCTTAAATGAAAACGATGATAATTATAATGAGTATTTAGCTAAAAATATAAAAAAAGTTGGAAGCATTTTTTAGTATCTACGTATAATCATAGATAATAATCAAATTGTAGGATTAAGAATTATGAGAGTGTCTTAGAGTGTTTACGACACTCTTTTTAATTGATTTTTAAATTTAGTTAATAATGTGACTAAGTCACACTCAATTTTTAAAATTTTCCTTTATAATAGGTTATAGAATAAATAATTATTTAAGTATAAAATTAAAGTACTAAAGTTTGAATTGTAACAAGCCTTATTAATTAAATTATAATTTCATGGAGGAAGTTAAATGAAAGGTAATGATGACGTAGTAAGTTTAAAAGCAAAAAATCTAAGGGCTTTATATGAAAGTTATCCGATATTAAAAAAAATAAATGACAGAAATAGCGAGATTATAAGCTCACATGCAATTTTTAAAACTTTATATGCAGATCAATATATAAAACCAGAAGAGGGTACATGTTCAGGAATTTTATTTGTAGTAAAGGGAACAATTAAAATTCAAAAAATAAATAAAAATGGCGATGAAACAAATCTGTATAATATTAAACAAGGTGAGTTTTGCCATGAGGCTTTAAACTGTTTATCAAATTTTGATTCATTAAATATAACTGGAAAAGCTATTCAAAATTCGGAAATATGTATTATTCCTTTAGACATTATGAGATTACATGTTATAACAGATAATGAGTTTTTATTATATATTTATGAGGATTTATATGGAAAATTTAATATTATCATTGAAAATAAAGAAGAAATAATCCATGAATCATTAGAAACAAGGCTTGTAAAATTATTGTTGAGTAAAAAGAGTAACATAATTTATGCCACTCACAGCGAATTAGCTTTTGAGATTGATTCAGCTAGGGAAGTTGTAAGTAGAAAATTAAAGCAAATTGAAAAGGAAGGCTATATAAAATTAGAAAGGGGTAAAATAATTATAAATAAGAACTTAAATGATTTTTTTAAAATTAATGTTACATGAAAAAGAAGGATGCAAATTTATAATGTTTGAATTTTAATAGGGGGACTATCTTTATTAAAAGAAAGTGCATTCTCCTTTTCATCAAGAATTCACTTTCTTTCTAATAAAACTTAATATAATTTTACTCATCAGTCTTTTATTTGCGATGATGTTTTGAATATACAATATCTATTATTTTATATTGTTGACTTCCTTCAAAATTCTCTCAAGCTTTTCAATTGATACAATGCTATCATTACATTTCTCACTATCTAAACATATATCGAAACCTATTGATTTATAGGCAGCTTCTCCAGTATTATCTGTTTTACATAAAGGTGAAACAAAGGCCACTTCATCTTCGCGTCCTATACGGTTGCAAAGTGCACATATATGGGTGTTACTTGATTTATGATTTGTTATTCTACATGACATACCAACTACATTACCATTCATATTGTATGCAACAAATAATTTCCTAATGGATTCATCAATCCAGCCTAAATATACATTCTTTGAATTCTGAGCATCTGAGCTTGGTAGTTTAAGTTTCTTTTCTTTTTTAAACAACTTATTAAGCTGTGCATTTGTAATGTTTGGCATTCCATATACATATTGATTTAAACCAGATAAATACTTATCAATGTATAAGGGATCCTTTATTTTAGTAATATCCAGTAATTCTTTTTCATCTTCCGATAAATTTGGAAAAATCCTTAATATTTTTTCGTTTATATATGCTTTAGTAGCTTCAATGATATTTGTATCTACTGAACTCCTATAAGCATTATTTAAGTCAGTTAAACATTTTCTTATATAATTATATTGATGTTTTTTTATAAAAGTATTCATAAAATCTTGTACCTCTTTTCTATGAAATATTATCTTGATTTCTCAATTATTTTCAGTTTTATTTTTTAAAATAAAAAGATGACTATTGTTACTCCATTTGAAAGTAACAGTAATCATCCTGATTAAAACGTATTGTATATTAATAATTATTTACCTTTGAATCTTGTCTTAAATCAGAAATTATACTTTCATTGGATTGCCACAATGAAATCATAACATGATTTTAAAAAAGTATTCAATCTAATAAATAGTTCTGCAATGATTGTGAGCAAAGAGCTTTCTCTTGACCTATTATTCTTCTTATACTTTTTTCTGATAAATAATATTCCTTAGTTAATTCATCAATACTAGCTCCATTAATGTATTTTTTATAAATCTCACTATTTCTTACCTTAAGACTATTTTTTATACCACTTTTTTCTCCCCAGGCTTTATGGTGTTCATCTTTTCTGGGTACATAAAGATATTTTCCATCTACATACTTTTGTATTAATTTCACTATTTCCTCTGGTAACACATCTTGTGCCTTTGCATATTTCATTTCCTTACTCCTCCACTTATAAAAAAGTATTAAAGCAAAGAATACAAAAAAACTATGCGTTACAGAGCCTAAAAAATGCACGCATCCCAGCTAACTTAACAGCTTAGGCTCCAAACAAAGCATAGCTGACTTTGTTGTAGTCTTTGCAAGGAGCAACCTGATTTAAAGCTGAACGTTTTACAGACCTTCATAAAAAAACACCCCCAATATCAATATGTTATGAGTATTATATCATATAATTAAAACTGATTTGAGTACATATGCAAAATAAGTATAAATGTAAAAAGTAAATTAGAAAAAGGTGCAACATTAAAATTGCTCTTTCTGGTGAGAATGCAATTGAGGCGAAAATGAAAGCTAATGCTGGATTTAATAAATGATGGATGTATTAGTTAAGGCAGATGCAGATTAAATTAATTGTAAATTAACTAATGTAATATTAACAATATAAGTTATAATTAAACCATACCAATATCTTATAATGTACAAATGAATTATGATTTACAAAATAATCTTAGATAATTGTGTGAAAGAAAAGATATTTCAGTATGCATTTTAATTTTTATAGTATTACATATAGTTATTTATAGCATTAATATAGGAGGCAACATGGATTCAAAATATAAAGTTAAGCAAATTACAAAATTGTACGAAAGTTGCAGCAAATGTGGGTTACCATTAATTAATTGTATATGCAATATTGTTCCTCAAATAGAAACTAAAGCAAAGATAATAATACTGTCAACGGAAAAAGAATTCAGTAGACCTTCAAATACAGCTAGATTATTGAAATTACTTAATCCAAAATCGACAGAGATAATTCTTTGGGAGCGAACAAGAATTTCAGAAAAATTAATTGAGTATATAAATAATGAAGATTATGAAAAATATTTACTATTCCCTATAGATAATAGTGATTCACCAGAAAGAAGATTTGAACATAAAAGTTCTGAAAAAAGTCCAGTATTTATTATCTTAGATGGTACATGGAAAGAAGCTAATAAAATATTGAGAAAGAGTGATTATTTAAAGAAGTTGCCAAGAATTTCATTAAATCCAATTCATAAGTCAGAATATACTTTGAGGAGAGGTGCATCAGAAGGAGAACTATGTACTATTGAAGCTGTAATTGAAATACTTAAGTTAAATTATGAAATTCAGAACGCACAATTAATTAAGGGTGTTTTTGACTTATTTATTAAAAGTTTTAAGGCAGGAGCTAATGGGTTAAAGTTAATGGAGGGATTCAATGAATAAATTAAACTTTCTTGGAAGAGGTTCAGGGTATAACACTAAGGAGGGAAATACATCAGCTTACATTATAAAAAATGAAACATTATTATTAATAGATTGTGGAGAAACTGTATTCAAAACAATCGTTGAAAAAAATTTAGTTGATAGAATAAAAAATGTATATTTGTTAGTTACTCATATGCATTCTGATCATATTGGTTCTATAGGTAGTTTTATTGGATTTTGCTTTTGGAAATATAAAATAGTAACTAAGCTTTATTTTTATGAAACAGATAAGATGAGGAAATTTTTAGAACTGGTTGGTTTAATTGAAAATCAAAGTTTTATTATAAGTGATGATAACACAAGAATTACTGAATTAGGGTTAGAGTTTCAACCATCCTTAACTAAGCACTCTAAAACAGTTAACACCTATTCATATACATTAAAATTTGATGAAGGAAATGACATTTTTTTTAGTGGAGATACATATGAAACTAATATCGAGGTTATTTCTTTTCTGAAAGAAGGTAATCTTATATATCATGATACATGCCTTGATGATTATGCTGGTAATATGCATACTTCCTTAAGGGTATTAAGTGAAATTATCCCTAAGGAATATAGAAAACAAGTTTATTGTATGCATATCGATGGAGAGAATTTTGTAGAGAGAGCACAAAAGGAAGGTTTCAATATAGTAGATATATAAAGACTTTTTTATTCACCACTTATATCTAGCATTTTAAATATAAAAAATGTTTATACACAAATTTAGCTCCATACTGATATGATATAAATTATAAATAATTCTATTGGAGGCAATTTTAATGGGTTACTATGTAAAAGTAGAGCCAGATGTAAAGATATATGTTGAAGACCTTAACGATGGAGCTGAGAAAACAATTCTATTTATTCACGGTTGGCCAGGAAGTCATAAATTATTTGAATATCAATTTGATATTTTGCCAAAACTAGGGTATAGGTGTATTGGCATAGATACAAGAGGATTTGGAGATTCAGATAAACCTTATAAAGGTTATAATTATGATAGGCTGTCTGATGATGTTAAGTGTATAATGGATACATTAAAGCTGAAAGATATAACATTAGCAGGGCATTCAAATGGAGGCGCAATTGCAGTAAGATATATGGCTCGTCATAAAGGTTATGGAGTATCAAAATTAGCCCTTTTAGCTGCTGTATCTCCAAGTCTTATTAAACGTCCTAATTTCCCTTATGGATTAGATAAAGAAACAGTTATACAGCTTATTGAAGGAACATATAATGATAGACCTAAGATGCTTCAAGGATTTGGAGACATGTTTTTCTATCAACACATAAGTGAAGCCTTTTCAAACTGGTTTTTTCAATTAGGGTTACAGGCAGCAGGGTGGGCAACTGCAGCAATTGCAAATGCATGGATAAATGAAGTTTTCTTTTCCGATTTAGATCAAATAAATGTTCCAACTTTAATTATTCATGGAATTCACGACAAAATTGTACCTTTTGAGCTAGGTCAAATACAAGAAAAAATGATTAAGAATTCAATACTTATTCCATTTAATTATAGCGGACATGCAGTATTCTATGACCAGCGTGAGCAATTTAACAAAGAACTAATAAAATTTATTGAAGCATAAGATTACAAATTTTAAATATTACACAATAGGTATTCCAATATTTTAATGCCGCATTATTCAAATTAAGTAATTATATAATAAGTTTTAGAATAGAATTTTATTAAATAGAATTTGGTTTAAGGGATGATTTTAGTTGGATTCTAATATTATATTAATTGCAATACTAGCATTATCAATACTTGGTAAAGCTAATTCAGTTGCAATTGCAACTTGTGTTCTTTTACTTATTAAGCTAATAAATTTGGATAAATATCTTTTCCCAGTAATCGATGGCTATGGAATGTTTTTGGGATTAGTAATACTTATAGTAGCTATTTTAATTCCTATTGCGAGTGGTCAAATTACATCTATAAATATAAAAAATGTTTTTTCCTCATGGGTTGGAATAGCAGCATTATTAATTTCACTGTTTACTACTTATTTAAGTGGACTTGGGTTGCAATATCTTACAGTACAAGGTCATGGTGATGTGATGCCAGCTCTGATATTAGGAGCAGTGATTGCTGCGTCATTTTTAGGTGGTGTTCCTGTAGGTCCTCTTATTACTTCAGGAATACTTGCATTAGGAATTAAGTTATTCCATAAATAAAACACTTATTTCAGTGTTGTTGTATGGTTTTCCATGCAACTTTTTTTATTAGCCCAAAACGTAAGATCAAGTTGCATTTAAAATATTCATAGTTTAGATATTTTGGTATCAGGAGACGAAAATAAAATTTTAATTACTTCAAGGTTAGATAACTTAGGTAAAGGAGCAAGTGGTGCTGCTATTGAAAATATTAATTTAATGTTATCTTTAAAGAAGGTATTGCATTAATAATATAGCATATCCAATGTTATAACATGAGAAATATTAATTATTGAAATAGTATAAAATTAATTCATAAAAATTCAATACTTCATTTTTAATGATATATGGTATAATTGGAATTAGAGTAACTATTTAGCAGGAGGTATATAATGAGTATAATAGCAGCTTTAATTCCATTAATTATATTGGGAATTCCGGCATTAATATTATGGGGAGTAGGAATTTATGCCCTTGTCCTATTAATTAGGGCATTGAAAATCTACATTCAAAAAAATTCTTAAATTATATACATAAATGATGCAAGAATTAAATGGCAAGTTTTTAAAGATACCTCAGTACTCATATAAAATGAATTCGAGGTATTTTTTCATTATTAATAAGAAAATGAGGTACATCAATGGATAAAAATATATTCTAGATAACAAGTTGGTATAAAATAATCCTAATAAAAGATTAATTTCTTATCAAAAAGATAAATTAATTTTTTAGATTCAGCTTGTGGTAGTGGTATCCAAGCTACTTCTCTAGCTTTAAATGGATATAATGTAGTTGCAACAGATATTAGTAGTGAAATGATTAATTTAACTAATGATTTTGCTGGAAAGCATAATATTAAACTCGAGACTGAGGTAATGGCGTGGATAGATTTGCCTGGTAAATATAGTAATAGCTTTGGTATAGTTTTATGTACAGGAAACTCAATAGTTCATTCGCCAGATGCTATTTCAAGACAAAATAACTTGAAGGCTCTTTCTAGTTTATTAAAACCTAAAGGAACTCTAGTTATTCAAACCCGTAATTGGGATAAGGTAATTGCTGAGAACAAGGAATATACTGTATACGATAAGGTATCTTATACAGATAAAGAATATATTCCTTTATACCACTGGAAATTAAAAGGCATGGAACAGGAAGCAAAAGTTGAAATTATTTTTCAAGAAATTAGTAGCGACAATAGGGTGACACTTTATCAAAGTGATTTAACTTTTACACCATTTACATATAAAAGTTTACTTGAAATGATGAGAAATTTAAATTTAAAAATTATTAAAGATACGTTTGATATGAAAAATGATTGGTATTTTATATATGGAGAAATTAAGTAAAATATTATAGATGAATGTAATAGTGTACAAGATAATGGAAAAACAATTAATTTATGATAACGAAAACTAGGATTCATCCTTTCGAATACTTTCATCTGAGATTACTGATTCAGAAGTTCTTTTTCCGTTTGTAGTAATTTTACTATCCCGGATTAATATTAATATATTTGTAAAATACAGAAGGAATATGCCAACTTTTGTATAATTAAATATATGAAAGGGTGAGAAAAATGATAGATAAAATTATAAACAAAATTAACAGTAAAGCGGACAATTTTGAGGAAGTTAGACAGGTAGGTCTAGAAATTACAACTGAAATAAATAAAAAATCAAAGTATCCGGTAGAAATAATAGAAGAAAAACCAAATTTGATAATCCAAATAAAGGATTTAGGCGTATTTATTAAAATTCAACCAGAACAAATGAAAGATTATACTTCACGTCATGGTATGACAATAAGAGATGAGATTTTAAATATCTTAAAATCAAATGTAAAATAGCTCCAAGAACTCTCATATGAGAATTCCTTATTAATATTTGAGAATACTACCATATATTCACTATAATAATTATAGATATAATTTTTAATTTTGTGGTTAAAACCTAAAAAATGAACTTTAATGTGATATTAGTATCCATTTCAAAATTAATGTAATCATGAGGATACCAAACACGCTTTTGTCTTGACAATATTATTAGATTATGGAATGATAATTAAATGCAAAAAAACTTCTAGATAGATTAATAAATTTTTTTACAAATGAAAAAATAGTTATGATAAATAAAAATTAACATACTAAAAATTATTTAAAGAGGGTTAATGAGTAGTATGAAAAGAATAAATGAAGCTTTTAGTGATTATGAATCTAGTGGAAACATAAATACTGCAATTATAGAATCCGTAACTTTGCGTAAAAGAACTAAAGTCCTTGAAATGGAAATAAGTTCTGAAAATTATATTGATATAATAGAAATAGAGAACTTTAATAACTTTGTTAAAGAAAAATTTGACTTAAATGATTCTAAAATCACTGTTAAATACACTGAGGAAGTAAATATAAAGCCTTTTCATGAAGAATTAAATAACATTATATTATCTATGGCTAACAAATATCCTGCATTAAAGGCAGCTGTAAATAATAGTTCATATGAAGTAGTTGGAAACAGCATAAACTTTAATTTTAAAATTCCAGTATCAGGTTTTTTGAAAACTATGGAGTATGATAAAAAAATTAATAAAGTCATAAAAACCTTGTATGACAAGAATTATAATATTAATTTTATTGATAAAATTGATAATGAAGAATTGGTAAAAATTGAAGAAGATAAACGTGCTAGTGAAATGAAGGTTCTTAAGGAAATTAAAGCCACTCAAAACAATGCTCCTCTTGAAGAACCTAAAAAGGTTGAAGAAAGCAAACCAGATGTAAAAACAGAAGGTGATGGTAAAAAATCAAGTAATCCATTCTTAATTTTAGGTAGAAATTCTAATATTAAGGAACCTGTAATTAAAATAAATGACATAACACCAAATGAAGGCAGAATAGCTTTAGAGGGAGAAATATCTAATTTGGAAGCAAAGGAATTAAGAAGTGGAAAAATGTTAATCTCCTTTGACTTATATGATGGATCAAACTCAATGACCTGTAAGATATTCGCTAAGCCTAACGAGTATGATGAAGTGTTTTCTAAGCTTAAAAAAGCTAAAGGCGTTAGACTTGCCGGAAATGCAGGCTATAGCAATTTTTCTCACGAAGTTGAACTTATTGCTAATACTGTTGTTGAAACAAATGGAATAAAGAAAGTAAAGAGAATGGATACTGCAGAGGTGAAGAGAGTTGAACTTCATATGCATACACAAATGAGCCAAATGGATGCTATGTCAAGTGCAACTGATTTAATCAAAAGAGCTATGAGCTGGGGAATGAAATCTATTGCTATAACTGACCATGGAGTAGTTCAGTCTTTTCCAGAAGCACATAAACTTCTTGGAAGAGATAACGCTGATATGAAAATTATATATGGAGTAGAAGCTTACTTAGCACCTGATAAAAAGTCATCTGTAAAAAATGTTAAAGGCCAAAGTATTAATACAACATATTGTGTTCTTGATTTAGAAACTACAGGCTTTTCACCGGAAACAGAAAAAATAACTGAAATAGGAGTAATGAAAGTCGAAGACGGGAAGGTAATAGATAGATTCAGCACTTTTGTAAATCCTCAAAAGTCAATTCCTATGAGAGTTGTAGAAGTTACTAAAATAACTGATGATATGGTAAGAGATGCAGAAACTATAGATAAGGTATTTCCTAAACTGCTACAATTTATTGAAGGTAGTGTTTTAGTAGCGCATAATGCTGAATTTGATATTGGCTTCTTAAAACATAATGCAAAAGTTTTAGGCCATGACTTTGATTTTACTTATATAGATACTTTAGGACTCGCGCAGGATGTCTTCCCAGATTATAAATCCTATAAATTGGGAAGAATTGCTAAAAATCTTGGCATAAAGGTTGAAGTTGCTCATAGGGCCTTAGATGATGTTGATACAACTGTCAAAGTGTTTAACATAATGCTTGAAATACTAAAGGAAAGAGGAGCACAAACTGTCGAAGATATTGATATATATGCTGCTGATGAAGAAGCTCAAAAAGTTGCATATAAAAAAGTTAAAACTTATCATACTATAATTCTTGCAAAAAATTACGTGGGCTTGAAGAACTTATATAAACTTGTATCATATTCTCATTTAGATTATTTTTATAAAAAGCCGCGTATATTAAAGAGCATGTTTAAAAAATATTCTGAAGGATTAATAATAGGTAGTGCCTGCAGTGAAGGTGAGCTATTCCAATCAATACTTCTTGGAAAAACTCAAGAACAAATTGAAGAAATTGCAAACTTCTATGATTATTTAGAAATTCAGCCTTTAGGCAATAATGACTATTTAGTAAGACAGGAACAGGTGCCAAATAAAGAGTATTTAAAAGAAATTAATAAAAAAATTATAGCTCTAGCAGATAAGTTAGGTAAACCTGTAGTAGCTACAGGAGATGTTCATTTCCTAGACCCAGAAGATGAAATATATAGACGTATATTAGAAGCAGGGCAAGGCTTTAAGGATGCAGATTTACAAGCTCCATTATATTTAAGAACTACTGACGAGATGCTTGAAGAATTCTCTTATTTAGGTAGAACAAAGGCATATGAGGTTGTAGTTACAAATACTAATAAAATCGCAGATATGTGTGAGCAGATCAGCCCAATTTCTCCAGAAAAATGTCCACCTCATATAGAAGGCTGTGAGCAAACAATAAAAGATATTGCTTTTGGAAAGGCTCATGAACTGTATGGAGATCCACTTCCAGAAATAGTTCAGGCGAGACTCGACAAAGAACTTGATTCTATCATAAAAAATGGATTTTCAGTAATGTATATTATAGCCCAAAAGCTGGTGTGGAAATCAAATGAAGATGGATATTTAGTTGGTTCCAGAGGATCTGTTGGTTCTTCTTTCGTTGCAAACATGACAGGTATAACAGAAGTTAATGCACTTCCACCGCATTACAGATGCCCTAAATGTAAATATTCTGATTTTACTGATTACGGTGTCTTAAATGGCTTTGACTTACCAGATAAAGAATGTCCTGTTTGTGGATCAAACCTATATAAGGATGGGATAGATATACCATTTGAAACCTTCTTAGGCTTTAATGGAGATAAGGAACCAGATATAGACTTAAACTTCTCAGGAGAATACCAAGCAAAAGCTCATAAGTATACTGAAGTTATCTTTGGCAAGGGCACAACCTTTAAAGCTGGTACTATTGGTACTATAGCTGAAAAAACAGCTTTTGGTTATGTTAAAAAATATTATGAAGAAAAAAATATTCCAATAAATAAAGCTGAAACAATGAGAATTTCTATTGGATGTACTGGTATTAAAAGAACTACAGGACAGCATCCTGGAGGTATAATAGTTGTACCTAAAGGACGTGAAATCTTTGAATTCTGTCCTGTGCAGCATCCTGCTGATGATCCAAATTCAGATATTATAACAACGCATTTTGATTATCATTCAATTGACCAGAACCTTTTGAAGCTTGATATACTAGGGCACGATGATCCGACTGTTATAAGAATGCTTCAAGATCTAACTGGTGTTGACCCAAAAGATATTCCTATGGATGACAAGGCAACTATGTCTTTATTCTCTTCTACAGAAGCTTTAGGGGTAACTCCGCAACAGATAAATTCAGAAGTAGGAACTTTTGGTGTTCCTGAGTTTGGTACTAAATTCGTTCGAGGAATGCTTGTTGATACAAAGCCAAAAACTTTCTCTGATTTATTATGTATATCAGGTCTTTCTCATGGTACAGATGTATGGCTTGGAAATGCTAAGGACTTAATAGATAATGGCGTAATTACCAGCATAAGTGATGCTGTGTGTACGAGAGATGACATTATGGTATATTTAATTAGAAAAGGTCTTCCGCCTAATACTGCCTTTAAGATAATGGAAACAGTTCGTAAAGGAAAAGCCTTAAAAGAACCTAAATGGCCAGAATATGAAGCGTTAATGAGAGAGAACGATGTACCAGAATGGTATATAGATTCTTGTAAAAAGATAAAATATATGTTCCCTAAAGCCCATGCTGCTGCCTATGTAATGATGGCTTTTAGAATAGCTTGGTTTAAGGTGCATATACCTACAGCTTACTATGCAACTTATTTCAGTATAAGAGCTAAGGCTTTTGATGCAGAAAGCATGATCTTTGGTAAAGAAAAGGTCAAAGCAAAAATGCAGGAAATTCAAGCTCTTGGAAATGACGCAGGTCCAAAGGATAAGGATATGTATGATGACTTAGAGATTGTTTTAGAAATGTATGAAAGAGGTATTAAATTCCTGCCAATTGATTTATATAAATCTGATGCTACAAAATTTCAAGTAGAAGAAGAAGGCATAAGACCATCTATAAACAGCATATCAGGAATGGGAACCGTGGCTGCTGAAGGAATAACTAATGCTGCTAAAGAAAAGCCATTTAACTCAGTAGAGGACGTAAAAAAGCGTTCTAAGATTGGAAATGCAGCTATAGACCTGCTCAGAAAATTTGATTGTTTAAGAGGCCTTCCAGAAAGTGACCAAATGAGTTTCTTTGACGCAGTTTAATAAATATAATAAAGCCTATATCTTTTTTATTAATTCAAAGATACAGGCTTTATTTTTATCCTCTTTTATCCGTTATTTCTATCAAATAAAACTTTACCTGGACAAGTTTCAGATTGACCAAACCACATACATTTTGCACAATTTAAACATTTACCAGTATCTTTACCATCTCTTGCATAGTTTGCCCAATTAGGATTTATAAGAATTCCCTTGCCTATATCCGCAAGATCAACATTAGTGTTATTTAATATTTCTTCTGCGATTTTAGCAGAGTTAATTCCATTAACTGCAAACACAGGAATAGAGACAACTTCCTTAATTTTTTCAGCTGCATAAACTGCATTAGAGTATTTGTAAGCTTCACTAACATTTATTTCTTGTTCACTAAAAAATCCATAAGAAACATCAAGAAAATCCATACCTTTTTCAGCTAATATTTTAGCATAATGTATTCCATCATCAATTGTTGGCTCAAATCCTCCTAAACGGATTCCTACAACAAATTCCTTTGGTGTTATTTTTCTTATACCATCTAAAATTTCAATTACAAATTTTTCAGGAGTTTCACCATATCCATCAGTTCTTTTATTAACTTTTTTATTTAAAAATTGGCTTATTAAATACCCATGGCATCCGTGTAGTTCAATACCATCATATCCAGCTTCATAAGCTCTTCTTGCAGCTTCAATATATTCATTTTGCACATTTTTTATATCATCCATAGTCATTTCTCGTCCAATAACAGTTTTGTTAAATCCTTTATATTCATAGGCACTTGGACATAGTGGATTTTCGGATATTCCAGTAACACCCGCATGATGAATTTGAATAAATATTTTACTATCTTCTGAGTGAACTGCATCAACTATACTTTTTAAACCTTCAATTTGATCATCATTCCATATGCCAATTTGTTTTTCTGATAATCTACCATCAGGACTAATACATGTAGCTTCCTGTATTATAAGACCTGGTCCTCCTTTAGCTAACTCTTTATAGCGTTCAATATTTTCTGTAGTTACATATCCATCATTTGCTAATGCAATAACCATTGGTGGAATACATATACGATTCTTTATTATAACATCTTTAATATTAAATTTTGAAAATAATTTCATCTAAAATTTCACGCTCCCATTACGTTATTTTATTTACAATTGACCCCTTGTCTGGTATGTTATTATTATATTTTATTAAGAAACAATATATCAAGTACGCACATTTTTGTGCCTTAGAGTGGGAGTTATACTTATGAAAGAAAAACCAAAGAAAGTGCCTATAAGTTATTCTGAAGCATGCCCTGTTCTTCATGCCCTTGAAATAATTGGTGGTAAATGGAGGCTTCCTATTATATGGGAAATATCAGTTGCAAAAAACATTAGATATAATGAGCTTAAACGGAATATACCAGGAATAACTAATATTATGCTAACTCGTTCTTTGCAAGCATTAGAAGAACATGGACTTGTAAAGAGAGTAGAATTTAATAAAATTCCACCACATGTAGAATACTCTTTAACTGATGAATGCCGTGATTTACTGCCGGCATTAGCTATTATAAATGATTGGGGAAAAAAGATGTGGCCTACTTTTCCAAAAACAAGTAAATAATAACCTTATCTAATATTTGACGACTTAATTAAAACTTATCATTGACATTGTTAAATTTAAGTTATAAAATTTAGACGAGTACTAGGGGAGCCATTTTGGCTGAGATGAATTTTTCAGACCCTTTGAACCTGCTCTGGATAATGCCAGCGAAGGGAAGTTGTATGATAATGTAGATTTGATAGTTATGCAAATTTATAATTAATTGATTATTAACTCTTTTCTATGGTATTCTTAGTACTGTTTGAAAAGAGTTTTTTTTTTTTAAAATTAATTGATGCTTATTTTTAAATGGAAGCTATAAAGAAGAAGGTTGGGTATTCAGATGAATGCATTAGAAATTAACAATTTATCGTTTAAATATAAAGATGCAAATAAACTCATAATTGATGACTTATCATTTAGCATAGATAAAAATGAATTTGTCACAATTATTGCGCCAAGCGGTACAGGTAAAAGCACACTTTTTAGATTGATTTTAGGGCTATTAGAACCACAAAAGGGAAAGATTGATATCTATAACGAAGGTAATAAAAATATAATTGGGTATATGCCTCAAAGAGATTCCTTAATGCCTTGGAGAAATATCCTTGATAATACCTGTGTTGGTTTAGAATTAAATGGTTATAGCAAGAAAAATGCTAGAATAAAAGCGTCAGAATATTTTGAAAGTTTTGGACTTAAAGGTACTGAAAAATTCTTCCCACATGAATTGTCAGGAGGTATGAGGCAGAGAGCATCGTTTTTAAGAGCTATTGTAAATAATCCCTCATTACTTTTATTAGATGAACCTTTTTCTTCCTTAGATGCATTGACAAGAAGAAAAATGCAGGCATGGTTATTAGATCTTTGTCAAAAAGAGAAAAACACTGTATTTATGATAACTCATGATATTGATGAGGCTTTATTACTATCTGATAGAATACTTATTTGCACTGAGCTTCCCTATAAGAATTTAAAATCCATAGAGATTGATATAAAAAGACCAAGGAATTATGAAACTACACTTTCTAGTGAATTTATTGGGCTAAAAAGAGTCATTTTAAATATTCTTGATGAGTTAGATGAAAATAAGGAGGGATGTTAATTAATGAAAAAGTTAAAAGACTATATATTCCCTTTATCATTTTTAATTTTGATTCTTTTAGCTTGGGAATTTTTAATACCATTTTTTAATGTGCCAAATTATATTATACCTAAATTTTCAGAAATTCTTAAGGCTCTATGGATTCAAAAGGAATTATTGTATAAACATTCAATTGTAACTTTAGGTGAAGCAATTCTAGGTCTTAGTATATCAGTTATAGTTGGGATATCATGTGCACTTTCTATATATCTTTGGAGAAATGTAGGAAAAACTTTATATCCAATTATAATATTTTCGCAAACAATCCCAACCATAGCTTTATCTCCAATTATGGTTATGTGGTTTGGATATACAATTTGGTCTAAAGTGGCTGTAGTAATATTATTTTGCTTTTTTCCAATCGTTATAAGTACGTTAGACGGATTAAATGGTGTGGACAAAGATTTAGAAGATGTATTAAAAGCTTTAGGAGGAAATAAACTTCAGATATTTTTTAAACTTCACATGAATTCTGTACTTCCTAATTTTTTAAGTAGCTTTAAAATTGCTGCTACATATAGCATTGCGGGAGCTACAATTGGAGAGTGGCTAGGTGCTGAGAGTGGACTCGGTATATATGTAAAAAGGGCATCAGGCATGCTGCAGTCAGATTCAGTTTTTGCAGGAGTGTTAGTTCTATCATTTTTAGGATTAGTCCTATTCTCAATAGGATTTTTGCTGGAAAAGATTTTATTAAAATACAGAAGAAATTTAAAGGGGGATAATAATGAAATTAAAAAAATTTAGCATTATTTTAGCATTTGTTATGATACTTAGTTCAATTTTTAGTGGATGTTCTAATAACGCTACTACCAAAGAGGATAAAAGCTCAACTAAAGAATTAAAGGAAGTTAATGTTCTATTAGATTGGTATCCAAATGCAGTTCATTCATTCTTATATGCTGCAGAGGATCAAGGATACTTTAAAGAAGCAGGACTTAAAGTTAACTTAATCACACCTGCTGATACAGATGATGGAATTAAATTAGTAGCAGCTAAAAAAGCAGACATAGCAATAAGCTATCCAAAACAAATTATTTTAGCTAGAAGCGAAAATATTCCTGTTAAGTCAGTTGGAGCAATAGTTAGAAGCTCATTAAATCAACTTATGGTTCGTAAAGATGCAGGAGTTAAAACTTTAAAAGATTTAGAAGGAAAAAAGGTTGGATATCCATCCTTTGATATTGATAAGGAAACAGTTAAAACTATGGTTAAACAAGCTGGAGGGGACCCGTCAAAGGTTGAATTTGTTGATGTAGGTTATGATTTAATGCCAGGTATTGAATCAAAGAAAGTTGATGCAATTATAGGTGGATATATTAATCATGAAAAAATACTTTTAGAAAAACAAGGTATTCAATTAGATACTTTTGCACCTGTAGATTATGGAATGCCAAACAATTATGAATTATCATTTATTGCAAGTGATGATGAAATAAAAAACAATAACGACACAATCCAAGCTTTTCTAGGAGCTGTTAAGAAAGGATTTGAATATACTAAGAGCAATCCAGATAAAGCGCTAGATTTAGTATTGAAGGCTCAAAATGAAAACTTCCCACTCGATCCGGAAACAGAGAAAAAGAGTTTACAAATATTACTTCCTCTTATGGAAAATGAAAACGGCAAATTCTTAAGTCAAGATGCTGAAAACTGGAATCAAAATATCAAATGGCTAAAAGATACAAACTTACTTCAAGGAAATGTTAATAGCCAAGATGTATTTAAATAATTTCACTAAACTTAAGAATATAAGAACAACCGAAATTATATAAATGTCCACTTCGCAAACATTTATATAATTTCTTTGTTTTCTATGCTTAAGTATAGTTAATATTATACAATTACTTCAAAGCATAGGTAAAGATTAGAAAAAAATTAAAGAAATAGCATATTTTATTAAACAATAATAACAAAAACTTTGAATATTCCATATACAATTGAAACTCTAGCTATAGAGTTTAATAGAGATGTTGAGCAAATTAAATTAGCAATAAATGTGTTTATAGATTTAGAGAGGCTTAAAATTACCGAAGGCAATATTTATAGAGTTAAAAATTTTGCTAAACATCAAAATATCAAAGTGAAGGAAAGAAATATGTATATTGAAGAAAAAGATAAAATAAAAATAAAGGATGAGATTTTAAAAGAAGATTTTTATAATGAATCTAAACCATCTGATAATAAAGTAAGCAATAATGCAACAAAAACCTCTAGTGACTATAATATAAAAAGCATTGAAAATGATAATATTAGCAACGTAAAAGCTAAAAATATTCCTCAAAGCAATATTCCAATTGTTATAAAGAGTAAAAAGAGAATGAATGGGAATCAGAAACGGAAAAATGATACAAACATTAATGTATAAGATATTGATTCTGCAGAAAAAGAAATAGTTCGTATACATGCTAGTTTTAATGCCATGCCACCAGGCGAAAATGCTCGTGTTGTAGGAGAGTGGTCATTTTAACTAATGCAATAATGGTATTACTGCTTTTGTTAAATAAATTAGTAATTTTTTTTTATCATAAGAAGATGTATGTTTTAGCTTGGAGGATAACAGTATAAAACAATTTCTTTCTATATTATATGAAGATACGGAATTTTTAGAAAATAAGTGCCGTTCATAATGACTTTATGACCTAGAAGTATTATTGAAAATATGAATTAGCTACAACTAATACAGCACATTTTGAAAGATTAAAACATATTATAATTCCAAAATACTTTAGCAAGGAAGATAAAATATGTATAATTATAGCATGAATCAAGGGGATAACTATTCTAATGATACATTAAGTTATGATCCATATGACACATGCAATGAGAATTGGACTTATCCGTGTTCTAATTTTAGATATGTCCCTTATACTGAGCTTTTTGATGAACCGGAACAATGCTTAAGAGCTGATTACTCACAATCAGCTACGAGCAATAATCAAATGGTTTTACAGGATTACGGTCCACGGCCTTTAGTAATTAATATTGAGAAAGCTACCGAACAAAACAATAATTTCCGTACTGGTTTATGGACTGGAGAACATCTTCAAGTTACTTTGATGAGTATCAAAGTAGGTGATGACATAGGTTTAGAAATTCATCCAGATACCGATCAGTTCATTCGCATTGAAGACGGGCAAGCAATTGTTAAAATGGGATTAAGTAAAGACAATTTAGATTTTCAAGCAAAAGCACGTGGTGGCTTTGCAATCATGATACCTGCTGGTACCTGGCATAATATTATAAACACAGGCAATAAGCCGCTAAAAGTATACTCTATCTATGCACCACCTCAGCATCCTCATGGCGTAGTTCATGTGACTAAACCTACTGAATAAGTCTATAAATAAAACTGAAAATAAAAGAAATATTATCTAACCATGTGATAATTTATGTCACATGGTTAGACTTATTTTATTATTAAATTAAGTATTGCTTTTTTCATAATTATTAATTATCACACATATTTTAAATTCTACATAGGAAATACGAAATATTCTTCAATAAAAAATTTGTCCAAGCATGATTCTACTTGGAATCTTAACAATATAAAGAAGGATATAGAAGAAACTTTTTATATGATACAAATTGCATGGAGAGAAAGAAATCAGGACTTTGCAAAAGAGTTCATGAGTGATTACATGTATGAGAGACTTAAATTACAAACTGATGCAATGAAGTTAATGAAAGAAAAAAATATTATTAAAAAGATAGCTTTATTAGAGGCAAATCCTATTGGATTGCAAGATAAAGAAGGAATTAGTAAAGACTGCATATGGGTTCATATAAAAGCAAAAGCCAAAGACTATACAATAAATGAGGAAACTAATGAGGTGATAAAAGGAGACGATTCTATATCTGTTCACTTCGAAGAATATTGGAAATTTATAAAAAAAGATAAGAGATGGATATTAGATGATATAAGACAAATATATGAGAAAACAGATTTAGATTTCTTCAGTATAGAAGCTCCTAATAAATATTACTAAGAATCATTTATTTACCATATTTATAAATTATATGAAAAAATATATTTTAGTTAGGAGAAGTATTAAAGATTATTTTAAAAATGAGAAAATTATTAGGAAGAGAGATAAACAAATCTATTGACTTAGATTACACTCTAAGTTGTATACTAAAATTATCTAATTTTAGAAAGGTGTGAAGTTATATGGAATATACCCAATATGGAAAAACAGGAATGAAAGTATCTAGGTTTGGACTCGGATGCATGAGATTTCCATCTGATGAAAAAGAAGCTATTGAAATGGTACGTTATGCCCTTGATAACGGCGTAAATTACCTAGATACTGCCTATATCTATAAAGGCAGTGAAGTAACAATGGGAAAGGCACTAAAAGATGGTTATAGAGATAAAACTTATTTAGCTACTAAAAGCCCTATTTGGAATATTACTAAACATGAAGATTTTGAAAAATATTTAGATGAACAATTAATAAGACTAGGAACTGATCATATCGATGTATATCTTTTGCATAATATGAATCACGAAAATTAGGAGAAAGTAAAGAAATTTGAAGGTCTTACTTTTTTAGATAAAATGATTCAAAAAGGAAAAATAACTCATAAAGGTTTTTCTATTCATAATACCCTAAGTGCATTTAAGGAAATCGTAGATTCATTTGATTGGGAAATGACTCAAATTCAGCTTAACATACTAGATGAAACACAACAAGTTGGTGTTGAAGGTTTAAAATATGCAGATGATAAAGGCATGGGTGTAGTTATTATGGAACCTCTAAGGGGAGGCTATATACTAAATACAGTACCAGAAGAAGTTCATCATATCATTAATAAATATCCAGAAAAGCGTACTTTAGTAGAATGGTGTTTTAGGTGGTTATATAACATGCCTGAAATTTCTTTAGTTTTAAGCGGAACAAGTACTCTTCAACAATTAAAGGATAATTTAAAAATATTTAATCAAGCATCTCCCAATGTTATGTCTGATGAAGATTTAAATTTAATTAAAACAATTCGTGAAGCTTATGAAGCAAAGAAGAGTATTGGCTGCACAGGTTGCAGATATTGCGTGCCATGTCCAAAGGGCGTAACAATTCCGGAGATATTTAAGCTTTATAACAATCATCAACTTATGAAATCTCATTGGGTAGATAAAGGACAATATCAAGGCAATTTAGTGCCAGCAGGTTCTGGAGCTGACCAATGTGTTTCTTGCGGTCTTTGTATGCAACATTGTCCTCAATCTTTACAAATTCCAGAATTACTTAAAAAAGTACATTCAGAATTTATGTCATAAGAAAGCGTTCTTATAACATAGGAGCATAATTTTTCTGAACATTTCCTTTATAATATGGAACGATTTTCCTAAAAACTGAATATGATGTTTTCGAAAGGAGATGTTTAAAAAATGGAATTAGAAAAAGAAAATAATTACAGAGACTATCAATATATTCATAATAAGTGCAAAAAGTGCTTATTCTATCACACTGCATTAACATTTACTGATGGAAGGACTATTGATGGAATTATTGAAAGCGTAGATCCTGATCGTATTATTGTATTAGTTGGTGAAAATGTTATGGATAGTAATGACGATAACCAATATGATCAACAACGTCAATATGGTTGGTATCATAGACCTGGAATCAGATATAGACGTTTTAGACGTCAAGCTTTTCCTCTTGCTACTTTAGCTGCGTTATCTTTACTACCATATCCGTACATTGCCCCAATGCCTTATCCATACTTCCCTTATTAAGAAATACTTAATAAGAGCTACCGCAGTGCTATTGGTATATATAAATTAATAAATTATTTATAACACCAAACTTTATAGGTATATATTGTTTGGTGTCTTTTTATTAAAATGTGCATATTTAATTAATATAATTTTTTAAGAATTCTATTAGGGTTTTAGAGGCTATCGAAAGGTTAGATGGATTTTTATATATTACACCAATATGACGCTGAGGAATAGGTGTATCTAAAGCAATATCTATTAATCTCTCGTTATTTATGTCATCTAAAATAAATTCTTTTATTACAGAAGTAATCCCAAGCCCTATTTTGGCGCATTCAATTAAAAAATCCATATTACTAGCTTCGATATCAGTTATTACCTTTAAATTTTGACTAATAAAATAATTATCTATATGACTTCTAGTTACATTAGGATTTTCGAGAAGCATAAAAGATCCTCGATTAAACAAATCTTCTAAGGATGTGTAAGCTAATTTATCTAAATAACTAGGACTAGCTACAAATATATCATGAATTATCGATAATTTTACGAATTGAAGATTATCATCACTATTAGGAGCCCCAACAATAGCTAAATCTAATTTATCTTCTTCGACTAATTGCACAGTATCTATGGTAGGCCTATTTAATATATTAATTTTAAAGTTAGGGTATAGTTGTATAAATTTCTCAAGTTTAGGAACAAGATAATTTTTCCCTATAGCAGTACTTACTCCAATATTTATAGTTCCCATATCTTTGTTTTTTAATTTTTCAACCAATCTCTCACCTAAAAGAATTTCTTCAAAACCATTCTCAATGTGATTGTATAATACTGCGCCTTCAGAAGTTAGTGTAACTCCCTTTGAACTTCGTAAAAAGAGTTTTATTCCAAGATTTTTTTCTAAAGTTTTAATTGATTTACTTACAGCTGGCTGAGAAACAAAAAGAATTTCTGATGCACGGGATATATTTTTATATTTTGCTACTGTATAAAATACTTTATAAAGGTTTAAATCTAAAATCATGCAATAGTCCTCCGTTACTATAATCCCGAATTATTCATGAACTCAAATTCTATGGTTATTATTGTAAAAAGTCACATAGGATTTGAGTTTATTGAATTTTTGTATTAAAAATTTATCTGTTTTACATAAATTTATTGAGCAATTCCCAA
>JAJXWH010000082.1 GCA_021781745.1 Bacillota bacterium | reverse complement strand
AAAATAGAAAAATAGTAAATGACATTAGAGATTTAATGAAATTTAGAAATACTAATCCTGCTTTTGGATTAGATGGAGAATGCATTACAGAAGTTAATGGAAGTGAGCTTGTAATTACTAGAAAATGCGGGGAACATGTTGCAGTATTAAAAGCTGACTTAAAAACTTATGAGTTTAGTATAAATTAACTTATGAAATATTTATTATAATATGAAAGGAAATTGTTATGAGCAATATAATAAAAGGTAATAGCGAAATTTTAAATAAAGCAAGAGTCTTTGAAGAAGAATCTATGAACAATATTCCAGTAGAGCAAAAACCTTTATTTCATTTATCTGCCCCAGTAGGCTGGATTAATGATCCTAATGGCTTTTCAAAATTTTTAGGAGAATATCATTTATTTTATCAATATCATCCATATAATACGAAATGGGGGCCGATGCATTGGGGGCATAACAAAACAAAAGATTTTATAAAATGGGAACAGTTGCCTGTAGCTCTTGCACCTGATGAAGAATATGACCTAGAAGGTTGTTTTTCAGGAAGTGCTATAGAATTCGATGGCAAACATGTACTTATGTATACTGGTGTAATTGATAAAATACAAGAAGATGGATCACATCTAATTAGACAAACTCAATGCATAGCAATTGGAGATGGAATAGACTATGAAAAATTAGAGTGCAATCCTGTTATTACAAGTTACTCATTACCAGAAGATAGCAATCTCGAGGATTTTAGAGATCCTAAGATATGGAAAGACGGAAATGATTTCTACGCTGTAGTTGGTAGTAGACATGCTGATGGGAGTGGACAAATTCTTTTATATAAATCACAAGATTTACACGGATGGAATCTTGTTAATGTTCTTGACAGAAGTGAGAATAAGCTAGGACGTATGTGGGAATGTCCAGATTTCTTCAAACTTGATGGTAGTGATATTATGATTATTTCACCGCAAGAGGTAAAGGCAGAAGGACTAAAATTTCACAATGGGCACAATACAGTATATTTAATTGGAGAATATGATAAAGAAAATCATAAATTCAATAGACAAGACTATGGTGTTATAGACTATGGTTTAGATTTTTATGCACCTCAAACCCTAGAAGCTGAGGATGGAAGGCGCATTATGATTGGATGGATGCAATCTTGGGAAAATAATATTGTTCCTGAAGATTTTAAATGGTGTGGCATGATGAGTATTCCTAGAGAACTTACAGTAAAAGATGGGCATTTAATTCAAAATCCAATTAGGGAAATTAAGAATTATTATAAAAATACTGTTAAATATGAGAATATATCAGTTAGTGATAGTATGGAATTACCGGGTATATCAGGAAGAGAATTAGATATGTCCATTGAAATTAACGGTGAAAACTGTGAAGAGTTTACAATTAACATGGCTAAGAATGAGGACTATGTAACATTAATTACTTTTGATCCAAGAAAAAACCTAATTTCGTTTGATAGAAGTTATTCGGCAAAGCTTGGTGATTCGTTACATAAGAGAGAAATGAATGTAAGAAACAAAAACGGAAATATTAAGTTAAGACTAATAATAGATAAATATTCTATTGAGATGTTCGTAAATGATGGTGAACAAGTTATGACTTCTACTTACTATACTATGCTAGATGCGACAGGCATTTCGTTTAATGCAAAAGGGAAGGCTACAATAAACATTGAAAAACATGATATTGTTTTAAAATAATATTTTATTTCATTTAAAAAGTGGCTAAATTAGATATCATAATTTGGACACTTTTAAATGTATAGTGGAGTATGGAATTTTTAAAGTAAGCTAAATTGCTGATGTAAAATAAAGATAAAAAAGTTATATTATTATGTAACCTTAAATATTAACAAGAAATATATATGGAGGATTAAGATGAATAATAACATTTATTGTATTGGAGAATTGCTTATTGATATGGTTTGTATTGATAATAAAGGTCTAAAAGATGGAGAAAAATTTGAGAAAAAAGCAGGTGGAGCACCGGCTAATGTTGCAGCCTGTATTTCTAAGCTAGGAGGAAATGCTTATTTTTTAGGACAAGTAGGAAATGATTTCTTTGGTAAATTTTTGATTGAACTGCTAAAAGATTTAAATATAAATACTGAAATGGCTGTGGAAAAGGGAAGTACGACAATTGCTTTAGTTGGAATTGATGCAAATGGAGAACGTAATTTTGATTTTTTAAGAGGAAGTGATGGAGAGTACTCGTTTGATAATATTGATTTATCAAAAATAGATAGCTCAGATATTATTCACTTTGGATCTGCAACAGGATTCCTAGAAGGGGAATTGAAGAATACTTATTTTAAATTACTTGAATACTCAAAGGATAATAATATTTATGTAACCTTTGACCCTAATTATCGTGATGCATTAATAACTTCAGATAAACTAGATTCATTTATTGAAGATAGCATAAAATTTATAAGTAATAGTGATTTTGTTAAGTTAAGTGATGAGGAGTTATTCCTAATAACTAAAGAAAAAGATATTACAATAGGTGTTAATAAACTGCATGAATTAGGTGTTAGGGTTGTAGCTATTACTTTAGGAGCCAAAGGAACATATTTAAGTGTTAATGGAAGAAATGAAATAATTCCATCTATTGAAGTAAAACAGATAGATTCAACTGGAGCTGGAGATGCACTAGTTGGAGCAGTATTAAAGAAATTAGCTGACAATAAAGATAAGAAAAATGTTGGGTTTGAGGAATGGAAGGATATAATTTCATTTGCTAATAAGGTAGGAGCAATTACGTGTACAAATTATGGAGCAATAGCATCAATGCCTACGTTGAATAAATTAAAAAGTTATCCTAATGTATTATAAGTGTAAAAATATAATTGATTAATTATTTAGTGTGTAATGAGACTGAAAAAATAGGGACTAAGTGTGTTAATAGGAAGTAGTATTGTGTAAATTAAAAAAAAGCGTGTAAAGAGGAAATGTTTTTACTAAGTAAATATGGTTTATATTTTAAATTTAGTATAGATATCTTATTTACATGCTTATTTGGCATGCTAATTGCTATGTAATTTAGTAAATATGTGATTGATATTAAGTTTTTTTACTTAGATGGGACAATGATTTATTTATATTCTAGGATATCCGATGATAAGAACTACTAATTTAAAACTACGGATTGAAGGAAGGTAATAATGCTATGAAGCAAATTGATAAGATTTACAAGTATATATTATCAAATTCTAAAGAATTTACTAAAGAAAAATTATTCCAAACTAAAGGGTTTAGTGCTCAACAAGTTGCAGAATATTTAGGAATATTAAGGAGTAATACCTCTAGAGAACTTAATACTCTTTGTAGGGAAAAGAAAATAATTAAAATTAAAAATAGACCCGTTTTATATTTTGATAGAGAACAATTTATTAAACTATTAAATGTATCATTAAACGATGAACCTGAAGAAGGCATAGAAATTAATGATTTTATTAATTTGGATGACAAAGAAGATAAATCATCTTTTGACTCGTTAATTGGCTTTAGCACAAGTTTAAAAAATCAAATAGAACAAGCAAAGGCTGCCTTATTATATCCACCTAATGGATTACATACTCTAATAATAGGTAGTACAGGTGTTGGTAAAAGTCTGTTTGCTAATATAATGTACAAATATTATAAAACTATAAAGCAGCTATCTGAAGATCCTCCGTTTATTATATTTAATTGTGCTGATTATTCTAATAATCCTCAACTTCTTTTATCACATATATTTGGACATGCTAAGGGTGCATTTACAGGCGCTGAGAAAGATAAGGAGGGTATAGTTGAAAAAGCTGATGGTGGTATATTATTTTTAGATGAAATACATAGATTACCACCAGAAGGGCAAGAAATGGTTTTTTATTTCATGGACACAGGAACTTATAACAAGCTTGGGGAGACCGAGAGACAGCATAAAGCAAATGTGTTATTAATTGGAGCAACAACTGAAGATCCAAATTCTACATTACTGAATACTTTTATTAGAAGAATTCCCATAACAATAGCTATTCCATCTTTTGATGAAAGACCAATCAATGAAAAAATAGAATTAGTGCAATATTTACTTTCAAAAGAAGCTCAGAGAGTAAATAAAACTATTAAGATTTCATCAGAAGCTATAAAAGCATTGATAGGTAGTGCGACCTATGGAAATGTCGGACAATTAAAATCCAATATACAATTGGTTTGTGCAAAGGGATTTTTTAATTGTATTAACACAAATAATGACATTGAAATAAATTTAAGTGCATTACCTCCAAATATAAAAAGCGGAATATTAGCATTTGGAAATCAAACCAAAGATAAAACAGCTATGTGGAATATGATGCCGAGCAGTATTACTATTCAGCCGGATGGTAATAGAAAATTTTTAGAAACAGAAGATTATGAAACACCATTTAATATCTATGGAATAATAAAGGATAAAACTTCAATGCTTCAAGAAGAAGGTATGAATGATGAAGAAATAAAAAGTTTTATAACAACAGATATAAATATACATTTAAAAAAGTTTTATGATAGATTCAAAAATGATATAAATCGTAGAGAAGGATTATTAAAGATTGTTGATAAAAATATAGTGGATTTTTCAGAAGAAATCAAAATATTAGCTGAAAAGAAATTAAATAAAAAACTTAATGAAAGATTTATTTATGCGACAAGCCTTCACTTTAGTGCATTATTTAACCGCATTAAGAAAAATACGGTTTCTTTCGAATCAAATATCGATTTATCAATATCAATTGAAAGCAAAGAATACGAGGTTGCCAAAGAAATTCATGCACTTATAGAAAAAAAATTCAACATCATTATACCTAATGTAGAGATTGAGTATCTAGCATTACTTTTAAACTCAATACAGGAATCTTCTCGTCAAGAAAGAGTAGGTATTGTAGTAGCTTCACATGGAGTTAATATTGCAACCAGTATGGTTAGTGTAGCAAAAAAATTATTTGAAGCAGATAATATATTAGCTGTAGATATGCCCCTTGAAAGATCACCAGCAGATGTTCTGGATACTGTTATAGAAAAAGTTAAACAAGTGGATGAGGGAAAAGGTGTACTACTTTTAGTAGATATGGGGTCTTTAAATAGTTTTGCTGATGTTATTTCAGAAAAGACAGGTATAAATATAAAAAGTATTGATATGGTTTCTACACCGCTAGTGCTAGAAGCAGTTAGAAAATGTTCTGTTTGTGATGCTGATTTAAATTCAGTATATTCATATTTACTTACTGATTTTAGGGGATACACTAATAATATTACCAAACAAGCAATTCAAGAAAATAAAGAAAAAAATAAGGTTATAGTTACTATATGCTCTACTGGAAAAGGAGCAGCTATAAAACTTAAGGAATTGGTGGAGACTGTTACAAATAATATTGGTGCTAGGAATATTAATATTATTTCACTTGGATTGAAGAACTTAACTAAGTCTATTAAGAAGATATTGGAAGAAAATAATATTTTGGCTATTATAGGTATTACAAATCCTAATCTTGAAATTCCATTTATATCTATAGAACAATTAATTGACGGAACAGGGGAGAATATATTAATAAGTATTGTCAGGGGTAAAAAGATAGGAGATATGAAAAATATGGGAGATAAGCAAATAATATTTGAAAATCTTTGTATACAAACTATTACTGAGTTTATAACATTTCTTAATCCACAAAAAATCTATGCCCTGTTGAATGAATTTTTGAACATTACTGAAAGGTTATTAGATGTAAATTTTGAAAACCCGGTTAAATTACGAATTATATTTCATGTTGCATGCGCATTAGAAAGAATGGTACTAAATAATGGATTAATATATGATGAGGATAATATAAACATTGATAAAAAAACTATAGGAGCATTGAAGGAAGCTAGTTTAATTTTTAAAAATGCATTATCAATAAATTTAACTGAAGATGAGTTATATTATATTGCTGATATTATTAGATGAAACTTAGTCTAGTATGGGAAGATTTAAATAAATTCTAGTTGAATTAATAGAATTACGGAATAAAAATCTAAAAGTTAACTGCCATTAATACATAGATCTGAAAAAGATTGTGTGTTAGTGGCAGTTATTTTTAGATAAATGTGTGTTTATTCTGTTAGGTTATTTAGCAAACTGTGTTAAATGTAATCGAAAGTATGTAAATCTTTAATTAAGAGTGTAATTAAAAATATTTAAGTATGAGAAGAGGCAGTAATAGTCTTAGTTATAGATATATTTTTTCATTTACACCCTTGGTTGGCATAGGAATTGCTATGTATATAAGTATAAAAATAATATATGTAGCAAGAAAGGATGATGGAATAATGATCTCAGTAATTATAGGCACCCATGGTATATTTTCAGAAGAGATTCTTAAGTCAGCAGAAATGATTTTTGGAATTCAGGACAATGTAGGTGCCGTTACATTTAAACCAGGTGAAGGTATAGAGGGACTGGTAGAAAAGTATAACACGCTTATAGAAAAATTAGATTCAACAGACGGAGTACTATTTATGGTAGACCTATTTGGAGGAAGTCCATTTAATGCAGCAAGTATAATTGCAATGAAACATGAAAATATGGAAATTGTAACTGGAGTTAATCTACCAATGATTTTAGAAGTTCTAGGAAGCAGAGATTTTTCAAGTATAACAGAATTGTTAAAAATAGCAGAAAACTCTGGAAAAGAGGCTGTAAAAGTTTTATGTAAAAATATCAAAGTAGATGAGGAAGAAGAAATTATATAAATATATATTATTATTTAAGCAAATATAACAAGTAAAAGATAGGAGATAAGAAAATGGAAATTAGTTTTGTAAGAATAGATGACAGATTAATACATGGACAAGTAGCAACAGTTTGGACTAAGGAGAGTGGATGCAATAGAATATTTGCCTGCAGTGATGAGGTTGCAGCAGATGACTTGAGAAAACAATTAGTAATTCAAGTAGCACCTCCTGGAATAAAAGCATATGTACTTCCAATAGCGAAAGCAATTGAAGCATATAATAATCCTAAATTTGACAGCTTTAAAACTTTATTCTTATTCACAAATCCTACGGATGTATTAAGAATGGTTGAAGGCGGAGTACCTATTAAATCTGTAAACGTTGGCGGAATGTGCTTTAAAGCAGGTGACAAACAAATTACAAATGCATTATGTATGAATGATGTTGATATTGAAGCATTTAAAAATCTTCATGAAAAGGGTATCGAATTAGAAGTAAGGAAATTAGCAAAAGATACTAAAATAAATCTAATGGATAGATTAAACGAACTAAAACTAATATAGATATAAAATTAAATTTTTATATAATTACAAAAAAGAAAGAGAGGAATTATAAATGAACACTTTACAATTAATTTTATTAGTAATAGTTGCAGCAATTGCTGGTATGGCGAGTGTACTTGATGAAGCACAATTTCATAGACCATTAGTTGCATGTACATTAGTAGGGATCGTACTAGGAGATATTCAAACAGGAATTATACTAGGAGGAACACTTGAAATGTTAGCACTTGGCTGGATGAATGTTGGGGCTGCTATGGCACCAGACGCAGCTCTTGCAAGTGTAATTTCAGCAGTACTTGTTATAATTGGGCACCAATCAATTGGAGCAGGTATAGCTGTAGCAATTCCAATTGCAGCAGCAGGACAAGTACTTACTATCTTTGTAAGAACAATAACAGTATTTTTTCAGCACTTGGCAGATAAATATGCTGAAACTGGTAACACAAGAGGAATAGAAATGTGTCATATCTTAGGTTTATCACTTCAAGGAATACGTGTAGCTGTTCCAGCTGCAATCGTAGGTGTACTTGCAGGTACAGACGCTGTAAATGCAATGCTTGCAGCTATTCCACCAGTTATTACAAGGGGTCTTCAAGTATCTGGAGGGTTTATAGTAGTTGTTGGGTATGCAATGGTAATGAATATGATGAATACTAAATCATTATTGCCATTCTTCTTTATCGGATTCTTACTAGCAGCATTTACAAATTTCAACTTAATTGGTTTCGGTGCTGTAGGTTTAATTGCTGCAATATTCCACATTAAATCAATAGCTAACCAAGGAAAAGTAGCAGTTGCTGGCGGTGTTGATGATATTGATGATTCAGACTTAATGTAGTTACAGAAAGGGGATAAAGTAATGAGTGAAAAGAAATTAAATAAAAGCGATATAGTAAAAATGTTTATTCGTTCAAATTTCCTATTAGGATCATTCAATTTTGAAAGAATGCAAGCAATAGGGTTTTGTGTAACATTAATACCAGCCTTAAAGAAATTATATAAAGGCGATGAATTAAGTGCGGCACTTAAGAGACACTTAGAATTCTTTAATACACAACCATTTATGGCAACACCAATTATGGGAATAACAGCAGCCATGGAAGAACAAAAAGCAAATGGAGCTGACATCGACGAAGCATCAATTAGTGGTGTGAAGATAGGACTTATGGGACCTCTTGCGGGAGTTGGAGATCCAATATTCTGGGGAACTTTAAGACCTGTACTTGCAGCATTAGGTGCTGGACTTGCACTTACTGGAAGCATTATTGGACCATTAATTTTCTTCTTGGGATTTAATGCAATAAGACTTGCAGTAAACTGGTATGGAATATCCTATGGATATGAAAAAGGAACTCAATTAGTTGCTGATATGGGTGGAAACAAACTTAGATTCCTTACAGAAGGATCATCAGTGCTTGGATTACTCGTTATAGGTGGTCTTGTTTCAAAATGGACAACTATTAATATACCATTTGTACTTTCTAAATATACACAAAGTGATGGAAAAGAGGTTACTACAACTATTCAAAGTGTATTAGACAGCTTAATGCCAGGATTAGTTCCGCTTCTATTAACATTTTTGTGTATGTATCTATTAAAGAAAAAAGTTAATCCATTATTAATCATATTTGGATTATTTGCAATTGGAATTTTAGGAGTAGCTTCTGGAATATTGCAATAATATTAAACTTTTAATCTTATTTTAAGGAAACAATTACACATTAAAATTTATACAGGCAACATGGACTACTTAAAATATATAGATTCACTTTCTAATATTGGAGTAGTCTATGTTGTTAATGAAAATAGAAAATGAATATGTATATCATCCTAGTAAGCGTTTACAAAAGATGAAATCCAATATTAAATTAATATAAAATTTATAAATAATTTATATTTAATATTACTATAGAAAGAAGGGGACAAATATAATGAAAAAGTTAAAGTTAAAATTATTGGCAATTACAGTAGCGACTACAACAATAGCAACATTACCTTCCATACGAGCGTTGGCAGCATGGCAAGAAAGTGGAAGCAATTGGTACTATATAGGTGATTCAGGAGAAAGAAAAACTGGATGGGTTAATGATAATGGTACGTGGTATTATTTAGATAATTCAGGGGAGATGAAAACAGGTTGGGTTAATGATGGCGGTACGTGGTATTATATGCAACCATCAGGAGCAATGAAAACGGGCTGGACTAATGATGGTGGTACATGGTATTATATGCAACCATCAGGAGCAATGAAGACAGGCTGGGTTAATGATAGCGGGACTTGGTATTATATGCAACCATCAGGAGCAATGAAAACAGGCTGGATTAATGATAATGGTACATGGTATTTTGCAGCAGCATCAGGAGCAATGCAAACTGGTGTAGTTAAAGTAGATGATAAGATTTATTACTTAGATGTTGCATCAGGAGCTATGAAAGTAGGAAATGTAATAATAAGTGGGAAGACCTATGCATTTGCGCTAACTGGGGAAGCTGTAGGAAAAGATATGCCACCAGTATCTAAAGCATTTAACCCAAATGGAGTTGGAGTTACTAATACAAATAATTTAGACAAAAATAACAATGGATCAAGTACATCAACGGCTAGTCAACAAAATAGTTCAAGTAGTAGCAATCATAATAGTAGTGCCAGTAGCAATAATGGAAGTAGTGGTAATAATGGTGGAGGCAGTAATAATAGCGGCGACGGAGATATTAATGCAGGAGTGTCAACCAGCCATTTAGAAGATTATCGTGAACAATATCATTACTCTGTTCCTAGTGGTTGGGGAAATGATCCTAATGGTATGGTTTACTTTAATGGAGAGTGGCATTTATTTTATCAATATTATCCGGATGGAGTTTCATGGGGACCAATGCATTGGGCACAAGCAGTTAGTACAGATTTAATTCATTGGAAAGATCTTGGTATTGCAATAGCACCAGGCGATGTCAACCCAGGTGATGGACAGAGATATATTTTCTCTGGATCTGCAGTTGTAGATAAAGATAATACAAGTGGTTTCTTTGATGGAATTGAAGGTGGAGGATTAGTTGCAGTTTACACTGAAGATAATAATGTTGCTGGAACACAACAACAATCTATTGCCTATAGCAAAGATAATGGAAGGACTTGGACTAAATACAACAATGGAGATCCAGTTCTAACAAATGCTATGGATCCATTAAAATCTAGTGATTTTAGAGATCCTAAAATATTTTGGAGTGAAGATGCTAATGAATGGATGATGGTAGTTGCAGGTGGACCACTAAGATTCTTCTCATCAAAAGATTTGAAGACTTGGAAGGCAGAAGGAAATCAACCAACAATTACAACAGAATGTCCAGATCTATATAAATTACAAGTTGGAGACACTGGAACGTATAAATGGGTATTAAGCGAAGGTGGAAGATATTATCGTGTCGGTGACTTTAAACAAGTAGACGGTGTTTGGAACTTTGTCCCTGATAGCGATGAACATTTAGTAATGAATTTTGCTCCTGATGCATATGCAGCTCAAACTTATTATGGTACAGGCGAAAATGGTACACCTGACGGAAGAAGGATTATGATTCAATGGATGAATAACTGGAGTTATGCAGGTAGCATTGGTCAAATAACTCAGACATTCAATGGACAATATACTTTGCAGAATGAAATGAAGTTAGTTAAAACAGATGATGGAATTCGTTTAATACAGCAACCAATTAAAGAGTATGAAAGCTTACGTCAAGCACCTACAACTTTTAACAATGTTACAATTTCTCCAAATCAACCTAATATTATGAGTAATATACAAGGAAGTCAGTATGAAATTGTTTCAGAATTTACACCAGATGCAAATACAACAGAAGTTGGATTTAAATTACGTGTTGGAAAAGATTCTGGTCAAGAAACAGTAGTAAAATACAATACTGAAACTGGAGAAGTAACAATTGATCGTTCAAAATCAGGAAAAGCACCAAGTAGTTCATTCAAAGATCCTGCTGTTGGCAAGGTAACTAAAACCGCAGATGGTAAAATTCAATTGCATATTTTTGTTGATTCATCATCTGTAGAAGTATATGCAAATGATGGACAGGTAACTGGTACAACCCAAATATTCCCTAACCGTACTAGTCAAGGAATAGAAGTGTATTCAGTTGGAGGAAACACACAAGCTACAATTCAATACTATCCATTAAAGGGAGTTTGGAATAATGATATCAAAGGAACAAATTCAGTTGCATTATCATTAAGTGAATCAAACTTTACTAAGGAATTAGGAGAACAATTTTCTATTTACACAACTACGCTTCCTACAACAGCAGCTCAAGGAGTTACTTGGTCAATTTCAGATCCTAGCGTTGTTAAAATTGTAAGCCAAGATGATACTAAAACAACATTTGAAGTGACAGGAATAGGAAGTACAGATTTGACTGCAACCTCTAAAGATGGAAAATCAACGAAAACAGCATCTTTAGGTGTTTATGATCGTAATGTAACTTCAGATATTTCTAATTTAACTAATTTTCAAACTAGTACAGGAAATTGGTTCGTAAATAACAATGCTTATACCGGAGACGCACGTGGTATTGGTGATGGATTTGTAACTGCAGATCAAATGAATGATGATTTAACTGCAACTTATACTTATTCAGCAGATGCTAAATTCGTATCTGATGGTAAACCCTTAACTGATGGCGTTGCTTCATTGGTATTATTCTCTCAAACAAGAGATGCATCAAAGGGAAGTCTTGTAGCTAATATTCTTTGGAATGGTGAGTATAGAGTATTTAATTTCCCAGGAGGTCAAAATGTTGCAAGTGGTAAAGTCGATGTAGATCCAAATGGTATTTATCATTTGAAGTCAGAAATAAAAGGAAGTCATATAAAATATTGGATAAATGACAAGTTAGTATGTGATGCAGATCAACCATACTATAGTACTCCTGGATATTTTGGATTAGGTTCATGTAATGCAGAAGTAGAATACACTAATATAATGCTTAATAAAGTAGCAAGTGATACTTCAACCTTAGAATTAAATAAGACAGCATTTGAACAAAGTAAAGGAGATACATTCACTGTTTATTCTAATCAAGAAGTTAATTGGTCAATTGCAGATCCTAATGTAGTACAAGTCATAAGTAAAGATGGTAATAAAACAACATTTGAAGTAGTTGGTTCTGGAGCAACAACATTAACTGCAACTTCTGCTACAAATAGCAGTTTAAAACAAGATGTTAGTGTTGAGGCTTATGAACGTGATCCAGAAACAGTTGATGGATTAGTTGACGGATTAACTAATTTCCAAACACATAACGGGAATTGGTATGTTAAAAATGATGCTTATGAAGTAAATGTAAGTGGTGATGGATTCTCAATTTCAGATAATAAAATCGATATAGAAAAAAATCCAGATACAACATATACTTTGGAAACTGATGCTGATATATTAAGTGGTGATGTTGCAGAATTAGTACTATTTGCACAAAGTAAAGATGACCCAATAGGTCAGGGTAGTCTTATCGCAAATGTTATTGGTAGTAACAACACATATAATTTATTTACTTTTGGAAAAGGTGGTATTAAAGCAGGTGATCTTGATGATTCCGGCAAGTCAACAGACGGTAAATATCATTTAAAAGCAGAAGTTAAAGGAACTCACTTAAAATATACTATAAATAATCAAGTAATATATGATGGAGAACAAAACTTCTTTACATCTGGATACTTGGGATTAGGTGCTTGTAATGCCAATGTAGCATTTACAAATATAAAATTTACTGATGATACTACAGCAGGTGGTATTACTGATACTACAGGAGCAGCTGTTACAGTTACTACAGGAGCAGCTGTTACAGTTGCAACACCTGTAACAGGTGAAACTCCAGTATCAACAATTGATGAAACTGATCAATATACAGCAACGATTGTATGGAGCGAAAATCCAGCAATATTTGAGCCGAACAAAGTATACACTGCGACAATAACAATAACACCAAAATCAGGTTATACATTAAGTGGTGTGCCACAAAACTATTTTACAGTGGATGGAGCAACAGCAACAAATGACGCTAATTCAGGAGTTATAACAGCAGTATTCCCAGAAACCAATTAATACAGTAAAAGGTGAGAAAGTCAATCATGCTTGTAAACGACTTTTAATGATTTGTTAAAATGTATCAAAGGTACATCTAAAAAGTATTACAATTGACTTCGTTAAAAATAAAATAACTTGACTTGGAGTTAACTCCATATGATACACTTCATATTAAAATGAGTTAATAAAATACGTGATAGTATACTAGGGAGGTTTCATTATGGAATTGATAAAAGAGAAAAAATTAGGGTTTGGATGTATGCGTCTGCCTTTATTAAATAAAGAAGACCAGACTTCTTTTGATTATGAATTAATTAATAAGTTATTTGATGCCTATTTGGAAAAAGGATTTACTTATTTTGATACAGCTTACACATATCATAGTTATCATTGTGAAGAGGCATTGCGTAAGGCTTTGGTAGAACGTCACTCAAGAAATTCCTTTCAATTAGCTACAAAATTACCACTCCGTGATTTTAAAAATAGTGAGGATATGGAACGCATTTTTAATGAACAGCTAACTAATTGTGGTGTTGATTTCTTTGATTATTATCTGTTGCACAATATGGGTTCTAACGTTTATGAGAAATGCTGCGAATATGGTGCTTTTGATTTTGTAGTTAAAAAGAAAGCAGAAGGCAAAATCAAGGTTGTTGGTATGTCTTTCCATGATACACCAGAATTACTAGAGGAAATTTTATCAAAGCATGGAGATAGTTTGGATTTTGTTCAACTTCAAATAAACTATGTTGACTGGGAACAGCCCAACGTTCAATCCCATCGTTGTTTAGAAATTGCTAATAAGTACAATAAACCAGTAACTGTTATGGAACCTTGTAAGGGTGGTACTCTTGTAAATATACCAGAAGAAGCTGAAAAATTGATGAAAGATTATAATCCTGATTTTTCTACTGCAAGCTGGGCATTCCGCTATGCAGCAAGTCAAAATGGAGTATTTCGTGTGTTAAGCGGGATGAATAGTATGGAGCAGGTAGAAGATAACACTTCTGTTATGGGAGATTTCGTACCTTTAAATGAAGAAGAAAATCATATTATTGAAAAAGTTACACAAATCATTAATGATAAGACAGCTGTGAAGTGTACTGCCTGTGAATATTGCACTCACGGATGTCCAAAGAACATAGCAATTCCAAAATACTTTGCACTGTACAACAGCATTATGCGTACTACTGGTAGTTTCTCAAGTCAAATGGTGTATTATAACAATATTGCTATTAATAATGGGAAAGCTAGTGAATGTATTGATTGCAAACAATGTGAAAAAGCTTGTCCACAGCATTTGCCAATTACTACTCATTTAAAAGATGTGGTAGAAAAATTTGAAAAAAACAGCATTATTCCTGCCAGAAAATAATTATATATGGTATTAGCGTCTGGGTAAAGGGATAAGCTAAATTAAGAATGAAATGGAAGGGAATAAAATGACAACCGATTAATTGCAATACACTTTAATTAGATAGAAAGCTTTGAAAAAATGTACGATAATTTTACTATTGTTGTCGTACATTTTTTTAATATTTTTAGAAGTTGTATGAAACAAATTATGTAATACTTTGATTAGACATTAAGTGAACTATTAAATTTAGTACTTGACTTGGAGTTCACTTTAAGTGATAGGGTATAGAAATAGATGTAAGAATCAGAGGGAGGAATAAAACCATGAAAGTATTATTAGTAAATGAAAGCCCACATAAGGAAGGATGTTTTTTATGTACAATACGCAATTAGAAACTTTTATACAAGTAGCAGATGCTGGGAGCTTTTCTAAAGCAGCTAAGCTTTTATATATTACACCTACTGCAGTTACCAAGCAAATCAATATTTTAGAATCCAGTTTAGAGTTGCAATTGTTTGTTAGAACTCATCGCGGGCTTATATTAACAGAGGCAGGAAAATTTCTTTATTCTGATGCAAAGTACATTATTCAGTATTCAAAGGAATCTCTTGAAAGAACAAGAAATGCAATGAAAAACAATACAAATACCATTCGTATTGGCACATCATTTATGACACCGAGTAATATTTTAATGGAACTATGGTCGAATATTCATGAATTATGTCCTAATTTAAAAATAGAATTGGTTCCATTTGAAAATACGCCAGAAAATGCTAGAGAAATTCTTATGCACCTGGGACAGTATATAGATGTGGTTCCTGGGGTTTTTGACGTGGAGTTTCTAAACCAGCGAAAATGTACAGCACTGGAACTTTCTAGAAAGAGGATTTGCTGTGCAGTATCTATCCATCACAGGCTGGCTGCAAAAAGTAAGTTGACAATTAAGGACTTGTTTGGTGAGAACCTGATGTTAATTCGAAGAGGATGGAATAGCTATGTTGATATTATGAGAGATGACATATTGCATTATTATCCTGAGATTATAATAAAAGATTTCCCGTTTTATGATGTTGGGGTATTTAATCAGTGTGAAAATAGTAATGATATCTTAATGGCATTCGACATATGGGAGAATGTACACCCATTGCTAAAAATCCTTCCTGTGGAATGGGATTATGAAATTCCTTTTGGATTACTTCATTCTAAAGCTCCATCTGAACATGTTCTTTCCTTTATACATGCTGTGTCCCATGTTTTTTCATTAGATGCATAAAAACAACTCAAGTAAAAAGTCCACATGTAATTGCATAGTGGATTTTTTGTTAGATTGAGTTACAACCTTTAGGTTTGAACTAGAAAACTTATTGAGACTTCTGTTAATGTTCAAATTTGCTTACAATAAAATAGTATTCTAGCGAAGCTTATATTATATTTTTATTTTCATTATTAAGAAGTTCTATAATCACAAAAGTAGGGAGAATGTAAGATACGATGAATAAAACAATAAATAACAATTGGAAAATTTACATGTTGACTATTATCAGTTTCATGGTTGGTACTACACAATTTAGTATAGTGGGAATGCTGGATAAAATTGCAGCCTATGCTCACGTATCTGTATCGACAGCTGGTCAGCTCATTACTGTATATGCATTAGGTAATGCAATAGGAACACCTCTTGTAGTGGTGGCGATATCTAAGATGAATCAGCGTAAGCAATTGTTACTAGCACTTGCCATCATATTACTAGGAATCGGTTGTATGCTTGTGCTTCCAGGCTTGGGATTCCTTATGGTTGCCAGAATTATACTTGGTGTTGGATCAGGCGTTTTCATTGTTAATGCTTATGGAGTAGCTGCAAAGTTAGCTTCTCCAGGTCGTCAAGGCGGAGCCATGTCTAACGTTGCAATGGGTTTTAGTTCATCTCTTGTATTTGGAGTACCACTAGGAAGAATGGTGGCAGGAGCATATGGATGGAAGGCGATATTTTGGATAATCGAAGTTTTCTGTTTGCTTGCTCTATTAATTATTCAAAAAACAATTCCGGCTTTTGAAGGCGAAGCATCTATACCACTTTCAAAGAGATTCACTCTTTTGAAAAATCCCAGAATAGCATTTATGCTTAGTGTAACATTATTCGTGTTTATCGGGTTTTCAATAATTGATACGTATATTACTCCATTTCTTCTAGTTGCTATGCCGGTGATGAAAGGTAAAATAAGTATTATTCTTATGATTTTAGGTGTTGGAAGTCTAATTGGTTCAAAAGCTGGAGGGTTATTGGCTGATAGGATTGGAATCAGTCGTACAATATTTAGTGCGATGATTGTTCAAACCTGTACACTTGTGTTAGTTTATTTAGGAAGTTCGAGATGGGTAATGATCACTGTTATACTGCTTATGATTTGGGAGATAGCTTGCTGGACTTTTGGGCCAATTCAAAACTTTAATTTAGTGTCTCTTGCGCCTGAAGTTTCCTCAATAGCTCTTAGTTTAAACAGTACCTTCGTACAGATTGGATTTTCCTTAGGTTCAGGCATAGGTGGAATTATTATAGGAGTATGGTCTGTGAAGTCAATTACATGGATTAGTGCTCTATCAGCTGCCGTAGCAATATTAGTATTTTGTTTCGCTCGTTCCTTATCAAGGTCCGATAATGAAGTAAGTATGGAAACATAATTTAATTAAAATAAAAAAGTTGATTTTTACTTAGTATAAAAAGGTATTGATTTGGAGTTGACTTTAAGTACTATGGTACCCATATGCTAAAAAATATAAAATGAGGTAGTGTAAAAAATATATGAAAAATCAGTCTGACTACCATTTAATGTTAACTGATGTTCGCCAGTTGCCCTTGACACACCTAAAGATAAATGGTCTTAGGCAGTTAAGGACGGGTGAACGATAAT
>JAJXWH010000081.1 GCA_021781745.1 Bacillota bacterium | reverse complement strand
TAAAGCAATTCAACGCAGACACTATTTTACAAGGAATAAAGACTACTACAAAGGAAGAATTTTATTAGAATGTAATAACCATTTCTTGACAGCTTAAGCTGTCAAGAACATATTTTGGTGTTGAGCCGAAAAAATGAAATAAAATATTAAAAGGTATGAAGAGGCATGAGTGAATTAAGTGCCTTTTCATACTTTTTTTATGCTGTATAATGGTATTCTATAAGGGGCAAAAATAAAATATGAATTTTACAAATGGCTAGACCACTAGATTCTATTTAGATAAAGGCTCATTAGCTATATGATTGCAAAAATCAAATAGGTTATATCTTAAAGGGAGGTCTTTTATTGATACCATGTCTTCTTTGTAGTTGCCGTCCCATGGAGAAACAGATACAAGGGAATCATCGAAAATTTTGAGTATATATTGACTGTTATCATCAAAAATAATTTTTATTCTGTAAGGTTCTTTTTTATCAGTAGTTTCTTCAGAATAGTTGTTATCAGTTAAGGAAGAAATAAAACTTTCCATAATAGATTTTTCTTCACTTGGAACTTCTATTTCTTTGTACAAGTTAGTATCAAATACATAAAGAGTAAACTTATTATTACTTAGGATTTTGTTTTTTATTTCATCAACGTAATAATGATTATTGGGTTTCGTAGATAAGTTTATGTATTTAGCATCTTGAAAATTACAGCCGCTTATTGTTGAAAATAAAAATATAATAATAAAAATGTAACTAATTTTCCTCAAATAAAGAGCCTCCTTAAAATAATTTATACACTATAATTTATTCTAAGTATTATATTTTAGAACTTTTTGCTTAATGTATAGGTGATAATTAGTAGTATTTTATAATATGAATAAGGGTAAAGATAAATTTGGGGGATAGTATGTATATAATAGGGACAGTCGGGCCGAATGTAAAAGATAGAACAGTACTTAAGAGCATAATAGATAGTGGTATAAATGCACTAAGATTTAATTTTATACATGGAAGTACAACTGAATTTATGGAATTCTTTAAAATGGCAAAAGAAATAAAAAATGATATAGAGATCATACTAGATCTTTCCGGAAATAAAATTAGAGTATCTAATAAATTTGAGAATATATATAAAATTTATGACGGAGAAGAAGTTTGTTTTTGTGGCGAAGATAAGTATGATGAAATAAAAAATAATACGAGTAAGATAAAAAATAAAATAATCCCATTAAATATAAAAAATGAAATTCTAAATGAAAAAGAATATGAGCAAATAGGAATAAAAGATAATACTATGATTTTTAAAGTTATTAGCAGGAAAGATGGTTTTATAAAGGCTGTTACTATAAGAGGAGGAATTATTAGAAAAGGAAAAGGGTGCAATATAAAGAGTTTAGAAAGAAAGTTTTTTTCATTAAATGAGAAAGATAAGCTCGCATTAACTTGGGGAGTAGAGAATAAAGTTGATATTATATGTCAATCATTTGTTGAAAACAAAGAAGATATGGTGGAGCTAAAATCATATCTAAATAAAATGTCAAATAAATATAATCCTAAAATTTGGGCTAAAATAGAGACTTTAAATGGTGTAAATAATATAAAGAGTATTTTAAGTGAAGCAGACGGGATTGTTATAGGCAGAGGGGATTTGATTCCAGAAACATCAATAGAAGATACGCCAATATATGAAGAAAAGATAATTAAAGAGGTAAATAGAAATAAGGATAAGGATGTAATCATAGCAACACATATTTTTAATAGTATGAAAAATGGAAAGATGCCTTCAATTTCTGAAGTTGAGAGTATATATAATTTTATAAAAGCAGGTGCTACGGGTTTTCTATTAGCCGGGGAGACCTCGGTAGGAAAAGCACCAATAAAAACAGTAGAGTTTTTAAATAAATTAATTTTAAAATATAAGAATTAAGAAAGATAATAGAATAGTATACTTTATAGAAATAGCCGCACTTAATTTGTAAATATAATTAAGTGCAGTTAAACATACTTATGAATTCTATTTAAGTAAAAGCTAATAATAAGCGTTAATGCATAATCGTATATTAAAAATACAATTTGGCTTATTATCCACAGCAAATATAAAGGATATTTAATATTGAAAATTCCCAAAAAGTTTGAAATAACAACATACATTATTGCTAGTAAAATATTGAAGGCAATTAATTTCAATAGTATCTCAATGGGTAGATTTTTTAATCTTTCTATAAATGATTTTATTATTCCGTAAATACCGAAAAATAGTGTATAGTAAAGTGCAATATTAGTTGGAACCAAAAAGAAACTTAATACGCTTGACGCAAGATAAACCAACATTGTTCCTTTAATTGAGGTTCTAATTATTGATATTGGAATTAAGCAAGAAGCAATTGTTAGTATTGATAGGGTACTAATAGGAAGAATAGAAGTAGCATATAATACTACTAAGGTCAATGCTACTAATATTCCATTTTCAGCAATATACTTTGCTTTCATAATTTATTCACCTCTTCAATGATTATAGATTATGTGTTTTAAAACTATAAAGTGAGGTATAAGATATGCAAGTTAGCAACAGCTAATTAAGTCTCCGCCAGCGCATTCGCATAAAGTATCTAAACACCAAAGATCTATACAACAGTTGCACATATCAGCGTTAGTTGTGTTTCTCGTTCTGTAGTATGGATTAGAATAATTATTCCCTCTTTGTCTTAATGAATTCAAGCCTTGCCTGTATTCAAAGTTATTTGGATCCATGCTTACAGCAGTATTCATGTGTTCAAGAGCTGAATCAAACCAACCCTTATTTAGCAGTACAACTCCGTAAAGGTAATGCCATTCTGCTGTTCTATTATTAATAGAATTTAACCTGTTTTCAGCAGCTCCATAATTTCCTGATTGGATAAATCTCCTTACTTCTTGTAGCTCATAAGAACTATTAGAAGTGTTATTATAGTTATTTGTGTTATATGAACTGTTATTACTATTACTATAGCTGTTACTGTTAGAATTTTTAGTTAACGCTTCATAAGCCTCATTGATTTGAATCATTTTTTCTTGTGCCAAATCTTTTAGAGGATTATCTCCAAATTGATCAGGGTGATATTGCTTTATAAGTTTTCTATAAGCACTTTTTATTTCATCTTGGCTTGCGCCTGGTTTTACACCTAATACTTCATATGGATTCATTATAAATCTCTCCTTTTAGTTTCATTTGTACTTTCTGGATGATTAACAATATTAGTATACTTATCCATTAAGCCTAATTCAATTATGTTATATAATATATCTTCATTTCTTCTAAGTTTTAAGTTTTCTAGATTTTCCTTACAATTATATCCGCAATTTAAAATGGTAAATTCTATTTTGGGTTTGATTAATTTAATAAGCTTATCGTAAGTCAATGATTCCTTATTATACAAAAAGTTTATAGGATTAAACTTTTCTTTTTCCATATCAGATTTTAAATCATCTAAAGCATCTATTAAATAAATCCATTTCCCTATAGAGTACCCTAAATTATATAAAGTATTTCTTAATTCAGTACAATCATCTTGTAATTCGAAAGGATAATCTCGTAAGATTATACCAACTAAATTACTGAAAGGATCGCATATTTCGTCTATGCTGGTGAATGATTTGCTATTTTCTAAATCAGAAAGTTTGTTTAAGCAGTTCACTATATTATTATTAATTTCAATTACTGAATATGAGAATTTACTTTTATATGGTGATAAAATGAATGAAAAGAATTTGCTTTTAAAATTTTTATCATCATGCGCATCATCTAATTGTTTATAGTAAAATAATGATATATTCATTGCAGCAGCATAGGATAAAGCTTTATTATTAATTACTATTGTTTTTTTTTCAGTGGGATGAAGTATGCATCTATGCTGAGAAACTTCTAATTCTTCGGGGTTTAATGCATCTAATAACAAACCTAAAAAAGTCATATCATAGTTTAACGACATTCTAGGGATATTTCCAAATTCTTTTTTTATATGACAACATAATCCACAATAATAACATTTAAATCTAGCAAAATCTTTTACTTTCATTTCTGCTTTTAATGGAGTTACATATCCAAACAATATAAAACACTCCTTGTAAATTTAAGTATAATGTGCCTAAGACCATTATACAGTAAATTTCAATGTTGAAACAATAATGTTTATAATAGATAATAAAATTTTTATATAATATTAATATTTATGAAGAATTAAGCTTCTTAAAGATTTAAATTTTAAATTAATGCATATTAGGCAGTATCTATATAATAGTTTTGGTGTTAAAATAAGGAATGATAGGAATGTAAAGATCAAGTTCATAAATATTTCATAATAAATTTGAAATATTTATAAAAAAACTATTTACAACGGATAATTATTATTATATAATAGCAAATGTAGAGAGTAAAAAAATTAATTATAAGCTTACAAAAGAAAAATTAATTAATTATATAAAAAATAAATTGAAATTTTAGGAGGAGTTAATTATGAAAAAATTTGTTTGTACAGTATGTGGGTATATTTATGAAGGAGAAGCAGCACCAGAAAAATGTCCAGTGTGTGGAGTAGGAGCTGATAAGTTCGTAGAACAAGGCGGAGATTTAGCTTTTGCTGATGAGCATGTAATTGGAGTAGCTAAAGGTGTTGATAAAGAAGTTATAGATGGATTACAAGCTAACTTTGTTGGAGAATGTACTGAAGTAGGAATGTACTTAGCAATGTCAAGACAAGCAGATAGAGAAGGGTATCCAGAAGTAGCTGAAGCTTATAAGAGAATAGCATTTGAAGAAGCAGAACATGCTGCAAAATTTGCTGAATTATTAGGTGAAGTAGTAGCTGCGGATACAAAAGCAAATTTACAAGCTAGAGTTGATGCTGAACATGGTGCATGTCAAGGTAAGAAGGACTTAGCTACACTTGCTAAAAAGTTAAATTTAGATGCTATTCATGACACAGTTCATGAAATGTGCAAGGATGAAGCTAGACATGGAAAAGCTTTTAAAGGATTATTGGATAGATATTTTAAGTAAAAAATAATACAGTTGATTAATTAAATTGTTTTTAATGTAGATGATAAACAATATATAAACGATATATAATTATATCTTTCAGCTATGACTTAAAAAGAGAATGTTATGTGGAAATACAGGTTACTTAATGATTATATTAAGTAACCTGTATTTTCAAATTTTAAGATATTTTCTATTTTTTTATTATTATCATTCGCATTTAATATAGGAACTGTTACATTAGAATAATTTTATAAAGTTATTTTGAAACTCTTTTTAAACGTTCCTGATTGCAGTTGCCCAAAAATAGTGGAACATTTTCAATATCAACATCACTGGTCTCAAGTCCAAACCACCTTGATGGTGTGACTGTATATTTTTTTATAAATAATTTAGCTCTATACACGAATGCTTCCCAAGAATTCAATTCTGTATCATAAGAAAGCTGTTCTACAATTAAAGTAAAACGAAAATCACCAACTTTTCTATCAGGCATAATAGTGTAATTTCTAGATTGAATATTTATTTCCCCGCTTTTAACTAATTCGGTTGAAATTTGACGTAAATAAACATTTAATCTTTGATCAACTCTAAAGCCAAGTCTTAATTGAACTTTTACAATATACGGTGTTCCAAAAGTCTCTATTTCGTATTCTGCATCATAAGGATTATCAGTTACAACAATGTTAACAAACCAATACACATCCGCTTTCTTAGGTCTTTTATCTAAGATAGAGTACATTATATTTCTTTCAATTTTCTGAGTATATTCTGAATTAGTTAAATATACAAGATTTGTTGCATACTTAGGTCGATCTTCATCTTGACGCAAAAGATTTAGCTGATCCTTATAATCTTCAATTTTAACATATTGTAATAACCGAATTTTAGTATAGTGACCTTGAATCCATATATACATAAGAGACAAAATTGCTAAAGCAATTAAAACTGCTACATACCCACCATGCATAAACTTAACAACATTAGCTATAAAGAAAGAAATTTCAATTATACCAAAGAAAATTAGCATACTTATTGCAATGGTAGGCGAAATCTTTTTCTTTAATAAGTAATTAAATAATAGAATAGTTGTCATTAGCATAGTAACAGTAATTGATAAACCATAGGCTCCTTCCATATTTTCAGAACTTCTAAAGTACAAAACAAGTCCAATACAAACAATCCATAGAAGTTTATTAATTGAAGGAATATATAATTGTCCTTTAGATTTAGATGGATATAAAATATGTAATCTAGGGAATAAATTTAATTTAATTGCTTCAGAAATAAGAGTAAAAGATCCTGAAATCAATGCTTGAGAAGCAATAATTGTAGCCAAGGTTGAAATTATTATACTACAAACCAAAAAACTATGTGGAACCATTTGATAAAATGGATTTAAGTCTTCTACTTTTATATGCATAGAATTTTTTCTAGCAGATAACACCCAAGCTCCTTGACCAAAATAATTTAGTAATAGACATATTTTAACAAATGGCCAAGATGCGTAAATATTCTTCCTACCAGCATGCCCAAGATCTGAATAAAGAGCTTCTGCACCTGTTGTTGCTAAAAATACGCTGCCAAGAATAAAGAATCCCAATTTATTCTCGCTGCTAAGAAGAAGATTAACTGCATAGTATGGAGACAATGCACGTAATAGAGTCCAATCATGAGAAATCTCTATAATTCCTAAAATTGCCAACATTGAGAACCAAATAAGCATTACTGGTCCAAACATTTTTCCTATTAAATCAGTTCCAAAATGTTGAATAAAAAAAAGTATACTTAATATTACTATTACAATGGTAATAATGATATCTTGATTATTGCCAAAAAGAGCATTGAAACTTGGAATAAGCTCTAAACCTTCGATTGCTGAAGTTACAGATACAACAGGAGTTAGCATACCATCAGCAAGTAAGGCTGCACCACCAAGCATAGCTGGAATAATAAGCCACTTTGCACGATTACGAACCAAAGTAAAAAGAGAAAAAATTCCACCCTCGCCTTTATTATCTGCCTTTAATGTTATAAAAACGTATTTTATTGTTGTCAAAATTGTTATTGTCCAAAAAATTAGAGATAAAGAGCCAAGGATAAAGTTTTCAGATACATTTTCTAAACCACCATTACCTTGAATAATTGATTTTATTACATAAAGTGGTGATGTTCCAATATCTCCATAAACTACACCTAGTGCTACTAATATTCCTCCTAGACTTAATTTACTGATATTATTATGTTTAGTAGTTGATTTCATGTTAATCATCCTTTTCAAGAAATATAATTACAAATCTAGTATGCCTTATTTTTGAAATAATAATTATAATAGCACTGATGAAATTTATTAGTCAAATTATTAAAGTTTAGATAACTTGACCAATAGTTAAGTTATGATACATGGTATCGTTTAGATAAGGAAATTCAGACTAATGCTTATTTCGGAGAAAGAATGATAGGCTTCATTGCAGTTGGAGTGGAGGGATATATACTTTTTATATTTACCTCATAAATATTAACTAAGCTTTGAAGGTTAAGTATATTCTAAAACATGTATTAAAAAAATAAAAAAAGAACGATTTATTAAGGGAATAAGTTGTTCAAAAAGATGACATTAGATGTGAACTGAGAGTACATTTAAATTATAGAATAAACTATAACTTCTATCAAAATAAACAATAATACTAAAAAATACAAAGTAAAACAATTACTATCAATATTCGATAAAAATATACGCATAATAAATTGAAAAATAGCGTTATTTGATCTTATTTGTAAAAATTCAAAGAATTAAATTTAATGAAAAATGCATTGAAATTTAGTAAAATATGAATGGGTATAAAAAATATGTTTATGAGAGAAATGCGTAAGCATGAAAAGAAGTCTAAGAACTCATAGCTTAGACCTCTTTTTTGTAAAATTAAGCTACTGTTCTTGATTTATGCATTAAAAAAGAATAATTTTTACAGAAGCGTTTTTTTTGTCGAAATAATTATTGGAAAATATATACTAAATTTTTTCGTATGTTATATTGCTAGCTAAAAATAATATATATCTTTAAATTAATAATGGTAAAAGGGGTGCATTTTTATGGATTTACAATGGGACAATAATTTAAATATAGGAGTAAATAACATTGATGATCAGAATAAAAAGTTATTTATCTGTATTAATAAACTGATTTATTCAACAAGAATGGGTGAAAGCAAAGATGAAATTATTAATCTAATAGATTTACTTGAGAAATATGTATTCAAACATTTTAATGAAGAAGAAGCCATTCAAAATCAACACAATTATCCTAGATATAATTTGCATAGCAAACAGCATGAGGAATTTAAAAATGAACTTAAAGAATTAAGAAATACTTTTGAAATCACAGGAGATCTAGCATTATTTTCTCTGAATATGCAAGAAAAAATATTAAAGAAATGCAGAAAACATGTGGAGGAATTAGACAAAGATTTAGGTGAATTTTTAATAAGCAAGTTTAGAAAAAAAGAAGAATTATTAGTAGAAGGGGTGGTATAGATGAGAAGTTGGATTGTTAATTTAAATTTAAAATTTGTAGAAAAGTATGATATACCATTTAACAGTTTCGTTATTAAAGCCGAGGAAAAGGAAGAATTTTTATGTAAAATGGATAGAGTTTTAATAAAAGTCAAAGAACTAACTGATTTTGACATAAATGATATAACTCCGTTTGATTATAAGGCACTACCAGAAGAAATTAATGAAGAGTATGTTTGTGTAGATTAATATTCTTGTAATTTAAAATGTTCATATGAAGCTATAAATAAAAATTTGGAACCAGAAAAATAAAGAAATCAAGAATATTATGTAACATATGATACAGCCTACTCAATATATAAATATTATACTTATTATAAAGGAGTGGTATAATATGGATATCTTATATGAAACGAAGAAACTAATTTCCAATATGAAACAAGAATTATATGAAATAATCGATAATAACGAAAACTTATCAAATACTGAGGTGATTAATGCAAGCCAGAAACTTGATTGCATGCTTAATGTTTACTATGAATTACTTAAAAACAAATAATAAAAAATAAAAGCTCATCATTTTTTATGGTGAGCTTTTATTTTCTATGCTAAATTGCTATCCTAATATTTGTTTCAAATCCTCATCAGGAGTGCTGATTGGCTTAATGCCAAAGTTATCAACTAAAAATTGTAGCACATTAGGTGTTAAGAATGCAGGTAAGCTTGGTCCAAGATACATTCCTTTAACTCCTAATGAAAGTAATGCTAATAGGTCAGCTACAGCTTTTTGTTCATACCAAGATAGTACTATTGATAAAGGTAAATCATTAACTGTACAATCAAATGCATCAGCTAAAGCTAAAGCTATTCTAACTGCTGAGTATGCATCATTACACTGTCCAACATCAAGTAATCTTGGAAGGCCTGCAACTTCACCAAATTGTAACTTGTTAAAACGATATTTTCCGCAAGCTAAAGTGAGAATAATGCAATCATTTGGAATCTTTTCAGCAAACTCTGTGTAATAATTTCTTCCAGGCTTTGCACCATCGCATCCACCTATCAAGAAGAAGTGTTTAACTTCTCCATCTTTGACTGCATTAATTATTGTTTCAGCATGACTTAAGGTTGCCTTATGTCCAAAGCCTACTAAAATTTCTTTTACTTCCTGATCTTCTTCAAAGCCGCCAAGTTCTAATGCTTTATTTATAATTTCAGAAAAATCTTTATATCCATTTTCATTTTTTTCTATATGTTTAATTCCATCGAATCCAACAACACTTGTTGAGAATATTCTATCTATGTAGGAATCTTTTGGTTTCATTAAGCAATTTGTTGTCATTAAAATACAACCAGGTATATTATCAAATTCTTTTTGTTGATTTTGCCATGCGCTTCCGAAGTTACCTGCTAAGTGAGGATATTTATTTAATTCAGGATATCCATGTGAAGGTAACATTTCTCCATGGGTGTAGATATTTATTCCTTTTCCATCAGTTTGCTCAAGTAGCATTTCTAAATCTCTTAGATCATGACCTGAAACTATTATGAATGGACCCTTTTTAATATTTACATTAACTTTTGTAGGTGATGGGGAACTATAAGTATTATTATTAGCTGTATCTAGAACTTCCATAATTTTAACACTCATATCACCTGTTTCCATTGCAAGCTTAATTAAATCTTCAAGAGTTAAACTATCATCAGTTAAAGCGGCTAAAGCTTTAAAATAGAAGTTATTTACTTCGTCACTTGTATATTTTATAAATCTTGCTTGATGAGAATAAGCAGCAATTCCTTTTAAACCATATTTTATTGTTTCCCTAAGAGAACGGATATCTGGATCCAGGTTCTCATCATACATTATTCCAGCTTTTTCAGCATCTTTAAGTATTGATTCTATAGAATCACTTAAGTTGTATATTGCTTCAGGTGAAGTAATATTTTCATCTTTAACTTTTTCCCTTAAAGCTTCTTTAATTTCTTGAGATTTTTTTAGTTGGTTAATGTGGGCTTTTGGATCGAAATTAACATTAGTTAATGTCATAAATAAAGAGTCTTCAATAAAAGAGACTATAGATGTGTCAACCTGTACGGTTTTCTTTAAAAGTTCTTGAGAATAAATGCTAATTCCTTTTAATTGATATATTAACAAATCTTGCATTGCTGCGATTTCTGGTGTTTTACCACATACACCTATTTTTGTACATCCTTTACCTCCTGCTGTTTGTTCACATTGAAAACAAAACATTGTTTCTGCCATAATAAAATCCCCTCTCATATTTATATAATTTGATACTACGACTATATTATACAATGAAACTGGATAATAATGCAATATAATATTATAATATTCAAAAAATACAAAAAATGATAAAAATAAAGTAGAATTATGTCGGAGAATTAATGCGTTCCGGTAATTATTTTTGAAGTATTATCATTAATGAAGCATATCCTTTAAAAACTTGGTGATATGATATTTCCAAATATGTTATAATTAACAAAAGAATGAATAGTGATATGAAAGGGAGATTAAAGTGAAATTAGATGGTGTTGGAATATTTATAAAGGATATGAAAACTATGGTTGAGTTCTATAAAAATGTCCTTGGGTTTGAAATAGAGTGGAATGGAAGTGAACCAAATGTGATGTTGAAAAAAGATGGAGTTCTTTTCATGTTTTATGGAAGAAATGATTTTGAAAAAATGACCAATAAACGATTTAATTATGCTAACGGAATCAATGGTCATTATGAAATTGCGCTAAGTGTTCCAACCTATAGAGATGTGGATTCAGTATATGCAGATATCATTTCTAAAGGAGCCGAATCAGTAATGGAACCAACAACAGAACCTTGGGGACAAAGGACATGTTATATTGCAGATCCAGAAGGAAATCTTATTGAGATTGGTTCATTTAATAAATAAGAAATCCATATAAATTAAACGTAATTTGTAGATAGCGTTTAATTATAAAACAACATTTAATAAAATATTATAGAACGTGTAAAAGGGGAAGAGTTGGATGAAAGATGAGTGCTATGTTTGTGATTGGATATCTAGAATTAATATTGATGAGCAAAAATATTTTATAGCTGAGCTAGAGACGGGATATGTATTCTTGAGTAGTAAATGGCAATATTTTAAGGGATATACATTTTTCATAAGTAAAATTCACGTAAGCGAACTGCATCTAATGCCTATAAAATTTAGAAAACAATTTTTATTTGAGATGACTATAGTATCAGAAGCAATGCAAAATGCTTTTAGACCAGTTAAAATTAATTGTGAATCATTAGGAAATTCATGTTCACACGTCCACTGGCACATTATACCTCGATATGAAAATGATCCTCTTCCAGAAAAAGCAATATGGAATATTGATAGAAGTATTATAGAATCAGTTACAATTAGTGATGATGAATTATTAATTATGCAAAGAATGTTGAGAGCAGAACTAAAAGAACTTGTGGCAAGATACAAAGCCGAAGGAACTTTTATGGAAAATATTTAATGAAATGCATTCTTCCTAAGGGCTATGTAAACAAAAAAATTGTAAGTAGTATATCAAAGTAATTAAAACGTAAAAGTAAATAATGACGTGCTATTTATATTATTATGAAATAAATAGTTATTTTGGGGTGTTAGAATGTCAGTCACTATATATAAAATAATACCAGAAAATTATAGTTTTTTCCCAATTGATATACGGCCTATTGATGGAGCAGTGAAAATGTTAAAAAGGTATGTTCAGGCAGATAATATATCTTGGAAAAGCTTTGAAAATCCTGCATTTATTGATTGTGGTAGCAATTTTGAATCAGTTACATGTCACTTTTGTGGGAATAACATTAATATAGATGTTTGGCAAGAAATGATAGAAATGTGCTATGAAAGAAGTTGTTTTAACAATTTGGATATTTTTCGTCCATGTTGTAACAGAGATTCCACACTAAATGACCTGAAATATCAAATGGATTGTGGGTTTGCTAAATTTGTTATAGAAGTTTTGAATCCTGTAGAACCGCCATGCAAGCATGACCTTTACGAAGCAAGTAAATGTTTCGGTAAATTAAGGTTGAAGATGATTGTATCAAAATACTAACATAATTTAAGTTTTAACTTATATCAATTCAAGATTTCGGAAAATAATTATGGTTGATGTACAATTTTCTTATATGTTGAGTTAAATAATATTGGAGCAGAACAAAAGTGACTTGAAATACAATAAATTGGAGATTCGGTGTATATTCAAATATTGTTAACGCTGAAAAGCAGAAAACAGTGATACTACACGAATGTAAATCAGGCATAAAAGATTTCTATAATTAATAATTTCAGGTTGAGTATTGTAAATAGTAATTTAAAGAGGAGTTTTAGAAATGAAATTATTTGTGGCAAGACATGGACAAACAGAGTGGAATGTTCAAAATAAGGTATGCGGGAGAACAGACATAAGGCTAACAGAAGTAGGAATTGAACAGGCTAAAAAACTTGCTAAAGAAGTTCAAGGACATAAAATAGATCTCATTATTACTTCACCTTTAACCAGAGCTGTTGAGACGTGCGAGATAATTTCGAATAAGTGCCATATCGCTTATACTGTGGACAGAAGGCTTATAGAACAAAATTATGGTATATATGAGGGTGCTGACAGAAAAAGTGAGGACTTTTTGAAGAATAAGAGAGAGTTTGCTTATAAATATCCAAATGGAGAATCAATGTTTCAGGTTGCATATCGTATTTATGATTTGATAAACGAAGTAAAAGAAAAGCATAAAAATATAATGTTCATTACTCATGGCGGTGTATGCAGAATTATTAATGCATACTTTAAAGACATGACAAATAAAGATTTTTTTCAGTACACATTAGAAAATGGAAAATTAGAAGAATATGATATATAAGATTTGTACCGCAAATATTAAGAACATAGTTTTATATAAAATATGTAGATAAATCATAATAGTAATAAATACTTATACATTAAAGATTATGATATAAATAGAGAGGTTGACTAAATGTATTATAAAGCAGTAATATTTGATTTTGATTATACATTAGGAGATTGTACTAATGGAATTGTGATTAGCGTAAATTATGCACTTGATAAACTTGGTTATTCTGTACATAAAGTTCAGGAAATAAAAAAAACGGTGGGTCTTTCTTTAAAAGAGACATTTTTTAAATTATCTGGAAATAATGATTTTGAGAAAGCAGATAGATTTTGTGATTATTTCAAGGAAAAGGCAGATGTTGTTATGGTAGATAGCACAGTTTTATTACCAGGAACATTAGAAGTATTAAAGTTTTTAAAAGACAGGGATGCGAAAATCGGAATTGTTACTACAAAATTTCATTATCGAATTAATCAGATTTTGAATAAATTTCATATAGGGGATTATGTAGATATGATAATTGGTGCAGAAGATGTAAAAATTGAGAAACCTAATCCGGAAGGGATTTTATATATGATTAAAAAAATGGAGATAGATAATGAAGAGGCTTTGTATATAGGAGATAGTTTAGTTGATGCGGAAACAGCTGAACGTGCAAATGTTGATTTTATTGGTATTACAACTGGAACAACACAGGAAAAGGAATTTCAAAAATATTGTAATATAAAAATTATATCAAAATTAAGCGATTTAATATATGACTAATGAGTATGATATGAAGTTAATTTCTTCGGCATATATTTATTGCAACTGCACATGTATAATTTAAAATGAAAAATGAGATTATTTAAACTTAATGGGGTGTAAAAATGCTAAAACATACAGGAACTATTCAAATAGAATCAGAACGGCTAATACTTCGTAAATTTGCATATAGTGATATTACACATATGCTAAAAAATTGGATTGCAAATCCTGCTGTACAAAACGAATATGGTGAACCTGCGTATAAAACTATTGATGAGGTTCATGAATTGTTAAGTAAATGGATAATGAATTATAATAATGATGACTTCTATAGATGGGCTATAACACTTAAAGAAAATAATGAAAACATAGGTCAAATTGCATTTTGTAGAGTATACACTGAAATCGAAACCGCAGAAATCGAGTATTGTATTGGTGAAAATTATACAGGAAAAGGTTATGCTACTGAGGCATTAAATGCAGTTATTGATTTTTCGTTTAGAAAGCCAAAATTCTATAAGTTAGAGGCGTTCCATAGGATAATTAACTCAAGATCGGGAAGAGTTTTGCAGAAAACTATAATGAAAAAGGTTGAAACTGTAAAACGATTTGAAATTGAAAATATTAAACCTGATGATGATATTTGCTATGGAATAATTAGTGATGATTATAATGATATATAAGTATAATTAATTGAAAGAGTAATTCCTTTCTTTCTTATATTATTCAACAATTGTAGATTATTGTCACTAATAATACAGTCACAGAAGAATTCATTTGACATAGTAACTAATAAAAATGTTATTTGAAAATTGAATAATGCTATATTTACAATTTATGTTATAATTAGTTTAGAATGTAAAGATAATTAGTGAGGTGAAATCAGATGTATATTATATTGATTGCAGGAATGCCAGCTTCTGGTAAGACAACATTTGCTAAGCGTTTGAGCGAGGAGTTACAAATACCAATGGTGTCAAAAGACGAGATTAAAGAGATTCTATTTGATACTGTTGGCTTTCATTCTCGTGAAGAAAAGGTTGCGCTGGGAGTTGGGAGTATGAATATTATGTACTTATTTGCAGAATCACTTATGCGCACCAATAAACTAATAATTTTAGAAAACAATTTTGAAAATATTTCAAAACCAAAACTACAAGAATTAATTAACAAATATCATTGTACTCCTATCACAATTTTATTTGATGGAGATATGAAAACAATTTATAATAGATTTATCGAAAGAGATAAGTCACCTACAAGGCATAGAGGTCATGTAGTTAATACAGAATATCCTGAATCAATAAATCGTAATTCCATTCCTCCTCAAATAAAATTTGAAGATTTTCAAAAGACATTTGAGGAAAGAGGGATAAGGCATTTTAATATTAGCGATGATACTATCAAAATTGACACAACTGATTTTGATAAGGTTGATTACGGCGATATTATAAATCAAATTAAAAATAAAATAGGAATATTGTAATGATATAGTATCACATTCATTATGCAGGAAGTTACATGGAACATCTTTCAGTTTATTTTACATTAACAGACTGGAGCGGTTACGATGGACATTTCACATAACTTGTTATGGGATGTACAACAGCGAGTTTTAAGCTGGATTGGAATTCTGGCAATGATAGGATTAGGTAAAAGATTCTTAGAATTTAACAATAAGTTTACACAATATTTTGCATCTTCAGTATTTCCTATATATATTTTTCATCAATCCATTATTGTAATTATAGGCTTTCTGGTAGTCAATAATATAAAGGAACCTATAATTCAGTATTTTATAATTATGGTAACGTCATTTATATTAACAATTATTATATATGAGATATTCAGAAGGTTAATAGTTACAAGATTTCTGTTTGGAATTAAGAGAAGAAAATCTAATTGATAATGGAGTGATACCTATGAAGACAATTGAAGTAGTCGCAGCAATAATAAAACATGACAATAAAATACTAGCTACTCGTAGAGGATATGGTGACTTTGAAAATATGTGGGAGTTTCCAGGTGGAAAAATTGAAACAGGGGAAACTAGAGAAGAGGCTCTTATTCGTGAAATAAAAGAAGAGTTAGAGTTAGATATTGAAATAAATGATTATTTAACAACTGTGAATTATGATTATTCTAATTTTCATCTTACAATGCATTGTTTTATATGCACTATAAGTGGAGGCAAATTACATTTAAATGCTCATAATGACGCTAAATGGAAAACACTTGAGGAGTTAAGTGAACTTAATTGGGTACCTGCAGATATATTGGTAGTTGAAAAGCTTAGAGAGTATGAAAAAAATAAGAATATTACAGAGTAGTCAAAATAATATTTTGAAGTAAGAGTTTGCATAATGCAGGCTCTTTTTGTATTGAAATCTATAAAAGAATTTTGAAAGTAGTAAATATTTATGGTAATGTATACCTATAAAGTAAAAATAAGAGGTAATAGTTTGTTTAAATATATTAAAGTTTAAAGTGTTAGAGGAGATTAAAACATTGAAAAGTAAGGTTTTATGCTCCACAGGAGCATTTATAGGAAGGGTAAATGGAAGAAATTATAAGTTGATCGTAGAAAATGCACAAAAAATTCATTGTGATGGATTTGAATTTATGCTGTACCCTTCATGGTATGATGTGATAGATCAACTGGTATATGACTTAAAAACTGCAGATATTGCATTTCCTGTAGTACATGTAGATAAGCAAGTCGGTGAAATGATCAGTCGTAATGAAAACAATTATATAGAATCTGCATTAGATTTATTTGATAAGAATTGTAGAATAGCTAAGGTATTAGGATCGGAAAAACTTGTTTTACATTTATGGGGAGGGATTCCGTCAGATAGGGATAATATTAATAATATCGAGCAATTTAAAAGACTTAATGCAATTTCGAAAAGTTATGATTTGCTTCTTACTGTCGAAAATGTTGTTTGCAACCAACAAGATCCTATGACACATTTAAAGGAATTACAACGATGCTATCCGAATATCTCTTTTACATTTGATACTAAGATGGCTGCATTTCACAGTCAGCTCCAATTAGTCTATGAAAATGAGTGGAAATGGTTATGGGAAGGAAATCATATCAGACATTTGCACATTAACGATTATTGCGGGGGCCATATGAATTGGAAGTGCTTAAAGGCATTGCATATAGGAGAAGGCAATATCGATTTTGATGAATTTTTTACGTTCTTAAGAAGCAAAAACTATTCTGATACAATTACTGTTGAATCTACTTCTATGAGGAAAGATGGGAGCATAGAAATAGAAAAGTTAAATCGTAGTCTTGATTATATTTACAGGAAATTAGATTTAAACAAGGAGCATTTTTATGTATCATATTAAGAAATTTCAAAAGGAAATGCAAAGTCAAGTTATTGATTTTTATGAAAAATGTTTACCGGAATCAGGTCGCATATTTGAGCCAAAAGGGGTACATAAATGCCTTACTGAAATTGAAAAAAACTATGACTATTTTCTATGCTTATTTGATGAATCAGAAGTTATTGGAACCATAGCAATAAATAGAATGGATGAAGGTAAATGTGAACTCAGGTCAGTTTACTTATTGGAAGCATATCACGGAAAAGGACTTGGAACGAAAATGATGAAGGAAGCAATCTGCTATGCTAAGAATTGTAATTTTCACGAAATGTATCTTGATACCATAAGCAGTACAAGTCAAAAAGCTATTAGAATGTATAGAAGATGTGGTTTTATCGATATAAAAAGATATAAAAGCACAATACGTTCAGACGTATTTATGAAATTAACACGGTAGTGTAAAAAATATATGAAAAATCAGTCTGACTACCATTTAATGTTAACTGATGTTCGCCAGTTGCCCTTGACACACCTAAAGATAAATGGTCTTAGGCAGTTAAGGACGGGTGAACGATAATT
>JAJXWH010000080.1 GCA_021781745.1 Bacillota bacterium | reverse complement strand
ATTATAAAATTAAACAAATAAATTTAAAAAATTTATTTGAAAAATTGGGATTCTTTGCGTAAAAAAGCAAGTTCTATATTATGTAAAAAAAGTAAATATTTTTGCCTACATTTCTTTTACAGTAACTTAAGGAATAGTAACATTATCTAAAAATATGTAGTTGTGATATAATAGTTTCACCATATAAATAATAAGTTGATGAAATAGAGGTGTATTATGGACAATAAAAAAGCACTGATTGAAAATTCTCATAAGAGGAGTGAAGGTTACGGAGTTGAGAAAAATTCAAATTATTCAAATAAAATTCTTTGTGGAGAAGAATTAGAAAATGTATTAAACAGCAATAAAGAATTAATAGAAATTTCTCAAATTTATATCGATATGGTATTTTCGGCAGTTATGGATAATGAATTTATTATAGTGCTAACCGATAAAAATGGATGCATTTTATATATTAAAGGTGCAGAAGAAAACAATAGAAAGCTTGGAGTTGACAATCTTAAGATTGGAGCTTACATGGACGAGCAGCATATTGGCACTAATGCTATGGGAACAGCAATAAAGGAGGATAGGTGTATTCAAATAACCGCTACTGAGCATTATATTAAAGGATTTCATAATTTGACCTGCTCAGCTGCACCTATTCATAATACCAAGGGAGAAATAATAGGCACTTTAAATTTAACAGGCAGAAGAGATATGAAGCACCCTCATACTTTAGGTCTAGTGGTTTTTGGAGTAAAGGCAATAGAAAATGAATTGGACAAAAAGGAAATACGTGATATTTTAAATCAAACTTATAATTATATGGAAAGTGTTATGGATAATGATGATAAAGGTATAATGATATTAAATAAGGAGAATAAGATTATTAATATTAATAATCTAGGATCTGAAATATTTAATATAGATAAGGATTCCATATTGCATCAAGATATACATTATATTTTGCCTGATATAGGAAATGTAATGGAGAAATTAGATAACAATAAGAGTTCTATTGTTAAAGAAATGAAATTAAAGCATACAAGCAGGCATAAGATTAAATTAGTGTTTAAAGGAATTAAGCATAAAGAGAATATTATAGGAATGGTTGTAACTATTAGTAATGAAAAAGAAGACAAGGATTTAAAAAATGCAACGGGAGCATTTTTTACCTTCAATGATATAATTGGAGAAAGTGCAGCTATTGCTAATGTTATAACAAACTGCAAGATTATTTCTAATAGTCCTTCAACTGTTTTGATCCAAGGGGAAAGCGGCACTGGAAAAGAAATATTAGCACAGGCTATGCACAATTATAGTTTAAGAAGAGGAAATAAATTTGTAGCAATAAATTGCGGTGCTATACCAGCCAATATTATAGAAAGTGAATTATTTGGGTATGAAGATGGGACTTTTACCGGAGGTAAAAAAGGAGGAAATCCAGGTAAATTTGAAATTGCAAGTGGAGGAACTTTATTTTTAGACGAAATAGGAGAAATGCCAACTGATGCGCAGGTGAAGCTGCTTAGAGTTCTTCAAAATGGAAGGGTTACAAGGCTTGGTGGAAGTAAAGAAATTCCTATAGATGTACGAGTGATTGCAGCTACAAATAAAAATTTGAAGAAAGAAATTAATAAAAGAACCTTTAGAGAAGATTTATACTATAGATTATGCGTAATCCCTATTACCCTGCCACCTTTAAGAGAGAGAAAAGGCGATGTGAGAATGCTGATTGAATATTTTTTGAGAATTAAGTCCTTTGAGTTAAATAAAGCATCACCAGAGCTTAAAGAAGATTTATATAATAATTTGATAAATTATAATTGGCCAGGAAATATAAGGCAACTCGAAAATTATATAGAAAATATAGTAAACTTAGATGGACGACTATCTTTTGATTTATGGGAAACAGAAGATAACCAAAGCTATAAGGCAGATAAATTTCAGGAGAATAAAAGCTTAGAAATAAACTTTTCAAATAGAGAAACTCATAAGGAACATATAATTAATGATTTTTTAAAAACTATAGATAGCGAAAAGGAAGTTCATATAACAAATACTTTGAATTTAGAAGAATTAGAAATGAAAGCGATTAATGAGGCTGTTACTCTATATAAAAATAACATGACACAGGCAGCTAAAGCTCTAGGAATAAGCCGAAATACATTATATTTAAAAATGAAAAAATATAACATTAAAGTGTCCTAAAATAATACAGTTAAGTTTTTGCTGTTGTATCATTTTAGGACACATCTTTGTTAAAAAATCTTAATTTATAGATATAGAACATTAACAAGAAATGTATATAAAATTTATTTTCTAAAGAATTATATAACTCTCGGAAAGCAGATTTAACCATTTTTATCATGCTATAATGAGCTTTTGGCTGTAAAAGTATTTTATGGATTTTGTTATTTTATTATCATAGCTATAAATGATATTGATAAAATTATCACAACTTGGCATGAATATTGCTTTAATTATTTATGTATTTAAAAAGACATATGATTATTTTCGGAAGTATGCAAAATTAAAAAACAAAGATAAATTTCAGGAGGAGATATTTATGGCACGTTTTACTTTACCAAGAGACATATATCATGGAGAAGGTGCATTACAAGCACTTAAAACTTTAAAAGGTAAGAAAGCATTTGTAGTAGTTGGTGGAGGCTCTATGAAAAGATTTGGCTTTCTTAAGCAAGTTGAAGATTATTTAATAGAAGCAGGAATGGAAGTAGAATTATTTGAAGGTGTTGAACCAGACCCATCGGTTGAAACCGTTATGAAGGGTGCGGAAGCTATGAGAAAGTTTCAGCCAGATTGGATAGTGGCAATGGGGGGAGGATCTCCAATAGATGCAGCTAAAGCAATGTGGATATTCTATGAATACCCAGAGTTTACTTTTGAACAAGCTGTTATTCCATTTGGATTACCAGAACTTAGACAAAAGGCTAAATTTGTAGCTATTCCATCAACAAGTGGTACAGCTACAGAAGTTACAGCTTTCTCAGTTATAACAAACTATACAGAAAAGATTAAATATCCTTTAGCAGACTTTAACATAACCCCAGATATAGCAATTGTTGATCCAGCACTTGCTCAAACTATGCCAAAAACTTTAACAGCACATACTGGAATGGACGCATTAACTCATGCTATTGAAGCTTACACTGCATCACTTAGATCAAACTTCTCTGATCCGTTAGCAATCAAAGCTATCGAAATGGTTCAAACTAATTTAGTTAAGTCATTTGATGGTGATAAGGAAGCTAGAGATTTAATGCACGAAGCTCAATGTTTAGCTGGAATGGCATTCTCTAATGCTTTACTTGGAATAGTTCATTCAATGGCTCATAAGGTTGGAGCTGTATTCCATATTCCTCATGGATGTGCAAATGCTATATTCTTACCATATGTAATTCAATATAATAGAGTAAAATGTGAAGATAGATATGCAGATATTGCAAGAGTTTTAAAATTAGAAGGAAATAGTGATACTGAATTAACTGATTCATTAATTGCATTTATTAATGGATTAAATGATAAATTAGATATACCTCATTCAATGAAAGAATATGGCGTTACCGAAGAAAATTTCAAGGCAAATCTATCATTTATTGCTCATAATGCAGTGCTAGATGCATGTACAGGTTCAAACCCAAGAGAAATAGATGATGCAGCAATGGAAAAATTATTCCAATGCACATTCTACGGAACTAAAGTTAATTTATAGACAAAACAAAAGTTTTTTACTACATAATATAAAACCCCATATTATAATAAGCAAAGTATATAAATATGGTTTTTAAATTGATTCCTGACAAGGGCTCTCACCTCTGGGAGCTTTTGTTATTAGGAAAATAAACAGGATATAGATACCAATTAATTCACTATGATAATTTAAAAATATAGGAGGTACAAGAGTGTACAAAATAATTAGCAAAAGAGAACTTACAAATAATATATTCTTAATGGATATAGAAGCGCACAGAGTTGCCAAATCCGCAAAGCCTGGTCAATTTATAATTATAAAGAATGATGAAAAAGGTGAAAGAATACCTTTAACAATAGCAGATTATGATGCAGAAAAAGGAACAGTATCTATAGTTTTTGCAGCTATAGGAAAGGGAACTAAGCAGTTAGCAGCATTTAATGAGGGAGATTATGTTGCAGATTTTGTAGGTCCTTTAGGGGTACCAAGTGAATTTATTCACGAAGATATAGAAGAATTAAAGAAGAAAAATATTATCTTTATTGCTGGTGGAGTGGGAGCAGCGCCAGTATATCCTCAAGTTAAGTGGATGAATGAACATGGAGTAGCTGTAGATGTTATTTTAGGAAGCAGAAATAAAGATTTATTAATATATGAAGAGGAATTAAAGGCGGTTTCAGGTAATCTTTATGTAACAACCGATGATGGCTCATATGGATTTAAGGGAACAGGTTCTGATATGCTTAAGGAATTAGTTAATAATCAAGGTAAGAAATATGATCATGCTATTATCATTGGGCCAATGATAATGATGAAGTTTACTTCAATGTTAACTAAGGAATTAAATATTGCGACTATAGTAAGTTTAAACCCTATAATGGTTGATGGTACTGGAATGTGTGGTGCCTGCAGAGTAACTGTAGGAGGAAAAGTTAAATTTGCATGTGTCGATGGCCCAGAATTTGATGGACATTTAGTTGATTATGATGAATCAATGAGAAGACAAGCAATGTATAAAACTGAAGAAGGAAGAGAACTATTGAAGTTTGAAGAAGGAAGTACTCATAACCATGGTGGTTGTGGATGTAAGGAGGCATAATAACTATGAACGATAGAATGAAAAGAACACCTGTCACTGAACAGGCCTCAGAAGTAAGAGCTAAAAACTTTAAAGAAGTTTGCTTAGGATATAATGAAGAAGATGCTATAAAAGAAGCTAATAGATGTTTGAACTGTAAAAATCCAAAATGTGTTGAAGGATGCCCAGTATCAATTAATATTCCAGGATTCATATCAAAAGCTAAAACTGGAGATTTTGAAGGAGCTGCTAAAGAAATAGCAAAATATAGCGCTCTTCCTGCAGTCTGCGGAAGAGTATGTCCACAAGAAAATCAATGTGAGGGTAACTGTGTTCTTGGGATAAAAGGTGAAGCTGTAGCTATAGGGAAATTAGAAATGTTTACGGCTGACTGGTCAAGAAAGAACAATGTAGATTTATCAGAAACAGAAACTTCAAAAGGAAAGAAAGTTGCTGTAATAGGAAGTGGTCCAGCTGGGCTTACCTGCGCAGGAGATTTAGCTAAAAAAGGTTATGATGTAACTATATTCGAAGCTTTACATGAAGCAGGCGGAGTTTTAGTTTATGGAATACCTGAATTTAGATTACCTAAAGATGATGTAGTTAAAGCTGAAATTGAAAATATAAAGAAGCTTGGAGTAAAAATAGAGACGAACGTAATTATAGGAAGAACAATAACTATAGATGAATTAATAGAAGAAGAAAACTTTGAAGCAGTATTTATTGGTTCAGGAGCAGGTCTTCCAAACTTCATGGGAATTCCAGGGGAAAATGCAAATGGAGTATTCTCTGCTAATGAATTTTTAACAAGGGTAAACTTAATGAAAGCTTTCAAAGATGAGTATGATACTCCAGTTAGAGCTGGTAAAAAAGTTGCTATAGTTGGTGGAGGGAATGTTGCTATGGATGCAGCAAGAACTGCCTTAAGACTTGGTGCAGAAGCTCACATAGTATATAGAAGAGGGGAATCTGAGCTTCCAGCAAGAGCTGAGGAAGTACATCACGCTAAAGAAGAAGGCGTAATCTTTGATGTTTTAACAAATCCAACAGAAATCTTAACAGATGAAAATGGATGGGTTAAAGGAATGAAGTGCGTTAAAATGGAACTTGGAGAACCTGATGCATCAGGAAGAAGAAAACCTGTAGTTGTAGAAAATTCAGAGTTCATATTAGATGTAGATACTGTAATAATGTCTCTTGGAACATCACCAAACCCATTGATTTCATCAACAACTAAAGGGCTAGAAATTAACAAGAGAGCCTGCATAGTTGCCAATGAAGATGGATTAACAACAAAAGAAGGTGTTTATGCTGGTGGAGATGCTGTTACAGGAGCTGCAACAGTTATTTTAGCTATGGGAGCTGGAAAGAAAGCAGCAGCAGCAATAGATAAATATTTAAATAGTTAAAGAGTATACCATATAATAAAAAGACTAGTTACAAAGTGAAATTTAGTAACTAGTCTTTTTTTGCTATATGAAAAATTTTGTGTGAACTTAATATAATAAATTTATTGTAGGAGAAAATTAATTTCTTGCTTAAACATTCCAACTTCTTTAAGATATTTGAGCATCATAGTTGTACATAGATTTTTCAACTTTTAATGATATAATAATTATATATAAGTTTCCCAATTTTGAAGATGAATGGAGAAAGTATAAATATAAGGTTTAAAAAAATCACCTGAAATTTATTTAAATATAAAGGATTAGCTCAAAGATAAAATACACTTTAAAAATATAATAATAAATGTATTAGGAGGTATAGGATGAAAGATGATTTATTATACTCTAAAAATAAGAAGACTAATAGTAAATTTTCAAGAAATTTTTTAGATAAAAATATAGCTAAAATTAAGCAATTAATTAATCATAGATCGGAAAATTGTAATTCAAAAGAAAATTTAACTTTAGAATATGTAAAAAAGGAATATGAAGAGCTTAAAGCTAAAAAGGAAAAATTAGAAAGCTATGAAGATGAGTTATTAAAATATGATGATGAAATAAGAGATATGGATTATTGTTTGATAAAAGCAAATGATTTAAATTCAGTTATAAGCTGTAAGAAAGATAATTTATCTAAAAGATTTTTAAAATATAGAAGTATAAATATTGATAGTAAAGCTATAAATGCTTTAATGTTCTTTGACAAAGAGAGAGTTATTAAAATAGAAGAAGTTATAAGTAAATTAAATAATAATGAAATATCACTAGAAAAAACATATAAATTAAATAAATTTAGTATTGAAGAAATATGTGATTTATATATAAGTTATGAAGATAATCAATATCAAATAAAGAATGTAAAGCCCTTTGATAAAACAATATCTGGGACTTTAAGTGAAATTACAAATAAATATGAAGAATATCATTTACAAAATAAAGAAATTAGAGAGAAATTTATTGAAGCTTTTTCAGATTCTAAATATGAATTAAATATTGCAAGTCCATGGATGAATAATTATGTAGTTAATGATAATTTAATAAGCATGATGGAAAATTTACTTATAAAAGGTGGAATTATTAAGATTATCTATGGAATAGAGGAAAATAGCTCAATTTATCATATTAAAAAAGATAATAATAGGAATAAGAATATGAATAGCGATAGAATAGCAGAAAAATTAAAAGAAAAATTCAAAGCTTATGGTGATAGTTTTAAAATTAAAAAAGTAAATTCTCATAATAAACTTTTAATTTGCGATGAACGTTATTATATGGAGACAAGTTTTAATTTACTATCTTTTTCAGGAGAATATGATGAAAATTCAAAAGATGTTAGAGATGAAGGGGCAACTTATAGTACCAATATAGAAGTAATAAAAGATTTAAGAAACAGATATTTTAATTTTTAATGTCTATGTAGTACTATAAAAATACTAGTTATTGGTACTTTAGGGTAATAGAAATGGCTATCTATGATAATTGATTGAGTTAAGTGAATAAATTATAATGTAGAAAAGCAAAGAGGCATGAGAAATTTCTTCATGTCTTTTTTATTTTGAAATCTAATAATTATACGGGAGGTGAGCGTTATGAAAAAAACGAGAGGTGAATTAATTTTATTACTGGCTGCTATGCTGTGGGGAACCTGTTTTGTATTCCAAAAAATGTGCATGGATTATATTGAGCCATACACATTAGGAATGTTACGTTTTTTACTGGGAGGCTTGGCTCTTATTCCTATTATAATTTTTATTACAAAGATAGAGCATAAAAAACAGCCTGAAACCAATGAAAAGGATGGCGGCTTTTTGGATAAACGGCTTTACATTGGAGGAGTATCGTGTGGTACTGCTTTATTTGGTGCTGCATCTCTTCAGCAAATAGGGCTTAAATACACAACAGCAGGAAAAGCTGGTTTTTTAACTTCTCTTGAAATTGTATTGGTTGCTGTAATAATGATATTTTTAACCAGAAAAGTACAGATTAATACCTTGATTGGAGTATTTCTTGCAGTTCTTGGAATGTACCTGCTTTGTATGGTAGAAGGATTTTATTTAGAGATAGGTGATGCTTATGAACTTGCGGGTACTATTTTTTGGGCTATGCAGATACTTGCCATAGATAAGTACTCAAAAGAGGTAGATGGAATTAAACTATCATTTGTTCAGTTTATAACAACGGGTATTTTATCGTGTATTTTTATGCTTTTATTTGAAAATCTACAATTGAGCGAGATTAAAAGCGGTGCTGTTCCAATTTTATATACTGCTATAATTGAAGTAGCGGTAGCTTATACATTGCAGATTATTGGTCAGAAATATACTCCGCCAGTTATAGCAGCTGTTATTTTAAGTTTGGAAGCTGTTTTTTCTGTAATATGTGGGGCAATTGTACTTGGTGAAAAGTTATCGGTTAGAGAAGTAATAGGGTGTATATTTATGCTGGCAGCAGTAGTGATTTCACAGTTGCCAGATCCTAGAGAAGAATCAGAAAAGTCCTGAATTTGACTACATTTATTTGAGGAATAAATTTCTTAGGTGTTTATACTTAATTCCATAATATATTTTTTTTGTCTGTATAAATAATTGTTTTTCTATTAAATCAATTATTTATACAGATTTTTTTGTAATAGAAATAAAAGCTATTCACCATCTTCTCTTAATTCGTTAATTTTATTTACTGTCTCTCTATTCTCATTCAAATTATCATTAGTTTCTAAGCCTTGATTGTTCATTTGAGTTAACTCATTTATAGGGGATACTGCAAAGCTAAAAGCTCCCATGTTGGCTGCCTGAGTAATAGAATTTTGAAAGTAGTTTTCAAGGCTGTCTAAGTCTTTATTCTTATCCGACATAATCTCACCTCTTTTGACTTTAGTTTATGTGGAAAAAGATTATATTATTCCTTGGTATCAATAATAATAATTATCTACATTGGAAATACTATTTACATATGTAGGTTATTAATGCTGAATTTTGAATAAAAGAATAGAAGGCATAAGAATAATAAATTCTAATAAGATTAAGTTGAAATAAATAAGTAAGAATAAGCAAAGGAGTAGAAAGAATTATGACTAGATTGATGAAGTACTTAAAACCCTTTATTGGGTTAATTATTGCAGCTATAACATTACTATTTGTGCAGGCGATGTGCGATTTAGCTCTGCCAGATTATATGTCTAACATTGTAAATGTTGGAATACAGCAGGGTGGGATTGAAAATGCTGTACCTGAAGCCATTAGAAAGAGTCAGATGGACAGACTGACATTATTTATTTTTGGGCAAGATAAAAACGAAGTTATGGATAATTACACTCTTGTTAATAAATCCAGTGCAGATTACAACAAATATGTAAAAGATTATCCTGTTCTTAAAAAAGAGCACATTTATGTACTGAAAAATAAAGATGTAGCAGAAATAGATAAATTAAACCCAATTATGGGTAAAGCCCTTCTAACAGTTTCTGGAGTAGAAAAGATGAAAGCAGATGCTAGTGGCGGAACAATTGATTTTAATGGTAAAAAGATTCCTGCGAGCACTGATTTATTTGCTTTATTAAGAAAAGTACCTGAAGATCAGCGTGCGAGTATGATGGAAGAGGGATCAAAGAAGTTTACAGCTCTTGGAGATAAGATGGTTATTCAGGCTGCTGCAGGATTGGTGAAGGATGAATACAAAGCTTTAGGAATGAATACAGATGCGATGCAAAATAAATACATATTAAATATGGGTATTTACATGATTCTAGTGTCTTTGTTAAGTGCTGCCTGCATAGTTGTTGTAGGTTTATTGGCATCAAGAACAGCAGCAGGACTTTCAAGAAATTTAAGAAGTAAGATATTCACAAAGGTTCAGAGCTTTTCAAATGCTGAGATGGATAAGTTTTCTACAGCTTCTCTTATAACAAGGACTACAAACGATATTACTCAGATTCAAATGCTGATCGTTATCATGATAAGAATGGTATTCTATGCACCAATTATAGGCATAGGTGGTGTTATAAAAGCTATGGCAAGAAGTACCTCAATGTCTTGGATTATTGCATTGGCAGTAGCTATACTCCTAATAATTATAATTGCTGTAATATCTGTAGCAATGCCTAAATTTAGGGTTATACAAAAGCTTATTGATAAATTAAACTTAGTTACCAGAGAAAGTCTTTCTGGAATAATGGTAATAAGAGCTTTTAATACACAGGAATTTGAAGAAGAAAGGTTTGATAAGGCTAATAGGGATCTAACGAATACAAGCTTATTTGTAAACCGTGTAATGGTGGTTTTGTTTCCCATTATGATGCTTATAATGAATGGAATAACAGTACTTATAGTTTGGGTTGGAGCTAACCAAATTGCAAATTCCAGCATGCAGGTTGGAGATATGATGGCCTTTATGCAATATGCAGTGCAGATATTATTTGCCTTTCTTATGATGTCCTTTATGTTCATTATGATACCTAGAGCATCGGTTGCAGGACAGCGTATAGCGGAAGTTTTGGAAACAGAAACTGTAATTAAAGACCCGGTATCACCAAAGAAATTTAATGAGAATCTAAAAGGAGTTGTAGAGTTTAACAATGTATCCTTTAGATATCCAGGAGCTGAGGAAGATGTACTGAAGAATATAACCTTTAAGGCTTTACCTGGGCAGACTACTGCTATTATTGGCGCTACTGGCTCAGGTAAAACTACATTAATCAGTCTTATACCAAGGTTTTACGATATAACAGGAGGACAGCTTATTGTTGATGGCGTAGATACACGTGAAGTAACTCAACACGATTTAAGAAATAAAATTGGATATGTACCTCAGAAAGGAAACTTATATAGCGGAACCATAGAATCCAACCTTAAATATGCAAAAGAGGATGCAAATGAGGAGGATTTAATAGAAGCATCAGAAATAGCTCAGGCCATGGAATTTATAAATGATAAACCGGATGGTTTCAAAACTGGAATTTCACAAGGAGGAACTAATGTTTCAGGAGGACAGAAGCAAAGATTATCCATTGCCCGTGCTTTAGTAAAAAAACCTGAAATCTTTATATTTGATGATAGTTTTTCTGCCCTTGATTTTAAAACTGACGCAGCTTTAAGAAAGGCTTTGAAGGCAAGGACTGGTTCTACCACTGTTATCATTGTTGCTCAACGTATTGCAACTATAAAAAATGCAGAGCAGATAATAGTACTTGATGAAGGTAGAGTAGTAGGAATGGGCACTCATAAGGAGCTCATGGAGAATTGTGAAACTTATAAGGAAATTGCTTTATCACAGCTTTCAAAGGAGGAATTAGCATGAGTGAAAATAATAATAAGCACATAAACTCCAACCCAAGAAGAAGTCCGCGCCATGGCGGAGGACCTATGGCCATGATGAAGGGGGAAAAGGCTCGTGATTTTAAGGGCACAATGAAAAAGCTTATTAAATATTTAGGGGTATACAGAATATCAATAGTCATAGTTTTTTTCCTTGCAATAATAAGTGCCGGCTTGGGTGTAGCAGGCCCTAAGATTTTAGGAAAAGCAACAACAAAATTGTTCGAAGGAATAATGGCTAAAATATCTGGTACAGGGGATATTGATTTCGATTATATTAGAAATATAATTCTAGCACTTGTTGTTCTATATATACTAAGCGCTTTATTTGCATATGTTCAGGGATGGATTATGTCAAGTGTATCTATGAAGGTAAGTTATAATATGAGAAAAGAACTCTCAGAGAAGATTAATAAGATGCCTCTAAGATATTTTGACAGTACAAATCACGGAGAAGTATTATCTCGTATTACAAATGATGTTGATACACTTAGTCAGACACTCAATCAAAGCTTAAGTCAGATAATAACATCAGTAACTACAGTAATTGGAGTCTTGATAATGATGCTTACTATAAGCTGGCAGCTTACACTAGTAGCGTTTATTATGATTCCTATATCGTTTTTGCTTATTATTGGAATTGTAAGAAGTTCTCAAAAATTTTTTAAACAACAGCAGGATTATTTAGGAAACGTAAATGGTCATGTAGAAGAAATGTATAGCGGACATTTAGTAATGAAGGCTTTTAATGGTGAAAGGAAGAGTGTTGAAAAGTTTAATAAATTAAATAATCAACTTTTTGGGTCTGCCTGGAAGTCACAGTTTCTAACAAGTATAATGATGCCTCTTATGAACTTCGTTGGTAATCTGGGATATGTAGGTGTATGTATTTTAGGAGGTTATCTTGCTACAAAAGGAAACATTTCTGTTGGAGACATTCAAGCTTTTATACAGTATGTAAGGCAATTTACTCAGCCTATTTCACAAATTGCTAATATATCCAATATACTTCAACAGACTGCAGCTTCAGCTGAACGTGTATTTGAGTTTCTTGCAGAGGAGGAGGAAGTTACTGAAACAACTGATCCTGTAAATCCGGAAAATATTCAAGGTAATGTGGAGTTTATGAATGTTAACTTTGGATATAACCCTAAAAATACAGTAATAAATGATTTTTCAGCTAAAGTTAAAGAAGGCCAAAGAGTTGCAATTGTTGGACCAACAGGTGCCGGTAAAACAACCATGATTAAATTGCTTATGCGTTTTTATGATATAAACGAAGGTGCTATATTAATTGACGGACATGATATCCGTGATTTTACTCGTAGGGGCTTGCGTTCAATGTTTGGAATGGTTCTTCAGGACACATGGCTGTATAATGATACTATAATGGAAAATATAAGATATGGACGACTTAGTGCAAGTGATGAAGAGGTTAAAAAAGCAGCAAAAGCAGCTCATGTAGACAGCTTTGTGCATACTTTACCAGATGGCTATAACTTAATCCTTAATGAGGAAGCTTCAAATGTATCCCAAGGGCAGAAGCAGCTATTAACAATTGCTAGAGCAATACTTGCAGATCCTAAAATATTGATTCTTGATGAAGCTACAAGTTCTGTTGATACACGTACAGAAGTGCAGATTCAAAAGGCTATGAATAATCTTATGAAAAACCGCACAAGCTTTATAATCGCTCATCGTCTATCAACAATTCGTGATGCCGATTTAATACTTGTTATGAGCCATGGAGATATTGTTGAGCAGGGAACTCATGAAAAACTGCTAGAAACTAAAGGATTCTATGCAAGCCTTTATAATAGTCAGTTTGAAATTGTTGAGACAGGAGTAGATGATAAGCTTTAAGGGGTATTTAAAAGATTATTATGTAATTTAACAAAGGAAAAGTTCAATTTAGTATCTTTTTATTTAGCAAAAAATGTAGTCAAAAATATGACTACATTTTTTACAATATATTTTTCAAATAGATAGGGTATTATTTGATTCTGTATTGATTATATCATATTATTAAATAAAGATATATACTTTTAATATTAATTTGTGAGATTTTACAAATGAACGTCACAATTGGTTTGGTTATCACTTCTATTATTAAAGAATTACTAGAATAAATATTATCCTCTAGGTGCATACATAATCACAATAACACTGATAAGTGATATTAATATATAGAAAATTAAAAAGAGGTACTTTCATGTTTGAAAATACCTCTTTTTATATAAATTATTATACAGTAGCAGCAGTTGTTGAAGTTGTAGTAGTTGTTGATTTTTTTTCTTGACGAGTTTCTTTTATTTTTTCTCTAGCATCTTTATTAGAAAGACCTGAAATATCTACTCCAAGTTTTGCTGCTGCATCAGAAAGTTTTTGACTTACCTCTTCTTTTTTTGCTTCATATGCAGCCTCTATTTTAGCTCTTGCATCTTGGATTGATAAACCAGTTATATCAATTCCAAGTTTAGCAGCCTTAGCAGCTTGAATTTTAATTCTTGCTTCTTCATTTGATAAACCTGTTACGTCAATGCCAAGTTTTGAAGCTTCAGCTTGATCTAACTTAGCTCTTGCATCTTTATTTGATAATCCTGTTATATCAACACCAAGCTGAGCTGCTCTTTGAGTAAGTTCTGCAAGATTTTTAGTTTCAACGGCTGCTTTTAATTTAGCAACAGCATCTTTGTTTGATAAACCTGTAATATCAATCCCAAGCTTTGCTGCTTCTGCTACTATTACTTTAGTTCTAGCATCTTCAGTTGATAAACCCGTAATATCAACGCCTAATTCAGCAGCTTTTCGAGTAAGAATTTCTTGGCTTCTAGTTTCAATAGCTGCTTGAACCTTAGCTTTTGCATCTTCTAATGATAAACCTGTTATATCAATTCCAAGTGCGGCAGCTTTTGCTGAAATTTTATCGGCTGTAGCTGTAGCTTTATCCTCAAGGGCTTCTTGAATTTTTGTTTGAGCTTCATCGAAAGTTAATCCAGTGATATCAACTCCAAGCTTAGCAGCTCTAGCAACTTGAATTTTAGCTCTAGCTTCTTCTGGTGTAAGGCCTGTAATATCCACACCAAGTTTTGCTGCAATTGCAGTTCTTATTTTATCGCTTGCTTGCTGACTAGTTAATCCTGTAATGTCTATTCCAAGTTTTGTAGCTCTTTGTGTAAGTTTTGCAAGTTTATCTGCTTCACTAATTTGTTGCACTTGACTTGTAGTAATGCTAGCTGTTGTGCTTTGAGTAGTAGTATCAGCAGCAAATGCGGGAACAATACTTGACACTGAAACCATAGCCGCAATAACAATTCCTAATATTTTGTTCTTCTTCATAATTACCTCTCCTTGCATCATAAAAATTTTCTTGAATGTACATTAATTAAAAGTATATCTTATTTGCAATAACTGGTTACAAGTGCATTATAATGTTCCAATGTGAAATTTATGTGAAATTAGTGTGAAGTTTATGTCAAATAAGTATTTTATGGAATATAAAGAATAATAATTTGTAAGTAAGAAGTTTATTAAATCTTTTATTTTAAAAACTTATGTATAATCTTCGAAGGAATATCTAATACCAATAAAGAAATATGATAATTTAGATTTGTTTATTTTAAAGTGTGAAAAATAAGAGTACACCCTAATAGGTAAATATCTTATATAGTATTTACTCACTAATTTGGATGGATAAAACTTGAAAAAAGCAGTAATTTTTGATATGGATGGAGTTTTAGCTTATACTGAGAAGTTCTATTTTAGAAGAAGATTGGACTTTTTTGATGAATTAAAAATAGAGACTCCATCAAGAAAAATTCAAGATTTTATTGGATTAAGCAGTGATATGATTTGGGAAATGCTAGTACCTAATGATGAGAAAAAAAGAGAGGACTTAAAAGAAAAATATTTAAGGTATTCTAAAAAGCATGAAGTGAATTTTCTTGACGTACTGAATCCATGTGCTAAAGAAGTACTTCGCAAATTAAAAGAAAGAAACATTAAAATAGCTATTGCCTCATCATCTGGAAAACAAGATATTTTAAGAATGATAAAAGAGTGTGAACTTGATAATTATATTGAGTTTTTTATTAGTGGGGAGGAGTGTAGAAGGAGCAAACCAGATCCAGAGATCTATATTGAAACTCTTGACACTTTGAATTTATCATCAAAAGATGCGTTAGTAGTGGAGGATTCTACACTTGGAATTAAGGCGGCAAAATCAGCAGGAATTATGACTTTAGCATTAGTACAAAAAGATTATTATGTTGATCAATCAGAAGCAGATTTTAAAATAAATGATTTAATTGAAGTGATCGATAAAATATAAAAAATGAATTTCATAATAGGCTAATTTAGTATATTTCTGAATAAGTATTTTAAATATATGCTCCATGAATTCATTTATCGTGGTATAACTAAACTATTTAAAAATTTATAAAAAGTGGATTATTCAATTAATCTCTGCAGCTAAAGAAGCATTACTAAATTTTCCCATAGAGTAATTAAGAAAGATCGGTAGTAACCCAAATTTTAATCCATTCTATAATGCTCCTACAATAGTAATAACATATTGTGATAAAAATTTACCCGTTGGGCATTTTGATTGTTCAGCAGCACTTGAAAATATAATGTTGGCTGCTAATTCGCTTAATATTGGATCTTGCTGTATACATATGCTAGCTATGGTTGAAGATGATCAAAAGGTTAGAAGTATACTTACAGAACTAGGAATTCTAGAAAATTATGCAGTATTGGGTACAGCTGCTCTAGGGTTTGACGGCGGTCAAGAACCAAAGACTCCACCAAGAAAAGAAGGAACTGTCAATATAGTAAAATAAAATATAAAATCAAAACCATGGAGTAAAGCAAATCTCTATGGTTTTAATTTTTAAAATAGACATAAAAAGAGTAACATTTTTAGAAAGTCATCATATACTAAGTAATTAGGGTGATAAAAATGAATAAGATTAAAACATTAATTAAATGTATTTTTAAATATAAAGATAAACAATATGAAGTTGAAGATATAATTCCTAATTGTTTAGAAAAAGAAAAAGCAATAGTTTTATATATGTATGGTAATTATTCTGATGATTTATATAGGGCAAGCTTAATAAGAATAAAGTATGGTGATGATGCAATTCCAGACTTACCTGAAGGAAGTAAGGAAATAGAATTGGTAAATATTAATGTTAAATGTTGTTAAGTGAGTCTTTATATTAAGCTTGGATTATAATATCGATTATATGTTTGAAATTTAATATTATAATGCAAAATAGCATTATAATGAGTTAATTTTCTCGCTTTTTTGTCATGAGAAAGAATACTATAATAACTTTAATTAGTAAACTTATAAAGAGATTTATATGAAAAGAATAACACAAAAACTATTAATTTTTATCATTATTATAAATTTTATAGGAATAATACTTGAAGGCAATAGTAGAGTAGATAGTAGTAAAACTGCAATAATGAATAATATTAAGGTAAAGAATCGATTTGAAACAATAAAGGAAAAAGGAGAAATTACTGTTGCCTCACCATTAAATGATATTACATATTTCTATTTAGATAATAATACAGGTAAGATATTAGGAATTGATGCTGATATTATAAAAGAAATTACAAGTCGTCTTGGAATTAATAAAGTTGAAATGAAGGTATTTCCATTTTCAGATTTATTAGAAAAATTAAACACGGATGATAGTATAGATATTTCCGCAGGGAGAATATATATAACCCCAAAGCGCGAAGAGCTGGTATCATTTACGCAGCCTTTGTATAAAGGATCAGAAGGAATTGTAGTTCCAACATATTCAAGCATAAATTTTAAAAATGATTTAAAAAACTCAGTAGTTGGAGTAGAAAAAGGAACAGTATTTTTAGAAATGGCAAAAAGATGGAAAGAAAATAAATTGATAAAAGATATAGCAATATTCAATACATCAGCTGACTTGTTAAATGCTATAAATAATAATAAAGTTGATGCAGGTATAGTTGATTCTATTATAGTAAAATATTCTTTAATAAAAGATAAAAATCTTTTGATAAGAATGCTAAAAGATTATACTCCCGAGGTAACTGGAAATGTGGGGATAGCAGTTAGAAAAAATGATACAAAATTATTAAATGCACTAAATAAAAAAATTAGTGAGATGAAAGCAGACGGTACATTATATGCAATTCTTGTAACGAATGGACTAAATAAAGATAATATGATTTCTAATTAATTCATTGGGGGATTACCTAAGATTTAAAGATCCAGATAATAAACAACTATATCTAGCGTATCAATATAAATAACAATGAGGATAATAAAGAAAAATAACGAAATTCATGAATAATCTAATAGAATGGTGATAAAATAAAAAAAGTAAATATAGTAGAAATGATAAGATGAAAAACGTCGCTAAGAGACATAAGTAATACAACTTAAATTCGATAATATCCCTGAAAAGATGATAAAAAGTTTTTTTGAAGAAGTTGTTGACATTATTCAATAGTGATGTTAAGATGTAATTCGTCGCTGAAAAGCGCAATATTCAATAACTTAAAACTTAAAAATATTTAAGAAAAAGTGTTTGAAAAGTTTATAAAGAAAGTTATTGACAAGCTACTGAGGCGATGATATACTGAGTAAGCTGTCAGAAACGACAGATACTTGTAAAGCCTTGTAACAAGAGGCTTAGGAAAGAAAAATTGGTCTTTGAAAATTGAACAGAATATAATAAATACATTTAAGTAAACCAGCAATTCTTTTTTTGAGTAAGCTAAGATTAAACTTTTCCGATTGGATAAGTTCAACTGAAATTTAGCTGAAGGTAAACTTCATCTAAATTAAGTTTCACTTTATAATTGAGAGTTTGATCCTGGCTCAGGACGAACGCTGGCGGCGTGCTTAACACATGCAAGTCGAGCGAGAGAACTTCCTTCGGGAAGGACTCTAGCGGCGGACGGGTGAGTAACACGTGGGTAACCTGC
>JAJXWH010000027.1 GCA_021781745.1 Bacillota bacterium | reverse complement strand
ATTCCTACTTCAGTACATTCTCCAACAAAGTTAGCTTGTAATCCATCTATAACTTCTTTATCAACACCTTTAGCTACTCCAATTACATGCTCATCAGCAAAAGCAATCCCATCGCCTTGTTCGATAAATTTTTCTCCACTCACTCCACATACCGGACACTTTTCTGGAGCTGTTTCACCTTCATAAATATAGCCACATACTGTACATACAAATTTCTTCATAAATTCTCTCCCCTCAAAATTTCAATTATATTAATTTAGTTAATTACCACTTTATATATTTCAACATTATCATTAAATTTCCTTTTATTTTTGCACTATTCTTTTCTCTTAATTTCTACAAATTATTACATTTATTCAGGATATAATTTTATCCACAAGCATTATTAAATTGGAAGTTTCTTCACCATTAGTTTTGTCCCACTTCCAGTTCTAATATTTAACTTAGTTATTCTTTCATAAGAAATATTAGTATGATGCTCTATATACATATCATCCAAAATGCAATAACCTACAAACTTATTATTAAGAAGTGTATAAAAATTAAAAACATAAGGTAATTTATTATAATTTATTTTATCTATTGTCCTGCATAAAATAGTTAATTTTTTATTTTTCAAATTTATATCTATAAATTCTTTGTTCGTATCGTCTAATTGTTTTTTCAACAAAACCAATTCTCTCAACAAATTAAATTTTATTTCACCTAATTGTACGTTATGTTTTTCTTCTGTAACCTTTGAAATAATCTCTACATCATTAATCAAGTGAATCATATTTCCTCCTTCTATATTATATTGTTGCGAAAGTGACCAAACTCAATTTCAGTCTCTTTAGAGAATACTCCTAATTTCCAGATGCACCCCATTAAAACCACAATATATTTTATTATGCGAAATTTTATTTAAATATACTTTGATAACCCGTTTTCTCTTTTTTTAACCTTATAACAATAATCTAAACCCCCATTAGAAACGTACCTATATCTTTATCAAATTCTATTATATGTTTTCTCCACCAATATGAAATCTTCTGTTGTTCACTTGTCAAAAATAATGATGATACACTTGTACTTTCAAAAACCTTTCTTAATTCTTTTAAAATATTTTTAAATTCCTCATGTTCTCTATGTTGAATCTCGTATTTAGGATAATTAGTTTTCTTTTGAATTTCCTCTTCATCTTTGAAATGCCTAATCACATACTCTTCAAGAAAATTTAAATTCTTAAGTATTTCATCTGTCTTCTTTCCATTTCTCATAGCATATACGAGCAAGTTAATACGGCAAAATAATTCTCTGTGCTGTTTGTCTATTTTATCAACTCCAACCGACCACATTTTATCCCATATTAATTCCATAAAACTACACCTCTCATCTATTATTTTTGTCCCTCATTTTTTGATTTAGTTTACAACAAAACAATATTAATATATACGATTGTTTATCTTGAATTTATTTCCTCATACTTTATCCACCTCTATTCTATCTTTTAATTTTATTAAATTTTTTGCTGATATCTTTTAGAAAAAAATTCTTTAACACTATTAACGCCCTTATAATTCTTATCTTATTTAATTTTTCTACTAATAACTGCAGAAACCTTCTTATCATTTAATTTTTCTTTCTCGCTTTTTCCTTAAAATACTGCATCATACTACTTTATTTCTAATTTTTTTCATTATTTTATGTCACTTATTGCATTTTATTGTTAACTTGAATCGATAATTGTAATACTATTTTCAATATAAAAACTCATATATTTCGCATTTATGATTCAAGCATAGTTATTATTTGGGAAGTTTATTTTTAATAATTTCTTTATGTATATCAGACCAATCAAAATTAAATTCAAAAATGCCATTTACTTAATACAATTTTTATTAAGTAAATGACATTTTTCAATCAATCATATCTATTTTTAGCGCTTATTTAATTTCTATACAAAATAAGTATCTATTTTATTTGAAATTTTCTGATAAAATTTCGCCTATCTTTTTTATTTGTTTAAATATGTTGTCAGTTACCTGTTCATTCAAGGTCTTTTTCTCATCGATAAATTCTTTAATAGCTTTCAAATCATCAACTTCATATAAATCTAAAGCCGCTTTTAAAGTATCCGAAATCCCAACCAACTCTTCTATTATCCGTTTGTGTTGATCTTCTACAACTCTCGGAGCTTTAATACCCAATAATATTTCAGCACATTCTTTATATTTTTCTATGCCAATACTGTAATTGCAGAGAATATTTTTTTTATTTATACTTTCATTATCGTTTACAATAAAATACTTAGCCGATATCCCAAAAATCTTGTCTTCAAACGCATTTATTTTTTTAGCATAAGCAAAATACTCTTCGTCCATCAAATACCACTTCCCATAATTTTAATATTCTAAAATAAATAATTTTATCTATATTTCAAAACCAATTCTTAATTACACTCTAATATTTTAAAATCGATGTACCTCCGCTATCTTCAAACAAAATATCGTGCATCGTTGCAAACATGACATTTTTTCTATATTGATTAGCAAAATATTCTATTAACTCAACATCATCATCAGATAGTTTGCTTTTAATAACCATAACTTTATTGTAATTAGTTTTCTCTAACAAATGAACAATATTTCTCGCATATGTATTCTCCATCGTTACGCCTCCCATCCAGTTAATTTATAAACAAAATCCAAGTCAACTCAAGCTTCCTAACCGCAACTTTGCATCTATTAAAATCCTCTCATAAAACCTCTTTTATCCAATTATAACTTCTTCAGTTACTACTTAATATATAACTAAAACCTCTCTTAAATCATAACTTTTACCCAATTATAATTCTCTCACAAAATACAAAAACCTTCTCTTGCCTTTTACCCTAAAAGCATTACATTTAATCATTTTTCAAATTTGGTTTCAATTTCCCAATCTTTTCTTTAGCATTTTCATTTCAACTGAAATAATGTTCCAATTTACCATCACACTTAACTCTTCCCTTTCAAAACGATATACATTTTACTCGCATCACTAAAATCTATTTTGTTTTATATAATTAAATTTTCCATACAATATTACATTTTACTTAATTTTAAAACAACGTTTTTTAACAAAGCTAATTATTATTCTTATTTCAAATTTATAATCCCAGAGATCTCTCCCTGAAATAATACTAATATTAAAAGACTGTTAAATTCATAAAGTTTAAAAAAAGTATATCGAAAAATAATTATTAAAGGTTATAGCTTGTATTTAAAATTAAAACACTGAATTATACTAATGTTCTTTTATTTTATAGTACTCATTAATAAGATAATTCATTTTGCTGCTAACATTAATTATATCTTGGCTTTTATTTATTTCTCTGCCAATTACTAATTTGTTTAAATTTTCTCCAACAATCTCAATTCTCTTTTCTAATTCTTCCATAATAACCCTCCTAATAGCATTTTTGGATTTTATGCCTCTATTTAATAGTACTATTTTTATCTATAACTTACAATATATTTTTTTGCAAATAGTTTAATTTTTAATACAAATAGCTACTTTTTATTTTTCATATTAGAATGTAAATTAGAGAGTAATTGAATTATATAAAAACATATACTAAACATTTTAAGCCTATTCAAATTTACGAAACAGGTCAAATATAAAATTTATGAAAAAGGAATGATATACTTGGATAATATTAATTATATAGAGATTGGAAAACGTATAAAATCAGAAAGAGAACGCCTTGGAATAACTAGAGAAAAATTTTCAGAGTTAGTTGGTATATCTGCGACCTACCTAAGTCAAATTGAATTAGGACAACGTCATCCAGCGCTCCCAACTACAATTAAAATCGCATCAAATTTGAATATTACCTTAGATTTCTTAGTTTATGGCGAAAGGTCTCTCGATGTTAATAAAGACGACTTAATTCAGATTATTAATCATGCTCAAGAAAAAGACTTGTATGTATTAAAAGAAATTCTTAGTGCAATTATTCCATCAGTAAAATATTTATAGAACATATTATATCTTACAAATCATTAACGATGTTAATTTTTAAATCGCGCCAAAGACAACGATAAAACCGTTTTCTAGAAAATACCTGCAGATCAACTTTAATTTATTTAACTTTTAATCTGCAGGTATATTTATTACTTATTCTCTTTTATTTCCTTTATACCCTTCAATACCGCCTAAAAGATTAATCACCTTAAGTTCATCGCTATTTCCTAATATTTTTGAATAGGTACCATTTATATCTTTATATTTTTCTTCTAAATCCATATTACCTCGTCCCCTTAAGTCTTATCAATATATTTATAATGTTATCAAACTAAAATACAGCTGCCACTATCACGATATTTACATTCATGTATTATTTCCTTATTATTTTCATCTTCTGATACGTAACAGTATTTTATTGAAAATACCCTTCCCGAATTCAAAATATGACTTTGACCCACCCTTACTTTCTTATTTATAAAATGGCAATAGATTTCACTGTTCTTTATTATTGACATAAACTCACTATCCTTATAACCCTATTTCTAAAACAAAATAAATCATCTAGATATTTATCCATTCCTTAAGAGTATTTTCTTCAATTTCTTTACATTCAAATAATTCTGTACCATCTAAATCAAAATTAGTCAATTCAGTAACCCGTCTTATAATTTTACTCATTTTTATTAAAAAGTCTTCTTTTTCTTCTTCCTTGACAATAAAGCTAGAAAACCTCATATTATATTCTTCCGCAAATTTTGAATTTAGATTGACAAGCCAACTTCCTATAACACCACCTTCTCTCTATTTATATAATAAGCAAATCTACGCACAATTTTCTCTAAATCAAATTAATTACGATACTTTTCCCCAATTCCTCCCATCACCTTTTTTCAAATATACCATCAAAAAACATATTAGCACATCTTATTGTTCCTTCTTGTCTTTTTTTGTAATTCAAAAAAATTTTTTTTGTTTATTTTTTAAAGGAATTCATTTAATTATGTAGAATTAATAAAAATATGGCATTTAATATATATAAAACTATTTTATGGTTTATAAAAGGAGGACAAATTATGAAAAAATTATTCAAATGTAGTGTATGTGGATTTATATGTGAAGGTGTTGAGGCTCCAGAAAAGTGTCCAAAATGTAGCGTTACTAAAGAAAAATTTATCGAATTAAGTAGTGAGGACGCCGATAAAATTTATAAATCCGATAGAACTAACGATATTCATTTAGAAATCATTAATCTAGCTGATAAAATTTTTAAACTATCTAGAGAAGGAATCAATATTAACTTAGATCCTACTTGCGTTGCTGCTTTTGAAAAAGCTAAAAATGACGCTTGGACTATCAAACAAATATCTAAAGCTGAATTAGCAGCTCATATGAATAAAGGAAAATGGTAAGACATCATGCCTGTTTAAAATTTATTAATTAATTTTAAATATCAAAAGCTGAGAAACTTTTAATTTTAAGGTTCTCAGCTTTACTAATAATATTTATTAATATTTAAAACAAAAGATTTTCTACATATAGATTTTCACTTATTACACTAGTGAAAATCGTTCAATATTTTTACTCTTTAGTTTTTGGAAGATTAGCAATAAATATTGAATAATTTTCTACATCTATGGAGTTTTCTGTTAACCCAATTTTTATATCACTAATATCAATTTCTACATATTTGTTAATCACTTGCAAAATATCATTTTTAATTAACTTAAAAGTTTCACTAGATATGTCAGTTTTGTCCCGTATTAATATAACTTTTAATTTTTCACGTTCGATATCCTGTGCTGCTGAAGAATTAGAAGAAATTATATTCATAATAAATACCCCCCACTTATATATAAATAGTATATTAAATCTAAAAACTATTATTTATTATTTTACACTATATCTTGTTACAAATTTGTTGCAAATTCTTTCATTTATACCTATGACTGCTAAAAAAAGATCGAAAATATAATCTACGTATATCTCCAATCTTTTTTATTTATTATTATTGATCTAAAATCCACCTATAAAGCTTTTTAATTGATGAGGCCGGTTCTATTTGCAAATCTTTTTTTAACAACTTTGCGTATTCCATATAATATTCTTCAGCTTTTTTTCTTCCTTCAATTGTATAATGCATTTTCAGTGCTCTTTCTCTCATTTTTTCATCATAAGGTTCATATTTAATAACAAGCTCAATAATATTTAATATTTTAATTGGATTAACATTATTCCGCTCATAATACTCCACTAATTTTCTAGCTCCATTTAAAAAATACCGATGATAGCATTCTCTCATCGAACAACACCATTCACTATTTAATTCTTCAAGAAGCATATATTTATAACTTAAAATAACACTTTCATAATGATCTGCGTTACTGCAATTTATATCATTAATTTTAAATAACGCCCTTTCAAATTTGAAGGCATCAATTTCAACATCCTCTTCAGTTATTTTCAATTTGTAGCCTTGTCCAGTAGAAACTACAGAAATTTCTATAGAATTTTCTCTAAATGTTTTATTTAATCTGCTAATTGTACTACGCAAGTTAATATCTGCTTTCTCCATATCCTTATCAGGCCAAATTTCTTCAGCAAGTTTCCATTTAGATATTTCTTTCCCATCCTTTTGCAAAAGCATAAAGGCAATAACTTCAGCACATTTTGTAGTTGTCCAACGAATAGGTTTATTCCCATCTCCAACATATATGGATACAGTTCCAAATAAATAAATTCTAATTTTTTTATTAGCATTGGATTTATTACCGGAACTTAATATTCTTCTTCTCTTAACACGTTCTATGGAATTCATAAGTTCCTCAACTACAATTGGCTTTAATAAGTAATCTATAGCATTTACTCTAAATGCATTTATCGCATAATTGTTATATGCTGTTATAAATACAATTTCACATTCATATCCACTTGCCTGTATTCTATGCGCTAGCTGTAATCCATTGATTTCCGGCATTTCTATATCTAAAAACAATACATCTGGTTTAAATACCTCTATATTTTCAAGAGCCTCATAAGGATTGGTATAACCTTGAACTATAAGACCAGCATCCCTAATTAACTTGCAAATATATTCAGTATTTAATGCTTCATCATCAACAACTATTGCCTTAATCATAACTTCAATTCCCCTATTTTTCAATTTCTAATTTCAGCGGAAGATTAATAGTAACAACAGTACCCTTTCCTTGTATACTATCAATTGATAAACCATGCCCATACTCATTTATCAATCGTTTATTAACGTTTCTTAGAGCACTATTTTTTGAAATATCATCATCAGTTAATTCTTTTAATTTAAAAGAATTAATTCCCACTCCATTATCTTGTATTACTACTTTTATGTATTGACCAGTATTCTTAATTGAAATTTTAACTATACCTCCAGAAATACGTTTCATTACTCCATGGCGTATTGAATTTTCAACTAATGGCTGTATTATTAATGCAGGAATACTATATTCCAAGCTTCCCTCGTCAAGATCAAATTCAACATTAAGCCGCTCTCCAAATCTTGCCTTTTCCAATTCAATATAAGATTTAACAAAAGAAATTTCTCGCTTCAAACTTATAAATGAATTATAAGGATTTATATCAAAGGTAAAACGTAAATACTTGCTTAACTCTTCCAAAAGTTTTACTGCCTTTTTTCCATCACTATGGCATAATGAAACTATTACACTTAAAGCGTTGTATAAAAAATGTGGCTTTATTTGCGACTGCAAAAATACAGTTTCCAATTTTAAAGTATCTTTCACAGCGCTTCTCATTTTTTGAAGGGTTCTAACTCTAGCTTTTAATTCAACAAAATTAAATGGTTTTGCTAAAAAATCATTTGCTCCAACCTCAAACCCTAATTCCATGGCATCTTGAGTACAACTTACCGTTAAAAGTAAAATTGGAATTTCAAACATCTTATATTCTTTTCTTATCTTCCTACACACATCATAGCCAGATAATCCTGGCATCATAACATCAAGCAAAATAATCGAGATATCTTTATGTTTTTTTACTAATTCTAGCGCAGTTTCACCATTGTATGCAACTAAAGTTTCATAAGTATCATCATTAAAACTCTCTCGTAATACTTTAATACTTACCACATCATCATCAACAAGCAAAATCTTCAATTTCTCTGCATCACTGTTATTACCTATTAAATGTTCATAACTATGTTCCTGATTTTCAATAATTCTCGAATCAATATCAGTATTAATTTCTTTATCTTGATTAACAACTTTATCATCTTCACTAGCTCCAGGCATTTTTATAATAAATACCGAACCTTCATTAGACTCAGACCATTTTAAGTACAAATCCCCCCCAATTCTAGATGCAAGCATTTTAGAAATAGATAGATTTATTCCAGTTGAAGAACTATTAATAAAAGCATTTCTTTCCATATGAATATTTTTATCAAATATCCTGTTTTGATAATTTTTATCAATTCCCTTACCTGTATCTTCAATAATTATATTTACATAATCTTCTATTATTTCTGCTTTTATTTCAATATATCCTTTTTCGATATTTTTCAAAGAATTATCTATGATATCAAATATTATCTGTCTAAATCTATTTTCATCTGTATAAACATAATATTTACCAATTTCTATATTATTTATTAACTTCACTTCTTCACTCTTTCTTAAATACGTTAAAATATCTATTACAGTCTGTACAGTTCCATTAATATCAAAGACATTTTTATTAACATATAGAATTCCATTCTCCATACTTTGTAAATCAACTATATCATTTACAAGATTTGAAAGCCTTGTGGCTGTAGCTATTATTGACGATATGTTTTCTGTGCTTTTTTTTGTGTTCCTATCACTTTTATCTAATGCAGTTCTAGCAATATTTATAATTGCATGCAAGGGATTTTTTAATTCATGAGAAGTTTTTATCAAAAATTGATCTTTTAATTTATTCAGTGATGCTAAATTCTCACTCATAATTTCCATTTTATCATAAGTATTTGCGCGATATTTTAAAAGAATAGCCAGATTTGCAATTAGAAAACCCAAAAATGTATTATAAGGAATAAAAGAGATTTTTATTACTGCAAAATAGTATAACATAAAAATACTATATTGGAATGTTACAGCAATAGCTATACATAGTAAAAATATTACATGTTTAGCTTTTAACATCTTTTGTCTTTGCTTAAGAATATATATTGCAATCAAAGTAACATTAATTACGCAAATTAACACATTTTCTATAGCAAGTATTTTTTCAAATATTCCCAACCATTTCATAGGCATTACTAAAATGAGAAATACATTTATTATATTAGTATATTTAACCATCTTAATATAATCATATTTAATTAGATTTTTACCATTTTCCCATATAAATAAACTTATAAGATATATACTAAGCGTTATTAATATGATTTTCAATTTCAATGAAAAAATATATGGAACGAAAATAAAAATTTTATTAAATAACTTTTCATTTATTGTTGCAGTAACATAAGAATATGTTGCACAAATAATACCAAGATATAAAAAACTTTTTTGTTTTTTGTTTTGAAAATAAACAACAAAGTCACATACACCCAAAACTACTAAAAATAAAATTCTTAGTACATCTATTATAACCGATATAATATAATATTGTGTAATTTTATCATCGCTTCCCAAATAAATACTTTGTATAATGCCACCATTTGAATAATCTAAATTAGCCACTTGAATAACAATATCTAAAGTATCATCCTCTGGTTGAAAGCAAGTAGTAATTCCCTGAACATTGGAAAAATATCCATTTTCAAAACTTGATTGAGGATTTCCAATTTTACCAACTTCCTCCCCATTCACAAAAATTCTGCTTGCCGACCTTATCTCTGTAGTTTTTAATCCATACATATAAATATCTTTATTTATCTTAACTCTTACCCTATATGTTCCAATTCCTTTATCCGAAATCACACTTTTAGGAACTTGTCCCTCCCACGGATTAGGAGTATTAACAAAATATTTTTCTGGTAATAATTTATCAGTAATATCCGAAGGAGATAAAAGAACATTCGGATAGAATTCCCAATAACCATCTAATTTTACATTGCCATCTTTATCAAAATCCCAATCTGAAAGATCTATGTAGCCATCTTTAACTAATGGAGCTTTTACACTCGCATCTCTATAAATAAAATAAGTTATAGTTAATAATATCATTGTTAAAAAAATCACTAATACAAAAATATTGTTTTTTTTCATTTTTACTCCTTTTTAAGCCTAAAAATTGTTATGGCACTATTGTTCTTAATAATTATTAGCAATCAAGTTATATTTAACTAGATATTAAAGCAAAAAATGACCAATTGAGACTAACACACAGTTAATTTCAATTGGCCAGCTGTATTACAAATTTTTATTTCTTAAGATTAACATACGAAAATATTTATTACAGTTACCAATCACTTACATGAAATTAATTTTATATCCTATAATGTAATTGTAAATATATAATATCATCATAAAGATAAAGAAGTCAATCGTACACTATATCCTAAGCAAGTTCTAATTTTATTCTTCTTTAAGTATCTTAATTTGATTTAAGTAATTATAAATATTAATATAATAATCTGCCTTTTTTTGAATGCTGTAAATTATATCTTCTAGTTGTTGGTTCTCTATTTTTGATCTATCAACCAAATTACTTAAATTTAAAGATATTTCTTTTATTCCATGCAAATTTTCTTTTTGAGATTCTCTAACTTCCTGTACACTCTCATCAACTTCTGCTTCAGCCTCAATAATTTTTTCTAAAATAGATGACGATTTTTCAATTGTACTAGCCGTCTTATTCATGACTGATGTCCCATTATCTGATTTATCAGCTAATTTTTTCATTGAAAATGTTAAATTTTCTAGCGCATTAATAATATCTTTTGCATTCTTTTGCGTATCAACAGAAAGCTTCTTTATTTCATCTGCTACAACGGCAAAACCTTTTCCTGAATCGCCAGCTCTAGCAGCTTCAATCGCTGCATTTAATGCTAATAAATTCGTTTGCTCTGCAATACCAGTTATAATATTAACAAATCCTTGAATGCTATTATATTGTAATTGGATATCAGAAATTAATTTAATAAATTCATCAAATACTTGAGATACCATTTTTACTTGTTTTATTAAATCATTAAACTCCACTCTAGCAGTCTCAATTTCTTTTTGAGACTTGTCAAGACTTGAAAATACATTCATTACCAATCCTTCAGTCTTGCCACTATTCTTTGAAAGTAATTGTAGATATTCATTAACCTGTTCAGTCTGACTAGTTGTATACTCAGTCCCTTTAAGTAATTTGTCTAATCCATAAGTAATATTACCTTCTTCACCTATAATATAATTTGCATTATTTTCAATTTCAGATACCAACTCCATAACTTCATCTATATACGTAAAACATTTAATATCGCCCTTAGTGTCCATATAATTATTTCTTTCAGAATCATTTACTTCCTTAACTTTTTTATTTTTTATAAATTCAAACAAATTCCCCACCCCTTACTCAACAGCTAACAGTACCATAGTTTGATTAACATGTTTTTTATTAAATTGCTCTCCATAACTTATAAATCCTGTAATATTAGGACATAATGAAATTAATTCATTATCGATATTTTTCCAAATTCCATCCTGTTGAAATTTTAGACTCCTTAATATACAATTTATTGATAAAACAAAACTAGGTATAAATTGTATGTTCTTAATAGTATTCTTTACCTGCTCAACTGGATCAAGGGGCTTAAGAACTTCTACAAAAGTATTAGACATCATTTGGCAGTAAAAAGTAATTGACTTATCTGGATTAACCTTCATTGGCGATGCTATATAAATTTCATTTTCATATAATTTGCCTAAAGGATTGTTCATAAAATAATTAGGCAGCTCCTCTTCTTTAATGTTTAAAATATTCGCATATGCTGTACTAGCTGGAATCTTGTTAAAAGTTTTAACTGTTCTACCAATTAAATTTGAATCTGTTATCAACAGACGCTTACCTGTTGATTCATATATATTTTCTTTAATTATATTTGTTCTACTTTTCACATTAAAAAAAATCGCAATACTTTCCACCCTCTTAGAACCACTAAAAATAAATGTCTCTTTAAATTTAAGATTATCCCCTGCACTTCCACCTATTATTTTGAAATCATTATTTACGAAATAGAAGGTTGTAATAACACTTTCCTCCAAACCGTGCAACCCATCACATAACAATAGTGCAAAAGCATTCTTGTTATTTTGAACTTTTTTATATGCTTGTTTTAAATTATTAATGCTTTTTACTGGTGGATTTGGTATTTCAACGCTTTCAGCTTCATTTAAATCATACTCAAACCCTGAAACTATTCCTTCTTTATAACCATTCCTACTGTATTCACCTGCTGTAGAACAGAGTACCACGTTATCTGATACATGTTTAGATAATTCTGCTACCATTTCAGTACTTGAAAATATAACAAAGCCTTTTTCAGAATTATTTTTAATATAATTCAGTACCTCGTCCACATTAGAAAACATAAAACTTCTCATAATCTCCTCCCCTTTTCACAAAGACTTTAATGAATAAAATTTTTATTAAAATTTAATATAATTATATCTAACTTTTCTATAATATACAATTTTTTATCAATATTATATGCTTTTCATCAAAATAATTCATAATACTCAAAAACACAAAATCAGACAACAAATTACAACATTTGATATCTTTTAATGTATATAAAACCAGAAAAATAGCAGTATTTGATTATCATTGTAAAAATATAAAGTATGAAAATAGGTGAAATTAATGTTTAAACTTAGTAAAATATAAGTAAAGATAAAATATTATTTTGAAGAGAAGTTCTTAAATGTCGAAAAATATCATTTTATCTCACTTGAACTTATTACAAAAACAAAAAAAATCTATACAATACAAATAATCAAATATGCGATGAGTTAATAGAGGTGTAAAATTATGTATGAAATTATGAGACCAAACAAACATGAACAAAAAAGAATATTAAATTGTAAAATTTGTCCGTCGTTTTACGAAGAAATTATTGAATCAAACAATAACACTACTATTTCAGATGATATAAATCAGATTAACATTTCAAAAAAATGTATTAAGCCTAACATTATTAATAAAATTAGTAAACATAAGTTAAATTTCATAACTTTAATTTAATAAAAAAATCGTTTATGAGAGGTGGGATTTTATGAATTTTAATTGGGATAAAAAATGGTCAGTAGGTGTTAATAAAATTGATGATCAACATAAAGAACTATTTGATAGAATTGATAAGTTAGTTACTGCTATGAAGAGTGGCAAAGGAAAAGATGAAGTTATCAATACCCTAAATTTTCTTGAAGAATATGTAATTAAGCATTTTAATGATGAAGAAGAGCTTCAGATAAAAAGTAAATATCCTAAATATAATATTCAGCATAAACAACATGAAGAATTTAAAGAAGAACTCAAAGAATTGAGAAAAGTTTTTGAAGTAACAGGAGTTTCAGCCTTATTTGTAATAAATGTTCAGCAAAAAATGTCAAGTTGGTGGAGAAAGCATATACGAGAATTTGATAGGGATTTAGGAGATTACTTAATAGAAACTGCTAAATCAAAGTAATTCAAAAGATTGGCTAGTCCATAACTAGATTTAATTTTTTCTTCAAAGAATACATCTAAAAATAATTAAGTGCATTTCTTCTCAGAAATGCACTTTTTATCATGCTACTTTTATCATATCTAACTTTTTCATTGCTTCTACTAATTCTTCTATTTAATACTTTTACACTAGCAATTTTAGCCATTCAATTCATTCTATTAAATAGCACAATATAGAGAGAGTTCTCAAAAAAACTCTCTCTAAAACTTATATCAATATTTATCAAATTCCTTATCGCTTAATACTATTTTTTTATTTTTAACTTTAGTTTTTGCAGGTTCTTCAAAGGAATTACAATGAATATTATTTTCGTACCTTTGATTATTTTGCATATCGTTAATCATGTTGAGCAATTTAGAATTTAAACTCCCCATTTCTTTATAATTATCTTCATTAACTGTTTTAATTTTAAATCTTGCAACCTGTTGTTTTAACATTTCAGCTTGACTTGATAATTCTTCACTTGCAGCAGCACTTTCTTGTGATGTGGAAGAATTAGCCTGAATTACTTCTGAAACTTGAATTATTCCCTGAGTAATCTGTTCAATACCAGCTGCTTGTTCACTTGAAGACGTTGCTATATCTTCAACTATACAGGCAACCTTTGAAATTCCTTCAACAATATTATTTAAGGCGTCTGCTGTATTAGTAGCGATTGTTGTTCCATCTTCAACTTTCTTTATAGATCCTTCTATCATCGTTGTAGTTTCCTTTGCTGCATTTGCTGAACGTGCAGCAAGGTTTCTTACTTCTTCTGCAACTACTGCAAAACCTTTTCCATGCTGTCCTGCTCTTGCCGCTTCAACAGCTGCATTTAATGCAAGAATATTAGTTTGGAACGCTATCTCGTCAATAACCTTAATAATTTTTGATATATTAGATGAAGATTCATTTATTTCTTGCATTGAGTCTAGCATTTCTTTCATTTTTCCATTACCACTAACAGCATTTTGCTTTACAATTGCAGCTAATTCATTAGCTTGAGTTGAGTTTTCTGCATTTTGTTTAGTTTGACTAGATATTTCTTCAATGGACGCAGTAAGTTCTTCTATTGAACTTGCTTGTTCTGTAGCGCCTTGAGATAATTCTACACTTGAATCTGATACCTGCTGCGCACCTGCTGCGACCTGTTCAGAAACGCTGCTTATATTACCAATAACATTGTTGAAGGCATTTATAATATTATTTAAAGAATTTTTAATTTCTATAAAATCACCTTTGTAGTCTTTACTAATTCTAATATCTAAATTACTATTTGCCATTTCACCTAATATATCAGAAATTTCATATACGTATGAAGATAGTGTACTAATAGTTTCATTTAATGCATTCTTTATTTTAGCATGATCTCCTTTATAATCTCCTTTAACATTAATTTGAAGATTCCCTTGAGACATTTCTTCAAGTACATATGCTGCCTCTTGTATTGGCTGAATAATAGCATCAATTAATCCATTTAATCCATTCATAAGTTCTTTCCAATCACCTTGGAACATATTAACATCTGCTCTTTCTTCTAATTTACCTTCATTTGAAGCATTAATAAGTTTTGCAATTTCAGAATTTACTTTTTTAAGATTTGTTCTTAATGCTTCTATATTATCATTAATAAATGCTTTCTTTCCTGGGAACTTTTCAAGTTCCGCATCAAAGTTACCTTTTGCAAATTCAGCTATGCAAGCCATTGCTTTTTTCTTAACACTAATATGGCCTTTAATCATGTTATTAACACCTTGTGCCATAGTTTTAAATGCTCCCTCAAATTTCTCATCAGGTATAAAAGCATCGATATTTCCCAACTCATGTTCTTTTGACATATTATCCATTTCCTGAGTAAACAAAGTTAAGGTGTCAGCAATTTGTTTTAAGCTCATAGACAGTATATCTTGCGCAGATTTAACCTGGACTACAATATTAGTATCACCTGAAGCAATTTTACATGCTTCATCAGCTTGAGTACGAATATTATTTGTCATCTTTGAGAAGGCAGTAATCAATTTACCAATTTCATCTTTTCTCCCTGTCTCAAGATCAACATCTAAATTTCCATCTGCTATTTTATCAGCTGCTATCATAAGTTTAACTATAGGCTTTCCTATAATTTTTGAAAGGATGAGCCCTAACACAACACTAAGAATTACTGCCCCTATAATAATCATCATCATTATTATTGATTGAGTTGAAAACTCCTTATCATTTTGTTTATTAATATCATTTGCCATCTTTTGATTGAGATTGATTGCATCCTTAACATCACTGTCAACCTTTTCTCTTTGAATCCCTAGATTAGAGATCTCTGTTAATGCAGCAGTTAACTTACCAGATTGTATCTGATTTAATCCTTCATTAAGTACATTATTATAGGATTTCAAATCTACTTTTAAACGATTAATTATCTCACTATTATCTTGAGTATCAATAGACTTTTCGTATGCATTTAGCTTATCATCAATTTCTGACTTTAATGAGTTAATTTCACTTATTTCTGTTTGTAACTGATTTTCATCTTTTTCATAAAGTATTAGTAAATAATCTGCTCTTATTCTAAGTAAATCCTCTGATATTGACGCTAATTGTTGTGATGGTATTAACAAATTTGAGTATACATAATCAGCATTTTTATTCTGATCTCTTATATTTTTAATACCTACTCCACCTATAATTATTGAAACAATTGCCAGTAATATAAAACACGAAATTAATTTTACTCTAATTTTTAAATTATTAAACCACTTCATACCATTACCTCCACTTTTAAATTTATAACCCCTCATTATTTAGTAACTTATTACAATCTAATAATAACTTAACTTCATTTCCCACCTTTCCAATTCCTTTGATAAATTTATTATTAAATCCTCCATTTATTTCAGGAGGCGGAACTATTTCCTGTTCTTGAATTGCTATTACCTCAGAAACAGCATCTACTATAAACCCTACCGAAATATCCGCTATTTCTACTACAACAATGCATGTTCTATCATTATATTTAATAGCAGGTTTATTAAATCTAATTCTTACATCTATTACTGGTATAATCTTGCCTCTAAGATTTATAATTCCTCTTACATAATTCGGCAACTCTGGAACTTCTGTTATCTCTTGGATACCTATTATTTCAGTAATATATTGAATTTCTAAACCATAGACTTCATTCTCCAATATAAATGTCAAGAATTTCCCTTTTTGAGTATCTTCGTTTTCTTCCATTATTAAAAAATTTTCACTATTGCGCATATTTTCATCCACCTTCTTTCTATCTATTGACTTTGTTTAACATAGTAAGCCATTTACATCCAGTATTAAGCTTACACCTCCATCTCCTAGTAGAGTACATCCTGCTAACCCATTTATTTTTTTGATGCTCTTAATATAATTCGGCAGCGTTTTTACAACTACTTGCTGTTCACCTATAAGTTCATCGGCAAATATACAAATCGTTTTTCTTTCACTTTCTACCATCAAAATGATCCCTTCATTAATATTGGTAATTAATGATTCTACCTTAAAATGATTATAAAGCCTCATGATCGAATAACATTCTCCTCTTATCATAATCAATTCATTTCCATCTGGATCTTTTATTACCTGATTTTCTTTTGGTCTAAAAGATTCCTTAATTGACGTTATTGGAATTGTATATTTGGATTTTCCAACACGAATATTCATTCCATCTATTATTGCAAGAGTAAGAGGTATTTTTAATGTTATAGTCGTCCCTACTCCTTCATAACTTTCGACCTGTATAGTACCACCAACCGATTCTATATTCTGAACAACCACATCCATTCCTACTCCTCTACCAGAAAATTCTGTTACATTCTCCTTTGTTGAGAAACCTGGAAGTAACACAAGACCAAATATTTCCTTATCCGTCATTTCATTTGCCAACTTAGCCAATAAACCATGCTCATTAGCTTTATCAATGATCTTTTCTTTATTAAGCCCTTTTCCATCATCCTTTATTATTATCACCACTTCACTACCAGCATTTTTTGCTTCTAAGGTTATTGTTCCAACCTTTGGTTTTCCTGCTGATATTCTTTCCTCGACACTTTCAATTCCATGATCTATAGAGTTCCTTACAAGATGCATAAGTGGATCACCTATATGTTCTATTATATTTTTATCTACCTCAGTACCTTCACCTATAATATCAAGATGTATTTCCTTGTTTAATTTCTTACTCATATCTCTTACAATTCTGTTCATTTTAAAAAAAGTGGGGCCAAGTGGAACCATTCTTATTGACATTACTGTATCTTGAAGTTCACCAAAAATCTTTTTTAACTGTCTTGATGCCTTATCAAAATTATCTAAAATCAACCCTTCAAGATCAGGATTTTGAGTGACCATTGATTCTGCTATTACCAACTCACCAACCAGGTCCATTAGCTTGTCTAATTTTTGAACATTTACACTTATCATACTTTGATTTTGATGATTCACAACAGACTGAATTTCTTTTTCACATGAGTTAATAGATTTAATTTTATTGTTATTCTCTATGCTGCTATCTTTCTCATTATCAGTGCATTCTTCATCATTATCTGCTTCGACTAACTCTATTTTATCTACATAAGCAACCTTATAAAAAAAACTCTTTACATCTTCATAATTCAAATCTGTTTTTAGACATATTTCAAAACCATCTCTTTTTATAATCTCGCTGCTTTCGTTATTTTCAACTATATCTTCAGGAATATAAGAAAACTCTTCCGTAATTTCTCTTAAGTTATGTGTTATTGTAAATGCTCTTATATTCTCCATCCCACATTCTTGTTGAAAAAATATTTTAGCCTTAAATGATTTTTTTTTAATTTCTTGAGATAATTTATTTAAAGGTATATAATATTGTTTTTTAGTCAACTCTACTTTTTTATTATTAATGCTTTCCTCAGTACTATTTTGCTTTAATATCTCAAGATAATTAACAATTTTTAAGATTAATACGTCCTCAACACCATCAGGAGTATTTCCATTTTTAATTTTTTCTAGCTCTAACTTTATAAAATCTATTCCTTCAAGCACAATATCACTCAAACTTGACATATCAACATTTTTGGTTTTACTCTCTCGAATAAAATAGAATAGATCTTCAGCCGAATGTGCTACTTTGGATATATTATTAAATAGCATCATTGCTGCTGAACTTTTGATTGTGTGCATTATTCGAAATATCTCATTGATAGCGTTATTAGAGTATTCTTTACTTGTCTCAGCATCTATAATAGCTTGTTCTAGCTGCTCTATTTGCTGTGAAGTTTCAAAAATAAATACTTCTAACATAGGGTCATTAATATTTTTTGTAGTCAATAATATTTCCTCCTATTCTACTTAGCGTCATCAATTATTTATTATCTTAACTCCAAAAAGTTATTCAAGCTTATTTGATTATTTATTTTATTCCATATATAAATCTTTAAAAATATAATCATTTGTGCATAATGTTTTTTTGATTACTCTTTTATTACCAAAATTATTTTCACTGATGTTATCATAAAGATCATAAATATACAGTAAGGATATATTTAAATTATGTATAGCTTTGTTTAAATCATATTCAAAATCTAAAAAATCCTTTTGTAGATCAGGTTGAAACATAAAAGAAGGTTGTCCAATTAATCTCACACCATTATATTTTTTAACTTTATTTTCTAAACAAATCTTTTCAATTTCTTCCTTTAATCCTTCCCCTCCTCTATTTTTCGCTCTATAAATTAGGTTTTTAAAATTTTTATATTTAACATTCTCCAAAGATATTCCATTACTCTTTAAGAATCTTAATAATTTATTATAAGTATTTTTTTCCATAGAGCAATAAATTATCTCATTATTCCTAATTCCATCTAATATATAAGAATGCATGTTTATAAATAAATGCTGTTGTCCATAATAATAAAATCTTGTATGCATTCCAAATATATTTTTTATGCTTGTCTTTAATTTTAAAGTTTCATTTAATCTCTTTTTACAAAGAATACATTTATATATTGAATCGTCAAGAAACTCGCTTAACTGAATCACTTCATCATCTAATAACACATATTTTTTTCTAATTAAAACATCATTTAATCTTTTTCTATTCCTTTCTATTTCATAACCAGATTTACAATTATCACATAAAAACCTCATACTTTCACCTCATTATACCGAATATTTATAAATTTAATCCAAATAATACTTTTTATTACATTTAAAAAGTATATTTTCTCTCCATTTTTTGAATAAAGATTAGGTTTTAATTAATTAAGTTAATAAAACTCAAAATTATATTAAGACCAATCTCTCTCCCTAAATCTTTTCTTACGTTTTCTATAATCTTCGTCTAAATAATCATTTTTAAATTTATTTTTAAATTTATTCTTCTTGTATGCATACGTTTTTTCTTCAAATACATCATCTTCTTTTACTATTCCCATATAGCTCTCAATTATATTCTTGTATTCTTCTTTATAATTCATTTTCTCTTTCCCCTTTAAACATATATGATATAGTTAAATTATGTGATTCTTTCATTGTTCAACCGGTTCCCCTCTATACTCTTTTATTAAAAATTCTCCAAATTCCTTATCTAAATTTATAATATGTTTTTTAAAAAAATAAAGCATTTTCCGTTGAACATAAAAATCAACTGTTGATGATATTTGCTGGTTTATTAATACGCTTCTCAGTTCCTTTAAAACTCTTTTTAGTTTTTCATGTTCTTTTTGTTGCAATTTATATTTTGGATATTTTTTTTCCTTTTGTATTGCTTCTTCTTCATTAAAGTGTTTAATCATAAAGTTCTCTAAAAAATCAAAAGCTTCTATTATTCTATTTTCACTATTTTCAAACTTTATATGATATATTAATTTATTGATGTAATTGAATATTTCTTTATTCTGTTTATCAATATTGTCAATTCCTATAGATAGCTTTTTATCCCAAGTCAAACTTATAGACTCTGTATCGCTAACTTTGTTTACAGAATCAAAATTAGTCATTAACGAATATAGGTTTTGTTCCTTACCAAATTGGGACACTGCTAAATTAACCCCTCTCCCTAAACCGTTTACATTTCGATGTTTATAATTTGTCGAACCATTGTACATATAAGTAACCCCTCCTGTAATTTTAAACATTTGACATATTGCTAGTAAATATTTCATATTAAACCATACCATTACAAACTATATATATTTTTCAAATATCATTGTAATAATCTTATCATACTTACATGTTTCTTTTTGTCAAACTATGCAATGTGAAAAAAAATATATTTATATATTTCTGAAGGATTTTGTTAAACAAAGTAGAATATGCTATTAATATAACATCTAGTACTAATTATACATAATTATTTCACTTATAATTTTAAACTAGAGTATATTTATTTTAAAAATCATATCCTATTCTTATATTTAAAACCATTATAAGTTTCTAATTAAAAATTCACGGATTTTTCGTTACATTTAACACTAGTATACGTTTTTTATATTGAGTATACTATTTACGGAAATTATTAAAATTACCTCTAGATCCAAAGCAATTAATTTATATTCTGATATTCCAATAAAAATATCTTTTATAATAACTTAATGCTTGTGTATTTTATAGTACTGATTAATAAGAAAATTCAACTTAATGCTAACATTTATTATCTCTTCATTTCTATAAACACCTCCGTTAATAGCAATTAGTTCATTTAACCTTTCTCTAATACTTTCCATTTCTATCTCCAATTCTTTCATAATAACCCTCCTAATAGCATTTTTTGATTTTATTTCTTTACCTTATAGTACTCCTTTTATAATCAGCTTTCAATATATTTTTTTGCAAATAGTACATAAATTAATTCAAATAGCTATTTTATAGCAGCGTTTTAAAACGTAAAACCTCATAGAAAGGGATGATTAACTTGGATAATATAAATTATATGGACATTGGAAAACGAGTAAAATCCGAAAGGGAACGCAATGGAATAACTAGAGAAAATTTTTCCGAAATAGTTGGTATATCTCCCACTTACCTAAGCCAGATTGAATTAGGGCAAAGACATCCATCACTTCCAACCACAATTAAAATTGCTTCAAGTTTACATATATCTTTAGATTTTTTGGTTTACGGAGAAAAAGCTCTTAATATTAATAAGGGAGATCTAATTGAAATAATAGATCACGCTCAAGATAAAGATCTATATATTTTAAAAGAAATTCTTTCTATAATCCTTCCGTCTATTAAATATCAATAATACAACGAGTATAAAATTAGATTAGATCAAATAAAATTAAAGTAGTCATGTTCATATAAATGCACGACTACTTTAAATTTCTATTTCTTATAAGCTCAAAAAACAAATTATTGTATTAGAACTGTTCAAATCTCTTCATTTTTTTCTATCTGCAATAAATCTAATAATTTTTCTATTTTTTCTACTAATTCAATTAATAAATCATCATCATTATTTTTTACTGCTTCTTCAGCTTCCAATGAATATTCTGCTATTTCAGTAACTCTTACAGTACCTGCTGAACCTTTTAATTTATGCAAAAGGATAGAGACATCATTTAAATTATTTCGTCTTATATCTTCCTTAACCTGACTCAGAATTTTTTCTGATTGTTCATAAAAATCTTCTAATAATTCTCTGCAAAACTCTTCATCAAATCCCGATTCCTTTATAAGTGTCTTTAAAGTTTCATAAAAATATGATCTTTCCTTTAAGTTAAGTTCTCTCTTACTTAAATTACTCGAATTATTCATAATACTACTTGCTTTATTGTCATAAATAAACTTTGCATACTTTTCCAAAATGTTTATAATCTGCTCGAAGGCAAACGGTTTTCCTAAATAATCATCCATTCCAGCTTCTAAACATTTATCTTCATCCCCTGCCATAGCATGAGCTGTCATTGCAATAATAGGTATATGATTTTTTCCATCTTCTAATTTACGTAATTCCCTCGTTGCTTGATATCCATCCATTACTGGCATTTGACAATCCATAAAAATTATATCATAAACTTTATTTTTATATGCTTCTAAAGCTTCTAATCCATTAAGGGCGACATCACAAGTTAACCCTTTTAAATTCAAACTATTAACAAAGAATTTTATATTCACATCATTATCTTCAACTAAAAGTAATTTCAACTTATTTATATAATTAGCTTCCATAGCTTCGGTTTTTGTCTCAAAAGTCTGATTAGATTCTTCTATTAAAAGGCTATCCCCAATTGCCCTTGCCATATAGCCGTTCATCTTATTATCATCTACAATTAGTCTTTTCTTCCCATTAGGTTTCGAATAATTTGGTATCATTGGAATTAGTTCATCTTTCGACTTGTCTAGCATTAAATTGAAACTAAAAGTAGTACCTTTACCTTTCTCACTTTTAAGACTTATAGTTCCTCCCATCATTTCTATAAGCCTGCTGCATATTGCAAGCCCTAATCCAGTACCACCATATTTACGAGTGGTTGATGAATCAGCTTGGCTAAATGGTTTAAAAAGATTATTAATTTCATATTCATGCAGACCAATTCCAGTATCTTTAATCTCAAAATTTAGTTCAATATTTTCATCAGTTTCTTTCATTAAAGAAACTTCTATGGATATTTCTCCTCTATCCGTAAACTTTACTGCATTACTAACTAAATTGCTAATAACTTGTCTTAATTTTGTTGGATCTCCCATTACATAATTAGGAATAGTTGTACTTATAAGCATACTAAGTTTAAGACCTTTTTCTCTTACCTTTGCATCATAAAGAAATACAGCACTTTCTACTGCAGAACGAATGTCAAAATGAATTTTTTCAATTTCCATTCTTCCTGCTTCAATTTTAGAAATATCAAGTATGTCATTGATAATAGATACTAATGTATCTGATGAAGTTTTAATTGTTTGAACGTATTCTATTTGAGTTTTATCTAACTCAGTTCTTTCTAAAAGGCTTAAAAATCCAATAATTCCATTCATAGGCGTTCTTATTTCATGGCTCATATTTGCCAAAAACTGACTTTTTGCCTTATTAGACTCTTCTGCTAATTCTTTTGCAACAATTAGCTCCCTAGTTCTATCTTTTACTTTTTCTTCAAGGTTATGTATTAGCGAAAATAATTCCTCTGCCATATTATTAAATGCCATAGATAACCTACCAATTTCATCATTTCTAAAAATCTTAGCCCTCTCTGCTAAATCACCTTTAGAGAATCTATCTGTAGTTTCTATTAAGTGTTCAATTGGCCTTAAGATAAATCCAGTTGTTTTTATATGGATTATAATTGCTAAAATAACAGCTATTATCGCCAAAGATAAAGACATACTAATATTACTTCTTATTTCTTTGGTAAACATACTTTCGGGAACAGAAGTTATTATAAGCCAATCTAAACCATTCTTATAATATTCAAATATTTTCACATGGTACTTTTCATTATTTTCCCGTAAAATAATGCTAGTATTTGAAGTATTCTTATAATTTTCATATGCATAATTAATGGACTTGTCATCAATATCTTGAACTAGCTTTCTTTTGATGCCGCCATCTGAAATATTTTCAAAATTAGGCTTATTAAGTGAGTTAGCCACTAAATATCCTGTGTTCTTTTCAACTATATATGTTGTAGATGAGTTATTGTCTGCAATTTTTTTTAGAGATTCGTTAAGTGTTGAAAGAGTTATATGAGTGCCCATAACCCCAAAAAGCGCACCATCCTTGCCATAAATCGGATACGCTGCAGATAGGGCTAGATCATCTTTTATAAAGTGCTTATAAATATCAGAAAAAATTGGAGCACCTTTTTCCTTTGCTTTTATGTACCAATCTCTTGTTCTAGGATCAAATTCTCCATAATCGTTGATAAATTTTTCTTGTTTTAAATTATCATCAACAGTGTAATACTTTGAATGACCACCTGTATCCAAATTACTTTTATATATTTCTATTTGATTTTTTTTATTTCTTCGTGCTCCATAATATTCTCCATCTTCCATTCCGAAACTAAAACTATAAATCTCTTCATTACTTGATTTAATTACTCCAGCAAAAAAAGCATTCCTTTGTTCTTCATTATGTATGTCTATAACTTTATTTTGAATTAAACTGTGATTCATTTCATTATTATATAAAGGTATACTAAAGAGTGATTGTATTTCATTAAATATATCCTTATTTGAATTATCCTCAATTTTTATTATAGTATTATCTACAGATTTCTTCCAATTTGTAAATGTAATGTATGTTATAGCACCTACAGTTGTAGTCATTAGCGAGATAAATAAGATACTAATTAACAATCTTAATGAACTTTTTCTACCAGCTATAATAATATTTTGAGATTTTTTTTTATTATTCATATATATCACTATCCTTATTTTAATAATAAGCCATATTTAAATTAACTCTTAATATTAGTTGAATTTACTAGTATATTACAAATAAGAAACCTCTTGCAAATTTTCTGCTCTATCCTCAAAATGGTAAACAATCAATACTAAGAAGCAGCAACATGTCAGAGCGTTATAAAAATTGTAACATAATAATAAATTTTATGAAAGATTGTATATATTGACCATTAAAAATTTCAAAACATATTTTAAAAGTATAGAACAATATTAAGTAAGAGAACAGAGATAATATGGTTTATGATAAACAGTTATTTTTAGCAGATAATAATTTAAAAATCACTTTTGAAGGGAAATCATTAAATTTCATTAATCCAATATATCGAGATATTAATCGTTATTTTCTACCCATATTTGAATTTATTTATCAGCTAAAAGGTAAGTTTAGTATTAAAAAAAGTAAAATAAATATAATATTTAAAGAGAACTCTCCAATATGTATAAATTATGAAGCCAATACGTATAAATTTGCTATAGTTAATAATACATTATATTTATCATTATTTGATCTGTGCAGAATGTTTAATGTTAAATCCCGATGGGATTATAATAGCAAATCTATTTCCCTCTATTGGGATATAGATAAGTGTAAATTCTGTACCAATCCTCATAGAAGAGTTGCTCTAATTCGATTTGAGGATATAACGGCAAATAAAGTCTATTTGGATTCTGACAATCTGGAGAAATTGAGAGTAATTTCAGATTATATGTTCTCAGCTGGTGCCCCTTTTCATATAGCATGGATACCAAGATTTATTGACCACAAAAACGGCATTGACAATGATATATCTAAAGATTATAGCATGCCCAATGCAAACTTTCTTTTCACAATTGAGTATTTACTGAATAGAAATGGGCTGATTGGTTTACACGGCTATACTCATCAGTATGGTTATGAGGTAAGTGGAGATGGTACTGAGTTTAATAAAGTGCGGAATAATGACGAAAAGAGTGTAAGAAAAAGAATTGAAGCTGCTATTAATACAGCAAAGAAATTGGAATTACCTGTTAAATTTTTTGAGAGTCCTCATTATGCTGCTACTGAATTTCAACAAAGCATCTTTGAACAATATTTTGATATAATTTACGAAGCCTATGTGGGCATATGGGGAGAGAAAATAGTTAAAAGTCCTAGGAATCACAGAACTATATATGTTCCTACTCCTTTAGGTTACGTTGAAGAGAAAAAAGGCATTGAAAAAATGCTTAATAGAATAAATAATTTAAATGAAGATACATTAGCTAGTTTATTTTATCACCCATATATTGATTTTGAATATATAACTCTTAAACGTGATACTAATGGATATCCTTTGAGTAATTATTCAAAGAATTCACCACTTCACCGAATTGTAAAAGCATTATATAATAAAAGATGCAGCTTTGAAAAAATTACAGATTTATATTGTAATAATGAAAAAAATACAGTTATCAAATTATTCTGCAATTTCTTCAAATCCTATAAATAATAGACTCAAGTAGCATGTATATTAAAAAGAACACTATGACAAGAAATCATAATTATGTGCTATATAAAATGAATTAAAGAGAGCTTTCTTAGCTCTCTTTAATTATTTTTCTATTTTAAAATTTTCATTCTCATAAATAAACTCTTTACTTATATCAAACTCCAACTCTCTTAGCACAGCATAAGTTCCATTTGGACCATCTCCTCCATACCCTGCTGAAAAACAACCACCTTTAAAAATAAATTTACTTCCCTCCTCATTTTTTAAAATAAGTTCCTTTTCGTAGTAATGTGGCCCCTTTATTTCTGCTGAAACAACATTACCAATTATATTTTTGTTGTTTCCAAATAAAATAAGTCCATCTTTTGTACTGTATGCCTCAATTAGTGCAACCATTTACATCACCTCAATTAATTTTATTACAAACCTGGCGATGTTATGTTTATTTTCTGTAAATACATATCTCATTTTTTCGTCATCTAATTTGATAAGTAAATACCAATAAAAATTATTTCAGTATTTAATTGTATAATTAATATAAAATATGTCAATTATTATAACTGATGAAATCTCAAATCATTAACTAATAGTATTTAGTCTATATTTATCTAATACTATTAAATTTAATCTATATCTCCTAAGATAATTATAAGCAAAAAAATGCGGTCAAATTAATGACTGCATCTTTTTGTTGGGGCTTTAATAATAGCTTGAGATTAAAAAAATTTCTTCTACATATAAATTATAACATTATAATTAAGGAATTTGATTACATTAACATAACTTTAATATACCTTTTACATTTATATTTTAAATAATCTTTTCTATTTCAGAAACTACATAATTTATAATTTTGTTCTTATCTAACATTTTAAAATATAGTTCACTTTCACCTACAGGTACATGTGCATAAGTATGATCTATAAATTCATACTCTTGCTTAATTCTCTTAATACATTCTATGAAAGCACATTTTTTACAACTACCAAATAATGTAATATAAACCGAACTTATCTGCGTAGAATTATTGCAAATATAATCATTTGAAAGCTTTAAATTTATAAACCTTCCATTAATTTTAATACTACATAGTACTTCATTCCAATTAGAAATGTACTTATTATACTCAGCTTTCAAGTTATAATTTGCAAACTTTACTTTTATCACTTTTTCTAATTTTGTGATTAAATCTTCTAAACCTTCTCTTAATATGCTGTCTATCTCTTGCTTTGAATATCTTCTTTCCTCATTCTTTACACTAACACTATTCTTGCAAACCTGAGCACTCGATTCCCTATCTACATTTAGATCACTAAATGTATCATTCTCACTATACACTAAACTCTTCCCCCTTTTGATCCCATTCCATTTATAATATTATTTAAATATACTTTAAATAATATTATTATATAACCATAAATTTACTAGCGCTTTTAGTATGTTCTAAATAAATTTCTCGACTATAGATAAGGCAAGTATATCTAACGCATAAAAGGAAAATAATAAAAATTCTGTATTAGAAAATATATTAATAGAAATTTTTGTTTAATAATGTGATATAATTTAAATACTATTAGTTAAATTATATAATACGTAAAAAATTAAGGAGACAGCATTATTATATGAAAATTGAATTTGATAAAAAACTATTTAAATACTCAATTTATGTGACAATTACAGCTGTAACAATATATGTAGCATTTTTAATCATTCTTAATATTGGTACACTATTTACAACTACATTTGGTACTCTTAAATATTTTATTGATTTAATAAAGCCACTGCTTATAGGAATTATTCTTGCATACCTTTTTTATCCTATTACTAGAAATATTGAGAATTTTTTAGAAAAAAATAAATTATTTCGTATTGGAAGACCATCAATAAGAAGGATTTTATCAATTATATTTGCTTACCTTTTAATTATTGGTATCTTCTTAGGGTTGCTTTGTGGAATTTACTTTATGATTGGCGGGCAATTATCAAATAATACAACTATATCAAATATGACTCAACATATATCTTCCTATATAAGTAATAATTCTTTTTCAACTGAATCAATTAAAGATAGTTTAGATAAAGTTAATAGTCCATTTCTTGATAATATTAAACCTTACATTATAGACGGAGTTATTTATCTGCAAAATTATATTAAAAATAACTTTGGAAATATGACAACATACATAATGTCTATCGGAAGCAGTGTTGTTACCTTTTTTATTTCCTTCGTAATTAGTATTTATCTTTTAAAGGATTCTGAGTACTTTATCGGTTTATGGATAAAGCTATATCATTTAATATTTAGAAAAAGTAATATTGGCAGCAAAATTAATTATATCTTTAAAGTAATTCATGAATCTTTTGCTAAATATCTTCATGGACAACTGCTAGAAGCGTTTTTTGTTGGAGTTATGTCCACTATAGCCCTTTCGATCGCCGGAATTGATTATGCCTTTGTTATAGGAATTATTTCAGGTATCTGTAACTTAATTCCTTATGTAGGTCCAATTGTCGGTACAGTTCTTGCTTCAGTAATGGGCTTGCTTAGCGGTGTGCCAATTAAAGCACTTTATGCTATTATTGCTATGCTAATTGTTCAACAAATTGATGGTCATCTTTTAGCACCTAAAATTGTTGGCGATAGTGTTGGACTTCATCCCGTGTTTATTATACTTGCAATTTTAATTGGTGGAGATACTGGTGGATTAATAGGTATGCTTATTGCTGTCCCAATTGCAGCATCATTTAAAGTTGTATTCAACAATTGGTACGATGGCTACATGAATAACCACAAGGATTCTTAAAATTGATATACAACACGTATTCTAGACTTACTTGCAATCAACCGAAATTAGAAACATTGTTGCTTCGCTAGCTATGAAAATTTCGCTAGAAGGTTCTAAATAGATGGTTGCATCCATTTTAGCATGTTCCCATTATTCAATGTGACAAGCTAAAATGGAACAACCACCTATTAAGAACCTTCAATAGCTTATTTTCAAATGCTGACGGCACAAAAATGTTTCTAATTTCTAGTGCAGATATGCAACTAATTGTAGCAAATATTGTATATAAATTTTTCAACTGTAAGTGATATAAATGATTTGTTTATCTATACATACTGGTATTTAATTCACAAATATTTATTTAATTACTTTGACAAATTTCTTCTTGCCTAGTCTTATAATATCTTCATGGACTATAGATGTGTTTTCAAAATCAGTAACTTTTTTATTATTTATATATACCCCGCCTTGATTTGCAAGTCTTTTAAGCTCATTAGCTGATGATACGAAATTGTTTTTCACTAGAATTTTCCCTATTTCTCTTAAAGTACTGCATTCTATTGGAACAATTATTTCAGGCATTGTGTCTGGTAAATTCCCTTTCATAAATACATCTTCAAAATATTTCATCGCAGCCTTGGTTTCTTCATCTGTATGATATAAACTTGTAATTATTTTTGCTAGCTCAAGCTTAACATCTCTTGGATTTTTTCCATTCCTTAAATCTTCTTTAACTTCTTCTATCCTGTTTGGATGTTCATCTGTAGCTAATTCAAAGTATCTTATAATAAGATTATCTGGAATCTCCATTACTTTTTTGAACATTATTTCTGATTCTTCTTGAATTCCAATATAATTTCCTAAGCTTTTGCTCATTTTTTCTACTCCATCTAAACCTTCTAGTATGGGCATAAGTATAGCTATTTGCTGGTCCATGCCTTTATTTTTTTGCAATGTTCTTCCCATAAGAATATTAAAAGTTTGATCTGTTCCTCCTAATTCTATATCTGCGTTTAATGCAACAGAATCGTAGCCTTGCATTAATGGGTAAAAAAATTCATGAATACCTATTGGTGTATTGCTATTGTAACGTTTCTTAAAGTCATCCCTTTCCAACATTCTTGCAACTGTAGTAGTTGCTGCTAACTTTAGTACTTCTTCAAAGTTTAATTTTGATAACCATTCACTATTAAATCTTATTTCAGTTTTTTCTTTATCCAACACCTTAAATATCTGTCTCTTATAAGTTAATGCATTTTCCAATACTTGTTCCTGTGTTAATGGCCTTCTTGTTTTAGATTTACCTGTAGGATCACCTATTTTACCAGTAAAATCTCCAATTATTATAATTGCTTTATGGCCTAAATCCTGCATTTGCTTAATTTTCCTTAATACAACAGCATGACCTAAGTGAATATCTGGTGCTGTTGGATCAAGTCCTAATTTAATTCTTAAAGGTCTATTCTCCCTTTCTGATTTAAGGAGCTTTTCTCTTAACTCATCAATATTAACAATTTCAGCAGCCCCCTTTTTAATAATTTCAATTTGTTCATCAACAGTCTTTTTCATTTTCTTAACTCCTTACGTAATATTTTTAATATAAGCAAGCTCAATAAGAATAAATATACAACAAAAAACTCTTGCCCTTTAAACATAAAGGACAAGAGTATACTCTCGTGTTACCACCTTAACTTCATTAATCGCTCACACGATTAACCTCTTCAAGTACGCCAAGAAACTTGGTTATACTTTAGCACTATAACGGGTGCAGGGTTCCGTCATCACCTACTCCAGATAATTCTTTTTCAGCTTGAAGCTCTAAGATGTATTCAAAATTAGTTTCCATGCACCTCTCATCACCCGGTAACTTTCTGTTTGGTTAATCTAATTTTTACTTATTCTTTTCATTGCTTTTATTGAAAATCCCATCTTCAAAAAATACAGAATATATACTTTATATGGGATAAATATTAAATTGTTTAAATTATATTGAATAATTTTACTTTTGTCAATATGTAATACATATTTTATGCTACCCATGCACCACTTGCATCAACCCTATAACCATTAATAATAGTATTTACCGCCATTGCACCAGTAACAGGGTAACAATAATACCATTTATCATTGGATAATATCCATCCTGTTTTCATGGCTCCATCATTCCCCAAGTAATACCAATTATTATCAATCATTGTCCATCCTGTCGCATAAACACCAACTTCTCTTAGAAAATACCAAGCGTTATTAGTAAAATACCACTTACCGTCAACATTTGATTTATAATTTATCCCTACATCTCCGCCTGATAATGTATCACTATTACTTGTTAAGTCATATTTTTCATCACACACTGGGTAATCAGCAGTTTCCCAAGAAAATCCTTCCTGCTTTAATGTATTATCATCGGTTAGAAAAAATTCATTTGAATCCAATACATCGTTGTTTGTAATATCCAATTGATACCACTTATTATTTAACTTAACCATATTCCAAGCATGTCCAATTCCATTTAACTTTCCAATAACAATCTTATTTTCTATTCCGGCCATATTTAGCATTTTATATGCTGTCATAGCATAACCTTCACATGCAGTTTTCCCAGTTGTTAATGCAGTATATGCATTATTCGATGCAAAAGTATAATCATAGTCATATCTATCCATTAAGTATTTATTTATAACTTTAACTTTGTCAAAATTGCTCATATTATTTGTAATCAATGAATTAATTACTCTCGTTAATTCTTTATTAATGTATTCCTCCTGCTCTTTAGTAGTAGTATACGTCACAGTTAAGGTCGCTTCATCCCCCACTCTGCTGTAAATCATTTTTTTCAATGACACACTTAAATAATCATCTTTTTTTGCAATGTCTCGCACGACATCCATTACATCAGATTTGTAATAAGGAATTTCAAATTCCGTATCCCAATTTTCTAAGTTATTGAATACATATGTGTTTAAATCATAATCTGCTGCTAATACAGGTTGTCCACCTATTGCTGATATTATTATTAATGCTACAACTAAATTCTTAATAAATTTCTTCATCAACAAATTCCTTCTTTCCTCATATGAATTTCCATATACACAAATTTTTAATAATATTATTCTATTAACTCTAAAGCTGGATTTCACCACCTTTCCATTTAATATTTACATAATCAATATATATTAATTATATAACAGAATTAATTTTAGTAAACTATAAATCTCTCTATAAAAAATAGTAATTATTTGAAAATATAAATTTATTATATTTTAAATAATTACTATGTATTATTTTTTAAATTTCAAAACTAGAATTATCAATCCATTTATATTGTGGTCTTATATTTTTTATATCGCTTACTAACTGAAATAATGCGTCATCTTTTTGTTTGCATTCTAACATCACATCAAAATCCATATTCACCATTTTGGCTTTCTCTAAAAACTCTATAAAATCCTTTGCATCTATATAGTCAGCATGTTTTTTATCTTTTTCATGGTCTCTTGGCGTTGAAAAATGTATTTTGGGTGGTAAACTTTCTTTATTCCAAGTATTAAAAATATCTTGTAATAAGTCTTCAATATTTTCACCATTATTATTACAATTATGATGATGTACATCTAAAACCATTGGAGTATTTAATATTTCACATAAACTCAATACTTCTTTTACTGTATAGGTTTTATCATCATTTTCGATTATTATTTTTGACGTTATTTCCTTTGGGAATCTTTTAAAATTATCTATAAACCTTTTTAGTCCTTCTTCTTTTCCTCCAGTTGCACCTCCAACATGCAAAACCATTTTTCCATCTGAATAATTTAAGTCTTTAAACCATTCCACTTGTCTCATTAAATTTTGTATTGTATTTTCTATTACCTCATCATTGGTGCTATTTATAACATTAAACTGATCAGGGTGCGTATCTACCCTCATATTATATTCCTTTATTATTTTCCCTAAATGTTCAAAATCTTTTTTAAATATTTCCCTGTGTCCCCAATATCCCACTTCTGGATGTGTAACTAAAGGAATTAACGCAGATGTTATCCTATAAAAGTGAATTTCATTATCTACGTTATATTTAAGTATCTTCTCTAAGTCATTTAAATTAGTCAGAGTAATACTTTTTAGCTTATCTAATTTACCTTTTTCGTTAATTATCTTACTATAATTTGTAAATGTTATTGTACTAGAGCTAGTAATTTTCTTACCCAGCCTCATAGAAATTGCAACATATCCAAGTCTTACTTTCATCTAATTCCTCCTTTGAAACATGTATACTTTAATAAATAATAAAAGAACCCTAATACAGAGTTCTTTTATTATGTAAAGAGATTTATAAGTATAAATCGAAGATACATTAAAAGTTGTTTAAATGCTACTTAAAATAAAATTATACATTAGTTGATTGTTATTTAAACTTTTAACTACTCCCATTCAATTATAACTCCCCTAACTTTCTTTGTAAACATTTTCTTAAATATTATATAACTTTTGATAATAAAAAATATTTTCTATTAATCCATAAGTCTATATTTTAACCATTTATTACCTCTGAATCTGACACAATACATTATTCCTCGTACAATCCAATCTATATACATAGCTATCCAAATTCCTAATACTCCAAATTGTAAAACAATTCCTATGACATAACCTGTAAATATTCTGAATATCCACATTCCAATAAATGCAGTCAGCATTGTAAATCTTGTATCACCAGCACCTTTAAGTCCAGATGATAATATAAAAGATAATCCCCACGCAAGCAGAGCTACACTATTACTTCTAATTAATACTGACGAAATTGAAATTACCTCAGGATCACTTGTATAAAGAGAAGCTAACCAGCCAGCTATTGGAATAAAAATCAATCCTAATGAAACCAAACAAAAAGTTCCAAATTTAGTCAAATAAATCAATGTATTCTTTGCACCTTTAATATCATCTCTTCCAACGTATTGGCCTACAAGTGTAGTAGCTGCTAAGCATAGAGCATTTCCCGGAACATTTACCATTATAGCGATTGAAGTTGAAATTGCATTAGCTGCAATAGATGCTGTTCCCATTGTTACAATAAACATTTGTACTATAAGTTTACCCGCATTAAAAATTACCTGTTCCATTCCTGCAGGTATTCCTATATTAAATATATTTTTTTGTATCTGAACATCAAATTTAAAAGGTAATACTTTATTTATTTTTATAACTTTACTTCCTCTAAACAAAACAATCATTATCATTAAAGTTCCTATAAGTCTAGCTATTGCAATTGCCACTGCTGCCCCTTCCATTCCAAATGAGGGCAAATTTAAAACATCTATTCCAAATATTAACACATACCCTAAAGCAATATTAATAACGTTCATGCACATTGTTATTTTCATTGGTGTTCTAGTATCTCCACAACCTCTTAGTATTCCATTAGCAATTTGCTCAATTGCTATAAAAGGATATGTTATTAATGTAAATTCCAAGTATAGCTTAGCATTTACCTTAACCAATTCTTCAGCAGATCCATAAAGTACATTAATTAATGGAATTCTAAAAATCCATAAAAGCAATGTTATTATAGATGATACGATAATACCTGATACAATGGCTTGCTTTACTGTTTCATTAACCTGTTTAATCTTATTTTGACCTATCTGCTGAGCTACTACGACCGTAGCCCCAACTGATAAAGCCGCAAAAAAAGATATAAACATATTGTTTATAGAATCAACCATTCCAATTGCTGAAACAGCCTCTTCACCTATATGCCCTGCCATCATAGTATTGCATGTACCAAGTAACATAACAAATGTTTGTTCCACCATTATTGGTATTGCTAATTTTAATACGTCTTTTCTTATGAACATTTATTTTTCCTTCTTCCTTATGCTAGCCAAAATCTTCTGCTAATTTCATTGGTTAGTCCTATATTATATTTAATTAAAGTTAATATCCTCATCTTTTTTAAGTTTGATAATAAAGTTTCATAGGGAATTACATATACTTTAAAAGCATAAGCTTGTCCTATTTTTTAAATTTACTTATATTGGATTCATCAAAACACCTTACACATTTATATTCCCTTGTAAGATAATGTCTTCTGTATTAAATATGTATCTAGGTATTTTGATAGAACTTTTATATCCTTGCTTAAAATGCACTTGCATTCTTCATAAAAATTCTAACTAAGAGTATGACAAAACTCTAACATATCTTGGATTAGACTATCTTAGCATGCATATTTCTAAATGCCCTAGCATGATCGTTATATTCTTCTATAAAAATACCTATTAAAATCTTATTAACAATTCTTATTTTATATAATTTTGAATCTTTTTTAACACATATGTTTCTCTAAAAATCCAATTTGGTAAAAACTCATTTCCTGTCAATATTATTTTTTCATTATTGCATATGGCATCTTTTATTTCTACCCACTCTGGTTTAAATTCTAACTTTGCTTCATATGGATCTAATTTTTGAGGTTTCTTAATATTAGATACTTCTGCAATATAATAGTAAGAAATCATTTTGAAAATTTTGTTATTTGTATACTTATCAATACTTTTTTCAGTTACAATTCCTAATTGTTCACTTATTTTATTACAAATATAACCCGTTTCTTCTTGGACTTCCCTTCTTAAAGCATCTTCATGTCCTTCATCTTTTTTTATACCACCACCTGGAAATTTGTAATCTTGATTTTTAGAATGCACCATTAAAATCTTATTATTTTTTACAATAATTCCTCGTACAGCTTCTCTAAAATTAATATTTTCAATTGAATCACTCACTTTATCTATTTCGAAAAGTTTATTAAATAACATACTATAATTTCACATCCTTATTGCTTTGAACTTTCAATACAAATCCATAAATTCAATTCTGCTTTTATCTTTAATATGCACTAACTGCAACTTAAAAAATTTTATTTAGATTACGAAACAATATCCTATCTATATTGTTTCACAAACTAATTATTCTATTACATAAATTATACTTTAGTTATCTAATATTGTAAAAAATAATAAGGACATTAAATTAATTATTCAAAATTAAAACGCATAAGCATTTTTATATGCCTATACGTTTATAAAATATTATTCTATTAATTCTAAAACTGGTCTATATCCAACTGTCTCATATTTTAAATCCTTAATTGATTGATTTGAATATGTTGTAGAATAAAATCCTCTTATTATACAAAATTTTTCACTTCTTAATCCTTCACTTTGGGTAAAGCTAGAAAAATTATACCAATGCCACAAAGTATTACTTTTACCATTTAATTTTTCCTTATCATCCTGTTGCTTCGAACTATTGGTAATATCATATTCAGTACTTATTGGAAGACCATCTATTTTATCTGTATTTACTACATATCTATCCCACTCATTTTCCTTATAATTTTTCTTCTCGCTATGCCCAGTTAAAAGTCTTAATATATATTTCTTTCCTTCTATAATTACTACTTTCCCAAAGACTAAATTTTGTTCATTTAATTCATTCCAAGATATTCCCTTTAAAATATTTCTATCACATATTAATAGTTTCTTATCATTATCATTAATTTCTACCCATGACAATTTATTTTCTTCATTCTTATCGGTATCTTTTATTTCTATTTTTTGTCCTAAATACTCTGGAATATCCTTATATTCCAAAAAATCCCCAGGCTTTTTTTGCTTTTCATTATCTAAATATAATGTTCCAAAAATTCTAACATTTCCTGTAGCGTACTCCTGACTCTCCAAAAGATTTTGTATTTTTTTCTTTTTCAATTTTTTAGTTATAGCTATAACACTGCTTACTGCTGCCATAGTACCGAATAACGCCCCAGCGCCAATTATAGTTTTTTTATTTTTATCCATACATTCTTCCCCTTTTAGGCACATAAAAGAAAATAACAAGTCCAAAATGCCATGATTATTTTTCATCAGACAAGGAAGTAGATTGGCCTCATAGCAGGCCTATTATAAGTTAGAGTCCAAAAGTGATGCTCCAAATCTTGTATTTGGCTAGCAGAACTTTCTCTGTGAGCATCTTGTATTTGGTTTCTCGAACTTAGTTAAATTGCGCATGCAATTTAACCTCCTTTGATGATGGAAAATAGGCTTGGCAGATTGACTTGTTATTTTTTTGATGGTGCCTTAATCATAACTATTTGATATTTTTATAATTTAATTATATCAAATTTATTTATATTTTATTCTTAATCTCTTTTATTGTTTGTAATAAATTTCTTGCAGCTTCTGATAAAGTATTAAGTGATTTATTTTGTTCTTCAGACTTTTCCAAAACTTTATCTTTTACACTTTCACATTTACTGTTTAGTTCTGTAACAATATTCGCATGAGCATCAATTTCATTTACTTCTACAACTATTTGATTAAATATCTCTTCAGCAGTCTTTACAGTATTAATACTTTCTTGTATAAGTTGTCCACCTTCTCGTGCATTTTCAGTAGTTTTACTTATTGCTTTTGTTATATCATTTATTATACTATCAACACTATTTACTGCCCTTTTAACATCATCAGCTAATTTTCTAATTTCTGATGCTACAACTGAAAAACCTTTACCTGCTTCTCCTGCCCTCGCTGCTTCAATAGCTGCATTTAAAGCTAATAAGTTAGTTTGATTAGCAATATTTCCTATTAAGTGAATAATATCAATTGCCTCCTTAGTAGAATTATTTGCAACTTGTATAGATTCGTCTAATAACTTATTCGCGTTATATATTTTTTCCATTGCACTATCCATATTACCCATGCTTTCAGCACCTACACTTGTAAAATACATAGTTTTAGCTAATGCTTCAGCAAGTTTTGATGTGTCATCGTTTACAGACTCTGAAAAGCTAGTTAATTCCCTAATAACACTGGTAATCTCATCGAAATTCACTATCATGTTATCAGTGATACGGTTTAAATCTTCTATAGATTCTTCCTGAAAAACTGAGAGTTCTAATATTTCTTCTTTTTTATCATTTTTTATAAAATCATCTAAATTTACCTGTATATCTTCACTCAACACCGAAGTTAAGGCTGTTTCAGTATCTCCTTCAGAATATATTTCATTTTTCGTTTTTATATTTTCAGAATTCATAATAGTACTTAAAAATATAGCTGCTACTATAGCGCATATAACTGCCGTTGCTGCAGTTATGATAATTGACATTTTTAAAACCGCAGGTAATATTGAACTAATAACAATTATTAATGCAATAAAAATAATACTTGAAACTTTTTTTACCATGATTTATCATTCCCTTTCCAATCTCTAAAGTTCTTAAATAATGGCACAAATAAACGCTAATGAAAATAGTCTTTCAGCGAAATATCTAACCAATTTATCTGAGAAAAACGTCTTTAAATATAAAATTCTTATAAAAAACAAATTAGTATTATTATGTAGATATAAACTAATATATTTTTTACATTTATTTCATTATATCTCATTTAAATACCTGTTTAAATAGAAAAAATAAATATTTTTTAATTATATTAGACATAATCTTTTTACTTATCAAAGACATAAGCCCTACTATTTAAAAGGTTCACATTATAGATAAACAACATGTAAACTAGACTTATGTGGTAGCTTACCGAAATAATAAATATTTTTGTGCAGAAAACATTTGAAAATGAGCTGTTAAAGGCTCTTGGTTGTAGGTTCTCTCACTTTAGCTTGTCACGCTGAAATCGGGAGCATGCTAAAGTGAGTACAACCTGCAACTTAGAGCCTTCAGCGATATTTTCATAGTTTTTCGTAACAAAAATATTTATTATTTCTAGTTAAGATATCCACATGAAGATTTAGTAAATATGTAAGTATATTCATATAATAAGTCAAATTATAATGTTGGATATCTATAGATAAACCAACATTAATTATACTTATACTTTGAAATATATCCCAACCAGAAATCAGAATCATTTTTTGCGAAATGTTTCATTAGAAATTTTGATTTCGGTGAGTTATATGATAAGTCTAAGTTATATGTCGTATATCTATATCATTTTATAGATATTCTATTCTCGGCAATTTCATTTTTTATGAGCTTATTTCCGTCCCTTGAAATAAAACCTTTAGAATATGATTGTAGTAACTCCCCATCATACTTAATAATTTTTTTACTTGTAAGTTCTAAAACGCTGCTTGTAGCTTTATCATTTACATAAACTTTCCCTGAATAATCAACTATTATATCACCTTGGTCAACTGGCTTTTGCATAGTCAACGTATTCCATTTTATTTTTTCATTATTAAGAATACCATAATATATTTTAGTAATCTTTCCATTGACTAATTGTCCGAAATACACATTGTCGTTAATATCACTACCTAATATTCTTATCTTTTCAACATTAGGTATTTCAATATTATCTGGACTATTTAATATAGTTACACCATTTCCCATTTCCATTACAGCATTTGTGCTTGTAGTTGGGACTATAATATTTCCTATGTCCATGCTAGATCTAACTTTTTCTAGTTGGTTCATAACATTAGCATAATACAAATCACTTTTATTATTTGCCTTTTTTACTTTTATGTAAAGAGTATGGGTTGCAGTTGAAAATACAACATTATCTATTTTATCACTTTTATTTTTTATATTTATCTTTAACTCATTTAAATTAAAATCGGCAAGTTGTCTTGCTTCACCTTTTTTTGCATTAAATGATACAGGTTCAAAATACAAACTATTGTCTGTTTGTACTTTTTGAATAACTATTATGCTATCTTCATTTGTCAGCCATTTATAAAATACAACTTCTCCATTATTCTCACTTTGAAATTCTTTTTCGCTATTATCATCACTATCTAACACTTTTAGCTTGTTATTTTCCAAATAAGCTACGAATCTTCCATCAGATGACACTGAAACCTGCTCTACACCATCTTTTATATTAATTTCATTAGGTTTATTTTGCTTTGGAACTTCCTTTTCTTCAACTTTTTCAGCTTGTATTTTTACATCGGAAGCCAAGTATACATTTTCTACATATAAAAATATACTTTGCTGAATAATAACGGCCACAAGGGTCCATACTAATATTCTTATTAGGTTTTTCATTGTATTATCCTTTCACCAATAATATTCCTTCTTACATATTATTTTAACTTTGCTCCTTAATATATATTCGCCCCACTATAAGCTGGATTAATAATCTATGGCTTACTTTTACTCAACATAGAATGCTGTAGCAACAGTCCTTTCGCCATCCCAAGCATTAGGAGAATTTATTACATCTCCTTTATAATACATTGTTGACGAATAACCTCCATCAAGTGCACCTGCATTAATAGCTCCTCTATCAAGCATTATTTGCTGCACATCATACAAACTAGCTCCAGGAGCGGTAATTTTTCTGCCGTCAATAACCAAAAAAATTACTGTACCATCTTCTTTCTGTCCAACTGCTGTTCTTGGATTAAGTCCATCAGCCATTCTATCCTTTATTTGCGGCTTTCCATTAATTATAATATTAGGCCTTCTAAAACACATTGCTTCTTTTACGCCTAACTTTTGCAATTCTTCAAGAGTATGATCTCCTACTATTAATTGACCACCTTTAGTAAAAGCAATAACATTTTCAATATTATTTCTATTTACGTTATTTTTAGGATAAATTACTTTTCCATCTGAAATTACAAAGCCACCTGGCTCGGCTCCAGTACCTGCATAAAGGGTACCATCTGAGGACTTATCTACAAAGGCTCCTCCATTAATAGCTGCAATTGCATTATGTTCCTCTGCCATTTCACTCGTTTTTTGACCTATTTTACCTAAATATTTAGTCATTGCCACCTTGACAGCGAGCGGATTTTTTATTTCCAGCACATATCCATCATATCTATCTGTATGTATATCATATCTAGTAATTTCGTTACCACTAGTGTATTTCACCTTTATTTTATTAAGATCTGTTTCACTATTTTGAGTATTATCTTCTTTCACTTCTTCCGTAGTATTATTTATTCCGAGCATTCTATTAATCGTTTCTTGAGACATGAAATTTGTTATTAAATACGCATGCCTTGTTCCTAATATAGTTGAAACAACTACTTTTCTAGTATTATCATATGGCCCCCAAAGCAGTACTAGCGGAGTTGTTATTCCTAAAAATATAATAATATATATTATTGCTATAAAAAAAACTAATGGTTTAAATTTCTTATTTTTGGTTGTTTCCTCAATTTGATGATTACTTTGCGTACCCATCTTTTTACCTCCTGATTCTAAATCATGGACTTCTTGATATTTTATTATGTAACAGCGTAGAATAGTATTTATTATTATTTATCCAATTAATCTTTAATTATATACATATATCTAGTACACTCACAACTATACTTTTAAAATGAGTTTATATTTTAATTTCTTAATCATATATAGATATCCAACATTATAATTTGACTTATTAATATGAATATACTTACATATTTACTAAATCTTCATGTGGATATCTTAACTAGAAATAATAAATATTTTTATGTAGAAAACATTTGAAAATGAGCTGTTAAAGGCTCTTAGTTGTAGGTTGTTCCACTTTAGCTTGTCATACTGAAAGTAGGAGCAAGCTAAAGTGGTATAACCTGCAACTTAGAGCCTTCAGCGATATTTTCATAGCTTTTCGTAATAAAAATATTTATCATTTCGGTAAGCTATCACATAAGTCTAGTTTATATGTTGTTTATCTATATATTATCAAAATAAACTAAAAAAGTAAGTACTTACAGCAAGTATAATGCACAATGTACAGGAAAATAGATTGTTAATTGTACATTGTGCATTTGTTTAATATACTATTCTAAACATTATCTTCTAAAGTTAAACTTAATTCATTGTGAAATGATTGTTCTTCAATACTTTCTTGCTTTTTCTTATGAATTTTAGTTTCACCTTCTAAATTTTTAAAGGCTACTGATAGCATTAGCTTAATTCTATTCAATTGATTTACATTTGATGCACCTGGATCATAATCTATCGCTACAATATTTGAATTTGGATAATTTTCCTTTAAAGCCTTTATCATTCCCTTTCCAGTTACATGATTTGGCAAGCACGCAAATGGCTGTAGACAAACTATATTACTAGCACCACTTTCTATTAGTTCTATCATTTCTGCAGTTAAAAACCATCCTTCTCCAGTTTGATTACCTAATGAAAGTATAGGTGAAGCCATTTTAGCTAGTTCTTTTATATGCTTAGGTTTAGAAAATCTGCTGCTCTTTTCTAAGCAGTTTTTCATAGTCCTTCTGTAGCTTTCCATATACATAATTGCTATATTTCCTAAATTCTTAGCCAGTTTACTTCCCGCTAAGTATTTAGCTTTAAAATCTGCATCAAAAGCTGAATAAAAGAAGAAATCTAAAAGATCTGGAACTACGGCTTCCGCACCCTCGTTTTCTAATATTCCAACTATATCATTATTAGCCGTTGGATGGAATTTAACTAATATTTCCCCAACAACTCCAACTCTAGGTTTATTAATATTTAACAATGGCATTTCATCGAATTCCTTAATAATGTCTTTTACATTTTTATTAAATTCTCGCTTACTTCCATTAATTAAATTAACTTTTACAATTTCATTCCACTTTTCATAAAGTTCATTTGCAGAGCCTTTAACTTTTTCATAAGGTCTTGTCCTATATAAAACTCTCATGAATAAATCCCCATAGACTAACGCCATTATAGCTTTATGAATTAGTTTAGGTGTAATTTTAAAACCAGGCTGCTTTTCTAGCCCGACTGCATTTAAAGAAATTACTGGAACATTTTCAAATCCTGCATGTTTTAATGCCATCTTTAAAAATCCTATATAATTTGTTGCTCTACAGCCTCCACCTGTTTGAGAGATAATAACTGAAGTATTATTTAAATCATACTTTCCTGATTTCAATGCCTCTATTATTTGTCCAACAACAATTATTGAAGGATAGCAGGCATCATTATTTACATATTTTAAGCCCTCATCAACCGCCTTCATATCCATTGATGGCAATACTTCTAAATTATACCCAGATGCTTTTATTGCTGTTTCCAACAAATTAAAATGTATTGGTGACATTTGAGGCGCCAATATTGTATGTTTCTTTCTCATTTCTGGTGTGAATACTGGATTCTTATATTCAATTTTCTCTTCAACGGGTTTATAATTCTTTCTTTCCCTTTCATCCATAGCAGCTTTTAAAGACCTAATCCTTATTTTTGCTGCTCCTAAATTATTCCCCTCATCTATTTTAAGGACTGTATATATTTTCCCTTTAGATGATATTATTTCAGAAACTTGATCTGTTGTAACAGCGTCTAATCCACATCCGAAAGAATTTAATTGAATTATATCCACGCACGGCTCCTCTGCTACAAATGCTGCTGCTCTATACAGTCTAGAATGATACATCCATTGGTCTACAACTCTTAATTTATCCTTAAGCTCACCCAAGTGAGATACACTATCTTCAGTTAAAACTGCCATATCAAAGGAAGCTATAATATCAGGAATACCATGATTTATTTCTGGATCCACGTGATATGGTCTTCCAGATAAAACTATTCCCTTCTTATTATTTCTTCTTAAATAATCTATAACTTCCTCACCTTTCTTTTGTATATCTCCTTTAAATGCTTCTCTTTCAATGCTTGCCGCTTTTACAGCTGCTTTTGCTTCTTGCAATGTAACATTAAACATTTTAAATTCATCTACTATTCGTTTTACAAGTTCCTTTTCATTGTCTAAGGATAAAAATGGCTCCATAAAATTGATATTATTAAGTTTTAATTCATCCATATTATTTTTAATAGTTTCTGGGTATGATGTTACCATTGGACAATTGTAATGATTCTGGGCATCCTTAAATTCCTTTTTCTCGTATGATACACAAGGGTAAAATATATTCTTAACTCCTCTATTAATTAAGTTCATAATATGTCCATGCGCAAGCTTAGCTGGATAACAAGCTGATTCTGAAGGTATTGTTTCAATTCCTAATTCATATATCTTTTTGCTTGATGGTGCTGAAAGCCTAACACTAAAGCCTAAATTGGTAAGCAAAGTAAACCAAAATGGATAATTTTCATACATATTAAGAACTCTTGGAATTCCAATTACTCCACGCTTCGCTTCTTCCTCTTTTAATGGTTTATAATTGAAAGTTCTTTTATATTTATATTCATATAAATTGGGCAATTTATTTTCCTTATGCTTTTCTATTCCTAATCCTCTTTCACATCTATTTCCTGAAATAAACTCTTCCTCTGTAGAAAACTTATTTATAGTTAATAAGCAATTATTTCCACACTTACCACATCTTCTAAATGATGCAGTCATCTCAAATTCATCTATTCTATTTCTAGGTAATAAACTTGATTTAGTACCTTTAACATATCTTTCTTTTGCAATAAGAGCGCATCCAAAAGCTCCCATTAATCCTGATATATCCGGCCTTACTGTTTCGCGTCCTGAAATAAGTTCAAAACTTCTAAGCACAGCTTCATTATAAAAAGTTCCACCTTGTACTATTACTTTTTCTCCAATATCTTTTTCATCTCTTAATTTAATTACTTTATATAGAGCATTTTTTATAACTGAATATGAAAGCCCTGCTGAAATATCAGCAACTTCAGCCCCTTCTTTTTGAGATTGCTTAACTCTTGAATTCATAAATACTGTACACCTTGATCCAAGATCAACTGGAGCTTTTGAAAACAAGGCTTCTTTCGCAAAATCTTCTACTTTCATATCAAGAGATTTAGCAAAACTTTCAATAAACGATCCACAGCCTGAAGAACAAGCTTCATTTAACAAGATACTATCTATAGCTCCATTTTTAATTTTAAGACACTTCATGTCTTGTCCACCAATATCTAAAATAAAGTCTACTCCAGGTAAAAAGTAATCCGCTGCCTTATAATGTGCAATTGTTTCAATTTCGCCAATATCTATGTGAATAGCAGCCTTAATTAAAGCTTCTCCATATCCTGTAACAGTAGAATTTGCAATTTCTATAGTTTCTGGTAATTGCTCATATAAATTTTTAATAATTTCTACAACTTTATTTAACGGATTTCCTTCATTACTTCCATAGTAAGAATACAACAATTCTGAATTTTCTCCAATAAGAGCAACCTTTGTTGTTGTAGAACCAGCATCTATTCCTAAGTATGCCTTCCCATCATAACTTTTTAAATCTGCCCTTTTAACTACATTTTTGTCATGTCTTGCTTTAAATTTTTTATATTCTTCCTCATTTTTAAATAATGGTTCTAATCTTGGCTCCATATCATCCTTTATATTAGAAATATCTGAAACTTTATCAGCTATCTTCTTAAGAGATGTTATCTTTTCTTTTTGAGATAGTAGCGCAGCTCCTATAGCAACAAAAAGCTGAGAATTTTCTGGAGCAATAATTTGTTCATCTTTTAAATTTAGCGTTTCAATAAATCTTTGTCTAAGCTCTGATAAAAAGAATAATGGCCCACCAAGAAAGGCTACATTTCCCCTTATAGGTTTACCACATGCTAGACCTCCTATAGTTTGATTTACTACAGCCTGAAAAATTGATGCAGCAATATCACTCTTTTTAGCCCCTTCATTTATCAAAGGTTGTACATCTGTTTTTGCAAAAACACCACATCTTGATGCTATTGGATATAAAACCTTATATTCTTTAGCATATTCATTTAATCCCATAGCATCTGTGTTTAATAATATAGCCATTTGATCAATGAAAGCTCCTGTACCTCCAGCACAGCTTCCATTCATTCTTTGCTCTATTCCACCTCTAAAGTATGTAATTTTAGCATCTTCACCGCCAAGTTCTATTACTACATCCGTTTGCGGAATAATTGTTTCTACTGTTTTTGAACATGCGATTACCTCTTGAACAAAACCAAGATTTAACCATTTAGATACTGATAATCCTCCTGAACCAGTTATATTAATTTTACAGTTAATATCCCCTAAAGATTCATAGCATTCATTAATTAGATCAATAATTGTACTTCTAATATCTGAAAAATGTCTTTTATATTTACTATATACCAAGTTATTATCATCATTAAGAACTGCTAACTTTACGGTTGTTGATCCTATATCTAAACCAATTCTATAATTTACCATGTCTTTTTATTCACCTACTCTGTTTTTTTCAATCCACCCAACTATTATCATAAAATAATTTAAAAATAATTCCGTATGTATACTAATTTTTAGTTTTGTCTATAATTATAAAGTATTTAAGGCAATATTTGCAATTTTATTTCTGGAGGTCACAAATGAACTATTTTAATGAAGGAAACAAATATTATAATGTTAAAGATTATGAGAAAGCTATTGATTGTTATAAAAAATCAGCATCTCAAAATTTAAATATAGCCTGTTCATATTATAATTGCGGCGTGTGTTTTATTAAGCTTAAAAATTTTGATGATGCAATAATAATGTTAAATAAGGCAATCTCTATAAAACGTGAAAGTAAGTACTTCTTTAACCTTGGATACTGCTATGTAATGAAGGAATGCCTTAATACAGCACTGCGCCATTTTAACCTAGCTTGGTCAATAGACCCTAATGACAAAGACTGTGAGAAGGCAATTAATCTTATTATTTCAAAATTATATGAAAAAGCAACATAATTTACTTTACCATTCACCTACAATTTCTTCAACCTTATGCTTGCTAAATAAATCGGAATCAAAATAATTACCGCCATCGTAAAATGTTGGATCAACATTTATCCATATATTTTCATCATTTAAATAAACTTGATTCCATGCATGACCTACATACTGCTGGCCATCGTACGCCTGTCCGCCAATAAGCCTTACTTTAAGATTTATGGATCTTGACATAGCTACATAAAGACAAGCTTTATCAAAACATATTCCAGATCTATTTTCAAAAGCAGTTATAGCACCACTTTCTGGCATTTGACGATAGTCTTTTTCATATAATACTTTATTAGCTTTATCATCGTCATATTTTATATTACTTCCTACCCAAGTATACAGGATTTTTGCTCTTTCCCTATCACTTGTTGCATTTTTAGTTAACTCAATTGCCTTATTATCAATATCTTTATTTGACTTTATTCCCTCATCTATAGTAATTCCATTGTAAATAACAATTTGATTTGAAGATTTATTGTTAAAAAATTTAGTAATAATATTCTTACTGCTTTCATTAGATGAGTTTTCCTGTTTGAGACCATTTTCTGAAAATGAGTTTATAACTTTTGAATTAGATAAAATGGCTGGAAGTACTAAAAGCCCAATAACTAAACTTATCTGAATACATCCTGAAATAATTCCAGTAATCACAGGTAAAAATTTATTTTCCTTCATGATTTGTCCTCCATAGATAATTATCTCTGCCTTCCACTAATTTATATTCTTATTATATCAAAAATAATAACATTAAGCATATTTAAATTGCCTACTCATTTTTATTTAAGATATATTAAGTTTTTACTCATAACTTTCAAAAGACATAATTTCTTTTACAACGCTATTAGTAATATCAATACTATAACCTTTAGAAATAAGATATCTATATAATTTACCTGAAATTTTATATTCATCAGTTTCATTCTTAATTATTGCATTATATTTTTTCTTCCCAATGTTAAATGCAACATTTTCTTCATTTTCTGTGCTCAGATTAGTTAATTCCTCATCGATTATTTCTCGGGAAATACCCTTTTGAATTAGCGCATATCTAATTTTCTGACTTCCCATTGAATTTAATTTATCATTTATAAATGCTTTTGAATAATTAGTATCATTTATATAATTATACTTTTTTAAAAAATCAATGCAATAATCAACAGCATTGTCTTCATACCCTTTTAATTTCAACTTTTCTCTTAATTCCTTTTCAGTTTTATAGGTTCTTTCAATAATTCTAAGTCCTGCCTCTTTACACCTTACCAAACTATCCTTTTCAGCTAAAGCTTTTAATTTATCAGAATCTATATCATTATTTAACTTAAGTCCCTCCGTATAGACTAATTCATCAGAGATAGAAAAAGCATATTCTCCATCTAAAAATAAATTAACTCTTTCCTTATTTCTCTTTTGAATTTCCATTTTCGTTACCTTCGACATAATAATTTTTCACCTTTTTCTAAATTATCTGTATTAATTGGATTTTAATATATGAATTGTTGGTTTTTTTAAGACTTTTTTACCTACTTCATTAATTTTGACAGTATCTAATGTATTTAATCTGTGCATATCATTCACAAATTCAAATATATCCTCATCTTCTAGTGCCTGATGGAGCATATAATTACAAAGTTCTGAAGAATCTTCTAAAGTTGATATTACTGCTGTCTTATGAACTTTTTTCATTATGTTTAAATCTTTTTCTCCAATTTGAATTTTACCATCAGTTATATTTTTTAAAGTTTCATCAATTGCATCTTTAGCCTCATCAATATTCTCCTCACTCACCGCAGTATATATATACAAGGTTTTTATATTATTCGTAATTTCTAAATGAGTGTATATATCGTAAGCTAACCCTCTATTTTCACGAATTTCTCTAAACAGTAGTGAGTTTGAACTTTCTCCAAGTCTATGATTTAATATTCTAAGAGGTAATTCATCATCTTTACTTAAATCATTAAATGTATACAAATAAACTATTGTGCTTTGTTCAATATCTTTTTTATAACTAATTTCTAATTTTTCTTTGTTTTTCTCCTTTATTATATTTGTAAAATCAGGCCTTTCTCCTTGCCAGCCATTAAAATGAGTTTCTATTAATTTTATTGCCTCCTCGTGACTTAAAGATGATACCATAGTTATTAGAGAATTTTTAGGTGTATAATATTTATTATAATATGATACTATCTCCGTTCTGGTGAATTTGGACACATTTGTTTCAAGGCCAGTCACTTCATATTTAAGTGGACTTTTAGTAAATGCGATTCTATTTACATTCTTAAAACTAAAATCTTCTATATCGTCCTTACTCATCCTTATTTCAGATAAAATTACCCCTCTTTCTTTCTCTATCTCCTCCTTATCAAAGGCTGGGTTTATAATCATATCCCCTAAAAGCTCTATAGCATTTTCGAACTCTTCCATTAGACAACTTATTGTATATACAGTTGCGTCATAATCTGTATATGCATTATATTCTCCCCCTAAAGCCTCTAGCTCCTCATTAAGTTCTTCATCGCTTCTATTTTTTGTTCCTTTAAATAGTGCATGTTCAATAAAATGACTTATGCCTTTTTCTTTCATATTCTCATATATAGCTCCAACTTTAACTCCTATATTAATTGCTGCAATTTGAGTATCTTTTTGTATTGTTATTACTTCTAATCCATTTTCTAAAGTATGTCTTTTAACATCAAAATTTAATTTTATCATTTACTAATCTCCTAATTGTATCACTAATCTTCTAAGGCACATGAAAATAAATAACAAGTCCAAAGTTGCCATGAAATGTTCTGTATATGCAGAATAACTGCTTTTTACTAATGTTCTATATATACAGCATAGCTGCTTCTTACTAAGGTGTATATTTTTACAAATATTCAATCCTATTTATGAAGACATTATAAAATATATCTATATCTAATAATATCATAAGTGGAAAATATATTCCTATAATTTATTAATTCTATAATTAAAGTCAATAATATAAGTTATAGTTAGTTCTAAGTCATTAAACCAAAACCTGCATTCTTCTAATTAGTTTAAGTTATAAATGTTGTCTACAAACAAAATCGTATTGATATTTATAATATTATATTATAAATTAATTAATATAAAGTTTCATAGCATTTGATACAACATTTTTGTTTTTAATTATAGATATCCAACATTATAATTTGACTTATTATATGAATACACTTACATATTTACTAAATCTTCATGTGGATATCTTAACTAGAAATAATAAATATTTTTGTGCAGAAAACATTTGAAAATGAGCTGTTAAAGGTTCTTAGTTGTAGGTTGTTCCACTTTAGCTTGTCATACTGAAAGTAGGAGCAAGCTAAAGTGGTATAACCTGCAACTTAGAGCCTTCAGCGATATTTTCATAGTTTTTCGTAACAAAAATATTTATTATTTTGGTAAGTTACCACATAAGTCTAGTTTACATGTTGTTTATCTATAATTATACTTATAGATGTATTTGTAATATAATTGACTTATTTATGGAGTAATATTATTATATATAATCTTTAATATGTAGTAAATTTTATAAATCACGTTTGATTAAATTTATTGTCCAAGGAGATGAGTGATAATGAAAAAAACTATTTTAATAGTTGAGGATGAGTTAAGAATTAGATTTTTACTAAGAGATTATTTAATGAGAGAAGATTACAACGTATTCGAAGCCTCTAATGGTGAAGAAGGTTTGTTTGTTTTTAGTACTCAAAAAATAGATTTAGTACTTTTAGATATAATGATGCCAGTTATGGATGGATTAACAATGCTTGAAAAATTAAGAGAGGTTTCAACCGTTCCTGTAATTCTCCTTACCGCTAAAGGCGAAGAAGAAGATAAATTACAAGGATATGATTACGGCGCAGATGATTATATGACTAAACCATTTAGTCCTAAGGTGGTAATTGCTAAAGTTAGAGCCTTACTAAAAAGAACTAGAGAGGATTTAGATTCAAGTTCTCAAGATTTTAATGGTCTTACTATTAATAAACTTTCTCATGAAGTAAGAATAGATGGAAAGGAAATAATATTGTCTCCAAAAGAATATGAACTGTTAATGTATTTAATTACAAATGAAGGAATTGCATTAAGCAGGGATAATATTTTAGACAACGTATGGGGAATAGATTATTATGGGGATATTCGTACCGTTGATACTAATGTTAAAAGACTTCGCGAAAAATTACTAGATAAAGCTAATTATATCATTACTGTCCGAGGCAGTGGTTATAAATTTGAGGTAAAAGAATGAGGAGGAGTTTATCTAAAAGGTTATTTGGCATAACATTATCTCTAGTTATTGCTTTAATGCTTTTGACTTATTTTGCACAAGCTTTTTTCTTTGAAAGTTTTTATTCTTATAAGAAGACAATATCATTAGTAAGGGAAGTAAATAAATTTAATGATTTATATTCCCTTCATATTGATAGTGATGCTGACTTATATAAAGCTCTTCAGAAATTCGAAAATGATAATAATGCTCAAGTCATAATTTTTCAAAATGGAAAAATCATGTATGCATCTAATACTATTTATGGAAACCAGGAAAGTTACGATAGCTTCACAAGTTCTGCATCAGAATTAATTAATGACAAAGATCTAATAAATCAAGCAGTTACATATTCTCAACCTAGATATAAGAATTTTAAAAACGAAAGTACCGGATTGAGAAAAATCGGAGTAGTTAGTCCTATGTCATTAAACAATAAAAATGACAGCCTTATTTTCTGCATTGCTTCAATTCAGCCAATAAAGGAAGCTTCTGAAGTAATACGTGAATTCTTTCTTTATCTATTCTTTGGATTAATTGTTGTTTCAGTAATACTGGCATTAATATATTCTAACTTAATATCCAAACCCCTTGTAAATTTAACTCTTGCTGCAAATAAAATATCTAAAATGAATTTTACTGAGGTCTGCGAAACTGATAGAGAAGATGAAATAGGCAGTCTTGCTAAATCCTTAAACTTTTTATCAAAAAATCTTCAAGCTGCTTTATTAGACTTACAACAAAAAAATAAAAAATTGAAACTGGATATTGAAAAGGAACGACAATTAGAAGACATGAGAAAAGATTTTATATCTAATGTCAGTCATGAACTAAAGACTCCTATTGGCATCATAGAAGGGTACGCAGAAGGTCTTAAAGATGGAATTGTTTCTGGAGAAGATGCTAATATATACTTAGAAACTATAATTGACGAATCGAAGAAAATGAGTATTTTAGTTACTAATATGCTGGAGCTTTCAAAACTCGAATCAGGAACTATCAAACCAAATTTTGAGGCTTTCAATATAAATAGGTTGATTAAAAAAATCTTGAAGAAGCACTCCATTGACTTTGAAGAAAATAAATTTAATGTAAGTTTTAATTCTTCTACACCTTATAGCTACGTTTATGCAGATCCGTTTCAAATGGAGCAGGTTTTAACTAATATAATAACAAATGCAATTAAATATACCCCTCCAAATAATAATATAAATATTTCAATTGAAGAGGGCTTAGATAAATTTAAAATATCAGTTCAAAACATGGGTGTAACTATTCCTGATGAAGAAATAAGCAAACTTTTTGATAAATTTTATAGGTTGGATAAATCTAGAGAAAGAACTCAAAAGAACAGTACAGGTATTGGACTCTCAATAGTTAAAAATATACTGCACCTTCATAATAGCGAATTTAATTTGCAAAATATCAATGGTGGCGTAGAATTTTACTTTTATCTAGAAAAAATCGTATCCCCTGAAGAACAGGAAGAATTTTAGGCACAATAAAAAAAAATTAAGATAACAGGTGAATCTATTATGTTGATTGACCTGCTATCTTTTTTATTTACTTAAATAAAACCACCATCAGCTCTAATAACCTGCCCTGTAATATATGAAGAATCATCACTACACAAAAATACTGCAATTTTTCCTATTTCGCTTGCAGAACCAAATCTGCCAAGTGGAATTTCTTCTTCTAGTGATTTTTTTTCTTCTCCATCTAAAAATGAATTCATTGTGGTATCTATAACTCCTGGTGAAATAGCATTGACTCTAATATTCGAAGGTGCTAATTCTTTTGCAAGGGCTTTTGTAAATAAGTTTAAGCCGCCTTTTGTAGTTGAATATAGAACTTCACAAGATGCTCCTACATCCCCCCACATAGAAGAAATATTTATTATCTTCCCAGATTTCCTTGAAAGCATATCCTTAAGAACATGCTTAGTTATATTAATTGCGCCTATTAAGTTAGTATTTATAATTTGCTCAATTTCTTCTTCTGTAGAATCTATAAACAGGCCAATTTGGCTTATTCCTGCATTATTAATCAAAATATCTATTTTTCCCATAACCATTAGTACTTCTTCAACTATTTCTCTGCATTTTGTATAGGATGATATATCCCCTTTTACAATAATCCCGTATCCATTTACCTTCTTAATTTCCTCTAAAGTTTCCTTTGCTCCTTTATCATCTTTAGAATAGTTTATTATTACACTTGCTCCCTGTTTAGCAAGTTCAATGGCTATAGCCCTTCCAATTCCTCTTGATGCACCTGTAATTAAAGCAACTTTACCAGCTAGTTTATTCATAATTATCCTTAGAGAGATATTACATATTTTCTCCTAATCTCCCCAAATTCACCCCTTCAACTCTAAACTATTTTAATTTACATATAATAATACATTATTTTAATGTTTCATCAAAAACCCTAATTGCATTCTTATAAAATATTTTTTCTATTTCAGATTCCTTAAAATTATTATCTATAAGAACTTTATGCAGCTTATTAAATTCTGATGCATTTTTTATTTCAACTTCATTTGGTATTCCATCAAAATCACTTCCAAGGGCTAATACCTCTATCCCTCCAATTTTCTTAATGTGCTTTATATGAGCAACCATTTCTTCAATAGATGATAATTTATTATTTCCTAAAAAATCAGAGCAAAAGTTTATTCCCATAACTCCGCCTTTTTCACCTAATAACCTTATCATATTATCATCTAAATTTCTTGGATGGTTGGTTATAGCTCTACTATTTGAGTGAGATGCAACAAATGGCTTCTTACAATTTTTAACTATATCATAAAAACCGGCATCTGACAAATGGGACACATCAGGTATTATCCCTAAACTCTCACATTCCTCAATGACTTCTATTCCTTTTTTAGTTAAGCCTCTATCTTTATAAATAAACTCTGCATTTGGAAAGCCCAATTGGTTTTTGTAATTCCAGGTAATTGTTAATATTCTTATCCCCATATCATATACTTTTTTTAAATTACTTATACTCCCCTTAATGACCTCCCCTTCTTCTATTGATAAAAATGCTCCTATTTTACCTGCTTCCTCAATAGCTCTCAATTCTTTCATATTTCTAACAATTTCAATTTCATTTGAATTTTTTTCAATTTCTTTTATGAATCTATTATAAAGCTTTAAAAATTCCTCAAAGGGATCATTATTTAACTCTACATTTATAAAAAATGCAAATACCTGCCCTAGATTTTCGCCTTTTTTTAAATTATCAATATTAACCTTGCATAATTTATTTCTTAAATCTAAATTTTCATAAAATATTCTACTTGCTGTATCACAATGCAAATCTATAAATTTCATATCTACGCTCCTTTACTTTAACTGTCTTGCAAAATCTAAATATTTTCCTATTCTTTCTGGACCTCCAGTGATTGTTTTATTAATATATAAAACGTCTTTGCTATCAACTTCTATTTCCCATTTAACTAACGAAATCTCACCCTTAGTTATTTCAATACAAGTTATTGCCGATGGAAATACACAGCATCCATCATTAAAATAAAGTCCCTCATATGGTTCAGGAAATATATCATTATGCGTGTGTCCACAAATAAGAACTTTCTTTTCTCTCCTCGCTACTCTTTCAAGTATATAATCTATCTTAGTTCCCTTATCGTAATTATTTGCAGGGCTTATAGGAGATTTAAAACCTGCAATTCCCTCTAAGAATCTCCACACATATCTTACTAAAAATCTACTGCTTCTCCACATATCGCAATTTATTAAATCAACTTGATGACCATGAAATGCAATTATATCACCATACATAGGCATATATCTTAGTATTGTCCCTTCATAAAAGGTAATATTACTATATAAGTTGATCATTTCACGTCCAAATCCTTTACCTGTTTCTTCAAACAATTGCTCCTGCTTTTTAATAAATTCTGGATTAGATTTAACTATATCGTGATTTCCAAACACTAATACTAATCTATTATCATAGTAAAATTCATTTAAAATTGAAAAAATATCTTTGTAATTATAAGCTATATCTAAACAATCATTGTTTTTCCAGAGCTCGTCTCCATCACCAAGTTCAATTAAAGTATATCCATTTTCATTATAAAATCCAAGAGCCGCTTTATATATATTCCTATTTTGTCTTAAAGAATCAGCATATCCCCCATCTCCTCTATGGGCATCACTTATTAAAACTATTTTTGAAGTATCATCAAATTCTACTATTTTAGCCGTTTTCATAATTCTTTTTATAAAGTTCCTGCTTTTTGTACAATCTTCTGTCATTTCCCCACCCCATAGCATATATTAATTCCATTTATTATATGTAGACTAACTTATAATTGACTTTATTTATTATATATACAAATAAAAAAAGATGAAGATAACTTTTGATATTAAGTATCTTCATCTTTTATATTACATAGAGTATTTATGCTAGAACTTTTAAAACTCATTTAATACTCAGCAAAAATCTTTCCTATTTCTGAAAAATCTTTTGTTTTTGTTAATGCAAGTGAAAGTAATATTCTTGCTTTTGGAGGCGACAATGTATAACTTGGAATGCAATTAGAATACTTATCTATAGTATTATCTCTTAATATGATTCCACTCCCTATTCTTGAAGATCTCACAACTGGAATGCCTCTAGTTTCTAAATTCTTAATTTCTTTCACCCAATTTGAACTAAAGGTACCACTTCCTGCACCTGCAATTACAATTCCTTCAGACTTATCAGCAAAATAGTCAAGAATTGAAGGATCAGCATCTATATTAAAATACGCTATAGATACTATTGGAAGTTTATCTATGCCTGAAACATCAAATTGCGAATCAACTGTATGAGGCTTTGTAGATTTATTAAAGAAATAAGGAACATTATCTCGCATATATCCAAGACAACCAAATTCTATGGAATTAAAGGCATTTGTTTTAAAAGTATTAACTTTTTGAACATTTCTCCCGCTGTAAATTCCATCAGAAAATGCAACCAAACATCCCTGGCCGACAGATAAATCACTTGCTGCTAATGCCACTGACTGATATAAATTTAATGGTCCATCGGCACTAGTAGCAGTAGATGGCCTCATAGCACCGGTTATAACAACTGGCTTATTAGTTTTTACAGTTAAATCTAAAAAATAAGCTGTTTCTTCTAATGTATCAGTACCATGAGTAATTACAAATCCATCTATATCACTTTGCTTTGAAAGTTCATTTATTTTATTCGCAAGAGTTAACCAATGAGTAATAGTAATATCATTACTATCAACATTTGCAACTTGCTCTCCATATATGTTTGCTATCTTATCAAGATTTGTAACGCTGTTAATTAGAGTTTGTATATCTAAATTACCCGCTTGGTAATTAGTTGTCTTTCCTTCTTCGCCTGTACCGGCAATTGTTCCACCAGTAGCTAATATAACTATATTTTTTAGTTTAGAATTCTTTGAATTAATTTCTATCATCTTCGCCCTCCAAGTTGAATAGTTAGTATAAATAAAATCTAAAAATAAGTCCGAAGTAATCATACTAGTATATTCGAACTTTATAACACTGATTCTATCATAGTTAACTAATATTTAAAAGATTTTATGACTATTATCTCTATAAAGGCGATGTTATCCCATTTTTGTTGTTAATGCTTCACTCATAAATATATTTTGAAACAACTTTTTAAATGTAATTTTATAAGTTAATATTAACGCCTTTTACTTAATACGTCAATAGTTTTTGTATACATTTTCATTTTTCAAACAAGAATTATTTATATCCGTCAATTATAAAAAGAAAATTTCGGGTTATTTTTCACAATTGATGAAATAATATAAATATTTTGGTATAATATAACTTGTTAATGTTTTCACTCCAAAAATTTATTAGGAGTGATCTAAAAGTGAAAAGAAACAAAAAGCCTTTCAAGTTAAAAGAAAATTTCAAAAATTATTCTATAAGTAAAAAGATAGATGTGACATTTAGCTATATACTCATACTTACAATAATAAGTATGTTTATTTCCTTAGCTGTACTGCTATCTTTGTCATCTAGAACTTCTTCCCTTTATAATGGCCCATATTCAATATCTCAAACAATTTCTGAGATACGACTTTCCTTTCAAAATTCTGATGCAAATATTTATAGAGCAATAATGGAGACTAATACAAAAAATAAAGAATTATTCATTGAAAAATCTGATACCGCAGCACAAGAACTAACTACTAAGATTCAGATATTAGAAAATAGCTCTAATATAACAGATAAAACCGTAATAAATCAACTTAGTCAAAATTTATCTATTGCTGAGACCTATAGGAAAGATATCTGTAATGGGATAAAAAATAATAATGCTAATAGCACCCTAACTTCAAAGCTAGATACTTATGGTTTTCAAAGAGATATTGTTAATAACTATATTTCACAATTGTATGAATCCTCAAAAGACAATGCTCAATCTTTTGTTAATAGTTCTATTATCTATAGAAACATAGCCGCAACAATTCTTATTATAATGATGATATTTTTAATTGTAATTCCTAGATTACTCGGTAAGACGCTTAAAGCTGCACTATTTGAAGGAATAAACAATGTAAAAAATATATCTTATAATCTCTCTAAAGGAACATTAAGTATAGATAATGAATTTAATTCTAAAGATGAAATGGGAGAAATGTTCAATTCACTAAACAAATCCATATACATGTTAAAAGCATATATTAAGGATATAACTTATACATTAGAAGAATTGTCAAATGGAAATTTAAATATTACTGCTGGAGAATCAGTTAATTATATTGGAGACTTCATCCCCATATATGAATCCTTAGAAAAAATTATTAATAATCTAAATAATAGCTTTTTACACATAAATAAATCAGTAGATTTTACTTCAAATAGCGCAAAAGAAATTGCCTCAATTACAAAAGTACTTTCTGAAGGTGCTTCTGACCAAGCCAACGCAGTACAACATCTTCAAGACAGTTTCAGTTTAATACTTAATATGGTTCAAAAAAATACTGAGAACTCGGAAAAAGCTTATAATTCTTACAGTAAAACAAAAGAAATTATTGATGATGGAAATAATAAAATGGATCAATTAATGAAATCTATAAGTGAAATAGCAGCCTCATCAAATCAAATTTCTGAAATTATAAATACTATTCAATCAATCTCAGAGCAAACTAATTTACTCGCATTAAATGCAGCCATTGAAGCTGCCAGGGCTGGTGAGGCTGGCAAGGGATTTGCAGTTGTTGCTGATGAAGTAAGAAAACTTGCTGATCAATCCTCTGAATCCGTTAAAATTATTACTCGAATTATAGAAAGCTCATTAAATGTAGTTACAAAAGGTGAATCTATTGCAAATGAAACTCGAAATTCTCTTAATAGTATTATTGAAAATGTTAAATACACCTCCCAACTAGTAAAGGAAATAACACTTTCTTCTAAAGATCAAACTAATGCAGTATCTGAAATGACCTCAAAAGTAAGTATTATATCAGATATTGTTCAAACTAATTTGGCTACTGCCGAAGAAACTTCAGCATCAACCGAAGAGTTAGCATCTCACTCAGAGATTATGCATGATCAAATTTCTGAATTTAGACTTCGAAATTAAACAATTTTAATCAAGCCTTTAAACTAAAAAAATTTTACTACTCAAAATATTAAAGCCCTAATTCCTGTTTTGATAACTGGGAATTTAGGGCTTTTAAGTACAAAGCAAAATAACAGCAAGTATATTGATAATTACCTGCTGTTATCAGATGGTTTTATTGTCATGTATTTATAATAATTATTTTAATTAAGGATAAATTTAAATATTAGTGATTACTTTTTATTCTTAGAGGATATATCCATCCATACTGCTATTAATAATATTAATCCTTTAACAATATACTGCCAGAATGTTGGAGTGTTCATCATGCTCATACCATTGTCTACACTTGCCATTACAAGTGCACCAACTAATGCTCCTGCAACTGATCCAGTACCACCAGCTAAACTCGCACCACCTATAACACATGATGCTATAGCATCTAATTCTGCATTTTGCCCTGCTGCAACTGATCCAGCATTTAATCTTGCTGTAAGTAATATTCCTGATACTGCTGCAAGTAATCCAACCATTGAATATACTACTAACATATGTTTCTTTACATTTATACCTGATAATCTTGCAGCATCTCTATTGCCACCAATTCCATATACTCTTCTACCAAATATAGTTTTTGTTCCTATGAATGCTAATATTAATGCAATAACTAACATTATGAAAACTGGTATTGGAAAACCTTGATAATCGTTTAGAATCAATACTAGAGCTAAGGATGCTATTCCAATTGCTACGATTATTAATACATCAAAAGCCATTGACTTTACTTCAATATTATACTTAAGTTTGTTTTTTCTATTGCTTAATATTAAGTAAGATGAACCTGCAACTGCTAAAACTACTAATACATATCCAAATACTGTTGGCAAATACGCTTGTCCCATTGCTTTAAAGTCTGCTGTTAGCGGCGCTACAGTATTACCACCTGTTATACCTATTAACACTCCCCTAAAAACAAGCATGCTGGCTAAAGTAACTATGAATGATGGTACATTTCTAAATGCTATCCAATATCCATTCCAAGCACCTATTATTATTCCAAGTATTAATGTTATTACAATAGCTGGAATAGCTGAAAGACCAAGCCAAACATTTAATATTGCTGCAACTCCTCCAAGTAATCCCAAGGTTGATCCTACTGAAAGATCAATTTCTCCCAAAATAATTACAAAGACCATTCCTATAGCAAGTATACCTGTAATTGACATCTGCCTAAATAAGTTTGATAAATTTCTAGTAGTTAAAAAATTTCCTTCCGTTAATACTGTAAATAAAATCCATATCGCCACCGTTGCTATTAATATTGTCGCCATTTTAGATTTAAATATAACATTTAATCCTAATTTTTTTTCTTTCTCTGAACCTACACTTTTGCTTAATTGCATATCTATACCCCTCCTACTGATGTTATCATTTCTTCGTTATAAATCACATTATTTTCCTCGTTTTTCTTTCCTACTGAATATGCCATAATCATTTCTTGGGTTAACCCATCATTATCAAGACTTGCTTTTATTTGGCCTTCATTCATTACTAAAACCCTGTCACTAATTCCTAAAACTTCGGGTAATTCCGATGAAACCATTATTATAGATATACCCTGTTTGGCTAATTTGAAAATTAGTTTATAAATCTCGAACTTAGCTCCAACATCGATACCCCTTGTAGGTTCATCTAATATTAGAATTTTAGGCTCAGCTAAAAGATTTTTTGCGAGTATTACTTTTTGTTGATTACCACCACTTAAATTCTTTATTGCTAATTCTGTTGATGCAGTTTTTATTTTTATTTCATCAATGTAATTAAGTACGTCCATCATTTCTTTGTCATTATCTATTACATTAAGTGCTTTTTTATACCTTAATAGATTGCTTATTGTCATATTCTTAGCAACACTCATTCCAGCGATTATTCCATCTTTTTTTCTATCTTCAGGAACCATAGCTATACCTTTTTCTAGAGCATCACTTGGATTTTTAATATCAACCTTTTGACCCTCAAAGTATATTTCACCATTTTTTTCCCCTTGAAAACTTCCATAAATACTTGCCACCATTTCAGTTCTACCTGAACCAACTAACCCTGAAATTCCAAGTATTTCTCCACGCCTCAATGTAAAATTCGCATTTTTAACTCTCAATAAATTACTATTAAATGGATCACGAACATTGAGATTTTTTACTTCAAAAAATTCCTCTCCAATTTTATGTTCTTCCCTTGGAAATAAATTTTTCATTTCCCTTCCAACCATCATTTGTACTAATTTATCTTGATCTATGTCTTTAATAGGTACTTGCCCTATGGTTGATCCATCTCTAATTACAGTTACATTGTCACATATTCTTGTAACTTCATTAAGTTTATGAGAAATATAAATGCAAGTAACACCGTCTTTTCTCAAGTCTTCTAATATTCCCATTAATACTTCTACTTCACCTTCACTTAATGATGCTGAAGGTTCATCGAGAATTAATAATTTTGCATTTTTAGATAACGCCTTTGCTATTTCAACTAATTGTTGATGCCCAATTCCTAAATCCCCTGCTCTTGTTAGAGGATTGATATTTAATTTAACTCTGTTTAATAGTTCATTAGTCTTACTTAATTGCTCACTGAAACTTACCATTCCATGTTTACCAATTTCATTACCTAAAAATATATTTTCTGCAATAGAAAGTTGTTTAATAAGGGCTAATTCTTGATGAATAATTGCTATACCAGCTTTTTCTGAATCTTTTATACTAGTTTGATTTAATTCTTTTCCCTCAAATATTATTTTCCCAGAAAAAGATCCTGCAGGATGTTCTCCACTTAAAATTTTCATCAAAGTAGATTTTCCAGCTCCATTTTCACCACAAAGTGCATGTACTTCTGCTTTCTTAACTTTTAATGTTACTCCATCTAATGCCTTTACTCCAAAGAATTCTTTTACTATATCTTGCATTTCTAAAATATACTCACTCATGAAATACATATCTCCTTTCTATATCGGGGTTTAAAACCTCAGCTTCAAACCCCAATATTCTATTTACTTACTTGGTCTTTTATCTTCTGGCACGTTTTTATATACATCATCAAACTTTTGGAATCCATCTTTTATTACAGTGTCTTTCATATTATCAGCTGTTACAGCTATTGGTGTAAGTAATACTGAAGGTACATCTTTCTGACCATTATTAGTTACGCTTCCATTTGTTTGAATATCTTCACCTTTACCCATTTTTACTGCCATTTCAGCGGCTTTTGTAGCAATATCTTTAATTGGTTTATATACTGTCATTGTTTGAGTGCCTTCAACAACTCTTTGGCATCCTGCTAAGTCAGCATCTTGTCCGGAAATAGAAACCTTTCCTGCTAAGTTTTGAGCTTGTAATGCTTGAATTGCACCACCAGCAGTACTGTCGTTTGAAGCAACAACAGCATCAATCTTATTATTATTAGCAGTTAATGCATTTTCCATTATCTTTAACGCTTCTTCTGCTAACCAATCCTTTGCCCATTGGTCTCCTATAATCTTTATGTCACCTTTATCAACATAAGGTTTTATTATATTCATTTGCCCTTGTCTAAATAATTTTGCGTTATTATCTGTTGGAGATCCACCCATCATAAAGTAATTTCCCTTAGGAGTTTTATCAACAATTGCTTTCGCTTGTAATTCTCCAACCTTAACATTATCAAATGATACATAATAATCTAAATCACTATTTGTAATTAATCTATCATAAGCTAAAACTTTTATTTTGTTTTGATGAGCTTCTTCTACAATAGGTGCTATAGATTCACCATTGTGTGGTATTATTACTAAAACATTTACCCCTTGAGATATAAGATTTTCACATTGAGACATTTGTGTTGGGTCATCTCCATTTGCAGATTGGAAAACAACGTCTGCTCCAAGCTTTTTAGCTTGTTCTTCAAATATTTCTTTATCATGCTGCCATCTTTCAAGTCTTAAATCATCAAAGCTTACACCAATTTTTATTTTCTTATCTCCACCAGCTGATGTTTGGCTATCCTTCTTTGCTCCACATCCAGTTAGTACAGAAAATATTAATACTCCACTTAGTGCCAAACCTAATAATTTAACCATTTTTTTAGACTTCATTGTTTATCTCCCCTTTTTCATAATTATTGATCTCGTTTACAATATTAATTATATTCTTAATAGTAATCGTTTCGAATAGACCCATTTGCCGACTTATAATTTTATATTGCTGTATGCAAACAGCAATTTTTTACCAGTAAATAATCGAAAATAAAAAATAATCTAGGTCAATTCTTTAATTTAAGATCTTAACCTAGATTATTTTTAATTATATATTTTTAAATAGTAATATATTGCGCTATAAATTAGTGTGTATTAAAAAGAATTTCTTAAAATCAAATTTTTATCTAACTCTTAGCAATTTTCTCCTCTATAGCTATTTTAAAATTTACCGGACTTACACCTTCATATTTTTTAAATACCTTGCTGAAATAGTTAGGGTCATTGTATCCAACCTTATAACATACTTCTTTTACATTCATTTCACCATTTGACAATAATTCCTTAGCTATATCTATTCTGCATTTATTCACATAATCTGAAAAATTGATTCCCGTAACTTCTTTAAACGTTCTGCTAAAATAATAGACACTCAGTCCAAAATTATTTGCAACTTTCTCTAGTTCTAGCTCAGTCTCAATATTCTCTCTAATAAAATTTTTTACATCTTCAAATAGCTTCATCTTTATTTTATTAGTATTTCTATTTTTGTTTTCCTTTACATTAGTAATAAATTGATCTTTGACTAACTTATCATTCACATCATCTATATATATGATATTAACATTGTCTGAATTATACACTAAACATTTAGTAGCTTGTCTATAAGATTCAACTATTTGTTCAACTGAATCAAATGTTTCTCCAAGTCCAGCTCTTATTGACACATCAAATCTCTTTTTAATTTCTCTCCTTATATTAAAAGCAAGATCAATTTTTAAGTTCTTAAAATCACTAGTATTTTCGTTTTCTATTTGTATGAAATACGTTAGCTCCTCATAAAACACATAATTTCCTATACATTTATATTTTCTATTAATATATTCCTTAATATATTCACCTATTTTTATTTTTATTTCGTCTTTTTCAATTCTGCTTATATCTTTAAAGGCATATTTATCTTTTATAGATATGACCATTGCATAGCTATTTACAAAATTCATATTAAGATAACGTAAGTACATTCCATAATCAATACCTTTTAGCTTATCATTTATAATTAAGTCACTTAATTGATTTTCGAGTACAGGTAATAAGGTATATATTTTTTCTTTATCTTCAATTTCACTTTTTCGCTTATTTTGTTCTTTTTGGACCCAGCGAATACCTGCAGTGATTTTTTCAACTATTTCCTCTTTTGTGAAAGGTTTCAAAAGATATTCTTTTACATTTATTTTTACAGCTTCTTGTGCAAAATCAAAATAATCATATGCTGTTAAAATTATACTATATAAATTTGGTAATGTAAGACTTATTTCCTTCAGAGCTTGTATTCCATCAATTCCCGGCATTTTTATGTCAATTATAACCATATCAGGTCTAATACTTTCAGATAATTCTATGGCCTCCCTCCCATTTTTCGCTTCATATACCTCTAATTTTTCGGAAAAGTTTTGTTTTATTATATGCTTAACTGTTTCTCTATCATATTTTTCATCATCAGCAAGTAATATTTTCATCATTATTATCCTCCTCCATTATTGGTATTTTTAAATAAACTCTTGTCCCCTTCCCCTCTTCGCTTTCTATCTTAAACATGTTTTCTTGATCATATAAATACCTAAGTCTTTTTTCAACAATATTTATTCCAAGTCCTGTTGTATGTCCAGTGTGCTTCATTTCATAATTATAGTTATTAATCTTATCCAAAATTTCTTTTGAAATTCCAATACCATCATCTTCTATTATAATCTTGCAAATTCCATTTTCCTCGTTTATACAAATATTTATATATCCACCTTCTTCTTTTGGCTCAATGCCATGAATAAATGCATTTTCAACCAATGGTTGTATAGTCATTCCTGGAACTTTTACTTTTTTCATATCCATACTTGTGCTTAAATTAAATTTTATTCTGTCATCAAATCTACATTCTTGAATATAAATATAATCTTTTATTATATTTATTTCCTCTTCTAAAAGTGCATTAGTACTCATAGATCTTAATGAATACCTCAAAATATTAGATACTGATTTTATTAGCTTGCTTGTTGTTGTAGCATTTTCCATCATAGCTGTAGCATTGATGCAATTTAAAGTATTAAATAAAAAATGTGGATTTATCTGAGATTGTAATACTTTTAAATCAAATTCTTTTAAAGCATTTTCATATTGAAGATTTTTCATTTCCTCTTCTTTTAACTTCTTTTCTAATATAAGCTTTTCATTAATTGACCTTATAAGATCTTTTATATCCTTTATCATAGTATTAAAGGTTCTTGTAAGCACATCCAACTCATAAATATCAGTTTTATCCCCTTCATAATATTCAAATTGTCCTTTAGATACTTTATTAGAAATTTCAACGATTCCTTTTAATCCCTTTGAAATATTTCTTATAAAAAGAAGTGCATAGGATACACACATAGTTAAAATTACAATAAGGTATATAGTTAGTGATACATATATTAATTTGCTATTTTTGTTCAATTCTTTATATGTTACGCTGTTAGTTTCTAGATAATTTTGCATTAATGTAGATGCATATTCTTTAGCATATCCTGCGATATTTTTAGCTGATATAAAATCATCATAATAAAAAATATATCCTTCCTTATTTTCATAAGCTGAAATTGTTTTCTTAGAGCTTTCTACATAGGAGTCCAGAGTATTTTCTAAATCTCTCAAAATATATTGATTTGTATTATCTGAATTACTTTTTAGAGTAGCTATTTCCTGTTTCGCTATAAATATTTCATTATTATAGCTTTCCTTCTTATCTTCAGCTCCACTTAATATATATTGATTAAATCCATCTAAGGAACTATCAATATGCTGCTTAATCTCATTAGTAATAAGCATATTATTAAGCATATTTACATAACCATCTTCAATTTTCTTACTCATAGCCAAGGATATAATATTACATATGCCTATTGGGATAATTAAACATATAACAAATATAATAAATTTGCTATTTAAAGTTTTAATTTTCAAATTTATCGTCTCCCTGCTTATAAATATCTACATTAATTTTATTGACCAATTTAACATTTGTTAAAGATTTTGAATTAATTTCGGACTTTCCTTTAATTTTATCCATTATAATATTAACTGCCTTATATCCCATTTCATCACTTTTTTGCACTATTGTTGCTGAAACTAATCCCGTTCTAATATTATTTAAAGTTTCTTCTAAATCATCAAAACATATAATTTTCACTTTACCTTTATCATTTAAATCGTTTACTGCTTTAGCAGCCCCTATTCCATCTAATGCCGACGTACAAAACAATGCATCTACTTTATCATTTCTATTTAATATTTTTCTTGTTACAATTTCTGCTTCAAGAAGCATTGCATCAGAAGAGTCCACATCAACGACCTTTAAATTTGAGTTTGCTGCAATATAGTTTTCGAATCCTTCTACTCTCTCTCTTTGATTCTTGACATCTTTTCCCCCCATTACTATTGCAACGTTTCCGTTCTTTCCAACTTGTCTTACGGTTTCTTCACCAGCAACTTGTCCAGCAAGTATGTTATCTGTACCTACATATGCTATTCTATTGCTATTTTCTTCGTCTGAATCTATTGTAACAACTGGTATTCCTTTTTCTATAGCGCCATTGATTTTCTGTGCATATTTTCCTTCCTCCTGAACATAGGTTATTATTCCACTAACCTTAGCTGATGTAGCCATATCAAAAAGTTTCAATCCTTCTTCCGTATTTGCAGTGGTAGGTCCTAAAAACTCAACTACTGCGCCTCTTTCTTCAGCTGCCCTTTCTGCCCCTTTCTTTATACTCAGCCAATAAGGGTTTGTCTTTATATGAGATATCAACACTATTTTAGGTTTAATAGGTTCCTTTTCTACCTTTTTATCTTTTAACAAATTAAGAAAGAATAAATTACTACCCAAAAAGAGCGCAGCAAGTACAATTCCCAAAATACCCTTTAAGTATTTCATTACCAAGTCTCCTTTTTACTAAAAATTAATGAAATATATAGCATTTGAAATTACTTTTAAAATGTTCTTTAATAATGTTATTCTATATTTGTTCTATTTTTAAGTCAATGCTTTTTTGTATAGCTTTTCATACTAAAGTTTCGATTATTGTTTTACCAATACGATGTTCCTATTTAATATTTCCTTAATTGTGTATTCAACTAAATCAATTAATGCTTGGGTAACTTAAACAACAATATTATTATTTATTATACTCATACATACTAATTCACCATCCTTAGCTGCTAGTTTTGTTATATTTATGGTTTCTAAAAAGGCTAAATGCTTATAATGTCTAAAAATGATATATTAAAACAGGACGAATGGAAATTTAAAAATAAATTGTATAATTTGCTTTTATATGGAATCTATATTACAATAATACCATAAAATTAATTGTTCTTTATAATAATCATTAAAAACTAAATTTTAGGAGGAAACATTATGAGGGTATGTTTAATTGCACATGATAAAAAGAAAACTGAAATTATCGATTTTGCAAAAAGGCATAGAGATATACTTAAAGACCATGAACTTTTTGCAACAGGAACTACTGGACAACTTGTATCAGAAGCAACTGGATTAGATGTTCATAGGTTTTTATCAGGACCACTTGGTGGAGACCAGCAGATTGGATCTAAAATAGCAGAAAAAGAAATTGACATTGTATTTTTTTTAAGAGATCCACTATCTGCTCAGCCCCATGAACCGGATGTAACTGCTCTACTTAGACTATGTGATGTTCATTATATACCACTTGCAACAAACTTAGGTTCATCAGAAGCTCTAATAAAAAACTTAAAAGATAGATAGTTAGATAGATAGATAGTAAATATATTTAAGAGTAAATCTCTTTAATATATTTTTTATTTTTACAATTAAAAATACATACTAAATAGAAAAAGGAAGCCTAATCCCCTTAACTTCCTTTTATAACCTTTAGATATTTAAGTTTCTGTTTTTTTATATCTGTAAAACATAATGAAATTTTCTAATATTAATTAACTGTTATTTGCAACTTTTCCAAAAAGTTTTGCAGCATTTCTGCGGTAATTCCCCATATATTATAGTCTTCATACTTATAAAATAAAGATCTATAATTAGCTTCCCTAAATTTATAGTTTTCTCTATTGACAATTAAATCGTATGGAAATTCCTTAGCTCTCACAATATTTATTTTATTATTAAACTCAAGAGGCTTATGTTTTAAAAGATAAGATAATGGCACATAAAACACATGGTCAACTTCATCTTCACTTATTTTTATTTCATCAGCACTTTTGATAACTCCCACGTATGGATGAATTATTATACCATCATATCTAACTACAACGTCTAATTCATTTATTAAGTTAATATTCTTAATTCCAAGTTCTTCAAATATCTCTCTTAATGCAGCTTCTTTAGGTGTTTCATTTTCATCTATCTTTCCTCCTGGAAAACAAATATCACCAGGCTGACTTTTTAATTTCTTGGATCTAACTTCAAATAATACATGTACGTCATTATCAATTTCAACTAGAGGAATGATTACAGATGACCTTCGCATTCTTTCCCAGCCATTAATATATGGTTTACTATTTTCTATTTTATTCACTATATTTTCTAAATTCATACGCTATAATCTCCTCCTGGCTAATTTTATTATGGAAATATTATATCAGATTCCTGGCGTTAAAAATATTTTCTAGTTAAAATTTCGAAATATTTTATTCCAAAATGAATAAAGCTGTTAAAAAATTTTTAACAGCTTTATTCCTGAAATACACTAAGACACTCTAAAATGCTAACTCTTCATATAATTCCTTTATTGAATCAAAACTATATGTTGGTTTAAATTCTGTATTAATCAAATCATCTTTTGTAGCCTCACCAGTAAATACAACTGCAGTATCAACACCACCATTTATTCCACAGGCTATATCTGTATATAATCTATCGCCTATAACTAAAGTTTCTTTCTTTGTAAATCCAGTTTGCTTTAAGCACATTTCTACTATTGCTTTGTTAGGTTTGCCAATATATAACGGTTCCCTTTTAACTGCATTTCCTATCATTTCACATATTGAGCCGCAATCTGGTATAAAGCCAAAACTTGTTGGACAAACAAGATCTGGATTTGTTGCTATATAATCAATTTTCCTTGTAAGCAGCAATTCACAAATATCTTCTACTTTTTTATAGGTTAATTCATTATCAAAACCTACTACAGCACATACAATATCATCATCTTGTTCTTCTGTAACATTTACTTTAAAACTTCTAAGTTCCTCAATAAATGATTTTGTTCCAAGGACAAATATCTTTTTATCTTTATAAGTTTCTCTTAAATATAAAGCCGTTGCATAAGAAGAGGTTACAAAACTTGTTTCATCTACTTTAATCTTAAACTTTTCAAACTTTGTAATATAATCCTCAATACTTTTAGTAGAATTATTTGTTATAAAAATGTATTTACCTCCAATGCTTAATACATGATTCATGAAATCAAGTGTTCCATCTATTAATGTAGTATCTAGTGCTATTGTTCCATCAATATCTAGTAAAAATAATTTTTTATCTTTTAACATATCTCTATTCTCCATAAAATAAATTTGTTAGTTTATCTGTCATTACTCTAATTTATTCTCATATTGTAAAATTTTATTCCTTTTGTTTCTTTCATTAAAGATTTATTAAAAGCTCTACAGGACAATGATCTGACCCTTCGATATCCATATGAATTTTAGCATCTTCTAATTTATCTTTTAAAGATTCTGAAACTAAGAAATAATCTATTCTCCATCCTGCATTATTAGCTCTGGCATTGAATCTATATGACCACCAAGAGTATGCCCCCTCAGTATCTGGATAGAAAAATCTATATGTATCAATAAATCCCGAATCTAATAATTGAGTTATTTTATCCCTTTCTTCATCTGTAAATCCTGCATTTTTTCTATTTACTTTTGGATTCTTAAGATCTATTTCTTTATGAGCGACATTTAAATCTCCACATAATATTATAGGCTTCTTTTTTTCAAGCTCCTTTAAATATTGCCTAAAAACATCTTCCCATACCATTCTATAATCAAGTCTTTCTAAAGCTTGCTTGGAATTTGGAGTATATACATTTACTAAATAGAAATCATTAAATTCCAGCGTTAGGACTCTACCCTCATTATCATGTTCTTCTATTCCAATACCTATCTTGACACTTAGAGGCTCTTCTTTAGTAAAGACAGCCGTTCCAGAGTATCCTTTCTTTTCTGCATAATTCCAATAGCTATTGAATCCATCTAAATCCAAATCTATTTGGCCTTCCTGTAGCTTTGTTTCTTGAATACAAAATATATCTGCATCTGATTCTTTAAAAAAATCTAAAAAGCCTTTTTTCACACAGGCTCTTAAACCATTAACATTCCATGAAATTAGTTTCTTCACTTTTTCTCCTCCAACTCTAGCGAAATTGTTTCCATATAATAATTATTATCATTATATCACAACTAATACAAAATCCATACCTAACCATATTAAAATAGCTTCAAACTTTTATGCTATTTGCCAATAAAATAACAACATAGTTATAATAATAATGCTTATCCTATTTCCAAGAATATCATGAAATTATTATAAAAACCGCCCTCCATTGATGTTGTTCAATAAGGGCAGTTTTTCTTATTTGCTTATGAATTTCTATGTTTACTTTTTGTTTTAGCTTTTATACTATTCTTCCCAACACTTCTTTTTGATTTATGATTTTCACTTGATACTCTCTTTTTATTGTCCTTACTCAAAGCATTTTTACTAGTTTGTTTATTAAATTGATTTTGATTATATGTACCACGCATCCCTGCTTTATCACTACTCTTTTTATCCCTAATAAGGCATTTAGGTCCATTTCCAATCAGATCTGTTCTTCCAGCTGTAGTTAATGCTTCATATACAAGTGTATAATACTTTGGATTTTTAAATTGAAGCAACGCCCTTTGCATAGCTTTTTCATGCTTAGTTTTTGGTACATAAACTTCTTTCATTGTTATTGGATCGAGCCCCGTATAATACATTGTTGTCGCAGGTGTTCCTGGTGTTGGATAAAAATCCTGTACCTGCTCCGGTTGATAATTTATGTCTCTTAAATATTCTGCAAGTTCAATTGCAGCTTCCAAAGTACTACCTGGGTGAGATGACATTAAGTAAGGGATTATGTATTGCTTCTTACCAAGCTTTTTGGTTATCCTTTCAAACTTATCCACAAATTTATTGTAAGTTTCTCCAGCTGGCTTCCCCATGTATTTTAAAACATCTTTTGAAACGTGTTCTGGGGCAACTTTTAATTTCCCACTTACATGGTGCTCTACTAATTCTTTAAGAAAAGTATCATCTTTATCAGCCATAATATAGTCGTATCTAAGTCCAGAACGCACGAAAGCTTTTTTAACCTTTGGCACTTTTCTTATTGATCTAAGCAAATCTAAATATTCAGTATGATCCACCTCCATGTTTTTGCAAACATCAGGTGATAGACATTCTTTTCCTTTACATGCACCAAAAGCTAGCTGTCTTGTGCAGGCTGGTTTCCTAAAGTTTGCTGTAGGTCCCCCAACATCGTGTATATAACCTTTAAAATCTGGAAGGTTTGTAATTTCCTCAACTTCCTGTAAAATTGATTCTTTACTTCTACTTTGAACAACCCTGCCTTGATGAAAGGTTATAGCACAAAATTTGCAATCTCCAAAACAGCCTCTTGAACTTACGGTACTAAATTTAACTTCTTCAATTGCAGCTATTCCACCTTTTCCCTCATATGTAGGATGATAATCTCTCATATAAGGAAGATTATAAACTTCATCTAATTCTTCTCTGTTTAAAGGTGCTTCTGGTATGTTCTGTACTAAATATTTACTTCCATGCTTTTGAACAATAATGTGCCCTCTCACCGAATCTTGTTCTTCGTATTCAACTTTACTTGCTTCAGCGTATTTATATCTATCAGCACAAACTTCTTTATAAGAAGGAATTTCAATATAATCCTGTATATCGTCTAAATTTTCTGCAGTGTAACAAGTTCCTCTAAGGTAAGTTATATCCTTGGCACGTACTTTATTTTTTAAACTTTCAGCAACTGCTACTATTTGTTTTTCACCCATGCCGTAAATTAAAAGATCTGCTGTGCTGTCAATCAGTATTGATTTCCTTACTTTGTCACTCCAATAATCATAGTGAGCAAACCTTCTAAGACTCGCTTCTATTCCTCCAATTACAATATCTACATCCTTATAAGCTTCCCTTATTTTGTTGCAATATACAATTGTTGCTCTATCAGGCCTAAGACCCATTTGGCCGCCAGGAGAATAAAAGTCTTTCTCTCTCAATCTTTTGCTTACAGTATAATGATTAACCATTGAATCCATATTACCGCCGTTAACTAAAAATGCGTATTTAGGTTTTCCTAATCTCTGAAAATCATAAAGGTTATTCCAATCAGGCTGAGGTATTATCCCTACCTTGTATCCATGAGACTCCAAAACCCTTGAAATAATTGCAGTACCAAAACTATGATGATCTATATATGCATCGGCTGTAACAATTACAAAATCTAATTCATCCCAGCCTCTTTCTCTCATATCTTTTTTGCTTATTGGCAAAAACTTCTTTTCAGTTGTCATCTCTTCACCTACTTATTTTTCTTATAACATAAGCACATTTAACTTATTAATGCGCCTTAAATTTCTCTTTGCATATTATAACATAAAGAAACCTAATTGTATCTTTAAAATAGTATTTCTTAATTTAATATTCCATTTAAAATTATCTGCAATATTTGGTCTGCTGCGTAATTCAGTTTGAGGTTATTTTCGCTCAAAATTTCTCCATCTAAAAGTTCTTCACTTACTTTTTGGATAATCAGCGTAACTATACTTAGATTTACAACTTCCTTTATTTCACCATTATTTTTTGCATCCATCAGCAAATTAATGATGGCTTGCACTTTAAATTCCTTAAATTTATTAATTTCTTCCCATTGTTCAGGATAATATAATTTAACTTCTTGTATTACATTTGTTGGTAATTTATATTTATGGTAACTATAAATTATTTTATGAAACTTTTCACTTAGAGAAATTTTCTCCTTTAGTACATTTAATATGCTTTCTTTATCTATTGATAATATCTGCTTAAAATACTCCTCTACAATTTCATCTTTACTAGAAAAATATTTGTATATTGTTTTTTTGCTTATTTTTAGCTCTGAAGATACCACATCTAAGTTAAATTTTTTAAGACCATATATACTTATATTTTCAGAAACGGCCTGCAAAATCCTATCTTTCATGAAAATCCTCTCCTTTAACATAAAATTTTATTATGCCTGCACCTAATAGTGAAATTAGTATCAGTATTATAAAAGCTAAAGCTTCACCTTTAACCCAGGCAGCAGCAACAATTACCGAACCTATAAAAGAACCTATATATTGAAAACTATTTATAATGCCATTTCCTGCTCCCCTATATTCATCTTCTAATATTAAATTACTTAAATTTGATATAATCGTACTTATTGAGATATATCCAGTCATAAATAACACTGTCCCAACGAAAATATATAGGAAGGAATTTTTATTGAAATAAAAGCATATGCCTATTGCACATAATAAAAATGATATAATAAGAAATTTAATACTTTGTAAATTATCTAATCTTTTAAGAGCTATTCTCATAATAAGCACTGCAATTATAACCGAAGGCATAAAAATCCTCCACATTCCATCTATTCCAGTAATTACTTCTAAATATTGTGGAATCGCATAAAATACACCAATCATAATAAAATTATTAATAAATGCTGCTAAATTAAAAGCTATAAAATTTTTGTCTCTTATTAAGCTTTTGATAGCGTCTCTTGTTGTAATCTTATTCTCATTTCTTAATCCCTTAAATTCTTTTAAATTATTACTTTCCATTAAACCTTCTTTTCTTCTGTTATTATTATCATTCAAAAAAACTATAATGACAATCCAAGAAATAAAAATAAGTACTGCTGAATATAAAAACATATTTTTCACTGAAACAAATCTATGGATTAAAGGCCCAAATGCAAAAGAAGAAGATGCTGCAACACCTATGATTATACTAATTATACTTAAATAGCTTGTTCTTTCTTTTGAATTTGTACTAATGCCTGAAACCCACGAAAAACCTACTGCTATAACCGCCCCACTCCCTTGCATCGCTCTTGCTAATATGAGCATATAAATATTGGATGCAAAATAAGCTATAACCAATCCTAAAATAACTTGAAACAAACCTACTATCATAACAATTCTATTCCCTTTTTTATCACTCCAAATTCCATATGGTATCTGAAAGATGGCTTGCATTAGACCAAATATACCTAACGCTATTCCCGAAAACATAGGTGTATTATACAACAAAGTTTTACTGTAAACACTCAAAAATGGCATAACCATTGTCATGGCCATTTGTCTCATCCCTAATGCAAACCCCAATGTTATAATAAAGATAGTTTTATTTCCATTTAACTTACTATTTTTCATACCTCTACCTCCTCTCAAGAAACTTATTCTTCACTTTAAGTTTCCTGATAATAAAAAAATTTGTCACTTGTATTATTTTAACAGCCTACATATATACAGTATGTATTTATTACTTTGCTAGCACTTCATACTTCCTAATAGAAACTACTTTTTGCTTTTAAGTTTCCTATATCTATATTATATTATTTAACTTCATTTTTCAAGAATATATTTTATTTTTTCTTTATGTGTAACACTTTTTAATTATGTTTAATATATTACTACTATAACAAATGATTTTAATATACAAAAGGAGAAATGAATAATGAGTAAATGTTGTGGACATCATCATAATAAATGCAGTAAAAAATGTTGCACAAATAATTATATAATTTACGGTGGTTCTATGAATTATGGAAACTATGGAAATTGCGGATATAACTATGGAAATTGTGGTTATAATTACGGAAACTATGGAAACTATGGAAGCTATGGATATAACTACGGAAATGCCTTCAATTGGCTACCTTTATTATTCTTCCTTTAGAAGTTTATAGCTACCACTAAAATTATTCTTATTCTCAAATTACTAAAGATAAAATCTATATCAATATTTTTGCCCAAAATTTATAATAGATATGATATAAAAAATAGACCTAAAAGATAAAAATATCTTTTAGGTCTTGATTTTTTGTTAATTTTTAAATGAATGTATAGGTGCAGGAATTCTTCCACCTCTTTGAGCAAATAATTCTGAAGACTTTCCATTTACCTTCATTACAGGTGCTCTACCTAGAAGTCCTCCAAATTCAACCATATCTCCCACTTCACATCCTGGTGCTGGTATAATTCTAACAGCTGTAGTCTTATTATTTATAACTCCAATTGCTGCTTCATCAGCTATCATACCTGCAATTGTTGATGCTGGAGTATCTCCTGGAATTGCAATCATATCAAGTCCAACTGAGCATACACATGTCATTCCTTCTAACTTTTCTAGATTTAATGATCCGCTATTAACTGCATCTATCATACCAGCATCTTCAGATACAGGAATGAAAGCTCCACTTAATCCTCCAACGTGGCTGCACGCCATTACTCCACCTTTTTTTACTGCATCATTAAGCATAGCTAATGCTGCAATTGTACCATGAGTTCCTACTTGTTCTAATCCTATTTCTTCTAAAATTTCTGCAACCGAATCTCCCACTGCTGGAGTTGGAGCTAAAGATAAGTCAACTATACCAAATGGTACATCTAATCTTCTTGATGCCTCGTTCGCAACTAACTCACCCATTCTTGTAACCTTAAATGCAGTTTGCTTGATTGTTTCAGCAACAACATCGAAAGATGCTCCCCTTACTTTTTCAAGAGCTCTCTTAACAACTCCTGGTCCACTTACTCCAACATTAATAATTCTTTCAGCTTCTCCAACTCCATGGAAAGCCCCTGCCATAAATGGATTATCTTCTACCGCATTTGCAAATATAACCAATTTCGCACAACCGAATCCTTTTGTATCTTTTGTTAGTTCTGCTGTTCTCTTAATTACTTCTGCCATATCTCTTACAGCATTCATATTAATTCCAGATTTTGTACAACCTACATTTACAGATGCACAAACTTTTTTTGTTACTGCTAATGCTTCTGGAATTGAGCTAATTAATATTTTATCTCCTTTAGTACAACCTTTTTGAACTAAAGCTGAAAATCCACCTAAGAAGTCTATGCCTAAAGTTTCTGCTGCTCTATCTAAAGTTCTTGCAAATTCAACATAACTAGTTTCATTTGTAGCTCCTGCGATTATTGACATTGGAGTTATTGAAACTCTTTTATTTACTATTGGAATACCAAATTCAGTTTCTATTTGTCTACCAACTTCTACTAAATGCTCTGCTGATTTTGTAATCTTATCATATATTTTAATTCTAGCTTTATCTCCATCTGGATCTATACAATCAAGAAGCGAAATACCCATAGTTATAGTTCTAACATCCAGTTTTTCTTCTTCAATCATTTTTATCGTTTCAAGTATATTATTAGTATTCATAAGCCCCTCCTAATTATAGTGAATGCATTGACTTAAATATTTCTTCTCTTTGAATCTTAATTTCTACCCCAAGTCTTTCCCCTTCAGCTGTAAGTCCTGCACGCACTTCTTCAAACGTAGCATTCATATCTTTACAGTCTAGTACCATTATCATTGTAAAAAAGCCTTGCATTATAGTTTGGTTAACATCTAATATGTTGATGCTATATTCTAGCATTTTTTGACTTACCCCTGCTATAATACCAACTTTATCTTGCCCAATTACTGTTAATATTGCCTTCATGCTTATCTACTCCATTCATAAGTTTATTTTTAAGTTCATTAATTAAGCATATTCAAAAAAATAACAAATCAAAATGCTAAATTTAATCGACATTATTGGCTTATTATTTTGTATCTTATGCTTAAAAATATTATCCAATTCTACAGAACTGGATAATATCTAATAAAGCATCATAGTTGCTATCTTTATTCTATAATTTATATTATATTTTGTCAATTTTCACAGAACATTTTGTAATATTTTTTTCTTTTTGTTCGGACTATTTCTTTAAATTCTTCAATATATTAAGTATATTGTTTGTTCTAAAGGTATAATCTATACATATTCTGTTTAATTGGGCAGGATTATCATCTCTATCAGCATAACCTCGTTGTATTGTAAAGCCCATGCTGTATCCTGCTTCTAAAACTGCTTTTTTAGTATCTTCATTATATTTCCCTTCTGGATAAGCAACCGCTATAATTGATTTGCCAGTTATATTTTCCAATGCTGCCTTTGAATCTTCAAGTTCCTTAATTTGACTTTCATATGGCAAATCAGAAAGTTTAGAGTGAGAAGCTGTATGAGATTCTATATCCATTCCATTATTACTCATTTCTTTTATTTCTTTAGGATTTAAATATGATTGCCTATCCAAGTAATTTGATATAACAAAAAAGGTCGCTGTCATATTTAATTCTTTTAGAATTGGATATGCTTCTGTATAATTATTTTCATACCCATCATCGAAAGATATTACTACACTCTTCACAGGAATAGGCATGTCTTTGTACAGATACTCATTAAGTTGTTTAGTTGTTAATGTCACGTATCCATTGTCTTTAATAGCTTGAAGTTGCTGTCTAAATTTTTCTTTAGGAATAATTATTGGACTTTTTTCATTTGGATTATTACTTACTGAATGGTAACAGATAACAGGTACCCCTTCATTATCATTTCTAAGAGGAACACCATCAAAGGACATATTTATTTTTGTTTCCTTCTGTACTTCAGGTTTTACCTCTGCATTCATTGATAAATTTTCAGATGATTGGTCTTTTGTAGTCTGCTCTTTACTATCCTTATTATATGCTGAGACTGTCTTTTCTTCTGTATCATAACTATAGGTCTTAATAGCTTGATTAAAACTAATTGATACTACAATACCTGCTGCAAATAAACATAATAATAATTTTGTTAGCACTATAAAATGTTTTTTTCTTCTATTTATTTTACCTTTTAGTCTCTCCATATATATCTCCTTCTATTTATTAAAATTTTATTTTACAATTAAGCTACTTTGTAGGAATTATTTTTAAATCAATTCATATCATATGTTACCATAATATTCCACAAACTTCTCGTAAAATAAAGTTATAATATTATTAAATCTTTCTTAAGAAAATAATATATGCAGTGATTTTGTAAAGTTTAATTTTACTTTACTCATTTATTCTTTTCGTTTATTTTGGTAGTACTCAAGTGTTCACTCGATATTCTTTCTTTAACTTTTGATTTTTTATAGTCGTTTGAAAAATATATCCTTAGACTTTCATCATTACTTTCAGCATTAACTTGATACATAATGCTTTGTACATATCCATGGATGAAATCATCTTTGTTAAAAAACAAATTTATTTCTGTTCCTACTTTAGTAATAACATCTATTATATCTTTCAAATCCTTTGACTCTTTTGTAAATACAATATCACCACTATCTATGAGACAAAATTCAACTTTCATAGCTTTCACCCCTTTCATATTAAAGGTACTGTCAAAGTTTTTTATCTAACTAAGACAGCAACCCTTTGATTTTTCTTATTTTTTATATAAATAACTTGCCACCCCTAAAAAGTTGAGATATTTTATATTTGCAAGACAAAAACATT
>JAJXWH010000121.1 GCA_021781745.1 Bacillota bacterium | reverse complement strand
AGAATAAAAGAAATATTAAAAATTATGGGATAGAAATTTTATAAATTTTGTGGTTAATAAAGAAAGTGCATGCATTTTTCATATTACTCTAACTGCATAATATTTAATTATTGCTATATGTAATTAAGCAGATAATTTATTTAGAATAAAGTTACTGCATAATATTAATTCTGTAGTAAGTTTGCGGTTAACTGAGAGAAATATATATTCTAAACACTGCAAACAGCTATCAAGAAGATGTTAAAATGCCAGTTAATATATAAACGTAGGGGATTTTGCAAAAGTTTCTTTTTAATAATCATGAGAAAAATGACAATTTTACTAAGAAATTAGATTATTATAGCAAGTAAGGCTTAGTAAGTTAACATGGAAGGTGAAAAGATGGATAAAGAAAAATTAGATAAGCCATTATACTGTACAAATTGTAAATCTGAGTTTACAATAGAAGATTTTGGTGGGGAACCATATGATACTCCACTTGAGGATATTGTTGATTACTGTTGTTTAGAAAAGTTAAAAAAAGAGTTAGAATTATTATATAAGGTAGATAAAATGTATCGAGATTATCCTGAGTCTAGAGATAAAATGACGCCCCAACACATAAACAATTTAAGCTTAAAACCTAATGAAGAAGAAATAAAGTTATGGACTAATGAAGATAAAGTACTAGAAAAATACTTGTTAACAAAATCATTTGATTTAGAATATAGAATAAAGCACTTAGAAAGAAATATAAAAGAAGATGATTCAAAACCTGTAGTATGTACTCGATGTGGAAAAGGGATAATTGTTTTTAAGGAAGGACGATTGAGTGATTATGAGCCTAAGCTAACATAATGAATTATTGATATAAAATTAAATACTTAATAGAAACAGAGGTTAATGCTTGAAAAGGCGTTGATCTTTTTCATCATATCAAGGTAAGGAATAAATAAAAACAATTAGGAAGCTCGGAAAAACTAAGCATATCAGGAAGCAGTGTAAGCCTAAGTGGTGGAAGTGTAGCAATAAATGCTGCAAGTAGGCTTTTAGTAGAAAAAAACAAGAGTAGTTATATATCTCTTGAAAATGAAGTTTATGTTCAATCAAGTGTAGTATATGAAATCGGAAGTGACAGACAAAGTAATGGACCATTCACAGATGATGAACCTACTGCAGGAGTTACAGAAGCACTAGCTAAATTGAAAGACAAGGGAATAAGCTTACAATTTATAAATGGAAACTTAACATTAGCTATGACAGGTTCACGAGCAACTATAGGAGTACCAGGCACCTTAGAAGGTTTCTTAGAGCAAAGAGCAAATATGTGTAAAGTAGAGAAACCTGAGGAGAGTTTAAAACAAGGGTATTATATTGGGAACGACATTCCGATTAGTGGGGATATGTTAAAGGAGAAAACAAATATACCAGAATTTAATCCTAATATTTGTCATGAAGAGGGGAGTTATGTAAAGGAAAAAGTAAATGGTGAGTATGTTTTAGGGATTGAACATCATTTGCAAGTATCATCAGGAAATAAAAGTTATTTTGAGGCTTATGATAAAACACCTGGTACTCATAGTCTGAGTAAGGAACAAATGCAAGCTATAGGTGAGCTTATGATGTTTAGTATACCGTATGTAGGACCAGCACTACTTGTAGCTGAGGCAGTGTCTGGAAAGGATGTGTTTACAGGAAGAAAGCTTTCAGTGGGTGAAAGGGCTGCAGATGTACTATTCCTAGGTTTAGGCGAGATTTCAAGACTTGGAAGATCTGCTATAAGTGATCTTGATGAGGGAGCAAAAGCTGATAGGTTATTAAATGATAACGCTGCAGTTAGAGAAACTGAAGATGCATCAAAAGGAACTGGAATTGTATCAGATAACGACAAAATTGTTTCTGGTGAATCTGATGGTGGAAACAAACTTGGGGAGAAATCAAGCTATGCTGGTGATGAAAATCCAATTTATGGAGAGCAAACTCAAATACCACAATCAGAGGAAAGGCCATCTGAGCCGAGTGATTTAATACCAGAAACAAGTGATGTTAGCGGAAATCAAGATTTAGGAAAGGTTTCGGATAAAGTAATTCAAACTGTTAACAAAATAATGGATTATGTTAAAAATAAACTTGACTCATTATTTGAATATGTAAGAGAGACTTTTGATTTAGGAGATAAAATAAGATTTATAACTAAGGATGGAGAAGATGTAATTATATCAAAGGATGAGTTTACAGGAGCAGAAGCAGATTATTGTATAAATGGATGCTTTATAGGAAATACCCTTATAAGAACAAAAGAAGGATTAAAGAGAATTGATTCAATTGAAGATGGTGACCTAGTTCTTTCTAAAAATATCAAAACTGGAGAGATATCTTATAAAACAGTATTGTATATTTACAAAAAGCATACAAGTAATTTTGTAAACATAACAATAGAAGGAAAATTAATAGAAACAACACCAACCCATATATTTATGCTTGATGATGGAGATTGGAGAGCAGCAGAGAATTTACAAATTGGCGATAAAATCACAGCATCTGATGGATATGATAAAACTGTAGAAAGTATAGAGTCAATCCAATATAATGAATCTAGAGAAATTTATAATTTAAATGTAGATGAAAATCATACCTACTTTGTATCTGACTTAGAGGTTTTGGTGCATAATGATTGTAACTATGAGGGGGGAAGTAAAGCTGCTGAAGAAGTGAAATATGGGAATCAATATACTAGAGTAGATGGCAAAAAAGTACTAAAGCCCAATGTTGAATATACTACAAAGGAAGGATATAAATATAAAACTAATAGTTCAGGAGATATAGAAGAAGTTGAAGGAACGTTAAAACTTGGGGATGGTAAAAGAAGTTTGTATGCACAAAGAACTGTAGGTGGTGATTACAGACTTCCAGATGATGATGGTGGTCATTTAATTGGTTCACAATTTTTCGGTTCAGGAAAGATAGATAATTTAGTACCTATGAATTCTCAAATTAATAGAGCAGGCGGAAGATGGTACAATATGGAGACGGAGTGGGCAAATGCATTGAAAGAAGGAAAAGATGTACAAGTAAAAATACAAAATATTTACGAGCCCAATAACCCACGTCCTGTAAGTTTTAAAATAAAGTATACTATAGAAGGAGAAAAAACTAAAATAATAAAAATTTTAAATAAGTCCGGAGGTTAATAAAATGGAAACAAAAAATATGGGTGAAATATATGGGAAAATTGCGAATGTATTGGTTGAAATGATACCAGATAAGTGGAATGAGATTTATTTATATGGGGAAGTACTAGAGGATTCAAGTGAAGTATATTTTTATTTTAATTCATTAACAAGCAATAATATTATATATGGACATGATATTCCAGAGATATACAGTGTTGATGAGAATATATACGAGGATTTAGTAATGGAATTAACTGATATTGTTGAAGAATTATATAGAGAATATAAAGAGAATAATGAGAATATTTGGAGTAATTTTACATTCAAGTTGGATAGTAGTGGAAAATTTAATATTAAATTTAATTACGATGATATATTGAAATCTCCGTTTTCATCAGGAGAAAGACAAATAATTTGGGAATATGAAGTACTACAAATTAATCCTACTGATGAAAAACATAAAAAAATAATAGATAAGTACTTGAATAGTAAAGATGATGAGTAGCGGATATATAAATTCACTACAAAAATAATACTATTAAAAGTAACTACAAAATAAAATATAAGAATTATAAGTTAAATAAAAGCGTTAATAATATGCAGTAAGTATAGAGCAACATTAACTGCATAATAATAATTCTGTAGTAAGTTTGGTAACTACAATAAGAAAAACATACTCTAAAAACTGAAAACAGCTATCAAAAAGAGGTTTCAATTCCAGTTGCTATAGAAACGTAGGTCATTCTGTAAAAGCTTCTTTTGATATCTGATTTAAGCAAATAGAAAAACTTCAATGGATGATAACAAATGTCTATTGAAGTTTTTTCACTTTTAAAATACTACATAAAGAAAAATATCAGGAGAAAAGACAAAGATACAAGCATTAAGATCCAATAGTTACAGGCTGCGTCAGAAAAAATGGAAGCACCTGTGAACAAATGTCTAATCCAGCTAACAGATATTTTGCAACAGAAACCGGAGACTACTTAGATATGCTTCCAGAGGCAATAAATTTTCATAGAAATG
>JAJXWH010000026.1 GCA_021781745.1 Bacillota bacterium | reverse complement strand
AACTAAATCGTAGATTTAGAGACTCACTTAATCTCGTGATGATGGCATAGAGGTAACACTCCTTCCCATTCCGAACAGGAAAGTTAAGGTCTATAGCGCCGATGGTACTGCATGGGAGACTGTGTGGTAGAGTAGGACGTTGCGAGGTAATTGTAAAAAAGATAGTCATATGACTATCTTTTTTAGTTTAAAGAAATACTTCTTTATTTTAAAACAAAGAAGTTTTCTCTTTATAATGTTTATTTAAAATAATAATATATTCTAGATAGGAAGGTTATTAGAATTTATATTAATTTTCTAGTTAGTTCCATTTGATTCCTCTTCTATCTTCTTCTGCTTTTAAAAGTTCAACATTATAAGTCTCAATATTATTTAGAGAGACATTTTTAGTAATTGGTTTATACCAGCTTTGAGCATAAAAATACGTTCTAAATTGTTCTAAGCTAAATATATAACCGTGTCTAGCATAAATTTCATTTCTAGCAATACCTAATTCGATATTACTTAAACTTGAAATTTGACTTTTAGTTAGATAAGATGAGTCACTATTATAAAAAATGAAACTTCCATGAGCAGTATTTGTTGGAATTGGATCTCGTATAATTATCACATCTTTTTTTTCAGGTTTTGTATCACCATTTATATTAATAGTTACATTAGACTTATCATCAGGAAGTTGACTTTGCTTATTTTCATCTGCATTTGTTTTAGCGTTGGTATCAGATTTGTCATCAAGACTTGCATCTTTTTTGCTTTCGCTTTCAGTTGTTTTATCTGAAACAGCATCTGATTTACTTTCAGTATTCTGATCTTGTTTAGTTTCTTTTGTGGTTGATTTATCATCTGAATTAAAACTGATAGTAAGACCGCTGCAGCTTATAAGAGTAAAGGAAATTAAACTACAAATAATGCAACTTATTATTGACTTCTTCATTAAATGCTCCCTAGTAATTTTTTATTAGCTCTGAGTATAATATTCTTTAATATTATTTTTTGACTCAATTTTTTAGGTTATATTATCTGAATAGGCCTTCATAAATAGATCCAATAAATGTATGCTTTACTTGTGGAGAATGGATTAGATAAAAATAATATGGCTTGAAGCAAATAATTATAATAAATAAAAGTTATACCAATAGTTATAGTTAGTATTGTGAAAATATTAATTTATATATATTATTAGAGTTAAAAGAATAATATATATTTTATTAAAAAGGGGGAAATTAAGAGTTGGGTACAATTGAAGTGAGCCAGATTAAAAAGGTACTAAAAGATAACATAGACAATGATTTCATAGCTGGTGGAAATTTAATGATAATAAAAGGTGGGAAAGAAGTTTTTTATTATGAGGATGGTTTTGCTGATAAGAAAGCAGGAACTACCATTAATAGAGATTCCTTTTTTAGATTATACTCAATGAGTAAGCCTATTACTGCAGCAGCTGTGATGATACTTTTAGAACGTGGAGAAATCGATTTATATGAGCCAGTAAGTAAGTTTCTTACAGGATTTAAGGAACAAATGGTGCAAAAAGGTGATAGTTTGGTTCCAGTTGAAAGGGAAATGATTATTAAAGATTTACTTTCAATGACTTCTGGTTTAGTATATGGTGGAAATCACAGAGCTGGGAAGGATACAGAAGCTTTATTTAAAGAAATTGATTATAGGCTGCTTGGTGATTCACCAATGAGTACAATAGAAGCAATGAATAAATTAGGCAGATGTACATTAGCCTTTCAGCCTGGTACTTCCTGGGAGTATGGAACATCAGCGGATGTGCTTGGAGCTGTTATTGAAATAGTTAGTGGTAAAAGGTTTGGAGAATTTTTAAAAGAAGAAATATTTGAACCATTAGGTATGAAAAATACTGGATTTTGGTTACCGGAAGAAAAACGAAATCGTCTTGTAAAAGCTTATGAAGATAATAATGGTGAATTAAAACTCTATACTGGAAACAATTTAGGAATAATTAATAAGATGGACAGGAAGCCAGCATTTGAATCTGGGGGAGCTGGTCTGGTTTCTACTATAGATGATTATGCAAGATTTGCTTCCATGCTTATAAATAAAGGAAGCTTGGATGGAGTTCAGATTTTACGTCCCCATACAGTTAACTATCTAACGTCAGGATCACTAAGTGCTGCGCAACAGAGTAATTTTGATAATTGGCTTACCTTATGCGGCCATAGCTATGGAAATTTAATGCGTGTTATGACAGATTGCAGCAGGACAGGGGATTTAGGCAGCCCAGGAGAATACGGATGGGATGGCTGGCTTGGTTGTTATTTCTGTAATTGTCCAAGGGAAGAGTTAACCTTTTTGTTTATGACGCAAAAAACCGATTGTGGTACAAGTTCACTTACTAGAAAATTAAGAAATATTATTTTAAGTTCATTCTGTAAATAGTTTAATTTGATACATTAATAAAATAATAATGAGAAATGTTAGTCGAGGCTTTTTATATTTAAGAAAGTCTCGACTATAATTTTGTTATAAATTATAAATAAGAATTAGTGCTTAGAACTTTCGATTCTGAACTTTGTAGGAGTAATAGAGGTAAGGTCTTTAAAAATCCTATTAAAATTTCTTTGACTTTCAAATCCACATTCTAAAGCTATAACTGTGATTGGAAGGTCTGTTTCCATAAGCAGCTTCTGGGCTTTATTTATCCGTAGTCTATTTACATAATCATTAAACTGGTAGCCGATTTTATTTGAAAAAATTCTTGAAATATAGAATTTACTGAAACCTAAATCTTTAGCTATGATATCTAAAGAAATATTGTCCAGATAGTGTGCCTCTATATATTTCAGTAGATTTTGCATTTTACTGTTATAAAATTTGCTGCTTTCTTTTAAGATAAAATAGCCATCAAGCTTTCCAAGTATTGTATATAGAAGTCCTTTTATAACATATTTATTATTATTATTTTTGAATTCATCATACAGCATAAATAAAAGGGTACTTATTCCCTTATCAATGGTGGATTTAGGGATAAATGGATTTTTTAATGTTTTATCCATTCGTATACCAAAGAAACTTCCCGCTATGTCAGGTGAAAAAATAAACAGCAAAATTTTCGAAAATTTTTCACTGTTAAAGCTATGTACATCATTAGGAAAGATTACAGCTGCCTCGCCAACATCTAGACAGCATGACACATCATTTATTGTAACTTCTATAGAGCCTTCAATAACATAAGCTATTTCCACATATGGATGTAAATGTGGAGGAAAGCTGAAATTTGCCAAAATACCTGAGCGAAAAAAATCTTGTTCTCCTGATTTGCTTGCTTCGAAAAAAGGATACATAAGAGAGCCTCCAATTTATTGAAATATTTGTTAGCGTAGAATTCCCAATAAATTCTTACATAATTATGAATAAAATATTAATCTACTTAGATTCTTAAAAAGATGTAATTAATTTTTGAGAGCAATAGAATATAAAAAATATAACATGTACTGCAATATATGTCTACACTGGGTTAATATATTGCCAGCTAATTTTATTAAATGCATGTAATATGATAATTATGAATGTGAATTAACAAAAGAGGGAGAGTTTTGAAATATGTCACAAAAATATGTACATGATATGACAGAAGGGAATGAAGTTTCCCATATTGTAAAATTTACTTGGCCAATGCTTATTGGTAATATATTCCAACAGTTTTATAACTTAATTGATTCTATTGTTGTGGGAAAGTATGTTGGTGCTAATGCTTTAGCAGCAGTCGGTGCCTGTGGTTCCTTAAGTTTTCTTTTTTTCTCAGTATGCTTAGGATTATCAGTTGGAATTGGCATTATTATTTCACAATATTTTGGTGCTAAGAAAGAAGCACAAGTAAAAAGAGCTATCGCTAATTCAGCCTATGTAATTGGAGTGTCAGGGATAATTATGAGTATAATAGGTGCGGTTTTTGCGCGCCAGGTTTTACAACTTTTGAATACACCGCCTGAAATTTTAGATGATTCTGTAGCATTTTTAAGAATAGCATCAGGAGGAATGATAGCCGTGGCAGCGTATAATGCTATAGCTGCTATACTTAGAGCTTTAGGAGATTCAAGTACACCATTAATTTTCTTAATTGTTTCTTGTGCAATTAATGTCATGTTGGATTTAATTTTCGTTTTAAAATTTGGATTAGGCGTATCAGGAACTGCATTTGCTACAGTAATCTCTCAAGCATGTGCAGCAGTAGGTTGTCTCATTTTTGCATTACTTAAGAATCCGTATTTCAAATTAAAAAGGGAACATTGGAAAGTAAGTGAGTCAATTATTACTAAATGCATAAGAATCGGTGTGCCCGTTGCAGCACAGAACTCCTTGATTGCAGTATCTTTAGTAGCACTCCAGAGCGTTGTAAATGGATTTGGAGAGACAGCCGTTGCAGCCTATACTGCTACCAGCAGAGTAGAACAACTAATACAGCAGCCATTCAATTCTTTGGGGGCAGCTATTTCTACCTTTGCAGGGCAGAATATTGGCGCGAATAAACTTGACAGGGTTAAAAAAGGATACCATAAAAGTATTCTAATTGTAGCAGGATTTAGTCTTTTAGCACTTTTAGCAGCTCAATTTGGTGGACAGGCCATTATGGAAGTGTTTGTTAAAGATGAGGCTGTAACAAATCTTGGAGACAAGGCAATAAAGATTACTAGCTGTGCATATTTCCCTCTTGGAATGATTTATGTTACAAGAGGAGTTTTAAATGGTACTGGAGATGCATTTTATGCTATGATTAATGGTTTTGTTGAAGTAGCCGGAAGAGTTGGATTTTCTATTAGTCTCGCTATGATTCCTTTTTTAGGAGTTTGGAGTGTATGGATCACAAGTGGATTAACATGGACTATTACGGCTATAGCAAGTGTAATACGGTATAGGCAGGGAAAGTGGCAAGATAAATCACTAGTTAAACCTATTGATAAAACCATAGATTATAGAAAATATATAAGGGAGGAATAATCAATATGAAAAATAATACGCAATCAGGGCCTAAAGCCCCTAAAGATCCACAAGAAAAACGCAGCGGCTTTTATATTATGATAGATAAAATTTTAGAAGCCACTGCACGATTGGAGGCGAAGCCTTCGCAAGATATTTATTTAGATGAAGGACGTTTAGCAACTAATGCTCAGTTTGTGGGAGGAGTTGAGGATGAAAATATTCTTGAACTTCTAAAAAGCTGGAAAGGTGTTCATAAAATTGTTCACAGCATTGGAGTGACTGTAACAGCAGATGATGATGTGGGAGATATTGATTTTGTATTTCACAACTATGGAAAAATAGATAGATATGGAGGTGGAACACAAATTAAGATACCTTGCACTAAGGATGGATCTGAGGTAATTCTTAAGCTTAAAGATTATGAGTGGTTAGAGAATGATGATGTTGTGGGAAAGATGGCTTTTGAATTTGAAAAACCAGGATTAACAGCAAAGGCAACAGTGAAGATCTATCTACAGGATGGATATGAAGTACCGGAAATTTCTGTTGATCCTCCAGTGGAATTTGAAAGTGTTCAATATAACTCCATGATTTCAAAATCGCTTTTGAATATGGGTAATAACAGAAGACTTAAAGGCGCCATTGATAAGGCAAGAAAAGGAGAGGATATTACTATTGCTTATATCGGAGGTTCCATCACTCAGGGGGCAGGAGCAAAACCTATTCACACAGAGTGTTATGCTTACGGGTCTTATGTTCAATTTAGAGAAATATTTGGAAAGAATGGTGGAGATAATGTACATTTTGTAAAAGCAGGTGTAGGGGGAACACCTTCTGAATTAGGTATGATACGGTATGACAGGGATGTTCTCAAAGATGGAAAAGTAAAGCCAGATATTGTGATTATTGAATTTGCAGTAAATGATGAGGGAGATGAGACTAAAGGCATTTGTTTCGAGAGTTTAGTTCTAAGTATACTTTCTGCCGAGAATGAACCTGCAGTAGTATTATTATTTAGTGTATTTGCTAATGACTTTAATCTGCAGGAAAGACTTTTACCAGTAGGAAAGCTTTATAATCTGCCAATGGTAAGTTTATCTGATGCCCTGGTTGAACAATTCAGACTTACGAAAGAGGAAGGAAACATAATAACTAAAAGACAGTATTTTTACGATATCTTCCATCCTTCTAATGATGGACATGTAATAATGGCAGACTGCCTTACTTATTTATTTGAACAGACCTCAAAAAATCCTTATGATGAAGAAGATATAGTACTTGATAAAGCTCCAGCCATTGGAAATTCATTTGTAGATATACATCTCATTGACAAGAAGGATAATGCATGTAGAGCAGTAATCGAGCAAGGAAGTTTTAAGGAAACAGATAAAGACCTTCAGTTTGTAGAAATGGATGTTAATCCTTTTGGAACACCACAATTTCCATATAATTGGATGCATACACCTGAATCCGGAAATGAAAGCTTTTGTTTGATTGTTAAAAGTCGCAATCTTTTGTTAGTTTTTAAGGATTCAGGAAGAATGGATTTTGGTAAGGCAGAGGTTTATGTAGATGGAAAATATATTCTTACTGCAAATCCACGTGAAGTAGGCTGGACTCACTGCAATGCAGCTATTTTATATCAAGAGGAAAGCAGCAGAGACCATAAGATAGAAATAAAGATGGCGGCTGACAGCAAGGATAAGTATTTTACTATTCTTGGATTTGGATATAATTAGATAGCGATGTGATAAAAATTAAATTTGTAGTACTCTATTATATTTATTTTGCTTTTTTTGCTAACACTTCTAGTGATTATAATTTATGATAGTGGTTAATATATTATTGCAAAACAAATTATAATTAAGGGAGGTATATTCAAATGACATTAAATAATAGTGGAGTGAACAAGAATTCACTTTCTAAAAAAAGAACGAGTTCAAATACGGTAAAATCTGATGTTGGAGCAGAAATTGGTTTCCCAAACAATAAAGATAAAGGCTATGGAAAAACAGAAGGAATAGTTGGAAAAGAATAAAAAATACCGAAAGTTAAGATCGAGTTGTTGATAAATAGAATAACTATAATCATGATGGTTTAGCATTATTAAAATTTAAAGAAGATTAGTTAGAGTTTTTTAAGTAACTAATCTTCTTTAAATTTATTTAATATAATAGCAAATATATACACTAATGGAATACTTAATATTGAAAGATTACTGGAATGGATGGTAAAATGTATAGAAGAATTAAAAGGAAGGGAAATAAGATTTAAGGAACAACTAGCTAAATTTAGAATAAATTTAGACTAACTTATTGGAGGTAATTATCATGAAGATCCATGAAATTTTGTTTGGTTCAAAACCAAAATCTATTTCAAGATCAATAGAAAAGGGAAACTTAGATGAAATTAGAAGTTTTATAGAAAATGGTGGTAATGTTAATGAAAAATACGATGATAAAAGTCTGCTTCATTTTGCTATAGATAATTGTGGAAGTAATTATTTTGAAGTAATAGAACTGTTAATTAATAATGGTGCTGATATAAATAGCAATCAAAGTTCGTATAAAGAAATACCGTTACATAGACTTTGTGCAAGAATAAGACCTAGAATGGATGTTATTAAATTGCTATTAGAAAGAGGATCTAAGTTAAATACCGAAAATATAACAGGTAAAACTCCTATATTTAATTGTAATTTTAGTTTTTCGGTGGAGCTTTTGAATCTTCTTCTTAGTTATGGTGCAGATATAAAACATACTGACAAGTATAACAATACTGTTTTACATGATGATTATATACTTTGCGGTGATAATGACGATTTTGAGGAGTATTTAAAAATATTTATATCTCACGGAGTGGATATAAATTCGAAGAATAATGTAGGACACACACCACTAGAATTATGCAAGAATAAATATATTGAAAATATATTAATAAAATATGGGGCAAAGAGAAGTCTTTAATTACATCGTTAGATGCTTATATAAAGAGTATCTGACGGTATTTTTATGTAAGAAAAATACGAATTATAGTAAATTATTAGGAAATTAAAGGAAACAAGTGAAATGATTTCTTGATAGTCATATAATATATAAAACTTTACCAATAACAGTTTTAATTGAATTTAATATCATAATTTGTTAGAATACGTATATACAGAATATCTGCTTTTTTTGAGAAGATAAAGTTTTTAGGGGGGAATTACTTGGTTGATTTTGATTCGGAAATAAGAAATGTTCATCCAATTAATATAAAAGAAATAGAGTTAAGTAAATATAGAATCGATGATAATATTAAGAAATCTATTATTTTATATAATACAGCGATAGGAGAAATGAAGAAAGGCAACTTCGACTTAGTAATAGATGATTTAAAAAAATCTTTATCCTATAATAAAGATTTTACAGAAGCTATTAAATTTTTGGGATTATTTTATGTAAATATAAATGATTATAAAAAAGCTGAAAAAACTTTTAAAAGTCTTTATAAATATGAAATGTATGATGAATTAATAAATGAATACATGGAAAGCTTATCAATTAAAAAATCTGTATCTAATGATGTAATGATTTTAGAAACAGTTGACCATATGTCTAATACTGAAAAAGTGCAAGCTGGTACAGCTAAAAATCTAATAAAAAAGAGTGTCATAAGCTTATTAATTGTCATTATTGTTATTACTGGGGTAGGTGTAAACTATTTTTATCCAAAAACTATTCAAGGAGTTTTAACAAAATTTAAGACAATCAGTAAAGGGGCCGAAGGCAAAGTGCAAGCAGATAATATATCTGATTCTGAAGTGGACACAAATAAAAAATCAGATGCAAATGAGTCTTTGGTAGAAGAAAAAACTATATCAAATGAAAAACAAGAAAACACTCAAAAGAATATAACAGACGCTAAATTAGAGGCTGATAATTATAATAAAGATACTGTTAATATGTTAGATGATGCTGAAAAACTCTTAAATGACGAAATGTATGAGAAAGCTGCTGACATTTTAATAAACATGAAAGGCAGGAATTTTGATAATCAGACCCAAATAAGATTTAATAAGCTTTGGCAGAGTTTAAATCCAAATCCATTATGGAAGATATATAATGAAGGAAATAAGTTGTATAAGCAACAGAATTATACTGAGGCGCTTCCCAAATTAATAATAGCTTCAGAGATTAACCCTAACTTAGATATAATGCCATGGATTACTTTTCAAATAGGCATGTGTTATAAAGAGACAAATGATAAGGTTAACGCTCTCACATATTTTAATAAAGTGAAGAATAACTATCCAAAGTCTGAGTATGTCTCAAATGCTCGAATGATGATAAGTGAAATTGGTAATTAAAGTTAGATTATAGAAGGAGTTCTTTATGGTAAAAGTAATGTTTGTATGTCATGGAAATATTTGCAGATCTCCTATGGCAGAATTTATATTTAAACATATGGTAAAAGAGAAAAAATTATCAGATGAGTTTTATATTGCTTCGTGTGCGACCTCGATGGAGGAAATTGGAAATTCTGTTTATTCACCAGCGAGAAGAAAACTGATGGAACATAATATAACTTGCGAAGGAAAGCGCTCAGTGCAATTTAGAAAAGATGATTATAACAAATATGATTATTTAGTAGCTATGGATCAAAAGAATATAAAAAACATATTCAAGATTATAAAAGAAGATCGTGAAAAGAAAGTGTACAAGCTTTTAGATTTTACTAACAATCCAAAGGATATTGCTGATCCATGGTATAGCGGAGATTTTGATACAACATACAATGAAATATATGAAGGCTGCGAGATGTTATTAGATTATATAATAGAAAGCTAAGATTTTCTTAAACTTAGAAAATCTTAGCTTTCTATTTTATGTAGAAATAATAAAGAAATTTGAGTTAGGTATTGGACACTACAAAATAGAAATATTGTATTTCTTCACAACTAAATATTTAAATGCATATATTAAAAGTAAACGGTAGACCATAAGTACCTCGTATTGGCTTTTTATTTTTGAGATAATTAATTCAAGCTTTAAAGAAACAGTAAGTTTTAAAGTAACTATTACCCAAAAAACTATTTTAATACAAATTGATGATAAAATCAAATTGAAATTCTATTCTAATAATAACTATTTAAAATGCCACAATATTTATGATTTGTGGTATCTTTATTTTGCCATTCCTAAAATTGCGCCTGATATAAAAGGTATTAACCAAATAATCCATACTAAAATGCTAAATTTGTGAAATTTAATTTTAGCATTTTCATTATTTTTAATTAAAACAATTGTGGCCCAAAGGGCATGAAAGAGCATCAAAAATATTGCTAGTAGCCCAGTTATACCATGAAAATTCAATTGGAAACCACCCGCGGCAATTTTACTCATAATTGTTGTTCCTAAAGTATCAAAGAATAATCCTAAATAAAATATAATTAAGTGCCAAATTTTGAGTTTGCCTTGCATTTTTTCACTCCATACACCAATTGTGTAGAAGATGAATGCAGAGGTAATGGATACAATAGCATAAATTAGCATAATAGGTTCTCCTAATTCTTAAAAATTAATTTACATTAGTATTTCTCAGTGCTTATCTTAGTATTCGTGTATAATTAAAGAATAAACATTATTTATGGTGTAGAAGTTCATTCTTCATATCCATTAAAAATTTTTCAATGCATAATTTATCTTCAGTTGTACCATATAAGTTACAACTTAATGTGCAAGTATTATCATAAGTTGATACAGCTATTTGAAAATAAGGAACATATTTCACAGCGCCTGTAATGTAAGCATGAGTAATCTCTGCATCATTAAACCTAAGCTGTTCTTTATCTATTACTCCAAGATTCGTAAATGAAATTACCGGAATAGTAAAAAATTTATTGAATACCTTATGTAATATTTCAAATGGTAATAAATTAAAAGCTAGTTCTAGTATTATAACTGGTTTTAAACAATTATCATTTGATTTCTGCTCTTTTATCTGCTTAGAAACTTGTATTAGGATGTCTTCAAAGGAATCATTTATCATAATTATAACATCACACATAAAATTGCTGGTAAGGTTACAGATACCGTGTTCTTGATTAGAATGTAGATATTTTCTCAAGTCAACTGGACAAGGAATTATAATTCTTTCTTCACCTGTCCTCTTATGTAAAACTTTCATATAAGCTGTAATAATTAAGTCATTTACAGTTACATATTTATTCTTAGCATAAGCCTTTATATGAGCAAATTCATCTTTTGTAATATCGAGAGCGACGAAAAGAGGATTATTCTTATCACCTTGAAGTGAATATTTTAGCTCATTTTCTTGTTTAGAAAGGTTATATTTTGAGAAGAAAACATTTAATTTTTCTGTGAATTTTAAATTAGTTAGAATTTGATAAGAACTTCTTGGAAGTTTTTTTGCATTAAGTAAGTTTTTAATGCCACTTTTACACTCATTGTAAAGACTACTAAAAGTATATAAATACTCCTTAAAACCTGCTCCGTCACACAACATATGATTTATTATAATACATAATGTATCAGTATCTTGTTTATGAAAGAGGTAAATCTTTAACTGAGGTTCCTTAGTAATATCAATTGTAGATGCTAATAATTTTATTTTTTGTTCTTCTTCATTTGAATCTGCTATAACAACATGAACAATGTCTTCTCCTGTGAAATTTTTTTCTTCCCAATAAGGTCTTCTTGCTGCTATGTTGAAGCAGCAACTAATTAAAGGATTTATTTTTAAGGATAAAGTTACAGCTTTTATAAGAGCAGCTTTATCTATATGACATGAAAAATCAATAAGACAATGAATCAATGGTTCGTGCACAGAACCATAAAAGTATTGCATAATATCAAAAGCTTCCGCTTTGAATTTTTTGGATTTTGTCATATAAATTGATCATTCCTTTCTTGTCTTGCAGTCCTTGACTTTATTTTACCATTATAAGCAGATTATAACATAGTTTAAGGATATAACATTATTAAAATAATTTAGAAAAGAACGGACTTTATTTGTTCGTTCTTTCATTTATCATAAATGTATTTAGTTTTAGTGATAAAAATTTATGAAACTTATGCATTTCTTTATAAGGAAAGATTCTTTTTATAGGAATTTCCCCATTTATTCATAGAGTCAAGGACAGGTTTTAAACTATATCCAACTTCAGTTAAAGTATATTCAACTCTTGGAGGGACTTCAGCATAAACTTTACGAATAAGTAAACCAGACTCTTCCATTTCTCTTAAATTTTGAGTGAGAACCTTTTGAGTTATTGAACCGACAGATTTCTTTAGTTCTCCAAAGCGCTTCGTTCCTATAAGCAAATCTCTCATTATTAAGACCTTCCACCTATTTCCTATAAGTTGCAAAGTCATTTCTACAGGACAAGCGGGCACTTCTTTAATCATCTAAACGCACTCCTTTCTTAAAGGTATACTTTTGAATGCTTACTTTACATTAAATACTATTGAAATAATTATAAAGTTAGCCTTAAAGAAAATCAATATTAATATTGGTGAATTAGTATTTATAAAAATACTTTCGATAACTCTATTTTTTATTAGTATCCTATTGGAAACTATACCACTTTAAAGTGCTTACTTCACAGGAGTAGTTTGGATAATTATAATAAAAACATAGGAAGTGGCCACTTCGTGAAGTAATGAACTTAGAGTATAAGTTTTAAATAATTATAAAAAATGTTTTAGGAATAAAGGAGATAAAAAATGAGAGAAGTAGTTGAATTTTTACAAGCTAACCCAGTTCAATATTTAGCGACAGTAGGCCGCGATGGAAAAGCTAAATGCCGTCCATTTATGTTTTTTTCAGAACAGGAAGGGAAGTTATGGTTTTGTACAAACAATACTAAAGATGTATATAAAGATATGCAAGCAAATCCAGAAATAGAGATATCTGTTTCAAGTCCTGAATATGCATGGATTAGACTAAACGGAAAGGCTGTATTTGAAAATAATATGGCAGTTAAAGAAGCATGTATGCTAAGTCCTATTGTAAAAGGAACATATAAAGAAGCTTCAAATCCAATTTTTGAAGTATTCTATTTAGCAAATGCAAAAGCAGTTATTGCAGATTTTTCTGGTAACCCACCAAGGAAATATACTCTATAAGGAAAGTGTTTGCATTGTGAGAATTGTAAATTAGTTTATACATTTAAGGCAGTTAAAAAAGGTAATCAAAGTTATCAGTAAATGCATTAGTTATTCAAAAAAAATTATGTGTAAAAAAAGAAGTGAAATTTTCTTAAGAATATCACTTCTTTTTTTGCAGTTTTAAAAGTAATTGATTCTTATAAATGTTTTTAAGCTACTCATCTATGGATAAATAACTAATCATTATATCACCATAGTTAACCATATCATTAATAGAAACAGGCATATTGTTTTCAAGCCACCACTTGGCTAAGTTTACTATTGCAGCAGAATAAAATTCTGAAATAATTGGTACAGGAATGGCAAGCTTAACTCCATTTGCTATATTACCTTTTAAGCTTGATTTTATACACTCAATTACTGTTCTTGTCAATAGTTTTGTTGTTGTGCCATTATTCAATAACCCTATAGAATATAATTTTTTATTTTCATTCATATGTTCAAAAAGAAGTCTAATTAAATTTACATAATATTCTCTTGAATTTACATCACAGGCAGAATTTAAGTTTTTTTCTTTAAAATCTATCATTATTTGCCCTAGTAAAAAATCAAGCAATTGATACTTATCTTCAAAATGTTTATAGAAAGTAGTTCGATGAACCATTGCTTTATCGCAGATATCGGAAACACGTATATCCTCAAAAGCTTTTTCTGTAAGCAAAGAAGTTAACGAATCAAATAGCAATTTGTGTGTTCTTCTTATTCTCAAATCGAGTGTCCCATCAACTATTTCGTTGGCCATAAATTCCTCCTAAAGAAATAATCTACACATATGTTAATGTTGTAGATTAACTATATAAATCAAAGTTATTGTATCTTGATATGTTCATGCTTAAAGTATAAATTATAAATATACAGTTGTAAAGATAATATACATATGTAGATTATATGTAAAGATTAGTATTGATTTAATAAAAGAGGTGAATATAAATGAGAAAAAATATAAAAAATGTAATTGCAATTGGAATTATATTAAGTGCAATAAATAGTAGTATTGTACCAGCATTTGCATCTGATAATACTGGAAGTTCAAATGCATCAGAATTAGACTTTTCTTATGACAATGAGAATTCTTCTAACCTTCAAAGTGGAGAAGCGACTGCAGGGAAAACGCTTCTTACTTTAGACAAAGCAATAGAAGCAGCGATTAATAATAGTGACAAATTAACATTAAAATCAAGAGAAATAAAATACTATCAAGATAAAATGGATTTTCAAGAAAAAAGCAATGATTTTTATGAAGCCATAAATCAAAAGGTATACGATTATCCATACGATAAACTTAAACTTCAGGAAAAACAAACAGAGCAATCAAAAGAATTTTTAAAAGACCAAATTGTAAGTGATATTACAAATAAATTTAATGACATTTATTTAAAACAAATTGATATAGATAAATCAAAAAGAAATTTAGAATTAAAGAAAAATGACTTGGATTATTTAAAGGGAAAACTATCTTTAGGAATGTCTACAGATAAACAAGTTAATGATGCACTAATTGAATTAAGGTCTCTACAAGATGATATTACAGCAAAAGAAAATTTATTAAATGATAGTAAAGATTATTTTAAAGTACTGACAGATTTAGATTTGAAAAATACATATGAATTGCAATACGAGATGAATTATACAAAATTTAAAATAGATGGCTCTATTGATGATTATATTGATAATAAACTTGATACGTATTTTAAGTATGATAATAAAATATTAGATTTGACTAAAGATTATTTAAAAGATCTTAAAGATGATGGCATAAAGGATGTTATGGATGAAAATCCACCTACAGAGCCAGATAAATCAAAATGTGTTATAAAAGATGGTGATGGTAATACTGTTTTTGATTCCGGAACATATGCTTTGAGTTTAATTAACTATGAACAGGAGCTATTAAGCTATTATGAGAAGCTTAATTCTTATGGATCATATTTAGATGGAAAATATAATTATAATGAATCAAAAGTTAAATTAGAAGATACTAAAAAGAGTCTTATAAATGTCTTAAAAGAAAATTATTCAACCCTTCTTGATTTAGAAAATAAGATTGACAGATTGAAAGAACAAGTTAATTCAACAAATACAAAGCTTAGATTTGCAAAAGCGCAAGTAGACATGGGGTTAATGCTGCAAAATGATTATGATAAGCAAGTTTTGGCTAGTAATGATTTAGATACTTCATTAATAAAACTTGTTAATACTCATAGTAATTTGAGAGATAGCATAGAAAAACCATGGATACTAAGTAACAAGTAATTTTTTTAATGAGCAAAAATTATATAAAAAAAGATAATATATTTCATTCTACATATGATGCTTTGAAAATAGGGAGGGTATATGAATAAGAAGATATTAGCTATTTGTTTAGTGTTTCTTAATTTTATTGTATTAAATGGATGTAGTAAATCAGAGTCAAAAGCAGATGTAAAAATATATCCAGTAAAAACTATAGAACTCAATAATGAAAGTTATCCTGTCTCATTAGAATATGAAGGAATAACAGGAGGAAGTGAAGTGAGAAAACTTTCATTTAAAAGTTCGGCTAAAATATCAAAAATATATATATCGAAAGGACAGCGTGTGAAAAAAGGAGACAACCTTGTTGATTTAGATAAAACTGATTTGAATTTTGCAATGGAAGGGGCAAAGGCTCAAATGGATGCAGCTACTGCACAATATAATAAAGCAGTAAATGGTGCGGAAGCTGAGGATATAAATAAAGCACAAATAGCCGTAAAAAATGCTCAAGATAACTATGATTATTGCAAGGATTTGTATGATAAGAATGTAACTTTATATCAAATGAAGGCTGTAACACAGCAACAAGTTAATGATATAAAAAATAAGTTGGATAGTAGTGAAAGTGCGTTAAATGCGGCAAAAGAAACTTTGACTCAACTTCAAAATGGAACAAGGGAAGAGGATAAGCAGGCGGCATTAGCTCAATTAAATACTGCAAAGGCTAACTATGATTCAAAAGTTGACTTGGATAAGGATGCCTCACTTACAGCAGATGAAGATGGATATGTGGTAGATGTTCTTTGTAAAGAAGGAGAAATGCAGGCGGCAGGTTATCCAGTTATTTTAATTAGAAGTGAAAATCAGGTTGTTACGGTTGGATTATCTGATGAGGATGTAAAGAAAATACAGGTAGGAACAAAGGCTGAAGTTAAAATAGATGATACTACTACTGATGGAGAAATTATGAATATAGTTCAAGCACCTGATAAGCAAAGTGGAACTTATAGTGCAGAAATCAAAATTTTAAATCCAATAGATAATGATAAATATTACATAGGTCAATCTGTGAAAGTTGATATTGATAATGGAGAAAAGAGTGGCATATGGATTCCAATTAATAGTATTTTGAATGATGGAGAAGATTATGTTTATACAGTGGAAGATGGACGTGCTGTTAGGAAAAATGTAACTTTAGGAGATACAAATGAAAATGAGGTATGTGTAAATGGATTAAAAGTTGAAGATAATCTTGTTACTGAAGGTATGAAAAATATAAAAGCCGGATATCAGGTTTCAGCAGAATAGAGGAGGATGAATTATGGGATTAATTAAAGCGGCTATAAATAATAAGAAAATAGTATTATTTTTAGTAACTATAGCAATTTTAAGTGGATGTTATTGCTATCATATTATTCCTAAGCAGGAAAGTCCAGATGTTTCATCTCCAGCAGCAATGATTACAACTGTTTATCCAGGGGCTTCTTCTAGTGATATAGAAAGTTTAGTCACAAAAAAAATTGAAGATAAAGTTGAAGAAATAGATGGTTATGATTATGCTGAATCTTATTCTGAAAATAGTGCATCTATAGTTATTCTTTACTTAAATAATGATGCAGATAAAGATAAAGCGTGGAGAGATTTAAGAGATAAAATAAAGGACATAAAGTCTGATCTTCCAGATGGATGTCAAGATAGTGTAATAGATACTAATCTTACAGAAACTGCAGGTACAATTTTGAGTGTATCCGGTAGTAATTATTCTTATGAACAATTAGGAAATTATGCAGATGACATAAAAAAACAATTAAGTGGTGTTAGCGGTATTTCTAGATTTGATATAAAGGGTAAACAGGATAAACAGGTAAAAGTTGATGTAGACTTAAGTAAATTAAATAAAAATTCTATTTCCCTTGAAGATATCTGTGGGGTATTAAAGGCACAAAATATAGATATTCCTTCTGGAGATTTAGATTTAAAAACTGGGAAAATAAAAGTGCAGACACCAGGTAGTTTTACCTCTCTTAAAGAGATAGAAGATACAATTGTTGGAGTTTCAACGGATACTGGACAAACTATAAAGCTTAAAGATATAGCAAATGTCCATATGGATTATGATGACGATTCTAATTATAAATACACTAATAATGGGGAAAATGCAATATTACTTGCAGGCTATTTCCAAGATAATAAAAATATAGTTTTAATAGGTGATGATGTAAGAAAAAAATTAGATTATATAAAAAAACAATTACCACAGGACTTAAAGATAGAAGAAATTACATTCCAGCCTAAAGATGTAGATCAGTCAGTTTCTTTCTTTATGGAAAACCTTAGGGATGGTGTAATTCTTGTAGTAATAACTGTTCTTATAGGAATGGGATTTAGAAATGCAATGGTAGTATCAGCAGTAATTCCAATATCTATTTCTATGTCATTTATTGCGATGGAGGTTCTTGGAATTAAAGTGCACCAAATGTCTACCACAGCACTTATTATAGCACTTGGAATATTGGTAGATGATGCAATTGTAATAGGGGATGTTGTGCAGGTAGGAATTGATCAGGGAATGAGTGGAGATGAGGCTGCTTTTCATGGTATAAAAAAATTATTTGTGCCTGTATTTACATCTACATTAATTATTGTTGGTGCCTTTTCACCGCTTCTAAATATACCTGGTGCAGTTGGGGAATTTATGAGGACTTTACCTCAAGTAGTAATGATATGTATCACTTGCTCATATATATCAGCATTGTTTATAACTCCTGTCATGTCATCTATATTCTTTAAGAAAAGTAAAGATACCAATAAGGAAAGTAAAATCAGAAAGATGTTCCTAAAGCTCTTGGCATATGGACTTAAGCATAAAAGAAATGTTATTATAGTGGCCTTATGTATATTTGCGGTATCTATAGGTTTAATGAAAACATTAGGTATGCAATTTTTCCCTTATGCAGATAAAGATGTTATTTATATAGATGTTTCTAATGAAAAGGTTGAAGATATAGATAGTACAGGTAATTTAGTAAAGCAAGTAGAAGATGTCTTAAAATCGCAAGAAGAAGTTACAAGTTATACTTCAGCTATAGGTGGTGGAATGCCTAAGTTTTATATTACTGTGCCTACAGTAGCACCATCAAAGAATACAGCTCAAATTATGGTAAAAATAGACTTAAGTAAAACTAAAAAGTTTGATACAAGACAAAAGTTAGTTGAATATTTGCAAAGTCAATTAGATAGTAAAATCTCTGGGGGTACTGCTACAATAAAGCTTTTGGAACAAGCACAGCCAATAGGAGCACCTATTCGTTTAAGACTTACAGGTGATGATTTAGATAAGATTTATGCTGCCTCAGATCAAATACAAGAAAAATTAAGAAATATTCCAGGAACCTTAAATGTTAGGGATGATGCAGCGAAGAAGACTTATGAATATGAAGTAAATATAGATAGCACTAAAGCCATGCAGCATGGCTTGCTAAAATCAGATATTTTAAAACAAATAAACATTGCCCTAAAGGGATATAGTAGCTCTGTATATAGGAAGAATGGCAGTGACTTTGATATATTAGTTAAATCAAATATAGCATCAGTAGAAGATTTGAAGAATCTAGAAATAAAATCGGGTATTACAAAAAATAAGGTGCTGTTATCAGAGGTAGCTTCAATAAATCTTAATTCGCAGTTAGATCAAATAAAGCATTATAAGAAGGACAAAGCTGTAACTGTATACAGCGATGTGAAAACAGGCTATAACTCTGTTAATGTGGAGAATACTTTAAATGAAGAATTAAATAAACTGGATTTAAATGGAGTAAATGTCCTTTATGATGGAGAGAAGCATCAAATACAAAAGAATTTCACTAGCCTCGGCTTAGCGGGAGTATTTTGTATAATAATAATTTATGTAATTCTATTTGTCCAATTTAAATCTTTTATACAGCCTCTCATTATAATGTGCTCACTTCCACTTTCTTTAATGGGAGTAGCTATAGGGCTTTTAATATTTAGGATGTCTATATCATTAACCGCTGTAATGGGAATAATAAGTCTCATTGGGGTAGTGATTAGAAATGCAATTCTGCTTGTTGAATACATAATTGATGGCAGAAAAGAAGGTCTTTCAATAGATGAAGCTTGCCTTCATGCTGTAAGCCAAAGATTTAGACCTATAATATTAAGTTCAACAGCAACAATTACAGGACTTATACCTCTTGCATTTTCTAAAAGTGCTTTATTTGGGCCTATGTCAGTAACTATAATATTTGGACTAGCATCAGCTACTTTCCTCACATTTGTAGTGGTTCCAGTGGTGTATTCTTTAGTTAATACTAAGTTAGAAGAAAGACCAATAAAGATTCATAAGGTAAATATCAATTCAATGATGTTTTGGAAAAAATAATAATTAAAATAAAGTACAAATTAGAATTTAATACTTTCTGTTTGTACTTAATTTTTACTTTTAGATATAACAATCAAACCCATTTTTAATGAAAATATTCTTATACTCTAATAAATCTTCCTCATGAAGTTGTTTTACATTCTCAAACGTATAAGATTTGTTTAGGAGCTCGTACTTTTTTTGTCCAAATTGATGAAAAGGAAGTAGGTTTACTTTCTTTGCATTAACTGATTTTAGTAACTTACAAAATCCTTTAGCATCTTCTAAACTAGAGTTTATATTAGGGATTACAGGAATACGTATAATGACTTCTTTTTCTATATCAATAGCAAGTTTTAAATTTTCAATAATCAAATCATTATAAACATTTGTAGCTTTAAAATGTTTTTCTCTATCGTAGTGTTTCATGTCAAATAGCAATAAATCTACATTTTCAATAAATTGTACAAATATTTCTTTTGAAGTGTATCCGGTAGTTTCAATTGCTGTGTGTATGTTTTTTTCTTTCAGTAGTTTTAAAAGTTCACATGCAAACTCATGCTGCATTAATACTTCACCACCAGACAAAGTAACACCTCCATTAGATTCTTCGTAAAACATTTCATCCTTCATAACATCTTTCATAACTTCAGAAAGAGTTAAAAACTTGCCTTCCGCTGAAAATGCTTTGTTAGGACAGGAATTCTTGCAAGTAAAACAAGAGATACATTTATTAGAACTAACTTCTATATGATTATTTTTTAATGAAATAGCATCATTAGGACAAATATCTATACAATGAAGGCATTGTACGCACTTAGTTTTATCACATACAATTTGTATTTTATTATCTTGAGATTCTGGGTTGGAACACCATAAGCAACTTAAGGGGCAGCCTTTAAAAAAAACTACTGTTCTAATTCCAGGACCATCGTGAATACTGTATTTTTGAATATTAAAAATACAAGCTTTTATATTGTCCATAAAAGACACCTCCATATATGAATTAATATAAGATTAGTATTAAGACTACCCCATTAATTTAAGGGTTATCTGTTTATTTAATGTTAGCATGAAAAATTTTAAGTGTAAATAAAAACTTTCATATGAAATAATTATGTATTTCAAAAGAATTTAATAATGTTCTTTGCTATTATTTAAAATAGTATATAATCATTAATAAGCACATTTACTTTTATTCGAAATATAAATAATTCATTTTGTAAATAGATTATGATATAATTACCATTGGACTAAGGCATATTAAATAGTTTTTTTGAAAATGCCAAAGAGAAGGAGGAGTTTCTATGACAGATAGGTATACAAAGCTTCTTGAAATTGTCAACGAAAACAAGCGTATAGAGGTTAGCAAATTATCAGAGCTTTTAAATGTGTCTCAAGTGACAATACGTAAAGATCTTGGTGCATTAGAAGAAAAAGGATTATTAAAGCGTGAACATGGTTATGCAGTCATGACTTCAAGTGATGATATTAATAGCAGGTTAGCTTTTAATTATGATATAAAACGTAAAATAGCATATTTAGCATGTGAACTTGTGAGTGATGGGGAGACAGTTATGATTGAGTCGGGGTCATCCTGTGCTTTACTTGCAGAAGAACTTGCATACAATAAAAGGGATATAACTATAATAACTAATTCTACATTTATTGCAAACTATATTAGAGAAGGAAATGCAAAGGTAGTATTGCTTGGAGGGGATTATCAACCAGAATCTCAGGTTGTAGTAGGCCCTCTTACTAGAAAATCTGTTAAAGACTTTTTTGTAGATAAATTGTTTATTGGAACAGATGGCTATAACTCTAAAATTGGATTTACAGGAAAAAACTTAATGCGGACTGAAACAGTTCAGGCTATGGCTGAAAGTGCTAATAAAATTATAATATTAACAGAATCATCAAAGTTTTCAGAAAGAGGAGTAGTAGCTCAATTTAGAGCTGAAGAAGTAAGCTATGTATTAACAGATGCTAATATTCCAAAGGATATTTTAGATGATTTAAAAAAGGAAAAAATAGAGGTTCGAATGGTGAAGGTTGATTAGTTTAATACATAGAAGAAATCATCGTTAATAATTAAGAGTATATAAAAATATTGTGTATAAAAAATACCACAAATTTATTTGAACAAAGTGGTATTTTTAGCGTTTATTATAGTAGCAATTCCTGCAAAGTAGAACTCGTATATTCTTTATCTGCCTATAATTAACTATAATAAAATTAATTATAATACTATCCTACAAATGGTACATAATCGATTTTTTTGAAATTCCCTTAAAGCGTTATTTAGTGTTATTTCTTAATTTTACTGTGCTATAACTTAAAATAACTAAGTCAACAAGCATTACACCGCCTATGGTTCTAATTGCAATATCAGAAAATGGTAACAAAAACAAACCAATCCACATACATATTACTGTAATTGTGAGTAATATTAAACTTATTGTAAATATATTTTGGTTTTTCATTTAACCTATTCCTCCTTGTTATATAAAAAATTATATTTCATCACAATACAATTATCTTTACATTTTATTATTGTAATACTTAAATGCAACTATATAAGTTAATAAGAAGATGCAGCTTATAAACATAAGAACTTCAACTAATATTGGATAAAATAGCCCTCCAATTAATGCAGTTACATAGATAGTTATAAGCATTAAACAGGCAGCTACTCGCAATGATTTATTTCCGATTTCTTGAATTCTTTCATCTGTATTATTTAGACGGCTTTTCTTCAGTTTTTCATCGTTATTAAGGAGAAGTGCGTTTTTTATCCATAAAATTATACCAACTGCGAAAAGACCAACACCAACCCCTGAATAAACACCAAGCATATGTTCACTAATAGATGTATTTAAATAGAATTCTGCCCCAAAGCCAACTGTTGCTGTAAGAATTCCTATTATAGTAATTAGGATCATAACTTTCATTCGATTTTTTACTACTTTTTTATAGTCCTCGTTAGTTTTTACTGTGCTTCCACATAAAATACCTTTCATATATTTTCATCCTCCTGATCAAAAATAAATACTTCTTCAATGGATACTTCAAAGAACTGTGCAATTTTGTGTGCCAAGATTAGTGAAGCATTATATCTACCATTCTCAAGAGATATAATTGTTTGTCTTGTTACATTGACTGCATCTGCAAGCTCACTTTGAGTAATCTTTTTTGCTTTTCGTAAATCCTGTATTCTAGTTTGCAATTTATCACTGCCTTTCTAAATGTATAGTGAACTTTACAATTTGAGTATAGTACGCTTTACAGCGGATGTCAAGTATGCTATACATTTTATTTATTTTGGAATTAAAAAGTAATCGGGAAGTAAAGTTTATTGCTTTTATAATTTTATTTCGAATGAATGCTTGTTAAATTTCAAATGAAATAAAATGTTTGACAAAAGATATTCGCAATATATAATAAAGTTATAAAAGAAAATATATATATTTCAAATGAAAGTAAGTGTCGTATAGTTGAAATATTAGTTTAAAAATGAAGGGAGAAAATTTATGAATTATTTTGGAGAACTAACTGATAGAATGCATAATTTCAGAGAGGACTTATTAAATGCAAAATCTATGGTGTGTGTAGAAAGAGCTAAACTTACAACAGAGAGTTATAAAGAACATGCAGATAAACCTATGGTATTACGTAGAGCATTATGTTTAGAAAATATATTAAAGAATATGAGCATATTTATTGAAGATAAAACTTTAATTGTAGGGAATCAGGCATCTTCAAATCGTTCAGCACCAATTTTTCCTGAATATGCAATGGATTGGGTTATAGATGAACTAGATGAATTTGAAAAACGTGATGGTGATATATTCTATATTACTGAAGAAAGTAAGGAAGCATTACGAGAAATAGCACCATTTTGGGAGCATAAAACCTTAAAAGATAGAGGACTTGCAGGAATGCCTGCTGAAAGTAGAGTTTTTTATGATTTGGGAATTATAAAAGCAGAAGGTAATATTACTTCAGGGGATGCACACATTGCAGTTAACTACGAAACTGTATTAAAACTAGGATTAATTAATTATAAAGAAAGAACAGAAAAGAAATTAAAAGAATTAGATCTTACTGATTATAGAAATTTAAATAAATCATATTTTTACAGGGCAATCTTAATTGTACTTGATGCAATAGCAGATTTTGCAAAACGCTATGCAGACTTAGCATTAATACTTGCAGACAAGGAAGCAGATGCAAATAGAAAAGCAGAGTTAATAGAAATGTCAAGAATATTAAATAAAGTTCCAAATTATCCAGCAGAAACTTTTCATGAAGCAGTTCAATCTCTATGGATGATTCACTTAGTTTTACAAATTGAGTCAAATGGACATTCACTTTCTTATGGAAGAATGGATCAGTATTTAAATCCTTTCTATGAGAATGATTTAAAACTTGGGTTAATTACTGAAGCTGGAGCTACTGAGTTATTAACAAATTTATGGCTTAAGACTTTTACAATAAATAAAATAAGAAGCTGGTCTCATACGCGTTTCAGTGCAGGTAGTCCATTATATCAGAATGTTACAGTAGGGGGGCAGACTGTAGATAAGAAGGATGCAGTGAATCCTTTAAGTTATTTAATTTTAAAGAGTGTTGCTCAGACAAAATTACCACAACCTAATTTAACAGTACGTTATCATAGAGGATTATCCGATGATTTTATGAAGGAATGTATTGAAGTAGTAAGATTAGGCTTTGGAATGCCAGCCTTTAATAGTGATGAAGTTATTATTCCGTCATTTATTGAAAAAGGTGTAGATGAAAAGGATGCATATAACTATAGCGCAATTGGATGTGTTGAAGTAGCAGTTCCAGGTAAATGGGGATATAGATGTACTGGTATGAGTTTCTTAAATTTCCCTAAATCTCTATTGATAGCATTGAATGATGGAGTTGACTTAGAGTCAGGAACTAAGCTTTGTGAAGGTGTTGGCCACTTTAAGGATATGACTTCTTTTGATGAAGTTATGAAAGCTTGGGATAAGATAATTCGTGAATTCACAAGACATAGTGTAATTATAGACAGCTGTGCAGATTTAGCAATAGAAGAAGTTACAGCAGACATATTATGCTCGGCTTTAACTGCTGATTGCATTGAAAGAGGATTAAACTTAAAAGAAGGTGGAGCTGTATATGATTTTATAAGTGACCTTCAAGTAGGAATTGCAAATCTTGGAGATTCTCTTGCAGCAATTAAAAAGTGCGTGTTTGAAGATAAAAGCTTCACCCCAGCACAAGTTTGGAATGCCTTAATTAATAATTTTGAAGGAGAAGAAGGTAAAAATATTCAAGATATATTAATTAATGATGCACCTAAATATGGTAATGACGATGATTATATAGATTTGTTGTTAAGAGAAGCTTATGACATTTATATTGACGAAATAAAGAAACATAAAAATACTAGACATGGCAGAGGACCAATTGGAGGTTGCTATTATGCAGGAACATCTTCAATTTCAGCAAATGTACCTCAGGGAGCTGGAACTTTAGCAACCCCGGATGGAAGAAAAGCAGGAGAACCTTTGGCAGAAGGTTGTTCTCCATCTCATGCTATGGATAAAAACGGACCTACATCAGTATTTAAATCAGTTTCAAAATTGCCAACACACGATATTACAGGAGGGGTACTATTAAATCAAAAAGTTACACCTCAAATGTTATCTAAAGAAGATGATAGAATGAAGCTAATTTTATTAATTAGAACTTTCTTTAATCGATTAGAGGGATTCCATGTACAATATAACGTAGTATCTAGAGATACACTACTTGATGCACAAAAGAATCCGGAAAAATATAGAGATTTAATTGTTAGAGTAGCAGGGTATAGTGCATTCTTCAATGTATTATCTAAGCAAACTCAAGATGATATAATAGAAAGAACAGAACAAGTTTTATAATTAACGTTAGCTATTTATAGTGAATTTTAAGTTTATTTCTCTCATGATTGAATCCTAGTATGAGGGTATTTGCTCTACTTGATGGAATATGATAGAATATATAGTAATTATAACCATACAGTTTGCAAATATTACTAAATATACAGAGAAAGTTAGGGGAGACGCTGGTGTCGACGGTGGATAATTTAAAAAAGATTATAGATAAGCAAAAAGAAGTTTTATATAGCCTTGAAACTGAACTGACTAATATGAAAAATAGCAACATATTGATTGAAAATCAAAGCTTAAAAACAGAGCTTCAAAAGTATAAGGAATTTCTTGAGAAGGAAAAAAGCGATAACTTAAAAATATCAGAAGAAAACAAGAAGCTTAGAAACGCATTATATGAGCAATTTTATAGCGAAAAAATCCAGATACTGAATGTAGTTAATAGTAAAATAGATGTTTATTATAAATCAAATATTTCAGGGGAAGTTAGTAGGTTGACCAACCTAGAAGTTTCAGTAAAAAAACAGATAGATGATATGGTTAATATATTAAAGGCTAATAGGGTAAACATTGAGGATGAAATTTATAAAAAACTTGGTGAGTTAAGAGATTTGATTAACGCAAAAATAATACTTGCTCGCGAAGAATTTGGAAAGAGAGCAAGAGAATTAAGTGAAAATCGAGCTGAAGAATTTGCAAAGTTAAAGCAGGAAAAAGTTACAGAGGAAGAAATAAAAGCACGGGTAAAACAGAATAATATTGAGTCCTTTATAGGGCTTAATATTATGAATAAGCTAGGCGTTTTACTGCTTGTAATAAGTGTAATTACAGCATCTCAGTTTGCATATACCAGATTGCCTGATGCTTTGAAGTGTATAGTTGCTTTTATATTTGGTATTGCAATGCTTATAGCTGGCGAATTACTAAATCGTAAAAAGCCAAATGTTTTTTCTCTTGGAATTACAAGTGGCGGAGTAGCTGTATTATATGTAGCCATTGCGTTAAGCTTCTTTAAATTCGGAATTCTGAATATGTATACAGCTTTAGGGATGTGTATTCTTATAACAGTTTTAGCTTTTGTTTTATCTCAAAGGTACAATTCTCAAACTATATCGATTTTTGCAATGATAGGTGGATATCTGCCCCTTTTCTCCATTGCAGGAAGCAAAACTATAGTATATGGTGCAATGGTTTATTTTGTAATATTAAATATGTTTGCGCTTATTATCTCAGTTAACAAGAAGTGGAATGCAACTGCATACATAGGCTTTGCACTTAATGTAATAGGATCATTCTATATTTCTGCCATTATGTTTTTTGGAAGATCTAGGAGTGCGGTATTTTCTAAAGATGATTTTATAACAATACTTTACATTATTTTTGCCTTTATAATTTATACCCTTATTCCTGTCATAAGTTCTTTTAGGAAAAAGCTCAGCTTTAATAATGCGGATATTGTTTTAATGACTTTTAATACAGTAATAAGCACTTTTCTTTTATATTCAGTATTTTATATTTTAAAACTTTCAGATTATACAGGACTTTTATCTATTATATTTGCTGTTGTTTATTTGTCTTTAGGAAAGTTTGCAGAAGACTATATGACAAAAGAGCAGAAAGCAAGAGCACTTTTCTATATTACTGGACTAACTTTTGTTGTTCTTGTAATACCGTTCCAATTCGGTAAGGTGTGGTTATCCTTAGGCTGGTTGGTTGAAGGTATTGCACTGCTTTCATATGGTATATATAAAGAATTAAAAGACTTTAAAAAAGCTGGAGTCATTATTTCGTCTATGTGCCTAGCTGCATTTATACTTTTTGATGTCACAAATCTTGGAAACCCACTTTTTGTTTATAAGTACCTTGCAATTACAATAGGAAGCATTATAGTTTTAAGTTTATTAGTGTATAAAAAAGATTTTGCAGAAAAGTCAAAATTGCTTTTTAAGTATATTGTAACAATTAATTCGTGGATTTTTTTATTATATATAATAGGAGATAAAGTGGGTGGCTATTTATCAAGAATATTTGCAGGTGGTAGTTTAAATTTGAATTATCTTATTACAGCAGCGATGATTTTGGCCAGCTTTTTAACTGCTTATTTTATTCCTAGAATAAAATCTATTTATGATAAAGCTATGAAAGCTATATCTTTTGCAATCTATATTATTGCATTAATAGCTGCTTTATTATTAAACTTTGCTTCACCAGTAAAAGGTGCTCTTTATGAGGCTAATACTGTTGTTTGTATAATAGGAACATTAGAATTGGCGATAATCGCTATACTTGCAATTTTGGCGTTAAGGGATTTGATTTTAAGTTTTGTGATAGAGAGACGTCTTGGAATTGAATGGTATCCGCTTATCATTTCCTTTTATTTTGTAGTAGTTTTAACACAAAATTTGATAACGCAGTATGGACTTGGGTTTAATAATGCAGTCATAAGTATAGTTTATCTGATTGCTTCCTTTGCATGGATTACATTTGGATTTATAAAGCGGTATGCCTTTATAAGGAGGTTTGGTCTCGGATTATCTATATTGTCAGTAGCAAAATTGTTTATTATTGACCTTTCTTTCATATCCCAAGGATATAGAATAGTATCATATTTCATTTTTGGTGTGACACTTATAGTGATATCATTTATTTATCAATATTTTAGTAAAAAAATAGATAGTATAGGTGAGGTAATGCCGGATGATGAAAAAACTAATGGCTAGTTTGATCATTTTTACAATTTTCTATAGCACATCTGTATACGCAATTAACTATTCATATAATGCAAGCATTGAAAGCAAAGGTAGTCATAAGTATAAAGCTGTAAGGCTGACTCCAGAAGTTTATAACAAAGTAAGAAAAGATATGGCAGATATAGAACTTTATGATAAAGATAATGAACCTGTACCTTACTTTATAAATAGTTTTTTAGAAAGTGAAGTCGGATCAAAAACCAACTATAAAAAAGAGTATTTTGTAAATTCCATTTCTCCAGAATTCTCCGGGGAGGAGAGGGGAAATACCACAGTTTTAAAAATTCAAGGACTAAAGAATTTGAAACTAAGCAGTATTACATTGAAAACAGATGACATTTTTAAAAGAAATGTTACTTTTGATGGCGGAACCTCCAAGATTCTTTATAATTTGAATTTTGAAAATGCAGCCAATAGTGATTTAACAATACCATTGAATTCATACAAAGTCACAGGTGATATTGCAGAAATTGTTATAGATAATAAAGACGATAAACCTATAACAGTTCGAGAAATAGAGGCAAAGTATATTGCTGATGAACTGGTCTTTGATGGCTCAAAATCAGATGAATATACATTGAAATTTGGAAATGATGAAATTCATACTCCGAAAAACTATGATATCTCTAATTATAAAGAATTAATTCTTAAAGAAGGATATGATGTTTTAGATATAAGAGAAATTAAGGGTGAGTCTTCGATTACTTCAATCAAACCCCAAAATGATTATAGGTTAATTTTTAACATAACTATATCAGTAATTTCAGTAGTTATGGGAATAATAGTATTTTTGAAACTGAAAAAGTAGTTGGAAATTTTAATAAGACCTACGACAATATAAAATGTTATGTCGTAGGTTATTATGCTTTATGGAGATTTAGAGAGAGGCATAATATTGTAAGTTATATTTTTGTAAATTGTGATGAAATGATATCAAATTTAAATTAAAATGAAAAAAATATTGCAACTTTGTCAGATATGTATTAATATATAACGGTAAAATTTAATATTTTAATAATAAAATTAATATTTCAGATGAAGATAGCGGGAGAGTTATGTATATAAGCATACACCGAAGAAGTAAATCTTTCAGGTACCTAAGTAAATTAGAGATGACCGCTATTGGATGAACCCTTGGAGAGACTCAAAAACACAATAAAAATAATAAACTAGTATTCAGATATGTGGTCTATTATTTTTTTCATGTGTCAAATTAGAGCACCGAAGGAGAAAGCGTAAATGCGAAACTTTCAGGTAAAAGGACAGGGGAAAGGTAACATATCTAATAAAAGTAATATAGTATCAATTACTTCAAATATATCTTATCTATTCCCATTTGTATCTCCAATCACAAAATAATTACATAGTAAAAGGGTTTTAGTACATGCCTTTTGACTAATATGGAGGGATTAAATGGCTCAATTCACCAAATCAATTTTATAGTAGGATAATTAAAAGCTCTAAATATTAGTTTTGCCAATCAGAGCTTAAATTACCTAATCTTATGTCTAGGATGATCCAAAACAATTATAATTCTTAAATATTTAACTCTAGAAAATTGTGACTGCTGTAACACAGATAAAAAAACAGCACCATTCAGAAAGGCGGAAGATATATGACAGAAAATCAAAATTTATCGAGAGGACTAAAGAATCGTCATGTCCAATTACTTGCAATTGGAGGTGCAATTGGTACTGGATTATTCCTCGGTTCAGGAAGATCCATTCACTTGGCTGGTCCATCAATTTTATTTGCGTATATGATAACTGGAGTAATTTGTTTTTTCATTATGCGTGCTCTTGGGGAATTATTACTTTCTAATTTGAATTATCATTCCTTTGTAGACTTTGTATATGATTATCTAGGAGAAAGGGCAGCATTTATTACTGGATGGACCTATTGGTTTTGCTGGATTTCACTTGCTATGGCTGATGTAACTGCTGCTGGGCTTTATATACAGTACTGGTTCCCGAATATAGCCAGATGGGTGCCAAGCCTTATAATTCTTGTAATCTTACTAATTATGAACCTTACTGCTGTAAAGTTATTTGGTGAGATGGAATTCTGGTTTGCATTAATTAAAGTTGTTGCAATTTTAGCACTTATTATAATTGGTACGTTTATGATTATTAAAGGATTTTCTACGGATGCTGGTCCATCAAGTTTTGCAAACCTTTGGAGTCATGGGGGCTTGTTCCCAAATGGAGTTAATGGATTTATACTTTCCTTCCAAATGGTCGTATTTGCTTTCACTGGAATAGAATTAGTTGGACTTACAGCTGGTGAAACTGAAAACCCAGAGCATGTTATTCCAAAGGCTATTAACAATATCCCAATTAGAATTATTATTTTCTATGTTGGAGCACTTTTTGTTATTATGAGTATATACCCATGGACTTCAATTAGTCCAGATAAAAGTCCATTTGTACAGGTGTTTTCTGCAGTGGGAATCACAGCAGCTGCAAGTATTGTAAACTTTGTTGTACTAACATCAGCAGCATCTGCCTGTAACAGCGGTATCTTCAGCACAAGCCGTATGGTTTACTCTCTTGCTAAAGAAGATAATGCACCACAGTCAATGAAAAAATTAACATTTAGTCAAGTACCTTCTAATGCTACAATATTTTCAGCGATTGTAATATTAATTTCAGTTATACTAAACTATATTATGCCAGAAGGCGTATTTGTATTAATTACAAGTATATCAACATTTTGCTTTATTTTCATTTGGGCAATTATAGTTATCTGTCATTTAAAATATCGCAAAGCTAATCCTGAACTTGCGGCTAAGAGCAAATTCAAAATGCCCCTTTATCCAATTATGAACTATATAATTTTAGTATTTTTAGCTTTTGTTATTGTTACATTAGCACTTAATAATGAAACTCGTATTGCCTTATTTGTAACACCTGTATGGTTTATAATACTTTGGGTGATTCACATGGTATCAAAATCAAAAAAGAATAATCAAGAAGATGGCGAAAGAAATTTAGCATAAGATAATGAAATGCACCTCAAGTGTTAGAGATAAGAATCTAATACTTTGAGGTGCATTTTTATAAAAGATATTAAGTTATAGCAATTGAAACACCAAATTCATTCCATTTAGCTAGTTATGTATGGTCAAAGACTAATTCTTTTTTTGGATGTCTATATAGATATCCAACATTATAATTGAACTTATTATATGAATATACTTACATATTTACTAAATCTTCATGTGGATATCTTAACTAGAAATAATAAATATTTTCATAGTTTTTCGTAACAAAAATATTTATTATTTCGGTAAGCTACCACATAAGTCTAGTTTACATGTTGTTTATCTATAGTAATTAATTTATCAGAAATAATAAATCTTGGTCTTTGCTTAGTTTCATTGTATATCTTACCAATATATTCGCCGATAACACCAAGGGATAAAAGTTGAATTCCTCCAAGAAGCCAAATTGAAAGAGCTAGAGAAGTCCAGCCGTGTACAGTTTCTCCGAAAAATTTAACTATAAAAGTGTAGCTTAAAGCTATGAAACTAAAGAGGACTATGAAAAATCCAAAAAACGTAATTATTCTTATAGGCTTGATGCTTAGAGACGTAATACCATCTAAAGCAAAAGCAAGCATTTTTTTAAATGGATATTTAGATTCTCCAGCAAATCGTTCATGACGTTCATATTCTACAATAGAAGATTTGTATCCTATTAAAGGTACCATACCTCTAAGAAATAAATTAACTTCTGTAAATTGACTTAAACCTTCTAAAGCACGTTTACTCATAAGACGATAGTCAGCATGATTATAAATAGAATCAACACCAAGTTTATTCATTAATTTATAAAATGCAAGGGCTGTTGTTCTTTTAAAAACTGTATCTGTTTCTCTTGAAGATCTTACTCCATAAACAATATCACTTCCGTCATAGTATTGTTCTACAAATTTATCTATAACATCCACATCGTCTTGTAAATCTGCATCTAGAGATATGGTCATATCTGCAAATTCTTTAGCAGTCATAAGTCCAGCAAGTAATGCATTTTGATGCCCTCTATTTCTAGAAAGATTAACACCAGAAAATATGTTATTTTGACTATGGAGTTCTTCTATTATATTCCAAGTTGTATCTTTTGAACCATCATTAACAAAAAGGATTTTACTATCTTTAGAAATGATTTCATTCAACATCAGAGTAGTAATTTTTTTTATTAATCTTTTAGCTGTCTCATGTAAAACCTCTTCTTCATTATAACAAGGAATTACTAGGTATAATGTATCATTCATAAAATTGCCTCCAATTGAAAATGCAATATTTTTATGTTTCCAGATATTTCAATGTTTCTATTGAACTTCATTAATTTATGGATGAAGTTTTAAATTGTCCGCTTAAATCGTATAGTTTAGCCGAACCTGCTTCACCACCAAAGCCACCAAATCTTTTATTATTGTCTTGTGTATCTGAAGAGGTTGAATCCTTCCAGTCACTGTCTGGTACTAGCTTTCCATTTTCTGTAATCCATTTTGTAATTTGACTGTTTGAATTAAATCCACTAAAGCCTCCTCCCATCCGACCTTGACTACTAACTAGCGCATATCTTATAGAACCATCAGCAACTAATTGCCTAAATTCTTCTAGTGAGATTATTTGATCTGATCCGCTGAATCCACCAATAGTCATGACAGGCTCACCAGTTTTAAGTATTAAATCAGATGCATAAGTCATTGCAGAAGGGACTGCAGCAAGGTATTTTTCATTTTGTTTGTTTTTCTCTAAAAATTGTATAAGCTTTGTATTACTGCTGTCATTAAAATTTCGATTTTGGCGGCCAGATGCAAGTTCTAAGCCAGCAGCAGGACTACTGCCATTCATTGGGTAAAATAGAGTAGTAGATGACCAAACGACAGGAGCAGTTAAAATACCAATGAAAGCGATGATAGTAAATATTATGTTTAATTTTCTACTTAATGTTCTTTCTGTCTGGATAGAATTTTTTCTTTTCATGATAGCATTTATAATTAATGCTATAGATGCAGCTATGCACAAAATTCCTGTTGTTATAAGTGTAATTCTATACCCATTTGAAGTTTTATAATTAGGAGATAGAATAAGTATTTCTACAAGACCATTTACAATAAATGCTGCTGGTAAAAACCATTTTTTTGAATTCTCCTCATTATAAAGCTTCCACATAGTTGACAGCCCAATTCCAGTCAGAGCAGCAATAGAAGGTGCCATAGTTGTCAAATAATACGTATGAGTCACATTTTTTGAAAAACTAAAGTATATAAATTCAGGCAATAACCATGTAACCCATAATAGTAATGATATCCTTTTTTTATTATCAAAGTTTGATAATCTAATTTTTTCTTCTATTGCTACAATTATAGCTCCGATTATAGCAAATGGTAAAAGCCAAGATATTTGATCTGACAAATTGTTATAAGTAAATAATCTCGTAATACCGGTTTTTGAATTGTAACCCATACCGTTTCTACCTGCTGGCATTTTATCTTGTAATCCACCATCTTGGTTTTGTGGTGCACGGCTTTGATATTGTGATCCATCTTCTTGGTTTGGTAATGATTGATCCTGATTTTCTGATTTTTGTGACTGATTAACTCCTCTATTAGCATTTCTTCCACCAAGACCTATTCTCTCTAAACCGTTATGCCCTATAATTAACTCCATAACCGAATTATCGGTACTGCTGCCAATAAAAGGTCTATCGTTTGCTGGTACTAAATCTACAATTAACGCCCAAGATAGTGATACTACAAGAAGAATTATTCCACCTGCAAAGAGATGTTTAAATTTTGTTTTATAAGGTATTGCAGATGAGAGAAAATATGTTATAAATATTGCTGGGGCTAGCATATAGGCCTCAACCATTTTAATATTAAAACCAATACCTACTAATATTAGACTTAATATGAGATATTTGAATTTACCATCTTCAGCGCCTCGAGAAATAGCTGCACATGCAAGTAATAAAGATAAAACAAGTAGGTTATCAATTGTATTATTTCTGCTTGCTGCTACAAAAATAGGAGTTGTAGCAAGGCATAATGCCGCAACGAATGCAGCTAAAGTTCCAAAAGATCTCTTTACAATATAATAAATTAGCCATACAGAAATTACTCCAGCAAGTGCCTGTGGAAGTATAACACTCCATCCGCTAAAGCCAAATATTTTTGCAGATATAGTTTGAAGCCAAAATCCCACAGGTGGTTTATCGATAGTTACAAACCCAGAAGGGTCTGAAGATACAAAAAAGAAATTTTTAACATTCATCATCATACTTTTTACCCCTGCTGAGTAATAAGTATTAGCATTTCCTTCTATGCCTAAATTTGCAAAGTTTAATACTATAGATAACAATAAAATTATTCCTATTCCGAAGTTTTCTTTAGTATGTTTTAATTTTTTTGTCACAATTACTTCCTCCTAAATTTATGTTCTACAGCTTGAATATAAGAAAATAGTTCTCTTTAGCCGTGAGATTTATTCTATCTTTTGATAAATTAACAATAAAATTATATTAAAGTATTAGAAAAATCAAGTGAGGCTTATAATAAATTACTAGTACAAGACTCTAGTTTTGTAGATTTCCCAAATACCCAAAATCTATAGCCTAAAAAATTAACTATTTGAGCTAGTATCATTGCAGCAATTTTGGATATAAACGGATTTATAGAATTATCTTTCATTAATATACTTAAGCCAATTAAACTTACACCCAATGAAGCTGAATTAACAACAATAAATTGAATAATTTCCTTTGTTGTTTTTTTATTTGTTTTTGTATCATTGAACGTCCAAAACTTGTTACAGAGATAGCTATTTAAAGTACCACTAGAATATGAGGCTACTTGACTTATAACATAGTTAATACCAAAGAAACTATTTAGTAAGGAAAATACTCCAAAGTCAAACATAGTATTTAAGCACCCAACACAACAAAATCTTATAAGACTTCTATAGTTTTTATTATGAATAAAAGTGTTGTAAATATTTTTTACAATAGTCATGTGATTCGCTCCTCAATTTGCTTTATTATTAATTTTTAGAATATTATACTTATGTACTTATAATAATTTTTAATTATGTCAGCCAAGTGACGATAATGTTACAGTTTAGTCACAAAATTCAAATATAACGGTTACATTGTTTGCAGTTATGGGTAAATTTTTTTTTATCCTTATTCACTAAAATATACAAGACATAATATAGAAACCGATGTAAATAATATTATGGATAAAATACCTAAAAAATTGGACTCTTTACAATAAATCATTTAGAATATGATATAAGAAATATAAAAGATGATTATATGTTCTTTTAAAATAAGCAATGAGACAAAATAATTGGGGAGGGAACAATTTGATGAAAGATTTATTGAAGGACAGAATACTTGTATTAGATGGAGCTATGGGTACTTGTATTCAAAACTATAAATTAGAGGAGAAGGATTTTAGAGGAAATTTAAGCTTTTCTTGTAATCAAAAAGGGAATAATGATATTTTAAATCTTACTAATCCACATATCATTAGGGAGATTCATGAAGCATATTTAGAATCTGGAGCAGACATAATTGAAACTAATACATTCAATAGTACGAGTATATCTCAAAAAGATTATGAGCTGGAAGATAAAATATATGAGCTTAATTTTGAAGGTGCAAAACTAGCTAGAGCTGCTGCAGATAAATTTACAGCAGAAAATCCAAATAAGCCGCGTTTTGTAGCAGGATCTCTTGGACCTACAAATAAAACAGCTTCGTTATCTCCTGATGTTGAAAATCCAGGTTATAGAAATATAAGTTTCGACGAATTAGTAGAGGCTTATAAAGAACAGACTATGGGACTTCTTGATGGTGGAGTAGATTTAATTCTTATAGAAACAATTTTTGATGCTTTAAATGCGAGAGCTGCGCTTATGGGAGCAAAGTCTGCGTTTTTAGAAAAGAATAAGGATTTACCTGTAATAATATCTGGAACTATTGCAGATAAAAGCGGAAGAATATTATCAGGTCAGACATTAGAAGCTTTTACAAATAGTATGGTAGATGAAAGTATAATTGCAATAGGTCTAAATTGTTCCTTTGGAGCAAAGGACTTAATACCATTTGTAAAATATTTATCAAAAACGCAAAATAGATACATAAGTGTTTATCCAAACGCAGGACTTCCAAATTCTTTTGGGGAATATGACGAAAGACCAGAAGAAACTGCAGCTTTAATTGAAAGCTTAGCAAAAGATGGATGTCTTAATATTGTTGGAGGATGCTGCGGTACAACTCCAGCTCATATAAAGGCAATAAGTGAAGCTGTAAAAGCTATACCACCGAGAAAGATACCACATATTGAAAAAGAAACAGTTTATTGCGGACTAGAAGCCTTTAGAGCAAATAAGGAAAGTAATTTTATTAATATTGGTGAGAGAACAAATGTAGCAGGTTCAGCAAAGTTTGCAAGGCTAATTAGAGAAAAGAATTACGAAGAAGCCTTATCTATTGCAAAAGATCAAGTGGAAAATGGGGCTCAGGTAATTGACATAAACTTTGATGATGCTCTTTTAGATGCTAAAGAAGAAATGGATAAATTCTTAAAGCTTTTAGCAAGTGAGCCTGAAATTTCAAAGGTGCCAGTGATGATAGATTCATCTAAGTTTGAAGTTCTTGTAACTGGACTTAAAGCCCTTCAAGGAAAGCCAATAGTAAATTCCATAAGTCTTAAGGTAGGAGAAGAGGAATTTAAAAGACAGGCGGAAGTTATAAAAGATTTTGGAGCTGCTGTTGTGGTGATGGCTTTTGATGAAAATGGGCAGGCAGACACCTATGAGAAAAAAATAAATATTTGTAAAAGAGCTTATGATATTTTAGTAAATGAAGTTAAATTCTTGCCAGAAAATATAATATTTGATCCTAATATCTTAACAATTGCAACAGGAATAGAAGAACACAATAATTATGCTGTAGATTTTATTAATGCAACTAAGTGGATAAAAGAAAATTTACCACATGCAAAAGTAAGCGGTGGTGTAAGTAATCTTTCTTTTGCATTTAGAGGTAATAATGTAATAAGAGAAGCTATGCACTCAGTGTTTTTATATCATGCAATAAAGGCTGGAATGGATATGGGTATTGTTAACCCAGGAATGATACAAATTTATGATGAAATTGATAAGGGCTTGCTTGAAAAAGTAGAGGCAGTTATTTTTAATAAAAGTGAAAACGCAGCAGATAAACTTTTGGAATTTGCTGCCAGCTTTAACAAAGTAGATAATAAGTCAGAAGAAAACAAGGAAGCTTGGAGAAGTGAAAATGTCAAAGAGAGATTAAAAACTGCTTTAATAAAAGGTATAGATAAATATATTAAAAAGGATGTAGAGGAAGTAAGATTAGAATATAGCACATCCTTAGAAGTAATAGAAGGACCTCTTATGGATGGCATGAATGAAGTAGGTAAACTTTTTGGTGATGGAAAGATGTTCTTACCTCAGGTTGTTAAAAGTGCTAGAGTTATGAAAAAGGCAGTTGAAGTTTTAATGCCTTATTTAGAAGAAGAAAAGAGCAGCGGCGGAAGTATTAGTGCAGGAAAAGTGGTTTTTGCTACAGTAAAAGGTGATGTTCACGATATAGGAAAAAATATTGTGTCTGTAGTGCTTTCTTGCAATAACTTTGAAGTTATTGACCTTGGGGTAATGGTTCCTTCAGAAGTGATTTTAGAAACAGCCAAGAGAGAAAATGCAGATATTATTGCCTTAAGTGGGCTTATAACTCCTTCCTTAGAAGAAATGGCGAATGTTGCTGAGGAAATGGAAAAGCAAGGCTTTAAAATTCCACTTATGGTTGGAGGAGCTACTACTTCTAAGGCCCATACGGCAATTAAGATTGCACCTAAGTACTCAGGTGGGGTAATTCATACAACTGATGCTTCAAAAGCTGTTGAAGCTGCAAAATTACTTTTAAATAAGGATAAAAAAGAAGAGTATCTTAAATCATTGGAAGCGGAATATGAATCGTTAAGGGAACTTTTTAATAAAGCGCCTAGAAAATTTGTCCCATTAGATTATGCTAGGAAAAATAACTTTAAGAAGGAATGGGATAAAGAAGAGATAGATAAACCTAAAATGTTAGGAATTAAGAAGTATATTGATTTCCCATTAGGAAAGTTAAGAAAGTATATTGATTGGAGCTTTTTCTTTATTGCTTGGGATATGGGAATGGTATATCCACAAATACTTAATGATCCAAAGTATGGCGAGGAAGCTAAAAAACTATTAGCTGATGCTGAAAAAATGCTTGATAAAATAGAAAGTGAAAATATTCTTAAAGCAAATGCAGCCTTTGGTATATTTGAAGCAAATTCAATTGGAGACGATATTAAAGTTTATAATAATTCAGAAGTAATTACCTTTAATCTTCTTAGACAACAAGAGGAGAAAAAAGATAATACATATATGTGTTTATCTGATTTTGTTGCTCCTAAAGATACTAGAATAAGGGATTATATAGGTGCTTTCATCACAACTGGAGGAATCGGTGCAAAAGAATATGCTGATAAGCTTAAAGCCTCTGGTGATGATTATAGTGCAACAATGGTTATTTTACTCGCTGATAGACTTGCAGAAGCTTTTGCAGAATATATTCATGAAAAAGTGAGAAAAGAATATTGGGCATATTCACCAGATGAAAATGCATCTATGGAAGATATATTTAAAGGAAACTATAGAGGAATACGACCTGCAATTGGTTATCCTTCTCTTAGAGATCATTCAGAAAAGGTTAAATTATTTAATTTGCTAGATAAAGAAGGTGAGCTTAAAGTAGAGCTTACTGAAAGCTACATGATGTCACCTACGGCAAGTACATGTGGTCTTTATTTTGGAAACAAAGATGCAAAGTATTTCGATATTAATAAAATAGATAAGGATCAATTTGATGATTATGCAGAAAGAAACGGTAGAGATAAAGGTGAACTGAAAAAACTAATGTATACACTTATAGATTAAAAACTTTTATTATTGCAGTTTGGTGTGTCAAATAAATGATGACACGCTAAACTGCATTTTTACTTTTGTAAGAATTTAATTAAAAGAACTTTTGTTATCTTTGATTCACATGATATAATAGAAAGATTTCAAAGAGGAGATAAATCAAGAAATACAGAAGGTTCGGGCCTTGGACTTGCAATTGCAAAAAGTTTTGTGGAAGCTCAAGGAGGAACTTTTAATGTAAAAGTGGATGGAGATTTATTTAAAGTTATAATATTGTTTGAAAAAAATTTATTATAAATAAGAAAATATATATTATCTAAATAAATTTCATAATAATTACACATAATAAAATCGTATGATTATATATTAGAAAAGGAGTTTGTTATTATGAAAAAGATATTTAGAACACTTTTAACTTTAGTAATAATGGTGTTAATGTTTAACATCATTAGTGTGAGTTTTTATGCTAATGCGCAAGTTACTAATTTTGTACAGAAAGAACGGCAAGATACTTCAAAAGATATTGTGGATATTGCAAGTGGAGACAGTAGATTTAAAACCTTAGTAAGTGCGTTAAAAGCGGCAGGATTAGTTGATACTCTTAAAGGAAAAGGCCCATTTACAGTGTTTGCACCTACAGATGAAGCATTTGCCAAGCTTCCACCAAATACTCTTAATGATCTTTTAAAACCAGAAAATAAGGAGACTCTTGTAAAAATTTTAACTTATCATGTGGCACCAGGAAAGCTCACTTCAAAGGATGTGCTAAAATTAAATGGCAAGGATTTAAAAATGCTAAATGGAGATAATGCAAAAATAGAAGTAAAAAATAATGAAGTATATATTGATGGTGCGAAGATTGTAATTACAGATATTATTGCTAGTAATGGAATAATACATGTAATTGATACAGTAATGATGCCGTAAATAGGGAGTAAGCTTAATTAATTATAGCATGTAAAGAATTATTATAGATTAGTAAAGAGACTGCTACAAAACTAGATTAGTTAGTTTTGTAGCAGTTATTTTTTAAAACAAATGAAAAGAAAGGGAAAAAATTATCATACAAAATTAATAATTATCTTGAACATTCAAAAAGAAAATATGGATGTAAAAAAATTCTTAACTATATCAAAATAGAAAGACAGAATTGCCTAAGGCTGTTAAGGTTAATTAACAATATTATCGATTTTACTAAATTAGATGAGGGATATTTAGAACTTAATTTAACTAATTGTAATATTGTTAATTTAGTTGAAGAAGTTACATTATCGGTTGCTGATTATATACGTAATAATAATTTAATGGTTACCTTTGATACTGAAATGGAAGAAAAAACAATAGCATGTGATTTAGATAAAATTGAAAGAATAAAAATCGAGTTTTCGGATATATATTCGCTGCATTAGGAGCTGCATTGCGAGATGCGGAGGTTTCTCCATGTTACAATTGAATTAAAAAGAAAGAAGAAAGTAACATGAAAATTATTGATTTAAATATTGTGGGTTAGTTACTAGTAGATATCAACTAATTTTTCAGCTAAATCCTTAGCAATTTTTAATGAATTTCTTGTTCCTGAGAAGCAATATATAGTAGTTTGCATAAAATCAACTCCATTTAAAAATTATTTTATAGTAGAATGTGTAATAGAAGAGGCATATATGTTATGAAGTTTATTAGTACATATATGCCAAATTCCTGTTATGCCAGTTCTGCTTTTATTGTACTTAACCTAGATTCCTTCTTTTTGTTAAAAGGTACTGCTATAAGTCCAAAGATTGCAATAACTGCTGTGATTAGGAAACATTTATTATAAACCTTATTACTTTCATCATTTTTTATTGTAATAGCTTCATCTAAAATCTTATGAATTTCTTGTGTTTGAACTTTAAAGTTTTCAATAATAGTTGGCTTTGCATTATCCGGAACAGAAGCTAACACTGAGTCCTCCTTTTCTTTAATTAATTTATCAACCATTTCCTTTGAAAAAGAAGTGTTTTTACTGGTATCAGACGTTTTTATTTTATCGATTATTGTGGATTTAACTTGGTCTTCAAGGATTACATTGTTATTAACCATATCTATTATTTTGCTTTTTGAATTATCTATAGCTTGGGTAGTATACATGCTGCTTAGGGTTGAAACCAGGGCTATGGCTAAACATGCAGTCAATTGTCTAAAGCTATTTAATATCCCAGAAGCAATACCGTTTTTATCTTTTGATATTTCATCAAAAGCGCTTTTATATAGAGGCGAAGTTGAAGCAACACCAAGGCCTACTATAATGAAGGCACTAAAAATTATCTTTATATTGTTGGAATCATTCATAAATACAAACATAAGATCACCTATAGATACAAAAACTATTGCTGAAAAAGAGATAATTCTAGCCCCATATTTCTTGGATATAAGGCCAAAAATCGGAGAGGTAAGGAATGAAACACCGCTTACTATTCCTAGTATCATTCCGGATTTTAATACTGAATAACCCAATTGATTTTCAAGATAGAAATTCATTAAATATGAAATAGGCATATAAGCAAAGAATATTACTCCAATTATTGTTATTGAAGAAGTAAAGCTTCTTGTTTTAAATAATTTAAATTCTATCATAGGATTTTTTGATTTAAATTCATAAATTAAAAATGCAATAATTGAAATTCCAGAAGTTATAATTAGAGAAACAATTTTTGTACTTCCCCAGCCATAAGAACTTCCTTTAACAAGTAGGAAAGTTAATGCTCCAATACCATAAGCTAATAATATAGAACCAATAAAATCTATTTTCTTTTCGATTGTCTTATCATAGCATTCTCTTAAATGTCGTGAACCAAAAATTAAAGAAATAATAATAAAAGGTACATTCACATAGAATATTGCTTTAAAACCAAATGCTTCATTTAATATTCCGCCAACAACAGGCCCAGAAGCCGCTGCTATAGAAATTGTCATACCAATTACGATGGCAAGCTTTGACATAGCATCTTTTCCAAATAATTCAATACCTAATGGAATAGATAGTGGTGCAAGAATTGCAGCTCCAACTCCTTGCATGATTCGAAAAGTAATAATCATAGAAAGTGAAGTAGAAAGTCCACAGAGTATAGAAGAAGAACCAAATACTAAAAGGCCAATTAAAAAAAGTTTCTTTCTTCCAAAAATATCTGCAATTTTTGAAAAGTTTATTAGTAGAGCAGAAAATGGAATTAGGTAGGCTGTACTTACCCAAGATATTCCTGTTATATCTGTTTTAAAATAATCAGCCATAGAGGGCAATGACACATTTACTATAGTAGAATCTAACACAGTCAAGAAACAAGCTATTGCTAATGAAATAAATGCTAATATTTTTTGTTTTTTATTCATAATATCCTCCAATATCTTTATTTTGAATATGAAATTAACTTCATATTCATATAATATGCTTTAAAAAAATAAAAGTCAATACATGAAATGAATTTCATATTTTATTGACTTTTATTTTTTTATCTCTTATTATTAAAATAGGTGATAAGATATGGAAAGAAAAACAAGGATACCAACACAAAAAAGAGCTTTAGAAAAATATGAAAAGATATTAGAAGCTGCTTATAAATTATTTAATGAAAAAGGATATTATAACACTACAACAGCAGACATCTCTAAAGAAGCAAATGTTGCAACTGGTTCAGTATATGCTTACTTTGAAGATAAGAAGGAAATTTATATCAAGGTAATTGAAAGACTTAATCAAAAATTTGATTATCCAACTCACACTTTTTGGTTAGAACGTGTAGATAAGAAATTAGATAATCCTGAGGTGGCAAAAGAAATATTTAAATTATTTATAAAACTAATGTTAAAGCAGCATGATTTTTCTAAAACTTTTCATGATGAAATGGAAGCATTAACGCTTTTAGATGAAGATATAGCAGCTGTTAGAAAGGAATATGATAAGAAGAGAAGAATCAAGGCAAAAGAGATTTTTAAGGCTTTATCTTTACCTTTTAATAACGAAGAGGAAGAAAAAATATTCTATCATTATACATTTCTTATAATTGATGAGCTATGTCATAAGATTAAATTTGATAATGAATTTAAAGATATAGATTTATGTATTGAAAAATGCGTTAATATGTTAAATTGTTTGTTTAGAGATTGCACAAATTATAATAGAACAATTAATGAATAAACTAATCAAAACTTAAGCATGTGAAAAGTTATGATTGCTATTGATAATAAAACCCTTGACAGAATTGTTGAGGGCCTTTTGTTTTGCAATAAAAATTCAAGTTAATTAATCAAGAAACAGTATAATTCGTTAAATATTATAGTCAACGTAAAAAATTTAATCCGATAAAAAGCGTTAAATGAAGCATCTATAAAAACAGATTTCCTTCAATTAACGTTTTTATTCTATGAAATTAATATAGAAATGAATGTTATTTATTATTACAATCATTATAATCTTTTAGTAAATCAATGAAATTTGTAAGTTTAGAATCATCCCAATTTGAAATTCGATTATAGAAAGCAGATTCCTTTTCTTTCAAAGCATGTATAGTTTGCTGTTGTCCAAGCTCGGTTAAAGATAATAATACACCTCGACGATCATTAGGAGATTGTTCACTTTTTACATAACCTAAGTTCTTAAGTTGGTTAACAAGACGGCTGACAGAACTGCGATCCATAGCAGTTGAGTCTGCTAAAATCGTAGCGCTAGTTGGTCCAAAGGAAAAGAGCCAACGGACAAGAAGAAAAGCAGCAGGCTGTAATTTGGAGTCGAAAAGTTCAGATGTTCTAACATTAAGTGCATGAGAGGCACTAATAAGAGCATTTAGCTGTTCACCTAGTTCAAGTTCTAATTTGGTCCTATGAGTTTTTATATTTTGAGCATAATTTTTCATAATTCACCTCGATTTTAATATTAATATATTTTAATGCGAAATATATTTGGGATTAATACATGTCAACTAAAATAGAAGTATTAAAGCATAGATGCAGAATGCACAAGTATAATAGCTGCACTAAGGAGGAGAGTTATGAATACTAATCCAATTATTGTGATTACTGGCGCAACTAATGGACTTGGTCAACTAGCTGCTATTGAACTAGCAAGGCAAGGTGCACGTCTTGTATTGATAGCTAGAAATAAAAATAAGGCTGAAATAACTAAAAAGATCTTAAATGATATTGCACCAAAAGTTAAAGTTGACTTTTTCTTCGGAGATTTATCGTTGATGTCAGAAGTAAAAAGAGTAGGGGAAAAAATTAAAGCTGCATATCCAAAGATTGATTTATTAATAAACAACGCTGGCTTACATGCTTTTGAACAGAGAGTAACCTCAGAAGGTTTCTCAGAAATGATCGCTGTGAACTATTTAGCGCCATGGCTATTAACTAATATACTTAAGCAATCATTAATAAACTCAGAAAATGCCCGTATAGTAAATGTAGCGTCAGAAGCATCACGTAATCATGGTGAACTTAAGCTCCCAGATGACTTAACAAGTACATTTTCCTTTACATCTAAAGGTTCATCTCAACTTTATGGAAAAACAAAACTACTTAATATCATGTTCACAGGAGAAATGGCACGTAAGCTTTCAAATACAAGAGTTACTGTTAATGCACTTAATCCAGGTTTTAATGTTACAGGCTTAGGGCGAGAGCTTTGGTTTGCATCTGCACTCGAACGTATATTAAAGTTTCTGCATATTGGTGACCCACGTAAAGGGACAGATATTATTGTTCGTTTAGCTACTAATGAAGAATATAATGGTGTGACAGGTGGATATTTCAACGTCGGAAGTGGTAAGCCAATTATTCCTGTTCATCCTGGAGGAGATAGCAATATGCAGAATAAACTCTGGAATGAAACTAAAAAGTTATTACAAGAAAATGGCTTTATAGAACAATATTGATAAAAGGATGTGTAAGAATTAAATCAATTAGACTTAAGCATATATATGATTTCGGTTGGATATATGCTTAAGTCTAGAGTATATTGTGCCTATCTATATTTCAGGCTCATAAAAAGAATATTCTAGTGGATTTCTATCAACTAGCCTTGAGTAATTGTGCTTTGGATATCCAACCATGACAGTACCTGTTATTTTTTTACCTTTAGGAATATTGAATAATTCAAGCATTGGTGAATTGTCTTCCAAAGCAATTTTTTCAAAGACTCCAGCCCAGCAAGAACCTAAACCAATAGATGGAGCATATAATTCAAGATATGTCAGTGAAAAGATCGTGTTTTCTCTTCCCCTTGTAAAATCTTCATTAGCTGTTGCTAAAATAAGGCAAGGTGCTCCACGAAAAACAGTATCAGTTCCTTTGGTATTATAGGCTTCAATATAATGATGAAATCTTTTATTTAATAATTCATCGTTAGCCAATTTTTCAAGAGTAATTTTAATAGCTTTGTTAATTACATCTTTATCATCTACAATCATATAAGATATACCTTGCAGATTACTTCCAGTGGGAGCAAAGTGAGCAATATTAACAAGGTCAATTAACTTTTTTTTAGGAACAGAAATTTCTTTATAAGACCTTATTGAACGCCTTGAGCGAAGGAAGTTTTTAGCTTCTTCAGGATTTAATTTTTGATAGTCTTTTATACTAGTTTGACTACCTAATGGAGTTAGTTCATTGTCAATAGCTTCTCTAGGGCATACAGCGGTGCAATGACCACAGTAAATGCAGTTTTGAGGGCAAACTTCTTCTGGACCATTCTTTCCTAAAAGTAATACATTTTCTGGACATTCATTTACGCAAAGCCCGCATTGTATACATTTATCTTGATTTACAGTTATTAAGCTCATAATTTATACTCCTTCATTAATAAAAATTTAATTTGTGAAAATATAATTCTATGCTTTCTTCCAAGGCTTGTGTACAACAATTGCTATGATTTGAGTTGCCATGCCAAAGCCACAAACTCCATACCATCCAAAGTGAGAATAGCAATAAGAACCTAAAAATGAACCTAATGCTCCACCGAGGAAAAAGCTGACCATGTAGATAGTAGTAAGTCTATTGCGTGTTTTCTCATTTAATGTTTGCACTATTGCTTGGTTTGAAACGTTACAAGATTGTACTCCTAAATCAAGAAGAATAACGCCTAGAATAAGTCCCCACATTTTAAAGCCAAACAAGAAGAAGAATAAATAAGCAATTATAACTATAACTATGCATATACCTATTGCAAATCTAGGGCCTTTCTTATCAGCAAGTTTGCCAACGACTGGAGCTGCCAGTGCACCGCTAATTCCAACTAAACCTAATAGTCCTGCTGCTTCAGAACCTAAATTGTAATTAGAGCTTTCTAGCAAGAATATAAGGGATGTCCAAAAAGCGCTAAAAGCTGAAAACATAAGGGCGCCATTAAGAGAAGCTTTTCTTAAAATAGGTTCATTTTTTATTAGGTATATCATTGATTTTAATAATTCAGTATACTTGAGATCAGAGACGGGTTTACATAAAGGAATTAATTTTCTTAAAATGAGCATAAGGAAAAGCATTAAAATTGCTGCTATAAGATAAACTGTTCTCCAGCCAAAGTAGCTTCCTAAGATACCACTGACTGTACGAGAAAGTAATATTCCAACTAACAAACCACTCATAATTATACCAATAGTTTGTCCTCTTTGCTGTGGATTTGATAATTGCGCTGCTAGAGGAATAATAAGTTGAGGAATAATAGAAGTAAATCCCACTGCAAAAGAAGAAATTATTAGAATATATATATTTTGAGCGAAAAACATACTCATAAGTGATATTATTGAACATAAAAGCATTATTATTATTAAGCTTCTCTTTTCTTTTATATCTCCTAAAGGTAATATAAATATCATTCCAATTGCATAACCTATTTGAGTAAGCATAGCTGCAAAACCTATACTTAATTGATCAACTTGAAAAGTTTTTGCTATATCAGCTAGGAGGGGCTGGATATAATACAAATTTGCTACAGTAAGCCCACAAGCTATAGACATAACTAAAATTAATAAATTTGTTAATATGGGTTTTGCTTCGAGATTATTTATTGATGAATTTGCTTTTATAGTAATATTATTTGATTGATACATCTTTAAATCACTTCCTTAGATTATAATAATATATTTGACTGAATAAATGTTTAAAATTATAAGTGATAAAAATCTAGAACAACAGGTAGTAAAAATTATCTAAGTTGATGAGAAAAATAATAATTTATTTTATAAAATTAGTGAAAATCTTTTCTTCTCTTTCTAGTTTTTCAATAATTCCTTGCCCATTTTCAATAAGTTTGATAAGCCATGCCATATTTTTTCCTAATATTTTCATTATTTGTTTTCCTTCTTCGTCCTGCATTACCTCACCTGCCAATCTTCCATTAATAACATTCCAATAGTTTGAAGTGGGGATAACCATTTCTGAATGATTAATGTAATTATTCAACTGATCGAAGGTTGGAATACCACCTGCACGTCTTACTGCTACTACTGCAGCTCCGACTTTAAGCCTTAACATACTATCAGTGGCTTCAGCTACACGAAAAGCTCTATCTAAAAATGACTTCATTGTTCCAGCAATTGCTGAATAGTGTACTGGTGAGCCTAAGATAATTCCGTCGGCATCCTTCATTTTTTCAATCCACTCGTTAACCGGATCAGTAGAAATGGCACATTTGCCGTTTTTATTTTTTGTACAATATCCACAAGCAATACATCCTCTTATAGATTTATTTCCTACGTGAATTATTTCTGTTTCTATTCCTTCCTTTTCTAACTCATCAATAACTAATTTTATTCCATGATAAGTGTTACCTTCCTTATTTGGGCTTCCGTTAAATGCTACAACTTTCATTTATTTTTCCTCCTCATATACATAAATTTAATAAGATTTACAAACTTTATTATTTAATAGGTGTTGATGTGAATAATGATAGTTCTTATTCAAATTAGGCATTAAATCAAATTATATACTAAATAATAAAATGTGTTTTTTAAAACTGAACGTTTAGTTTATAAATATATAATATACTAAACGTTCAGTTTTGTAAATAGATTTTTAAAATTTATTTCATTCGAATTTAAGAACTTTTAAAATAAGTCACTAATTAGTAATCATAAACAATGAACATTGATAATTGAAATATATATAGTATAATGGACGTATAGTTTATTAATTATACTAATGAAATTAATTATAGTGGAGGTAATTATAATGGAAAAAAAATTAGGACGCCCTCGTAGCGAAAAAACTAAGAATGCCATTCTTTCGGCTGCATATGACTTATTACTTGAAAATGGTTTTGGAGCTGTTACTATTGAAAAAATTGCTGAAAGAGCTGGGGTTAGTAAGGCTACCATTTATAAATGGTGGCCAAACAAGGCTGCTGTTGTAATGGATGCTTTTTTTGATGCTGCTGTTGTAAGACTTCCAATACCTGATACAGGGTCAGTTGTAGAAGATATGATAATTCAAGTGTGGAATTTATCAAAATTTTTTCTTAGTCGAGAAGGAAAAGTTATTAATGAGATAATAGCAGAAGGTCAATATGATCAAAAGTTAGCTGAAACTTATCGAACAGTATATTTTAAACCTCGCAGACTTGACTCAAAATATATTTTAGAACGTGGAATTTCAAGAAGTGAACTTAAGAAAGAATTGGATATAGAATTAACTATGGATTTAATTTTTGGACCATTATTTTATAGATTATTGATTACAGGCGATGAGGTTGATGAAACTTTTATAAAAAATCTAATAAAAAATGTGTTTGAAGGTATAAAATTAAGATAGAAAATTACAAAGTTAAAAAAGGACTTATTAAGATAATATAAGTCCTTGGATTACAAATTAAGAAAAGATAAAAAATTGACATCATTTATCACAATAGCATTGGTAAAAAAAACGAACTTTCCTCTTTTTTTATTACTGCTGAAACTACCCTGTGAATAGGAAATTTTTTTATTTCGTGTACTACTATTAGTGGGTTATTAATAGTATCCACAGCCATTTTGGGTAAGATTGTTATACCTAAATCTTGTTCAACATATTTAATAACTGATTCCGTTTCCTCAAGCTCCAAAATAATATTAGGTATAAGGTTCATAAGATTACAATGATCCCTAATCTTTGCTCTTATGGGGCATGGATCCTTATACAAAATTAACTTTTCCTTCATTATGGTAAAAAAATCAATGTCATCAACTTTAGCTAAATAATTTGTGCTACTCATAACTACGAAAAATGGTTCGACAATTAATGGGATAGTAACAAAGTTAGGCTTTTCTATTGCATCAGACACAAATACTATATTGAACAAATTATCATCTAAACTAGCGATTAGTTCGCTGTTTGTATCCATAGCTTCAATAAATACTTCATAATTCATACTCTTGAATTTATCAACATACTTAGGCAAAAAATATGTTATTAAATTTGGGAGCGCTCCAATTCTAATAGTATTCTCATTGTTAAATCCATCAATTTTATTGATAGTTTCATTAATCATGGAAATAATTATTTTTGAACGCTCATAGAAATACCTGCCTGAAACAGTTAATTTTATACCATTATGAGTTCTTAATAATAATGAGCATTTCATAGACTTTTCTAAAATTCCTAATTGTTTAGTAAGAGCTGGTTGGGATATAAACAAATGTTGTGCAGCTTTATTTAGACTACCTTGTTCAACAATATCTATAAAATATTTCATTTGATCAACACTAATCATATTTGCCTCCTATTATAACTTTAAGTTATATGGTTATATAGTATTTGTATTATAAAGATTTAAATATATACAATATAATAAGACTATGTTGTACAGCATATTAAATTGATTTTAGCATAAAAAATGATATTTTAAAACAATAATAGTAAAATAGGAGTGATATATAAATGAAAGTTATAGCTATTAATGGAAGTGCAAGAAAAAATGGAAATACTTCTATGATTATAGAAGCAATATTTAGTGAACTAAAAAAATCTGGTATAGAAACTGAATTGATTGATTTAGCTAATAAAAAAATAAGTGGATGTATAGGCTGTGGAGCTTGTTTTAAAAACAAAGATAATAAATGTGTTTTTAAAAATGACATTGTAAATGAATGTATAGAAAAGATGATTGAAGCGGATGGAATTATTTTAGGTTCACCAGTATATTTTGCAGATGTTACAGCAAATATGAAAGCTTTGTTAGAAAGGATTGGTATGGTATCTAGCGCTAATGGTGCTATTTTAAGTAAGAAAGTAGGTGCTTCGGTAGTAGCAGTTCGTAGAGGTGCGGCAACACGCGCCTTTGATACTATGAACTATTTCTTACACTATATGCAAATGTATCTAGTTGGAGGAACCTATTGGAATATGGTTTATGGAAAAGAAGTTGGTGAAGTGCTTAATGATATTGAAGGTATGAAGAACATGGAATCAATTGGTAGGAATATGGCCTGGCTTTTAAATAAAATTCATTAAATGTTTAGTGGCGTTGGTAAACAAGTCACGAAAGAGGGGATATAAATAATTTGATACATGTAAGTAACAGAGGGAAAGCAAGTATGGATTCAGTCTTGAGTGAAATTATCTAAAAAATAGTTACATGACTATACAAAAATATATTTGTTGGATAAAATAGATGTGAATTACTTATAATGAGGAGTTTTATTATATGAAATACTATTTTGCACCTTTGGAAGGTGTTACTGGCTATATCTATAGAAATGCATATGAAAAATTTTTTGGACGAATTGATAAATACTTTACGCCATTTATCTCACCAACTAAAAATAAGGGTTTTACTTCGAGAGAATTAAATGATGTAATACCTGAGCATAATCAGGGAATGCCTGTAGTACCTCAAATACTTACAAATAATTCTGAGCAGTTCACTAGCACTGCTAGAGAGCTGATAAATCTGGGTTATGATGAGATTAATTTAAATTTAGGATGTCCAGCTGGTACAGTTGTTGCAAAATATAAAGGTTCAGGATTTCTTGCTCAAAGAAAGCTCCTAGATGAATTTTTAGAGGATATATTTTCAAAGGTACCAACAAAGATTTCAATAAAGACAAGAATAGGAAAGGACTCACCAGATGAATTTTATGAGTTAATGACGATCTTTAATAAATATCCTTTGGAGGAGCTTATTATTCATCCAAGGATACAAACTGATTTTTACAAGAATAAACCTAATATGGAGGTATTTAAATATGCGTTAGCATCAAGTAAAAATCCTGTTTGTTATAATGGAGACATTTTTAATGCCAAGGATTACAGAGAATTAGTTGAGGAATATCCAAGTTTAAATGCAGTAATGTTAGGTAGAGGACTAATTGCAAATCCAGCATTAATTTTAGAAATTAACGATAATCATAAAATAAATAAGCAGGAAATGAAGGCATTTCATGATAAAATCTATAAAGCTTATCAAGAAGTGCTTTCTGGAGACAAAAATGTGTTATATAAAATGAAAGAATTGTGGTTTTATATGATACGAATGTTTGCAGATAGTGATAAATATGCTAAAAAAATAAGGAAGACAGATAGGTTACGCGATTATGAGGCAATTGTAACAATGTTATTCAGTGAACTTGATATAGAAGAAAGACTTTTGCATAGATTTTGATATGCGCCCCCTTAAGTTACAGATTAAATATAAGAATCTGTAATTTAAGGGGGATTATTTTTAATAGCTAATTTTAGTTAGAAAAAAGCCCCTAAAATAGGGGCATATAATTGAAAGGAGACTAATAACTTAAGGTACATTATTATTATATGAGAGTATTTCTTAATTAGTACACAATATTGAAATAAATGCATAAAATAACAGTGAATAGAAACGTTATCATCCAAGGAGGGTGCGTTCATATGATTAAAGAATTTGAAGGGAAAATTGTAAAAGTAGTTTATGTAGATGCTGTAGATGAAAGTAGAGCAATTCAAGTTGGTGATATTGGAGAAATAGACAGTTATGAAAACGGACTAACATGTATATTATTTAAAACAGGATTTGCAAGAGGAAGTATATATTGTTTAGATGAAGCCCAACTAAAAGAGATGGAATGTTGATATTTATGACAATGTAAAACATTAAGAAAAGTGCTATCATTCTCCTTAAACTCTATATTTCATTTAAGAAATTTTTAATGCAAAAGAGAGCGATAGCATGATCTATGACTTTTATTATTGCTTAGTATAAAAATTTTACATAAGTTAAATAACTGATTTGAATTATACAACGACAAAAAAGATAGAGCAAGTTTATTTATGAAATAAAAATGAGGTTTTTTATCATAAGTGAGATTGGTAAAATAAATATAGGATTGGAGGTAATATTTATGATAAGAGATTTTTTAAATGCGTAGCAGAGGCTATTGCATTATTAAAAAAATGTAATAAAATAGCCTTTGCAAATCTCAAAAAAAATTAAAATTTGGGAGGAGCAAAATGAGCTATTTAAAAAAATATGAATGGGAAATACATCCTAATAAATTACCTATAGTAAGAAGGAATTGTCCTAAATGTAATCAAAAAACAAATTATATAAACACTGAGAAGTTTAGAGTAAACGCCAATAAAAATAGTATTGATGTTTGGTTGATTTATCAGTGTGAAAAATGTAAATCAACTTGGAATATGACAATATATGAGAGAGTTAACTCAGTGGATATTAATAATCAAGAATACGGAAAATTTTTATCTAATGATAAAGAATTAGTGAAAAAATATGCTTTTGATTTAAGAATATATAATAAAAATAAGGCAGAAGTTATTTTAGAGGATGTAAATTATGAAGTTAATCAAAAGGAATTAGAAGCTTTTTATATTAATAAAAATGAACTTGTTATCGAAATTATTTGCAGGTATCCAATAGAATTGAGAGTAGATACTCTTTTAAGCAATAAGCTTAGAATTTCAAGAAGCAAAATAAAAAGATTGCATGAAAGAGGGATTATTTTTATTAATGATGAAAATAATTCGTTAAATAAAAGAGTAAGAAATAAAATGGAAATACATGTTTTAAATATCGTAGAAAATATAGAAATTATAGAATCTATTGTACAAGTTGTTTAATTAGTATTGATTATATTTTACAGGTATAGTATTTCTATGCCTGTTTCCTTTTGTTAATGTACACATTAATATAATCATAATTCTCTGAAAACTCAATTAAAATCGAGTAATTATTGTAAAACTAGATTGCTTAGAGTGAAGTTTTAGATTGTAAATATGTAGCTATCATATAAAAGGCAGATATGGTAAGTTTTATAAAATATATGTATAATATAGATATAAGCTAATAGCTATAAATGCAATACACATATTTGAGGGGGAGCGTGATTTTTTGAGTAGGCCTGTTATTTATGCATAGCAAAGGCTATTGCATAACAATTAATAAATAATTATGAAATAGCCTTTGCTCAAACCTAAAATATTATTTATATTTTGGAGGAGCATATATGAGCTATGCAAGCGCTAGGGATATTTTCCCTGAGGATATATTAGAAATAATTCAACAATATATTGATGGTGAATATATTTATATACCTAAGAAAGAAGAAAATAGAAGGACGTGGGGGGAATTAACCCAGAGTAAATTGGAACTTCAAGTTAGAAATAAAAGAATATATGAAGGTTATTTATCTGGATTATCTATAAAAAGTCTTTCGGAAATATATTATTTGTCACCTAAAAGTATACAAAGAATTATTTATAAAAAAAAGAATGAGTAATAATAGAAAATGTGCTGACTAATTTACATTTAGCAGCACATTTTATTATGTTATTCAGAATTAATTATGGTAATTCTATTAAGAGATAGTGTATTAATAAACAAGATAATTAGAAATAAAGAATAGTAAATTCAAGTTTACTTGATTTTGAATTACTCGACGAATTTTTATTGTGAGATGATAAAGGTTTCAAAAGGTTGACTAGTCAACCTTGAATTAATATAATATTGTTGATAAGTCAATTAAAATTATACTTAGATTTACATTATGTTTTTTGAGGATATAAATTAAACTAAATTCACTTGGGACTAGAACTTATTTGGATTAATTGTTATATGATTAGGAGGTAAAAACTGTGGAAAGAGAAAATATACATTTTCTAATGCTTAATAGTAAGATTTTTAGAAACGCACGAATTTATTTAGATAGAGTTTTAAAAAAATACGAAATAAGTAGTGGGTCCATTTCATACATATTTACTTTAGAGAAAAATGAAGGTATTAGTCAAAATAAATTAAGCAAAGAAATAGGCAATGATAAGGCAATGTCAGCAAGAACGATTGCAAAACTTATAGAGTTAGACTTTGTATATAAGAAACAAGATGAAAAAGATAGCAGGGCTTATAATCTATTTTTAACAGCAAAAGCCAAGGAATTAATACCACAAATTCGTAAGGATATTCAAGTTGTGGTGAACTTAGTAACAGAAGATTTAACTGAGGAAGAGAAACTTATTACTACAAGGTCCTTAAAAAAGATTTTAAATAGAACACAAAAATTAAAGGAAAAGAATGAGGAATAATTCATTAAAAGGAGGAATTTAAATGGAAAAGAATATGGAAAAAGAAAATGTTAGAGGCAAATGGTCTATATTGGTTATTGTTTTAATGTTTACAGTTATGTCTGCCTTAGATGGCAGTATTGTAAATGTAGCATTACCCAAAATGGCTACTGCTTTAAAAGTAACAACCTCAAGTATACAATTAGTTGCAACAAGCTACTTAATAGTTATTGCAGGAACGGTGTTAATTTTTGGAAGACTAGGAGATATGTTTGGAAAAGCAAAGATGTTTAAATTAGGATTAGGCTTGTTTACCTTTGGATCTTTGCTATGTGGCATTACAGGTTCTTTTCCAATATTAATTTTAGCAAGAGTTGTACAAGCCATAGGAGCTGCAGGAACTATGGCTAATAATCAGGGAATTATTACAGAGACATTCCCTCCGAATGAAAGAGGAAAGGCACTTGGGTTTTTAGGAACTTCTGTAGCATTAGGGTCCTTAATAGGACCAGGTCTTGGAGGATTAATAGTGGGTGCAGCCAGCTGGGAATTTATTTTTTTAATAAATGTTCCTATTGGTATAGTAGCATTATTCTATGCTATGAAGTTATTACCTAAAGGTCGCAAAACAGTAAAAGGAAAGTTAGATATCATTGGCGCCGTATTATTTATATTTGTTATAGTTCCGCTTTTTGGTGCCTTAGATGAAGGATTAAATGTTGGTTTCACAAATCCAATGATTTTGTTAAGCTTTGCTGTTTCCATTATATCATTTATAGCATTTATTTTTCTAGAAAAGAAAAAAGAAGATCCTTTATTACAACTGCATATATTTAGCAATAAGTTGTTTTCATTAAGTATATTTTGTGCATTTATAACATTTGTGGCAATATTCTGTAATAATATTATTCTGCCATTTTATCTTCAAGATGTAATGAACTATACTCCAGAACATACAGGATTAATACTTATGGTTTATCCTTTGCTTTTAACTGTAGTAGCACCTTTAAGCGGAAGTTTATCAGATAAAATCGGATCAGAAGTTTTAACTTTTATAGGTCTATTGCTTATAAGCTTAGGATTATTATTAATGGCTACTTTAAATGTAGATTCAAATTTATTAATTACAATAATATTTATAGGAATAATGTCTATTGGTATGGGATTATTTCAATCGCCTAATAATTCATTAATAATGTCTACAGTGCCAAAAGATAAATTAGGAATCGCAGGGAGCGTAAATGCCCTAGTAAGAAACTTAGGAATGGTATGTGGAATAGCTTTGGCTACAACTCTTCTATATAGTATGATGAGTTTTAAAATAGGGTATCGTGTTACAGATTATGTTGTGGGAAGAAATGATGCTTTCATATATGGTATGAGAATTGTATATATAGCTGCTGGAATAATAAGCTTTATGGGAGCTATATTAACTTTTTTAAGATTAAATGGAAAAAAATCAAAGTAGAGTTAACTAAACTTTATTCTTAACAGTATATGTAGGAAAAACTTTTTAAACTTTGTTTTGGGCATAATTTTTCTTCTTATATTTAAGATATGAAATAAAAAATAAGTAGTGTAATTAACTGGATTTAAGTAATCACACTACTTATTTTTTATTTTCATTATATTAATTTATCTATTTGTACAAATTTTATCAGTGATAACATTTTAATAGGTTTTTAGTAAGATTTAAAATCTTATATTAATAGAAATTATAATTTTTCATTACTTTTTATCTTTGAAATGTATCAGTATAGATATTCTTATTAGAAGTTTTATTTACACGAATATAAGCATATTCAGGAGCTTTATATCCTGGTCCATATAATAAGAATTCGATAATTTTCTTAATTAAAGCTTTATTATATAATTTTTTCATTTAACATCACTTCTTTCTAGTATGTATACATATATTATATTAGAAAATTTAGAAAATTGCAACATTATTAATGGATAACAATTATTAATTATCTTTATATCGTATGTTATTATAATAAAGTAGTGTATAAATTAATTATGTATCCAATATTTTCCTTGATACCCATAGTAAAATTATTGTTTACAAAGGTGGACGATTATATAATTTAAATGAACTGCATTTACTGATGAGTACTTTATTTAGAACAAATCAGCATGCATAACAAAAGATAAGTAAAAGGAGAACGATTACGTGAATATTAAGAAGAAACTCGCTTCATTTGTTTTAACTTTTGCAATTATACTAAGTTTTGGTCAAGGAATAAGAGTACAAGCTGCAGCTGTTGATTCAGGTAGTAGTGATACACAATCATCAAATTCAGCTCCAAATCCAGGGGTACCTGAAAGCAAGCCAAATGCATTAAATGCTATTTCTAAGTATAACACTCAAAATATTAATAATACTGGAAATATCAATATAATATCAAATACTGGCTGGAAAAAAGAAAATGGATATTGGTATTATTATAGATCAGATAATACAAGAGCGAGTGGTTGGATTAATCCTGATGGATATTGGTATTACTTAAATTATGATAGGAAAATGGCAACTGGTTGGTTAAACTCTTATAGTTCATGGTATTATTTGGACAAATCAGGTAAAATGGTCACTGGTTGGAAGCAATTAAATAATACTTGGTACTTTCTTAATGATTCTGGTGCTATGATAACTGGTCTTAATATAATAGATAATAAAACTTATATGTTTTATAGTAATGGGGCTATGGCAACTAGCTGGATGCAAATAAATAATTATTGGTATTATTTTAACAATAGCGGAAGCATGGCAACAGGCTGGATTTTAAATAACGGAGTTTGGTATTATTTATATGATACTGGTGCAATGGCAAAGGGATGGGTCAATGTTAGTGGAAATTGGTACTTCTTAAAGAACAGTGGAGCCATGGCAACAGGCTGGGTGAGTTCAGGGAGTGATTATTATTACTTAGATCCTTTTACAGGAAGGTTACTTACAAACACTATAGCAGGCGGATATCAAATTGGTGCGGATGGCAAAAGATTAGCAAAAGTTGACTCCTTAAATAGTGATTCTGGACCAGTTACTGGGAGTGTATATAAAGGTGTAGATATTAGTCATTATAATGGACAGATTAATTTCACAAAAGTTAAGGCAGCTGGGATTCAAGTGGTTTACATAAAAGCTACCGAAGGGACAACTTATGTTGATAATTATTTAGGAACTTATTATAATGGTGCGAAAAATGCAGGTCTAAAAACTGGTTTCTATCATTTTTTAGTTGGGACAAGCTCCCCTGAAACCCAAGCACAGAATTTCTATAATAATATAAAAGATAAACAAAGTGACTTAAAGCCAGTATTAGATGTGGAAATAAATGGTTTTAATGTTATGGATTATACAATAAGATTTATTAATGAATTTAAAAGATTAAGCAATATAGATGTATGTATATATACATATTCGGACTTTATAAGTAATTTAGATAATAGATTAGCTAAATATTCATTATGGGAGGCTAACTATTATAGGAATATCAATAATTTACCATCTAATAATATATGGAGTTCTAGAGCAGGCTTCCAATACACAGATCAAGGCTCCATTGATGGAATTAGTGGTAATGTTGATTTAGACCAATTTACACAAGATATTTTTAGGTAATATTACGATGAGAACCAAGTCAAGAATGAGGAGGTTCTCATTTTTTTATAGTTAACTTTTTATTTAAGGTATGCTTTAGTATGATAAATATGTTTTTTGGAATATAATTATTATAGATATACAATATTATAATTGGACTTATTATATGAATATACTTACATATTTACTAAATCTTCATGTGGATATCTTAGCTAGAAATAATAAATATTTTCATAGTTTTTCGTAATAAACATATTTATTATTTCGGTAAGTTACCACATAAGTCTAGTTTAAATGTTGTTTATCTATAATGAAAAACTTATAATAATAAAATTTTTTAAGGAGTAATATTTATGGAAATGAAGCTTTTTACAATGGAAATAATAGATGTTGCAAACAATAATTTTAAAATTAAAATAAGCACTGATACAGCGTACTCCTTAATACAATTTGAACCTGCAAAAAAAGAATTGTATTTTATAGATGATAACAATCTAACTAATTTTTTTAAGATTCAGGAATATCAACTTAGAAAAATGCTGCATAATAAACGTATGGATACATATTATGTAGGGTTTAAAGTAAAATTTGTTATAAGAGAAGACAAAGATGTTGCTGCTTTTAATGATAGAAGTAAAATAGTTGTGTTAGACAAGCGAAATAATAATTATGACAGCTACGTTATAGATGAAAATAGTGCTGAGGAAAAAATATTTAAAATTTTCACAGATGCCAGTTACCTTGAAAATAAGAATTACGGTGGCTTTGCGTTCATAATAGAAGACCTAGAAGGAAATTATAATTTGTTTACAGAAAAAGTTGAAGAAATTGGAAGCAGTCAAGCCGAACTTGAAGCAGCAATAAAAGCTCTTGAATTATTAAAAGAAGTAGAAAAAATAAGAATAATAACTGATAGCCAATATGTAAGAAAAGGCTTAACGGAGTGGCTGCCTCTTTGGAAATTAAATGGATTTAAAACCATCAATGGAGAAAGTGCTAAAAATATAGAAAAGTGGCTCCGCTTTGATAAGATATGTGAAGAAAAATATATTGAATTCCAATGGGTAAAAGCACATTCAAACCATTTTGAAAACTCTCTTTGTGATATGTATGCCAGAGATGCAGCAACAAATAAACTATTAACTTAAGGATAGCTTTGAAAAAACATTGAATAGTTCTAAATTTAATAATAGAATTAGATTATGGCAAAAAATGCTCAATTATGTAGTTATTTATTAATAGATTTATAATTATGTTTTTTAGATTATACAGGGAGTTTAATAAAAATATTCTGTAACGGAGATGGTATTATTAAGATTACATTATTTATATTATTATTTTTATGCTGTATTTTTTATTTGGTTTTAGGTGTGTATTCTTATAAAATGGATAGGAAATCAAAAATAAATCAAGTATTTTTAGGGTTAAGTATTTGTTGTAGCCTTTGGGCGGGCGGATATGCAATGATGTTAACGTCTGAAGACATAAATATAGCATTTTTTTGGAGGGCTTTTGCTGTTTTTGGCTATTGTTTTTTTAATGGGTATTGGTTATATATTACGTTTTTATTCAATAGTACAGAATGTAAAAAATCAATATCAATAGTAAAAATTTTAGCGTTCATTCCTGCAACAATATTTTTTTTAGGTAATATTTTTATTGAACCGTCAGCAGCAATGACTAAAGTATATTATGGATGGATTGATGTATCTCCAGATATGTTTAGTCAAGTTAGTTATGGTATTTGGGCTACTATTATTGACACTTCTGGACTTGTAATATTGTTTTTAAGAGGTAAATATTCTAAAAAAAATAGAGTGAAAAGGCAAACTAGAATTATTTTAATGACTTGTATTATCAGTGTCACTATAGGAATAATTACAGATTCTGTTTTACCTCTAATTGGTGTAATTATCTTTCCTTCAGGGGTTTTGACAGGAACTATAGCTTTGGGGGGTGTTTATTATGCGATAAATAAGCATAAAATGATGCTAACTACTCCAAAATATATATCAGAGTACATTTTTAGCACTGTTATTGAACCTATTTTTATTTTGAATTTAGATTTTATTATTGAAAATTGCAATGATGCGGCATTATCTATAACTGATTACAAATTTTTGGAATTAGTTGGGCAACCATTTAAAGGATTAATTGATAATGTAGATTTTAATTTTAAAACTATAATGGAAAAAGGTTATGTAAAGAATGTTGAAGTTAAGCTAAAAAAAAATGATGGAAATTATACGGAATTCGAATTATCAAGTACAGTTATATATGATGAGTATAATGACATACTTGGTATGGTAATTTTATTACATGATATTTCTGAAAGAAAAAGAATATCAGAAATAGAAAAAAACTATATGATGAAATTAGAAGAGGCAAATATAATGCTTAAAATGCAGATTATAGATAGAATGAGAGCAGAAGAGCAAATACGTCATTTTATATATTATGATGCCCTTACTGAGCTTCCTAATAGAAAAATGATGAGAGAAAATCTTAATATGTTATTGGAAAGTAAAGATAGTAAATTTGCAGTTCTTTTTATAGATCTAGATGGTTTTAAAAGCATAAATGATAATTGTGGGCACCAAGTTGGTGATAAGGTTCTTAAAAATGTGGCAGCTACATTAAAAGAAGTCATAGGCCTTAAGGATGATATTAGTAGAATTGGTGGTGACGAATTTATAATTCTATTAAGAAACTTAAAATCTAAAACTTATGCTCAAGAAATAGCAGTAAGGGTTCAAAATGCACTCAAAAAACCTTTTATATTTAATGGAGAACATTTAATTGTTGGTGCTAGCATAGGAATTAGTATATATCCTGATCATGGAGAGGATACAGATACTTTAATTAAAAAGGCTGACTTAGCTATGTATGAAGTTAAGAAAAATGGTGGTTTTGATTATGCAATATATTCTTCCAAAATGAACGATGTGTTTTTTGATAAATTAAAAATGAAAAAGAAGCTGAATAAAGCATTGATAGATAATGAATTTATAGTTTACTATCAGCCTATAATGGATTTAAAATCAATGGAAGTTTCATATTCAGAAGCCCTTATTAGATGGAAACATGAAGATAGAGTTATCTCTCCTGCAGAATTTATCCCCATTGCTAAGAATGTAGGTGAAATGGTTTCAATTGACAATTGGGTATTGCAAAATGCCTGTATTCAATGCAAGAGATGGCATGAACTTGGGAGAAATGAGGTTAGCGTATCAGTAAATACATCTTTTGCTCAATTAAAACAACCTGAATTTGTACCATTGGTTCAGAATATTTTAAAGATTTATTCGCTTCCAGCAGAATTTTTAAATATTGAAATTACTGAAGATGAAGCCATGGAAGATTTTGAAACAATTATTAACGTATTAACAGAGCTAAAAAGTATAGGGGTTAAAATCTCATTAGATGATTTTGGAACAGGCTATTCATCTATTAGCTATGCCAGCAGGTTACCTGTTGATAAACTAAAGATTGATAGGTCTCTTATAATGAACTTAGAAAAAAATTATAGAAATGTAATGATTGTAAAAGCGATTATAAACACAGGACATACTCTTGGTCTTAAAATGGTTGCAGAGGGAATTGAAACTGAAGAACAACTTAGAATTTTAACTGAGCTGGAATGTGATTATATTCAAGGGTATTTAATAGGAAAACCGATGGAAACAACGGAGTTTGAACATAAGTTTATTATTTCATAGCATGGAGAACATAAAATGGGAAACAGTAAGGAGTATGTCAATTTTATGATTTTTTAAAAGGCAGCTCCTTGCACTGAAACCCTGAAGCACCTTTATAAAATTAATAAGCTGAGATTTTTAATAAGTTTAAATCTCAGCTTATTAATTTTAATAATGCTAATACAAATTAAAGAGGGTTCTTTTTTTGATTATTAACTTTATGGACTTTTGAAAAACTATTTATAGTATGCTCATTTTTTAATGTTCTTACATTTAAATCGTTTACTCCATTTTGTAAACTATCAATTGTGTTTGTTAACTCATTTATTGATTCTGCATTTTGTATATGCCCATCAAATAAAACCTCAATTTTAGGTTTTAAATCATTTTCAACAGTAATATTGGTTTTATCAACTTTATATACTAGCTTATCAAGTTTTTCATTAATGTCAGCTCTCATATCGTTCATACTTAATTTCATGCCAGTAATATCTGATTTCATATCTTGAACTTCAGAATACATTTTATTAAGTAAATCAAACATTTTGCTGTTACTTGCCACAAGCAGCATCTCCTTTGGTTTAGTTGGATAGCCCCATGATATTGATTATGTTTTTTTGCCTTGCAATTTAATTACCTCCATTTAAAAAAGTATAGTTTGAATTTTCCATTTATATGTACTATAATTATTCCCCAAATTATAAATATTATATACATTTTTCCATTATCACTAATATGTTTTGAATGGTTGATTATTTTGTAGTATCTCTTTAAGCTTTTTTTATATCAAATAACTATTAAAACTAGTAGAAGCAATTAGGATGTATCCAATAATTTAACATTAAGATATTTAATTTTACATTTCCATAATTTTCCTTTAACAAATTAAGGTTAAAATCAATAATGTGTACTTTAAATATAAATTCAACTAGAGCAGTACTGAATATAAATTAATTTGTAAAATAATGAGGTGAAAGTGTATGAGAAAAAAGCGTTTATTATTAGGAATTGTAGTATCACTTATGATGGTAACTACAGGATGTTCCAGTGTAACAACGGTGGCTTCTTCACAAGGCACAGCAGGACAAGCTGCTGATTCAGGGACAATTCAAATTATATATACGTCTGATGTACATTTTGGATTAAAAAAGGATAGCTTTCAAGGAAGTAAGAATGTAGATTCAGATGTTGTAAATAAAGCTATGGTGAAAAAGATGAATTTGATGCCAACATTAACATTGCCATCTGATGGTGGAGTCAATGCAGATAAAAAAATAGGTGCAGTTGATGCTACAGTAGTAACTGGGGATATTGCCAATAGAGAAGAAGGCAAAGAAGGTTCTGCAATTCAGGATGCCGCTGCATCATGGAATCAATTTAAAACAGATTTTATTGATGGATTAACACTAACTGATAAAAATAATCAAAAATCACCGATATATTTAACTCCAGGCAATCATGACATTAGTAATGCTATTGGATTTACTAAACCTATGTATCCTGACAAAGATCCTACCTCATTTATAGAAATTTATAATAGAATGATGAAACCATCAACACCACTTACAAAGGATAATTTTGACTATTCCAAAGATAAGTTACATTATTCAAAAGATATAGGTGGAATTCATATGGAATTTTTAAATATTTGGCCTGATTCAGAAGAACGAGCATGGATGGAAAAAGACCTTGCTAGCGTATCTGTTAATACTCCAGTAATAATATTTACCCATGTACCGCCGGTGGCAGAAGCAAAGCTTTTTACTAATCCTAATGGAAGTCACGATATTAATGGAACTGATAAATTTGAAAACGAGATTGTAGATCAACTAGCAGATGGTAACACAGTTGGTTCATCTGATACAATAGAACAAGATGCACTTGCAGCATTTATTAAAAAACATCCTAATATTGTGGCATATTTCCATGGACATGACAATAAAAATGAATTTTATGATTGGAAGGGAACAAAAAGTAATACAGTTAATCTTCATACTTTTCGTGTTGATTCACCAATGAAAGGAGATGTTTCAGCTAAGGATGAAACTAAGCTTTCATACCAATTTATAGATATTGATCCTAAGGCTAAAAAAATGACAGTTCGTGAGTGTTTATATGATGCAGACCCTAGTAATCCGAATGCACCAATCTCATGGGGGGCTTCTGAGACTATAGATTTAATGCCAGGAGAGAGTAATTAATGGTGAAAAAAGTATATAATGAATTTTGTTGGAATAATTAGATGAGATGAAGGTCAATCTGTATGTATTAAGTAATAATTTTTCTTTACTTCATTTTAGATTATGAATATAAACTCAATAATAGGTCAAAAATAAAAATGAGGTGATAAGAATGACAAACTATAAATTTATTACAGATAACAATGAGAATGAATCAAATAATAAATCAAATACAGTAATGCCGGCAAAAAATAGAAAGAGACATAAACCAGTAAGGGGCATTCCTAGAGATATTTAATGAAGGGGTAAACCCGGTATAAATTAAAGCAAAAAGCACATCGCTAAGTATAGATTAGCGCAGTGCTTTTTTTGATGATAATAGAATAAATTCTTCATTTTATATACAATCTAACACTAGAATATAATTTTGAACAATTATATGAAGCGGAGGATTATTATGAAGATATTAAGAAAGATAATAGTAGTAATTACAGTTGGATTGTTAATTATATTTACAACTGCGAATTTCACTCAAGTTAGCACATTAGCTAGCCCAAATACGGATTTAAATAATAAAAGGATTGCTAATGTTGCTGTAATAATTCACAGACTTTATGATCCGTATATGATGGAGCTTAGGAAAAGCTTAGAAAATATTGAACAAGATAAGAATAATAATGTTAAATTTACCTTCTTTGATGCAAAAAATAATATAGCTATACAAAATGAAATAATTGATTCTGCACTTAGAAGTAATTATGATTTACTTATATTAAACTTAGCCCAGAAAAATGAAAATATTCTTGAAGATATTATTAATAGAATTAAACAAAGAAATATTCCAGTAATTCTTATGAATATTCCTCCAGAAACCGTATCTCAAGTTTCTAGAATTTATAATAAAGCCGCTTTTGTAATACCAGATTCTAAACAAGCAGGCATAGAGGAAGGTAAAATCTTAGTTAACTTATGGAATACTAATAAGGCAGTTTTAGATAAAAATAACGATAACATTTTGCAATATGTTTTATTACAAGGTGAAGCGGATGATCCTCAAGCAATTGATAGAACAAAATATGCCATTTCAACAATTAATGATTCGGGAATAAAAACTCAACAATTAGCATTAGTAACGGATGATTGGATAAGAGATTTGGCTAAAGTTTCAATGGATGGTTTATTCTTAAATTACAATGGTAGAATTGAAGCGATAATTGCTAACAATGATGCTATGGCTTTAGGTGCTATTGATACACTTCAAAAATATGGATACAATAAAGGTGATAAATCAAAAAATATTGCTGTTGTTGGAATTGATGCATTACCAGAAGCAAAGGACCTAATTGACAAGGGATTTATGACAGGAACAATTGTCCAAGATTCTAATGTTTTAGCTAAAATGCTCTACTCTATAGGAATAAACTTGAGTAACAATTTAGCTCCAACAGAAAATACGAATTATAACACTGTAAAAGGAGAAATTATCATTCCATATAACTATGAACCTTATATCAGCAAAGCGAATACTTCATAAATATTATTAGAATAAGCATTCCTTGAATGAAGATTAGAATTAATTATATGTGCCTTTATTATAATTATGGCTTTTTATTTGGATTATAGTGGTTTGGTAACCATAATATTTATATGAATTACATATTTCACAATAGTACAAATTGATATACAATTATACTATAAATGTATAATAAATGGGGGGACATATAATGAAAAGGTTAAAGTTAGTAAAAATTATAACTAGTTCATTGATAATATTGTCAGGATTATTATTGAATCCAATATCAGCACATGCAGAATGGAAGAAAGATTCAAAAGGATGGTGGTATGCAAGTAAAAACTCATGGTATACAGGTTGGAAATTAATTGATGGAAATTGGTATTATTTTTATTCAAATGGTTATATGGCTCATGATACTACTATTGATGGATACTATTTAAGCTCTGGTGGAGCATGGACAGATTCAACAAATACATCATTACGAGAGCAAATATTAGAGAATATAAGCATTGAAAATCCTACATTTATAATCGAATATTCTAGTAATGATAGAGATTTGAACAATGTTGAAAATATTATAAATAATGAGATAAATAAACTAAAGATTTCAAATCCATACGAGATGCTTAATGTATCAGATTATACTTTAGATATAGTAAGTGATGGATCAGGTTCTATTCATATTACAATAAACTGTACATATAAAATGACAGCGGACATGGCAGCAGACTTGGATGCAAAAGCAAGAGAGATAGTTTCAAATATTGCTCCAGACAGTATGAGTCAGTCTGATAAAGAACTTGCTATTCATGACTGGATAGTTAATAATACGCAATATGATCAAACCCTTACAATATATGATCCATATAATACATTGATTAAACATACTGGAGTCTGTGAGGGATATTCGATGCTGGCTCAAAAAATGTTTACTATTGCAGGAATTAAATCAACTATTGTAGAAGGTACCGCAGGTGGACAAGCTCACGCTTGGAATATGGTTTATATCGATGGTAAGTGGCGTCATGTTGATTGTACTTGGGATGATCCAGTATCTTTTGAGGATATTCTAAGTCACAAGTATTATAATTTGACAGACCAAGAAATGGCGGTAGACCATTCATGGGATACTTCATTATATCCAAGTGCAGATTAGGTAGATAAATAATACGTAAACTAAGGCATATATTTTATTTATGGCCCACTAATATTTACAAAGGTATTTAATTTTTAGTGGGCTTCTATTATTTTTATATCAATAATATTGATATTGAAGTTTATAAAATATGACAAGAGTGCTTATAATATGTGTTATAATAAATTAACAACGGAAATTGGTTTATTTTAACTTTTTATCAAAATAGTGATGGTGGATTCGGCCAGGCACTTGAAACAGATTGTTGGAATCCAAATGCATCCTCTTATACAATTTTAATAGCAATGAAGATTTTAGATAGCATAAAATTTAAAGATAATCAGCACCCTATAATGTAGAGTATTTTTAAAGTTGTTTTGGAGAATAGTTTTATTTAAATATAATATTATTAATAATATTATGTTTTTTCAAGGCTTAAATATATAATAATTGATTAAAGTAATTTAAGGAGGAAACTTATGTTTAATATAATAATTTATATAATAATAGGCATTGCAGCAGGTGTATTAAGCGGACTTTTTGGAATTGGTGGTGGAATAATTATAATTCCCGCGTTAGTGTTCTTACAAGGATTTTCTCAATTGAAGGCACAGGGGACTTCTTTAGTTGCAATGCTTCCTCCAGTTGGCATTCTTGCATTTATGGAATACTATAAAAAGGGGAATACAGACGTATTAGCTGGAATAATTATATGTATTACAATGCTTATAAGCGCTAAGTTTGGAGGCATATTAGCCAATATGCTTCCAATGAGCATAATGAAAAAAGCATTTGGGATATTTATTATCTTAGTTGGAATAAAAACTTTTTTTGGGAAATAATTAAACAAAAGGCATTATAGGCACTATCAAATAAATAACAAGTCCGCTTGCAAGCCTATTTCCCATCATGTTGCGTCAACAAAATGCCCTAATAGGCCTGCTATGAGGGCATTTTGTTTCCTGACCTGATGAAAAATATCCATCGCAATTTTGGACTTGTTATTTATTTTCATGTGTCTAAAATAAAAGGATTTTGTTTAGATTAGATAGGTATGCAAATTTTTGTATACCTTATTTGAGTTAAAAGGATTATAATGGTAATGATAGAAAATATAAAATTAAGGGATAAATAGTGCAAAAAAGATGGGGGAGATTGTGAATTATGTGTAATAAATCATACTCAAAAAATAAAATATTGGGAGGAATATGGGGATTAATAATAGGGGATGCAGTGGGCGTTCCGTATGAGTATTATGAAGCTTCTCAAATACCTAAATTAGAAGAAATAGATTTGGACCCACCAAGTTGGTTTAAAAAATCATATACTGATGTCCCGATAGGGACTTATTCTGATGATAGTGCGCAATTTTTGTGTGTATTAGATAGTTACATAGAGTCCAGAGGTTTTGATGTTGATAATTTAGCATATAAAATATTTAAATGGTTAAATAATGGGCTTTGGGCTGTAGACAAAATTGTATTTGATGTTGGAAATCAAACACTTGCTGCACTTAGAATATATGGAAATGGAGTATCACCTCTTGAGAGCGGACTAATAATCCCAGAAGGTAAAGGGAACGGTTCACTTATGAGAGTTCTAGGAATTCCATTGTTGCACAGGGGAACAGATGAAGAGTTAGTAGAATTTTCTCATAAACAATCTTTAATTACCCATGGAAATGTATGCTGCCAAGTATGTTGCGCACTTTATTCATTAATAGCGAAGAATTTATTGTTAGAAAAAGGCTTTGAAGAAGCATATGGTAATGCAGTTTCAACGTTGAAGAAGATATATGAAAGTAAAAATGAGCATCTAAATGAATTAGAAAATAATATATTGCCTGATAATATATTATTAGAGTCTGGAACAGGATATGTAGTAGATTGTTTAAAGAGTAGCATTAAAGTCATCAGGGAGAGCAATTCTTATGAGGACGTAGTTAAGAAAGCTGTAGCCATGGGATACGATACAGATACAACAGCGGCAGTATCAGGCGGGCTAGCAGGAATTATTTATGGTTATGATAATATAAAAAAAGAGTGGTATGAAAAATTACGAGGAAAAGAAAAGATATTTAAGCTTATTGATAAAATTGAGTTTTAATAGATATTTCATTTTTATACATAGTTATTTATCTGTATGAAGATATTTTGATTAAATTCATAATAAAGGAGAAGATTACAATATTTAAAAACGAAACTAGCTTAGTATTTACTATTAAGCTAGTTTTTGATTTAGCTTTGTCTGAATATACTTTTTGAAACAGATGCACTTATGGGAGGCTTTAAAATAGATATAATTCCATTAGGCTTAAGAACACGGCAAAATTCTTTAAATACATCCGTTCTCTCTTTTACATATTCCAGAACACAGTGACACACTATAACATTAAAAGAATTATCGTAGTAGTATTGTTATATAGTTTCGATGCCCCTATATGTTATAGGTTAAACAAAGTTTGGAGGAGATTGAAAATGAAAATAAGGATAAGGTACGATTCACTTTTTATATGAAAAGGTATAATAAATTAATAGAAGCAGATACTAAAAAGGATGTCATTGTTTTGATATAGTAGTAGATAACTAAAATATATCATAGAATGTCATCATTTTTGTAATTAAAATAAAGGTTAAATACAAAAGATAGAAGAAGGGAGATACCATGGAAGATACAAAAGTAAAAATTAAAACAGGTTGGAATTTAGATAATAGTTATGCTAATTTACCTAAAAAATTTTTTAGCAAACAAAATCCAACACCTGTAAGAGGACCAGAGCTGGTTATTCTAAATCATAAACTTGCTACTTCTCTTGGTTTAAATATAGAGTATCTGGAAAGTAAAGATGGCATAGAAGTGTTTTCTGGGAACAAGATTCCTGAAGGTTCGTTACCTTTAGCTCAGGCTTATGCCGGACATCAATTTGGATACTTTAACATGTTAGGAGATGGTCGTGCTATTCTCCTTGGCGAGCAAATTACTCCATCTGAGGATAGATATGATATTCAGCTTAAGGGTTCAGGAAGAACGCCTTATTCACGAGGCGGGGATGGAAGAGCAGCTCTTGGTCCGATGCTTCGAGAGTATATAATAAGTGAAGCGATGAAAGGCTTAGGTATTCCTACTACTCGAAGTTTAGCTGTTGTTAAAACAGGTGAGTTAGTTTTTAGAGAAACTGAATTGCAAGGTGCAATTCTTACTCGTGTGGCTGCAAGTCATATTCGTGTTGCAACGTTTCAATACGCTGCAGAGTATGGCGGTTTTGAAGAAATTAAAGCTTTGGCCGATTATACCATAAAGCGTCATTTTTCAGATGGGTATTCAGATGAGAATCCATATCTTTTCCTTTTAAAAGAAGTAATTAAACGTCAGGCTTCCTTAATTGCAAAATGGCAGCTGGTTGGTTTTATTCATGGAGTAATGAATACAGATAATGTGTCTATTTGCGGCGAAACAATAGATTATGGTCCATGTGCCTTTATGGATACATATGATCCTGAAACAGTATTTAGTTCCATTGATAGAGAAGGAAGATATGCATATGGAAATCAACCGTATATCGGAGGATGGAATTTATCTAGGTTTGCTGAGACTCTATTACCACTTATTAGTGATAATCAGGATAAAGCTGTGGAATTGGCACAAGATGCAGTTTCAGATTTTGCAGATTTATATAAAAATAACTGGCTGTCAGGAATGAGAGCAAAATTGGGGCTATTTAATGAAGAAGCTGAAGACGAATCACTTATTTATGCACTTCTCAATATGATGAAGGAATATAATGCAGATTATACAAATTCCTTTAATGCACTAACTTTTGAAAGGTTTACAGATATAGACATGTTTAAAACAAATGCATTTACTGAGTGGTACGAGGTATGGAAGGAAAGAAAAGGTAGACAGCATGAATCGAAAGACTATTCCCATGCATTGATGAAAAGTTTTAATCCTGCTATTATACCTAGGAATCATAGAGTGGAGGAGGCATTAGAAGCAGCCGAACATGGAGATTATAGGGTTATGACAAAATTACTTAATGTTCTATCAAATCCTTATGCGCATACATTAGAGCAGTTTGATTACGCTGCATTGCCACCAAAGTCTTCCTGCAGATATAGAACTTTCTGTGGCACTTAATATGAGAAATGTGTTAAAAAAGCTCATAATTATTTTAAAAACACTTGCTAAAAGTAGGTGTTTTTTATTTTTATATAAAAGTAAATTTAAGTTATTTGTTTTATTTGCATTCATTTATGAAAAAGAACTAAAATTTAACTGGTTAGTTTTGTCTAAAAACAGTATAATTTATAAGGAGGTTTATATTATTTAATGGATAGTATAGATAATTAATTATTACATTTGGAGGAAAATATGAGAGTTGTAAGTGTCTCTAGTTTGAAGGGAAACGAAATTCTTGGAAAGCAGATTTATGATGAAGCCGGCCGAGTATTACTTAGTGCTGGAGTAGAATTAAAGCCGTATTTTATTGAAAGAATTAAAGAACTTGGAATTTACTCGGTATATATTGAAGACGATATATCAAGAAATGTTGTTATTGAAGAAACCATTTCTGAAAAGACAAGGCAAATGAGTAAGCATGCTGTTAAGGAGATGATTGATAGATATTGCCGTGAAGGAAAAACTGATAATAGTAGTGTTATGAATTCAGTGAATTCAGTAATTGAAGATATACTATCCAATAAGGATGTTTTAATAAATGTTGCAGAAATAAGTGCAAGCGATAATAATATATATTCACATTCGGTAAATGTCTGTGTTTTAGCGACAATAATAGGAACTCACATGGGTTATAACATGTCAAAGCTTAAAGATATAGCTACAGCTGGAATTCTGCATGATATAGGCAGAATAAAACTTATGAATGATAAGAAACTTTTATCAGAATTTAAGACAAAGGAAGAATTAGATCATTATATTGAACTTAATCATCCTAAGGTTGGCTATGAATTTTTAGGAAATCAGCAAATTTGGAGTGCATATGTTAAGGTTACAGCCTTAATGCATCATGAAAGAAGTGATGGCAGCGGCTTTCCTTTGAAATTAAAAGGTAATGAAATTAATCAATTTGCAAAAATAGTATCCATATGTGATGTGTTTGATAATATGATAACTGGTAGAAGTACAAGTGAGCCCAAAACTGTCTATGAGGCTATTGAGTATTTAGTGGGCATGAGCAATACTTATTTTGATGAAGAAATTGTAAGAAAATTTACGATGAATATAGCAGCTTTCCCAACAGGTAGCAGCGTAATATTAAGCTCAAACGAAAAAGGTTTGGTAGTTAGGCAAAATAACTCTATGCCTATGCGGCCTGTAGTTAAAGTCGTATATGATAAAGAGGGTAATGCACTTTTAGAACCTTATGAGATAGATTTATTAGAGGAATTAACTCTTTTTATTACTAAAACTTGTGAGTTTTAAATTTTGGGAGGGAGTTTGTGAGTGATATAGAGGTTAACTTAAAAAGTAAGAATTCCAATGATTATCTAAATTTATTGCATAATACTTTTCATAAATTAATGGAGGCTGATAGTGTTAATTATGTAGCTGAGTTAAAAAAATCATTGGGAGAGATTGGAACATTCTTTAATTTGGATAGAATTTATATTTATTATTTTTTAGAAGATTCTACTTTTATGAAGATAGAAGGTCAATGGAGTAAGATAAATATAAAGCCTAAAAGGGAAATTGAAGAGGAAGAGGTAGTTTATGCTTTTCCTTGGTTAATTCGTAAAATTAAGGATAATGATATTGTTACGATAAATAATATTGAGGAAATTCCTTTAGAAGCAATATTTGAAGCGGAAGCTTTTAGAAAAGAAGGAATAAAATCATCTCTTATTATCCCATTAAAAAATCAAAATAAAACAATTGGTTTTATTGGATATGAGAATTTATCAAAAATTATAGAGTGGGAGCAGGAAGTAATTGATATTTTAAAAAACATATCAAGAGCTTTCGCATACAAAAGGGTAAGAATTACAAAAGAAAAAGAATATGAAGCAACGATTAATGGGCAAGCTATTTTACTTAATAATTCTCAATCACAGATTTGGGCCCTAAAGAATGTGACATCGTATGCGACAGTAAATGAAGCTCATGCAAAATTTTTTGGGAAAGAAAAAAGTGAGTTAGAATATCAAGATTTATATGATATATTTGATATAGATACTGCAAATAAACTTTCAAAAAATAATTGGGAGTTATTTCAAAGCAATGAAACTGCAGAAAAGGAACTTGAGATTAAAAACTGGAAAGGTGAAGAAAGGCTTCTTCAAATTAAGTGTAAACCTGAATTAGACGAAGCAGGCAATATTAAATACTTAATTTGCACTGCTGAAGATATTACAGATCAAAGACTTGCGGAAAAGGAATTGTATAAGGCAAAAGTGGAGGCAGAGGCAGCGAATATTGCTAAGAGTCAGTTTCTTGCCAATATGTCTCATGAAATTAGAACACCTATAAACGGAATATTTGGATTTCTTGAGTTATTGGAAACATCTAATTTATCCTTAGAACAAAAGGAATTTATTCGTGAAGCAAAATCTGCTTCAGAAATGTTGTTATATATTATCAATGATATATTAGATTTTTCAAAGATTGAGGCTAAAAAGTTAACTATGGAATGCATTGAGTTCAATTTAAGAACTGCAATAGAAGATGCTGTTTCACTTCTTGTACCAAAAGCCACGAATAAAGGTATTGAGCTTTATTCTATGATTAAAGCAAATGTTCCAGAAGTAGTTATTGGTGATCCATCAAGGTTTAAACAGATATTAAATAATCTTATAAGTAATGCCGTAAAATTTACTGAAAGTGGTGAAATTTCAGTTGCTATTGATTGTTTAGAGGAAGAGAATGAAGTAGCTTTACTTTCTTTTGAAGTAAAAGATACTGGAATTGGAATTAAAGCAGAGAATATTTCTAATATATTTCAATCTTTTAGTCAAGCAGATACATCTACTACTAGGAAGTATGGTGGAACAGGACTTGGACTTGCCATATCAAGTGAATTGGTTAAGATGATGGGTGGCGAAATTTGTGTTGAAAGCAAATTTGGGGAAGGCTCAACATTTAAATTTAATGTGAAGTTAAAGATTGAAAAAAGGGCTGCAGAACCAATATGCATGTTTGAAGAACTTGATCAAGCTAATATTTTAGTAATTGATGATAATGCAAATAATCGTGAAATTGTAAAGTTATATCTTCAAGAAAACGGATTGAAAGTATATGAAGCCGGGGATGCTGGTTCTGGTATAACTACAATTATTTCCAACGCAAATACAAACAATAAAATAAATATTGCTATCATAGATTATGAAATGCCAGGTATGAGTGGTTATGAACTTGCTACTACTCTAAAAAATATTCCTATTGCAAAAGATGTGAAACTTATACTATTGACTTCATATGCAAAAAGAGAATGCGGTAAATCGGCAAAGGAATTCGGTTTTTCATCGTATTTGACCAAGCCTATTAGGCGAGATGATTTAATCAGATGTGTAGCTGTGGCATTAGGATTGAATCAAGAAGAGGAAGAAAAACATGAAATTGAAATGGAAAGTGGCATTAAAGAAATACAGACTCAATTAAAGCCAAGGATTTTATTGGTTGAAGATAATGAAGTAAATCGTAAGATATTCATAAGTATGTTAAAATCACGTAATATGGACTGTGATGTGGCATTAGATGGCAGCGAAGCATTAAAAGCTGTATCAGAGAAAGATTATGATATTGTTTTTATGGATTGTCAGATGCCTGTAATGGATGGATATGAAAGTACAGCAAAGATAAGACAGCTTGAAGGTAATAAAAAGCATACAAAAATTATTGCAGTAACTGCAAATGCCATGGAAGGTGATAGTTTAAAATGTATTAAAGCTGGAATGGATGATTATATTAGCAAGCCTATTAATTTTGATATTATGTTTAGCATGATAGAAGAAAGTATTAGACAAAAAGAGCCTGAAGTTAATTATAGTAGTATTTTAGATAAGTATATTGATAATTTTATTAAAATTACAGGACTTGAAGAAGAGGATGCAAAAGAAATATTTGAAGACTATATAAGATGTCTTCCGGATTTACTGGGTGGTATTGAAGATTCAATTAAGAACAATAACTTTAGTAAGTTAGCTAAGTTAACTCATGAGTTAAAGGGGTCCTCTGGAACTTTAAGAATCACATCTGTTCATGAATTAGCAATAAAACTTGAGGAAAAAGCTAAAGAACAACAAATAGATGAGTGTAATAGAATTTTTATTGAAATAAGAAATTTATTCTGTTAGAGGAGTTTTAAGATTATAGAAAATTAAAGTTTTAAAGGAGTTTTTAATATGAAAAAAGTGTTAATTGTTGATGATTCATCGTATATGAGAATGTTTGTAAAAAAGATTATTAAAAGAGCAGGTGTATTTATAATGTTTGAAGCATCAACTAAAGATGATGCTATTGAGATGTTTAAGAATGCAGGCCCAGAAATTGTGATTCTAGACTTAAACATGTCCGAAACCACGGGAGAAGGCATTCAGGTTTTATCAGAAATAATGAACATTAATCCTGAAGCAGTTGTAATTATAATTTCGGCAGTAGGATATGAAGATGTTAAAGATGAATGTTTAGAATTAGGGGCAAAAGGGTATATTAAGAAACCTTTTGATACTGAAGATTTATTGCAAATATTAGAGGAATATAAATAAGGTCATATTATTTATGAAATTTACTGGGTATTTAATACATATTCTCAATATATTAATAAATTACAAGTTATACATATAAATTATAATAGAAATCATAAATACTATTTTTTAATGTTTGACTAGAAAACTAGGTATCAGTAGTCTATATAAGGTCTTTTGATCTAATGTAATAGATGTCTTGTACCTAGTTTTGTTTAAACATGCTTAAGTGTTATATGGCTTTGTCTATTATAAATAAATATCCGAAAATTCAACATTTAGTGAATTGACTAATCTATTACTTCCTTCAAAAAGTGAAGTATTTGTATCTTCGTTACCTATATGTTCGTTTATAGGCAAAGTTATTCTAAAAGTACTACCGTTGCCTGGTTCGCTTTCCAGCTCTATTTTTCCATTTAAAACATCAACTAACTTCTTTACAAGGGATAAACCTATTCCTGTTCCTTCTGCTTGTCGTGATAAATTGCTATCCACCTGTCCAAATCTTTCAAATATGAGTTCTTGTTTATCTTTTGGGATACCAAGGCCTGTATCTGTTATTTGTATTATTATTGTATTTGTTTTTATATCTTCGTTGAGGCTAACAGTAACACTACCACCTGCATCTGTAAATTTAATTGCATTAGAAAGTAAATTTAAGATGATCCGCTCAAGTTTTTCATCATCAGTAGAGATGTTTTTACATTTTAAACTGCACTTAAAGATCAACTCAATATTCTTTTGATCTGAATAAAGTCTAACCGATTGAGAAATTTGCTTTGTTAATGATACAATATCAATAGTTTTAATATGTAATTTAAATCTGCCAGAATTAATTCTTGTAATATCCAATAAATTATTTACAAGACGCAGCTGTCTAAATGTATTTTGTTTTATATTTTTAATTAAACTTTTTGCTTTGTCTGGCATTTCATTAATGTAAGCATATTCAATTAGTTGTACCGCTGAATAAATTACATTTAAGGGAGTTTTAAATTCATGTGAGATTAAAGAAATAAATTCATCCTTCATAGCTAGTGCTTTTTCGATTGTATCTAGTTTCTCTTGCTCTGTTTTTATAATGAGCTGTTGTTGATGTTTTATTTTATTATTGTTTTCAATAATATGTGTGATATCATGAGCAAGAACTATTCCGTATTCAAAATTTCTCTTTTCATCGAAAATAGGCACAGCACTTATTTCAAGATGAACTTTATTATATTCATTTTTAATTATCACGCGTTGCTGTTTTACGGTTATACCCTTAGAAACCTTAAAGATAGGTAAATCTTTAATATCTAACTCTCTATCATTATTATCGTAATACTTTGTTTTATTAAGGATAAAATCCTCAAGTTTATCAGTAGTTGTCATAAAATGATTTTTTCTTAAGTTTTTGTTTAAGGCTTTGTTTGTCCTAGTAAAGTTACCATATTTATCTATAACTATTAATGCATCATAAATGTTATTAAGTATTACTTCAAGTTCTTTATTTTGTTTTGATATGAGATTGTTGTTTTTTACAAGTTCGGTGATATTTTGAATTACTATCACACCAGTATCAAGCTGGTTGTTTTTATCAAAAATAGGAATTACATTACAATTTAAATAATATTCTTTATTATTGTAAACATACTTAAGTTTTTGGTCTTTAATTTTTGTACCTTTTAACAATTTAACAAAGCATAAATCATCGTAAGGGATAGGGCTACCGGAAAAATCATAAAATTTTCCTACATTACATGAGTATCCCACATAATTATTATCTTCATTCAATCCGAATAAAGATTTTATTATATAATTTTGTTTAATATACTTACCGTTTTTATCAACTATTGAGATTAAATCTTCAACGCTTTCTATAACACTTTTCAATTGCTTATTTTTTCTTTGTATATGCTTTCTACTTAAGACTCGATCACTAACGTTCTCAAGTATAGACATAATGTACTTTACTTCGCCATTTTCAGATATTGGTGTAATAGTAATATCCCAATAATCATTTTTACCTAAAATATGTCCATGTAATTCAGTAAAATAAGCTGGTTTATTATTCTTTATAATATTTATTAATATTTTTTTTGCACTAGATGCCTCAAAATTAGGAATAAATTCATCTATACATTTTCCATATATTATATCTTTCGTGTTAAATGGTTTTGGCATATAAGATAAATATTTTTGATTTGCTTTAATAAGTTTAAAATCATTTGCAGTATAAATTCCTATCCCCATCTTGTTATCATTTATTAAATTATCAACAAAAAGAAGTTTATCGTCTAACCGTGAATTTTCTATTTCATTAAAAATATAAACATTGGTAATATTATCTATACCTTTAAATTTTTGTATGTTAATAAATCTTACTTCAAAAGTTTTAGTAAACAGAACTGCTTGAGATTCTTTGTCAGATATATTAATTTCATTACTGTTTCTAAATAATTTATTAAAAATTTTAGTAATATTTTTACCACATAATTCGCTTCTACTAAATTGTGTTAGGTTTATAAAATTATTATTAACGTCTAGTATGATATCATCTTTCTCTTTAATTAAAGATTTTTTTGTATTATAAAACTCATTATTCAAAATAATCCCCCTAAATATACAAAGTTAATTTAAATTGTACTATTAGTACAAAATTATAATATCATATAACTTGATATTTTTGTATATTTTACTAAAATGTTAGAAAATTAGAAAAAATGTAACTTTTCAAAAATATTATTTTACCGTTTATTTTTTATGGCTTAATTAGTAATTCTGAATTCTTTTTATCATATTCTAATATAAAATTAATAAATTTATTTTAAATGAGGGGGCGTATTTAAATTGACAAGAATATATAATATCACAATGAGCACTCCGTTTGGAATTCAAAAAGGCAGAATTACACTTGTGATAACTGGGAATTCTTTATCAGGTGTGCTTGAAGGAATGGGAGCTAAAAGTGAATTCTATAATGGTAAAATTAGTGGAAATAATTTTGAATTTTCAGGACAAGCTAGAAGCTTAATAGCCAGAATACAATATCATGTTAAAGGAACTTTAAATAATGAAGTAATATCAGCATCTATTAATACTAATCATGGAACTTTTTCTGCAAGCGGAACACTTGTCTCTCAATCGTAAAATTATAAGTTTTAGAAGTAGAAGGGATAGGGAAGTATTGACATTCCTAAATATGTTTGTAAATAGAAAGAATTACAGATTGTAAGTGCTAAAATTATACTAGTCTTGAATCATAGGCAGTAAATTATATTTAATAAAATTTACTGCTTTTCTTTACTCTATAGGAATTTATAATAAAGTCAAATCTGTGGATAACTTTTGAGAGTAGCAGAAACACACAATCTACGAAGCAGATTTAAATATGGACAAATAATGAACAAATCATTAATATAAGTATTA
>JAJXWH010000003.1 GCA_021781745.1 Bacillota bacterium | reverse complement strand
CTTGCATTACTTGGAATTACTCCTAGCAATGCAAGATTAGGCATAGCATTTTATGAAGAAAATTCTTTGGGATGCTTTATAAATAAAATAGCAAATCATTATGATAATTTAAAAATTATAGGAAATGAAAGATTAATTCCTATGTGGATGATATTAAATGAAACATTAATAAAAAATTCAAATGATAAAAAGATATCACCAACAATAAGTAGAGGCTTGATGAATTCAATACTTACTGGAAGAATGTATCCAGGACCTTTATATAATATAATTATTACTAGAATTAGAGATGATAAAGATATAAATTATAAGCGTGCTGCAATAATAAAGGCCTATTTAATAAGAAAACATAAGGTACAGGAAAATATAACTGTAAGTTTAAATGAAAATAGTTCAAGCATTCCATATCAATTAGGAAGACTTTTTGCAGTTGTAGAAAAAGCACAGTTAGAAGGAAGAAATATAAATGCAATTAAGGATCAATATTTTATCAGTGCATCCACAACACCAATATCGGCCTTTCCTGTTTTATTAAAACTATTACAATATAATATGCCAAATGGAAGAAGAAAAATATCTTTAAAAAAACTGAAAGATCAAATTTTACAGAAGATTAATATGTTTCCTAAAAATTTATCATTAGATGAACAGGGAGAATTTATTTTAGGATATTATCATCAAACACAATGGTTCTATACTAGAAAAGAGGAAAAAAATGAGTAATGTTATAGGTAAAAGATATGAATTTGTTTTATTTTTTGATGTTGAAAATGGAAATCCTAATGGTGACCCAGAGGCAGGAAATACTCCAAGAATAGACCCAGAAACAGGACATGGGATTGTTACTGACGTATGTATAAAACGTAAAATTAGAAATTATGTAGAGCTTGCAAAAGAAGATGCGCAAGGATATGATATTTATGTAAAAGATGGTGCAATTCTAAATTCACAACATCAAAAAGCGTATGATTTCATTGGAGTTAAAAATACAACTGAAAAAGAAAAAAAGGAATTATCTAAAGATAAAGATTTGCAAAAACAATTAACTAAATTTATGTGTGATAATTTTTATGATATAAGGGCCTTTGGAGCTGTAATGTCTCTTAAAGTTAATTGTGGAGTTGTAAGAGGACCAGTACAAATTAATTTTGCAAAGAGTATAGATCCAATATTTCAACAAGAGGTAACTATACTAAGAATGGCAGCAGCTAATGAGATTGATGGAAGAGCAAGAGAAATGGGAAGAAAGTATATTGTGCCTTATGGTCTTTACAGAGTAGAAGGTTATATTTCAGCAGAACTTGCAAAAAGAGTTACAGGATTTACAGAAGATGATTTAAATTTATTATGGGAAGCATTAATTAATATGTTTGAACATGACCACTCAGCATCAAGAGGAAAGATGGCAGCCAGAAAGTTAATAGTATTTGAGCATGAAACATCACTTGGAAACGCACCTTCACATATTTTATTTGAAAAAGTAAAAGTTAAAAATATAAATAGTCCTGCCAGAAGCATCAAGGATTATGAAATAATTATTGATAAAGATCTTATAAATGGGGTTACTATAATTGAAAAATTATAGTATACATATGATTTTTCAATAGTTTATCAAGTGAAACTTGATTCGGGTGGGGTTTGATCCCCATCTGAATTTTAGTTGAACTTATCTAGGGTCGTGCCGCTGTTATCTCCAGCTTATATAAGTGGGAGTGTTAGAGCGGCTAGACATCAGATAAAAATTAGGTCGCATCCTTTAAAGGTGCGTGGATTGAAATAATATTACGAGTCGGATTAAATTTAGGTTAATATAGTCACATTCTTCAGGGGTGTGTGGATCGAAATAGTATTTGGAATCCGATAAGGGTTAGATTGGTCGCATCCTTAAAGGTGCGTGGATTGAAATAGTTTTAAGAGTCAGACTAAATTTAAGTACAGAAAGAAACAATGTAATACTGAGAAGCTCTGCTTTGTGGTATTACATTGTTTCTTTATTCTGCAATTTCATTAAGGGGGAGCTTTTGATTTCAAGGCTACACCTTTAAGTCAAAAGTTAATGTTCCTATATTCAATAAGGAAGTAATAGACAAGCTTATTAGTATTCATGCAATATTTATATAAAAGTATGTTGATATTGTATAGGTTCAACTGCAGGTTATTTCATTAAAGCTAGCCTATTACCTTAATTTTAACTCGCTTACGCTCAAACAAAGGAAAAGAAATACAAGCTACAACAAGGTCTTTAAGCAGTTTTTTATAAGCTTTATTCATGGAATATAGATTACTTGAAAGTATCATATTGTAGCTTGCACTTCTTATTGTTTTTATGGCCTGCCGGCAGCAAGGAATAAATTTATTAAGGAGCACTGCGTGCTCCTTTGTGGCTGCGCCACTCCATAGTTTCTTGTCATTCTTATGGGTGAGTAATTATTGATATATTCATATACATATGGTTAATTATAAAGCTTATTCATATGTATACATCTGTTACTACTATATACGTATTTTTTGAAGGACAAGTTACTTTATTGAGTAATTATCTGGGCGCTTAATCCATCACCCAAAAAAGGGACAGGTCATCAGCAAGAAATTCTAGAGACTTATATGAATTTTCCGGCAAGCTCCAACTTCATCTAAGTCGAGAATTTCTAAGCATTAGACTAGTCCTTTATTTGGGTACCCGATGGAGCGCAAGAAGGCATGCACACTTCGCTAGAATAAGTCGTTGTCCCGAAATGCTACAAGCCCACAAGGGGCTTGCACACTTCGGGAAACGTTATTTAGCAAAATGTACATGCCTTCTTTGTGGTAATGGGGGTTTCTGGTGCAGATTGTGGAGAAGGTGTTACTATAGTTTTTGGTGTATTGTAATACTGGAGATAATGCTGCATGAGCAGATAAGAGTTTTTGTTGAAATGTGAGAATGAGAAGAGAAAGTTAATGTTTTTCTTTTCAAAGAGGATCCTTTGAATTTACTTCTGAATTCTAACTCCAGAAAGAGTCAATATGTAATACTAAGGAGCTTTGCTCCAAGTATTACATTGACACTTTCTTCAGATGTTAGCTTAAGTGTAGTGATAGGATTAAAGGCTGCGCCTTAAATCCTATGAAATGATGAGAAGTTATGGAGATAAGGAATTATTCTAAAGATTATGGAGAAGTCCTATTTGGTTTATTATATGATTTATGGAGAAAGGATGCATACGCATAAGGAAAGGGGCGCCTTGGACTTGCCCTCACAGGATAGAGATAAGGATTATTGAAAGGTGAGGGCAGGTCCACAATGTACATGCTTACCTGCTAGTCCTTTTTAGTAATGGCGTTCTTTCCGCTTAAGAAATCCAATCACTAAAAATAATAGAATAGATATTAATAAGGAAATTATTTTTAGTGATTCGGTTTCTTGCGCTTCAATAACACTCATTACTAATAAGGACAGGCAGAAAAGCAAGTACATTGACGGCGCCCTATGAAATAAAAGTAATTTAATATTAAGAACAGTAATGCATAGTCTGTAAATTTGACGTAGTAATCGATAAAAAGATGTTCTTTGAAAACTAAATAATGGGATGTTTGTAATATATGTTATAATTAATTAATAATAGCATTATATTGAAAGGAGATGAATGATATGTATAAAGGTAAAACTGTAAAGAAGCAAAATAGCTTATATCTTTGTATATTTGTGACATCTATAGTATGTTATTTTTATGCACTATCCTTTACTACATTAGAATTATGGGAAAAAATATTAGTTGTATTAGCGGCAACCCTTATCATTTTTGTTATACAATTTATAATATTATATACATTTAAGCAGTATATTCAACATAAGAAATTAAATTAGTAATTCTAGTAGTGAAATATTATGCATTAGTAAAAATAAACAATAAAGTAAAGCATCGCATATCAAATGATTTGCGATGCTTTTGCGTAATACTAGTAAATGCAGCAGATAATATAAATTTAATTTTGTCATATTGCTGTCACAAATCTCAAGTATTATATAAATATAAAGTAGTTAAACATTATTTATTCCCCATTAAATAAATATTAACCAGTATTCAGAATGTTCTATTACACCCTAGTAGATCATTCTTTTTTATTTATAGAGATAGATAATTTATGGTATATGGAAGTACCAAAAAGGAAATTTTAAACAAGCTCCATTAATAAAAATAATTTCAATAAATAGATATAGTGTTGGATAAAGAAAAATTGGATTTTAAGATTATAGTAATGGAGCTTATCTAAAATAATGTTTTTTGGGAGAGCAATTATACCAATAGAAAATAAATATTGTAAAGGGGAAATTCGCTGCGCTCACCCCTGTACAATATTTATTTTCTATGGAGCTTAAGTATTAGCCCAAAAAACAACAGAGGCTTGTCCCATAATTTTGGCAGTAAATTCTGCATTTTGTGGAGATATTAAAAGAAATAAAATAATCCTGGAGAGGACCTCTCCAGGATTATTTTATTTCAATTTCAAGCTGTATTGGCCTTGTATCAAGGTAATGTTTATATTCTATTTTATAGTATAGGATTAATTTTCTTCTTCCAGCGTAAGGTAATGTATTTACAAGTGAATCAAATTGAGCTTTTGATACAAAACCTTTTTCTTTTATAAGCCATGTCGTAAATGTCATTAGGTTTATTCCTTTCATTTATGGATTTTTAAATAGGAAACTAGCAGGCAATATGCTGCTAATCCCATTCAGTTTGCAAGTAATCTAAAAAATACTGGTATTTTTCGTGATAATATAAATCAGTTTTTTTAGCCTCTTCTTTTGAAAAAATAGAAAGCCATGATTTATAGTGACTATATGAATTAAAAGCTTCTTTAGTAGTAAGCCATTTTGTAAATGAAAATATTCTCATGTTTCTCAAATCCTCTCTGAATCTTTATATTATAATTATCGCCAAAGGTGCGAACGAATATTCGTAATTACTTGTACTTATTTGTATGTTTTTTAATGCAATTTAGTATAAGAATTTTGTTTATTGGATAGACTATTTTACAGGGAAGGAGTGGAAGAATAATGGAAAATAAAAAGAAAACTAAAAGAGAAAAACTACCAACTAAACAGCTTCATGTGGAATGTGAAATCAAGTTATATGAAGACTTTGAAGCCTATTGTCATAGGAATGGAAAAGATGTTAGTAAGGCAATAAGAGGATATATGAAACTATGCATTGGAGAATAAATTATAAAAAGCAAAAGTGCCTAAAAAGGTGCTTTTTTTTGTACATAAATAATGTCTAAAATTTTTAAAAGTGGGAATAATAAAAATATGGGAGGAGAGGAACTAAAAAGAAAAGGTGGTCATAAAAGTGGAAAAGAGAAAATATGAATCAAAAACATTAATAGCAGAGTACAGATATTTAAGAGAAGATGAAAGGTTTAGATTTTCTGAAACAGCTTATAAGCTAAAGGATGGTTCAATAATTATTGAGTATGATGGAGCTCCTTTAAGTCTTTATGGGTTGAAATTAAGCTATAACAAGAATATAGGAAGAAAGGGAATCTTTTGTGTTACAAATGACGATTATGAATTTTGGAAGTCATTTAGAGGTAGAATTGATGGTGGAAGTTTTGTAGATTACGAAGCTGAAAGAAATGAGGATATAGAAAAAGCCATGGAAGAATATTATAAACAAGTAAATGTAGAACATGAAAATATATTAGAAAGCCTATCATGTGATGAGTTACCATACTAAATACATAGGGGGAGGAATCCCTCATATATAAAGCAACAATATGGACAAGTACTTTAGCACCAGGAAAAAATAGTGAAAGAAAATAGTACAAGCCATATTCATAAAGGTCCAACCAATACTTTAAAAACAGCATGTCCAACTGAGCAGCATAATATCACATAGATTTTTCATATTAATTTTACCCATTTATTTAAAATACAGGTCAAGACCAAAAGTGAAGCGTGTCTTGAGCTGTATTTTAAATAAATGTATTATGTTATATGAAAAAAATATATAAAAGGTATAATATAGAGTTTCTCAATGGGGGCGGTCTTGGACTGGCTTTTTAATACTTCTACATAAATGAAAGTAGTTAACAGCTCTGAAAATCGTATCACTAAAAATAATTTCCCTCTAATATAATTTATTATTTTTAGTGATTGGATTTTTAGAGCGGGAAAATTATATAATCAAGCATTATAGTAATAAAACTAAGCCTGTACAAGATAGGCATGCCGTCACATTACTAAAACTTTCTTATATAATTGTGAGGGCATGTCTAAGCCCCCAAAAAATCATTGTCAGCTTGTCTGACCAACTAAACCTTATCTTTATATTTCTCTGCACCAAGTACAATAATTTTATAATAAACTAAAAAAGAACCATAAACAAAAGTTCCAGCCAGAGGGATGGAATATCGATCTTATACTAATTAAAAAAGAATATAACGGTATATTTATACATTTAAATTTAATCATTAAAATCTCCATCCCGAAGTGCCCCACCGGGAACCCAAACAATGGACTAGGCAGATAGCGTACAGATTCTTACTTTGTAAAAGGCTCCGAGTGAGGAGGAGACTTTTACAATGTTAGAAGTTTGTCGCTGTATGACCTGTCCGTTTTTGGGTGGTGGATGAGGCACACAAAGAACTGTCAGATAAATTAACTTGTCCTTTAGAAAATGCGTATATAGGTATACAAATAATAGCTATAATAAAAAAATGTAGATAAAATATAATTAATTATAAACTAGTTAGTAGTATATAAAGATAATTTAAATTAAGCACGTAAAAATAAAACTAAACTAATAGAGTGGCGCAGCCACAAGGAGCACGCAGTGCTCCAATATGTTTATTCCTTGCTGCCGCAGGCTACAACAATAAATGAGAAGTTCAAGATATATAGATTTTATAATTGATTAGAATATACAACCATAACATATAGGTACTAAAAACAGCGTAATCTATAAAATATATTGAATTTCTCTTCCTTAGGAGCGAAGCGACGTTATTGGATCACAAAAGATGGACTGAATGAAGCTATAGCTAAATTTAAAAATACGTCGTAACTATAAATAGCTTTATTCTGTCCATCTTAACTCATTGTATTTTATCGTATATCAACTATAAATATAGATAATAAAAACAAAATATAAAATAATAATTGACATATAAAATTAAAATGTGATATAATATATGTTGAAAAATTTTATATATTGGTGTATTATATTCATAAGTAAGATATTTTTATGCTTGCTTATGAATTTTTTTGTGCTTAAACACAAATGGATTACGCTTAGAATGAGGAGGTAACAATAATGAAAATGGTTAAAAAGAGAAATAATCCAAAAATGAATTTAGCAATAAATGCTATGCTTACAATTGTGATTATAATGATTTTAATTAAGCTAGGACTTCATTTTGAAGTAATTAGCAAAATCAAATTTGGATTCAATTAGTTTGATTCAAAAATAATATATATTTTCATGAAATTAGAAATATAAAATTTTCATGGAGAAAGTATATTATGTGTTGGAGCCTACATATATGATAATAGGTATTAATATAATAAAGCAAAAATTTTTTAATCATATATGTATGCCCAATATTAAAAATCAATTACGATGTAATTATTAAAGGAAATTCTAATAGTAGTAAAAGATAAATTATAAATAATTAAATACATTAGAGGATAATTACATGGTAGATATACTTTTTGCTAAAGATTTTATGTAAGAATAAAATATATGTTGCTACAGTAGGAGATTGAAAAGGCGATAAACATTAAGAATCAATGTTTATCGCCTTTTTACTCATGCCACTTTATGAGAATCATCAGTATTGCTCTCTGTATCAATAGCTACTCCAAGTTTAGCTGATATTATGGTATTTAACTTATTAATTGATGAAGATAGGTTAGCAATTTGTTTTTCTAAGCGTATTAGCAGATATGCTGCTACAGCAATAGCAAAGCCATTGTTAACAATAAGATTAATTAAATCTGTTACGTCCATAATCACATCACCTCCTACAAAGGATATATGAAATAAAGCATATTAGTTCATATTAGAGAACAAATAATTATCTGAAATTAAAATAGATAAAATAAATTCAATTATTGAGTGCCACCTTCATTTACAATATGGTTATGATAATGATCTATGGCAATATCAACTATGGTGCTGACACATATATTGATATCTGTATGGATGCTTTTTAATTCATTTATTTTTCTTATGGTAGAACTTCTAAGGGTGTAGCTTCTTTTAATAGTTGGAGTTTCACCATCAATAGCAGGGGCAGCGCCATTAGGAAGAGGAGTTTTTCTATTATCAAATATGTTCCTTGTAGAGCTTAAAGTATTTTTTATTTCTATAGAATTAATTATAGTATTTTGAGTATTGCTATTACTAATGGAAGTAGTATTGATTTGGGTATTAGCTTTAGGATATTCTTGAATATCAGTATCATTATTAGATTTGCATTCAAGTGTAGGTTGATTTTTTTCAGTACCAGAATCATCATCAAAAGAGAAGGAGGATATGCAGTCACCAGCTATAGAAGCTTCGTTAGTAAATTCGCATACTTCACCTTCATCATATTCAAAATCATTTTTAGGAACCTTTGATGTTCTTTTTTTAGCCATAAATTATATATCCTCCGTTGTTAGTTTATTAGCAGTATTTCTATGTATTCTCTTAAAGGATATATGGCTATTTACTAGAGATTCTAAAGTTCTTAAAAATTTTAGAATATATATTCTTGAGAATTTTAGAACTTTACAATATAAGAATATATATTTTTTAGAATTTAAGAATATAAGAATTTGCTTATAAAATGCTGGTTGAGAATGTGTTTATATAAATTCAATCATTGTTTTTAATGTAATACTTAAGTTTAAAACATATATCCATAATAGCAGCTGATGAATTTTTAGAGCTGTAAATAAATTAATGGAGGGTGTTTAAAAATGATTAGAGATGAAATTAAGATTAGTTCAGAAGAAGGAGAAGTCTTTGATAAAAAGCAAATAGCATTAGCAATAAGAAATTCTACTTTTCAGGATGATTTAAAATGTTCTTTGTTAGAAGATGGGATATTAGATAAATGTCTAGGCTGCAGCTTAAAATATATCTGTGATGGAATAGATAGAGTTGTTGATAGTTATGTGGATAAAACTACAGAGGTTGTGAATAATTTTGACTTTGAATAAGTGAATAAAATATACACAAATAAAAATCCAAAGCATTTATTCATAAATAATAAAAACAGCTCCAAGGAAACATTGACCTTGGAGTTGTTAGGCGTTTATTTTAATAATACAATGAAATATTATTAAGGATTTTCATTAAAATAGTTTTCTTTTTTAGAATAGCAGTAGAGTAGTACATATTTTTTATATAAGCATATTCCTTAACAGTGTAATTTCTATAGAACACAAAATCTATAAGTTCTTTTTCCTCTTCATTTAAATTCTTAAGAGCTAATTTTAAATCTTCATAGTCACACATTTCACATAATGAAATTTCAGTTGAGATTTCAAGATCTAGAAAATCATTTTCAACATCATTATGTAAGCTTAATGCATCACTACCTTCAGTAGATTTTCTAGTTTTAATTCTTTTTATTAGATCATTTATATTATTTTTAATTGCATTAGTAGCATAAGCAACAAATCTATGCTTTTCTAAATTGTACATGGAAACAGACTTAAAAAGTGATTGGTAACATTCCTGGATAATATCGTGCGAGTTATAACCATGAATGAAAGTTCTTTTTGAAATATTATAAATAAACGGCCTAAATTCAGCAGCTAATTTTTCTTTTGCTTCTTCATCATTATTCTTACATCTAGTAACTAAGGCTTCAATATAATTAAAATCCATACAAACCTCCTTCTTAACCTAAGAGATATGAATTAAAGTAATTAATTTACATACATTGTGTTTGTTGTTAAATTTGTCTCTATATATAGTATATATGGCTGAAATACATATAACTTAGATGTAAATATAAAAAAATTAAAGATTGTAGAGGAGATATGTAGAATGAGTAATTTTATTATTGCTGTAGGTCATACAGCGAGTGGAAATATTGGATGTGGAGTTGTTGATAGATTAGACGAATGCAATTGTACCAGAACCATAGGAGCTTTAGTTGAACAGTATTTACAGGAAAAAGGTTATGGAGTTAATTTACTTAGAATTGATAAGAGTAATAGCTATAGCTGCGAGGATTGTTATGAAAGATCAAAAGAAGCAAATGAAATAGCTAAAACAATAGATGTAGAATTGTATGTGGAAATTCATATTAATGCAGGAGGAGGCAGTGGACCAGAAGTATGTGTGGCTGGGAAATCAGAAGTAGCAAACCAATATGCAACTAAAGTATCTAATGCATTATCAGGTGCTTTAAATTTACCTAACAGGGGTGTAAAGACAAGAAATCTTATTGTACTTAATAAAACTATTATGCCAGCTGTTTTAGTGGAATGTTTATTTGCAGATAGTGATGATGCGGCTGTTTATAATGCAGAAGTTATTGCAAGAGCTATTGTTAATGGGTTAGTTGGAGTTGATGGTTCGTATGATAGAGAATGGAAATTGGGATGGAATCGCAATGATGTTGGATGGTGGTATTGCACTGACACTACTAATAAATACTATTATACTTCTAGGAATGGATGGAAAGAGATTGACGGTGAATGGTATATTTTTGATATCAGGGGGTATGCATTACAAGATGCTTGGTATCAAGATGAGAATTACAAGGATTGGTATTACTTAGATGATGAGTGCAAAATGGTTAGAGGTAGTAAGGATAAGCCTTTGTGGAGGTGGATTGATGGTGGGTGCTATGCTTTTGCGGAAGATGGGAAGATGTATTGTGATTGTGTTACTCCTGATGGGTTTACTGTTGATGAGGATGGGGCTTGGACGATATAATATTTGTTACAATTAATAGTAGTTGCTAGGCGCTTTTAATTAAATAATAAAAAGAACTATGTTGAATTTTATGGAAAAAAAGAGGAATAAAGATTATAATATAATCACATTGGTTTAAGCGATGTGATTATTTTAATAAAGAAAATTTACAATTTGATTATACTAGGGGGATTATAAATGTTTGAACAAACCTTTAAAAATATAGATGACATATTACATAAAGATGCGGGTTGCGGAAGCGAACTAGACTATGTAGAACAAACTTCATGGATACTTTTTTTGAAATATCTAGATGATCTGGAAATGGATAAAAAAATGGTAGCAGAACTATCAGGTAAGACGTACACTCCTATTATAAGTCATGAATATAAATGGGAGACATGGGCAGTACCTAAAGGAGAAGACGGCAAAATAGATCATCATAAAGCTCTTACAGGTGATGATCTAAAAGATTTTGTGGATTTGAAACTTTTTCCATATCTTAAGAAATTTAAAACTGATGCAGAAAGTGCAGATACCATAGAGTATAAAATTGGAGAAATATTTAGTGAGTTAAAAAATAAAATGCAAAGTGGTTACAACATTAGAGAAGTTATTAATATGGTTGATGAACTAAAATTTCGTTCACATTCTGAAAAACATGAGATGTCACATCTTTATGAAGATAAAATTAGAAATATGGGAAATGCAGGACGAAACGGTGGCGAATATTATACTCCAAGGCCACTTATTAAGACTATTGTAAAAGTTGTAGCACCTATAATTGGTAACAAGATATATGATGGTGCTGTGGGATCTGCCGGATTTTTAGTTGAAGCCTTTGAATACTTAAAAAATAGCAAAAAACTATCTACAAGTGATATGGAGACCCTTCAAAAACATTCATTTTATGGAAAAGAGAAAAAGTCACTTGCTTATATAATTGGTACTATGAATATGATTTTACATGGCATAGAAGCGCCTAATATTGTACATATGAACACACTTTCAGAGAATATTGATAATATTCAGGATAAAGATCGTTATGATATCATACTTGCCAATCCACCTTTTGGAGGTAAAGAACGTGCAGAGGTTCAACAGAACTTTCCAATTAAAACAGGAGAAACTGCATTTTTGTTTCTTCAACATTTTATAAAAATACTTAAAGCTGGAGGAAGTGCTGGTGTTGTAATTAAGAATACTTTTCTTTCTAATACTGACAATGCTTCTATAAGCTTGCGTAAGGAGCTTTTGGAAAACTGCAATCTACATACAGTACTAGATTTGCCGGGTGGAACATTTACTGGAGCTGGAGTGAAAACAGTCGTACTATTTTTCAAGAAAGGTGAGCCAACACAAAAAGTATGGTTTTATCAACTAAATTTGGATAGAAATCTGGGAAAGACTAATCCACTTAATGAAAATGATTTGGCAGATTTTGTTGAATTACAAAAAACTAAAATGGACTCTGAAAATTCTTGGACAGTAAATATAGCTGATGTGGATAAAACAACATATAACCTATTAGCGAAGAATCCCAATAAAAAGAACGAAACAGAGCTACGTGAGCCACAGGAAATACTAGATGAAATCATCTCACTTGATGTGGAAAGTGCTGAAATATTGAGCATGATTAGGGGGCTGTTATGAAGAACAAGGATTGGGAAATTAAAAAATTAAAAGAAATTGGATGTACACAAACTGGAAATACTCCCAAAACTTCTAATCCTGAGAATTATGGCGATTTTATTCCCTTTGTAAAGCCAGCTGATATAGATATATTGGGAAATGGAGAAATTAGATATGATAATGAAGGTTTGAGTAAAAAAGGATTAGATAATGCAAGACATATACCTAAGAATTCAATACTTATGGTTTGTATTGGAGCTAGCATTGGAAAAGTTGGTTATACTGATAGAGATGTTTCATGCAATCAACAAATAAATACTTTAACAGTTAACAAAACATTAGACTATAAATTTTTCTATTATGCTTTAAGAGCACAAGCTTTTATAAAACAAGTTATTGAAAATTCTTCTCAAGCAACACTACCAATAATAAATAAAAGTAAATGGGAAAATCTCCTAGTTAGCGTTCCAAAATCACTCCACGAACAACAGCGTATTGTTGCAATTTTGGATGAGGTTTTTGAAGCCATCACAAGGGCAAAAGAAAATGCTGAAAAAAATCTACAAAATGCAAATGAACTTCTAGAAAGCATATTCGACTCTGAATTTGATATTAATGAATGTTATTGGGAGAAAGTTCAATTATCCGAGTTGATTGAAAGAGGTTGGATAATAAGTCATCTGGATGGAAACCATGGAAATAATTACCCAAGGAAGGAAGAATTTATTGATTCTGGAGTTCCGTATATATCAGCAAATTGCATAAAAAATGATACAGTAAACATGTCAGAAGCTAAATATTTATCTTCTGAAAGAGCGAATTCATTTAGAAAAGGTGTGGCACAAAATAGAGATGTACTGTTTGCACACAACGCTACTGTTGGTCCTGTTGCTGTTTTATATACTGAAAAAGAAAAAATAATTCTTGGAACGTCACTAACTTATTATCGTTGTAATTTGGATAAAATATTGCCTGAATATCTAGCTCTTTACATGAGATCAACGAAGTTTGTATCCCAATACCTACAAATTATGAGGCAATCTACAAGAAATCAAATTCCAATAACGAAACAACGTGAATTTTTTCACGTTATACCGCCTATTACTGTACAAAAGGATATTGTAACTAGATATGATAACATATCCGTAAAAATTCGAAGATTTGAATCTATCTACAAACAAAAATTAATTGATTTAGAAGAGCTAAAAAAATCAATTTTACAAAAAGCCTTTAATGGGGAATTATAAGGAGGATAATTATGAACGAAGCTGAAACTAGAGCTGAACTTATTGATCCAAGCTTAAGAGAAAGAGGCTGGGGTGTTACTCCAGACTCCAAAATACTTCGAGAATATCATATAACCATGGGTAAAATTCAAACTGGTGGAACTCGTGGTAAAGCAGTAATAGCAGATTATGTGCTTGTATATAAAGGTTGTAAATTAGCAGTTATAGAAGCCAAAGGTGATGAACTGGAGGTAGGAGAAGGCGTAGCACAAGCTAAGGATTATGCAGAAAGACTTGAGTTAGATTATACCTATGCTAGCAATGGAAAAGAGATTTATGAAATATGTAGAAAAGATGGCACTGAGGGTGTGATTGATCTTTTTCCTACTCCTGATGAACTCTGGAACAAGGTATTCTCTGATCAGAATGTGTGGAGAGATAAATTTAATAGTATCCCATTTGAAGATTTAGGAGGAACAAAAAGTGCACGTTATTACCAAGAAATAGCTGTTAATAAAACGCTAACTGCTATTGCCGAAAAAAGACCACGGTTATTATTGACACTAGCAACAGGTACAGGAAAGACATTTATTGCATTTCAGATTGCTTGGAAACTTTTTCAAACACGTTGGAACCTAAAACAGGATGGTGCAAGAAGGCCACGTATTTTGTTTTTAGCAGACAGAAATTGTTTAGCTAACCAAGCATTTAATGATTTTTCTGGATTTAATGAAGATGCATTAGTACGTATAGATCCTAAAGAAATCAGTAAAAAGGGTCATGTGCCAACTAATGGAAACATTTTTTTTACTATATTTCAGACTTTTATGAGTGGAAAGGATAATAAACCATATTTTGGCCAATATCCTCCGGATTATTTTGATTTTATTATTATAGACGAATGTCATCGTGGAGGAGCGAACGATGAGGGGAACTGGAGAGGGATATTAGAATACTTTTCACCAGCAGTTCAGCTTGGATTAACAGCAACTCCTAAACGTAAAGAGAATGCAGATACCTATAAATATTTTGGAGAACCAATATATATATATTCATTAAAAGAAGGCATTAATGACGGATTCTTAACTCCATTTAAAGTTAAGGATATAAGTACAACTATTGATGAATACATTTATGTAAGTGATGATGAAATTATTGAAGGTGAAGTGAAACAAGGTAAAATATATACAGAAGAAGATTTCAATAAAATTATTGAGATTAAAGAAAGAGAAGCTAGACGTGTAAAGATACTTCTTTCAGAAATTGATCAAAATGAAAAGACTATTGTTTTTTGTGCCACACAACCTCATGCAGCTGCAGTACGTGATTTGATTAATCAATACTCAAAGAGTACAGATCCTAATTATTGTGTTAGAGTAACAGCAGATGATGGTATCCTTGGAGAACAGTATTTAAGAAAATTTCAAAACAATGAAAACATAATTCCAACTATTCTTACTACATCTCAAAAGTTATCTACTGGTGTAGATGCAAGAAATATTAGAAACATAGTTTTAATGCGTCCAATTAATAATATGATTGAGTTTAAGCAAATAATTGGTAGGGGAACAAGAATTTTTGATGGTAAAGAATTTTTTTCTATATATGATTATGTAAAAGCATATCGTCTTTTTAATGATCCTGAATGGGATGGAGATCCAATGGGACCAGAGCCTAAACCAGAACCCAAAGAGCCTAAAAAACCTGATAATATTAAAAAGTCGGACAAGCCACCAGTTCCAGATGAAACTGAGAAAAAGAAAAAATTAAGAATTAAGCTGCGTGAAGGCAAAGAAATAGAAATTCAGCACATGATTTCAACTTCATACTGGAGTGCAGATGGTAAACCTATTTCTGCTGAAGAGTTTCTTTATAACATATTTGAAGCATTACCTGATTTTTTCAAAAGTGAGGAAGAACTACGTACAATTTGGTCAGATCCGATAGTACGAAAAACATTTCTTGAAAAACTTTCTGAGGAGGGGTACGGTAAGGATGAATTAATTGTTTTGCAGAAATTAGTAAATGCTGAAAAAAGCGATTTATATGATGTTCTTGAATATATTTCATTTTCTAAAAAACCTATAACTCGAGAAATGAGAGTTAATGAAGCTAGAGGCAAAATTTTTAATGATTTAGATGATAAACAAAGTGAATTTCTAGAATTTGTACTCTCTAAGTATATCGAAAGTGGAGTTGAGGAGCTTGATCAGGAAAAACTACCAAGTCTTTTGGAATTAAAATATCATTCCATTCCTGACGCAGTAAAAGAACTTGGGGATGTTGTAATGATAAAAAATATATTTATTAATTTTCAAAGATATTTGTATGATATTAAGGTGGGATAAAAATGGAGAAAAAAACAAGAGTTAGGAAGATGATAAATAAGAATATACGATTCAATTATTTTGAATCAGTACTTATTGTTGATGAAAATATAATGAAAAAGATTAATAGGAGCAAAGAGGCTATTCCCAAAATAAAAGCACTAAAGAAAAAGAAATACACAGAGCAACAAAATGAATTGCTTGAGAATGAGGATAATATAAATAAACAGTATGATAGATTAAATAGATACAGTGCAAGTGCATGGGATATGAAGCCTATGATAGAGTATATACTTAATAATAAAATAGATTCAACTGCTATTGATATTGGGGGAATAATTGTTGAGATAGAACCAGGCTCTATTACACAATTTGACGAAGATATAGTAAGTTTTCAGTTAACTAAAATGAGAGATAATATGTTGCCTGCTAAAAAGAAAGTAGGTGAAACAAAAAAAGATATTATGTTAACTGATGAGGAGTATATAGGGGATTTTGTAAGCATACTATATGATGGTAAGTACAGTGTCTTGATGATACAATCCAATAGTTATGGACTGTCGGCTAATCAAATACAAGCTTATTTTACATTATTAAGAAGAAAGTATATAGAATTAGCTAATTTAAATGGAACAATTAATGAATTAGCATGTGAATTAAGAGTATTAATTGATCCTAAAAAGGCAGAAAAAATATTAGATGCAAAATATTTCAGAAAAGTTAGAGTTAAAGGATCAGATTTCATGCTAGATTCTATGATAGATAATGAAAGTAAAAGCTTATTGGGAAAAGCAAGAAGACTTTTAGGAAACAATAAAGGTGTTAATTTTGATATAGTACTTTCAGTAAATACAACAGATAAGACAGATACATTAGATGTTGATGAAGTAAAGGAATTAGTAGATGAATTTAATAGTATTGAAGGAGTAGAGAAAAAGCCTTCAATAGAAATAACTAAAAAGGACACTGATGACTCTAGTGTTGAACTTGTTAATTTACTACATCCAAGATTAAATAGTATAATTAATTTTAAAATAGCACCAAGGATATCAATAGGAAATGATTTTCTATACGATAAAATGAAAGAGACATATCTGATAAATAGGGGGACAATATCAAGAATAACTACAAGTTAATTTAGAAGAGAGGGGCATTATGAAAAGTAAAAGGACGATACTAGATAATATAGAGGACTGGTTTATAAAGTACTTGTTTTACATTTGTATAGGGGGAGGGTTAATTTCTACGGTTGCATATAAAGTGGGAATTATTCAAAATATTAGAGCGTCACTAGCTAATGTAATAACTTTTTCATCCTTAATATTTGTAGTTCTAAGTCTAATATTAACGCTATTAATATCCCTAAAAGGGGGACCTTTATTCCAAAGAATTAAAAATGATATCCCTAATATCACAAAAGAAATTTATAGTTTTTTAAATAAGATAATATTAGCATCTATAACAGTTGTAATAATATCACTAGCTATAGGTGTACTACCAATAGAAATAAATGACATTGTGAAGCTTGTAATTTCATTTATAGGGTTCACTATGTTTTTGTATATGCTCTTAGGAGTGTTTTATATGTTAATATTCACGACTGATTTAGTTGTAAGAGATAGTACACTTACTGAGAAGGACAAAATTGAATAAAAGCAATCTTAGTCTTTCAGGTATAGTAATAACATCGGAGGTGTGAAAGGTTCCAGGTATAAGTGAACCAAAGACTATATTAAATCAAATATACTAAAAATTAATGTCCAAAACAAAAAATTCACTAAAACAGAATGAAGCCGAATAATAATTATGAATTATCCTGTTAACTACTGATATTACTTAAATTAAGAAATGGTCGGAAGAATTAAAACTTCCACCCATCTTCCGACCATCAACAAGATATGATTCAATATTAATAAATACAATATGTAAAGATATGATATTTTTAATCTATGGTTTCATTTATTTCTAATGACAAATAGATATAATAGAATATTTTAAGTCATGATTTAATAAAACTCTTCAACACACGCCTCATGTTGAAACTAGTATCCAACATAAGGTGTGTTTTGTAATGCCTGGAACTTGATATTTTAGTAAAAAAATCTGGTCTGTATTCATGAAATCTAAAAATCATCAATCATATCAAACTTTTAGATAACAGCAGTTTAGTATATAATTTAATTACAAAGTTAAAATATATTGATATAATAAAATAAATAAATTAGAATAAAATGGAAAAAGTAAAGTAATTAGATTAAAATATGAATTTTTCATTTGAATATGAAGAAGGTGAGCGCTAAAATGACTGATATAGAATTATTGGAGATATTGAAAATTGGTGAAACTGTTGATGTAGAATGTAAAGAGGGAGAAAATAAAATTCCTAATTCTTTGTGGGAAAGTTATTCTGCTATGGCGAATACAAATGGGGGAATAATAATTTTAGGAATAAAAGAGAATAAAGGAAAAGGTACATTCGAAGTTCAAGGTGTTAAGAATATTGATAAAAGAATACAGGATTTTTGGAATACTATAAATGGAAACAAAGTTAACCGAAATTTATTGAAGGATGACGATGTAGAAAAATTAACTATTGAAGGAATGGATGTTTTAATTATAAATGTGCCTAGAGCTAATTATAAAGAACGTCCAATATATTTAAATGAAGATCCATATAAAGGAACTTATAAGCGTAATGCTGAAGGTGATTACAAATCTACTGAAGAAGAAGTTAAAGCTATGATAAGAGATGCATCAGAAGAAGGTAATGATGGTGTAATACTTGAAGACTATACAGTAAAGGATTTAGATGAAGATACAATAAAGAAGTATAGAAATAGATTTAGTTCTAGAAACCCAGATCATCCTTGGAATGCACTTGATAGTGAAGAATTCATTGAAATGCTTGGTGGAATAAAGGAAGACAGAAGAAGAAAAATAAAAGGTGTAACAGTAGCAGGAATGCTTATGTTTGGTAAAGGTCTTTATATTAGAGATTTGTTTGCAAAGATAAATTTTGATTTTAGGGAAGAAATTGATGTAAGCTCTGATCAAAGATGGTCAGACAGGTTTACCATAGATGGAACCTGGGAAAATAATATTTATAATTTTTATTTTACAGTAATTAATAAGCTCACAAGTAATGTTAAAGTACCATTTAGATTAGAAAATCTTGAACGTAAGGATGATACTTTAGTACATCAAGCAATAAGAGAAGCATTTGTAAATCAAATAATTCATGCTGATTTCAATATACAGGGAACATTAAAGATCATAAAAACTAAGGATAGTTTGGAATTTACTAATCCAGGAAGCTTAAAGATAGATTTAGAAAGTATATTCAAAGGCGGAAATTCTAAAAGCAGAAATCCTAGAATTCAAAAGATGTTTTCTTTGATAGGATTAGGTGAGGGAGCAGGATCTGGATTTCCTAAAATTTTGTCTGCATGGAATGAACAAAACTGGAGAACACCAGAGCTAAAAGAAGAAATTAATTTAAGCCAAGTTTCTTTGAAATTATGGATGATATCTATGTTACCAGAAGAATGCTTAGAATCATTAAAAAGTATATTTGGTAAAGCATTTAATTCATTTAATAAAGATGAGGTATTAATACTTGCAACAGCATATTTAGAAGGCAGTGTCAATAATGCACGTATTCAATTAATGATGGATAAACATTCATATGATATAACTGGAATATTACATGATTTAGTTGAAAAAGAAACATTAATAGTTGATGGTTATGGAAGAGGAAAAGTATATTATTTAAATGAAGAATATAATCAAGATGATGAGTTTAATAGAATACTTGTTAAAGATAAACCTCAAAATAATGATGAAATAAATATTTTAGAATATATAAAAGCAAATGGCAGCATTAGTAATAAGGAGTGCAGAGAAACCTTTAAATTTGGTAAAACAAAGGCATTGACATTATTTAACAATTTAGAGGAGTTAGGAAAAATAAAAAGGGTTGGTAAAGGATCACATATAAAATATGTATTAATGGATTAAAAAATTATCGCTCGCTTACCGCCCGCTTTAATCGCCCGCTTAATTCATTGATCGACCGGGCGATTATTTTAAAATTATTTTTCAATACTATAAAATTTACATAATAAGATAAGAATGCACTGCTGGGTGTTAATAAAAATACAAAGGAGATAATTATGGTACCAATAAAAATTAAAGAGTTTGCAACGAAGTAAAATAGAAATTCAGTTTTAAGAACTCATAATGTGGAAACTAATATTAAACATTATGAGTTTTTATAATAATTAATATTTTTGAATTAATATTAGTTTTGCTGCAAGTTTATAAAATTAAAAAATATAAGGTATTTATAGTCAAGAAAATTTTAACAAAATAATTTCCAATAGTAACACCTTGGAAAACTTTAGTCTTATTATCTCCTAAATAATGTTACTTTATAAGGGGCAAAGTGAGGGGCAAAACACAAATTTAAATGTTTTATGTACAAACTCAAAGTGGCATGGTTATCAGATTCTTTTAAAAATGCCTTTCGTAGTACGTTGTACTACGGCTTTTTTTATATGTAATAATAAATTATTATATTTGTGAAAAAGATTATTCAATAATTCTTATGTTTGAGGAAAAGTATTCAAGAGGAAGAACGTAGCTTTGAATTATTGACTATTCGCATAAGCTAATAGATAATAATATGGAAATAAAATGAGTTTATAAAACGTGAGGGGAGATTTTATTATGATTGGAGAAAGAATTAGAGAAAGAAGACAACAGTTGGGATTAAGTTTAAAAGAATTAGCTGAAAAAACTGAGTTAACATCAGGTTTCTTAAGCCAGATAGAAAGAGATTTATCGGAGCCTTCAATTTCATCGCTGCGAAAAATTGCGGAAGTTTTAGGGGTAGCTGTATTTTATTTTTTACTGGATGATAAAGTTAAGAATCCTGTAGTAAGACATAATGAGAGGAAAAAAATAAGATTTTCTGAATCTCATATGACTTATGAATTATTATGCCCAGATATGGACAGGCAGCTTGAAATGTTTATGGCAAAATTAGAGCCAGGAGCTATGACTTGCAGCGAACCAATGACTCATCCAGGGGAAGAGGTAACCTATGTTATGAAAGGGACAATGTGGATTAAGATAGGCGAAGAGGAGTATACTCTTGAGGAAGGGGATACTATCTATTATTTTGGTACCACTCCACATCAAATAATAAATACTGGGGATGATGAAATGATATTTATTTCGACTATAACTCCACCTCAATTCTAAAAATCAATATAATAATTATGAATTTATTGACAATCCAATCAAGTCATGATATTATACATACATTAAATAAATTTAATGTGACTAAATTTATTTTGGCAATGAAGCCAAAATAATTTGATTATTTAGGATCATATAATTTGTATTATTGATATCATAATGTTTAAAATCTTTCTTTGAAGTGAAATGTTGGAAAGAAGATAGTTATAAAATAAAGTTCCTACTATCATTAATATCGTAAATTAAAAATATAATATATAATAGCAAAGGCGCTATGGAAAAATCCATAGCGCCTTTTATATTTTATAAAGGTAAGTGGAACACCTATATAAAGTAGTTTCATTTATAATTATATAGAAAGATTAATTTAAGGATTGGGTAATATGATATTTAAGCAGAAAAGCAATTCATAATTATATTTGTAATTTATTATAAATAATTTGTGAAATTACGAATTTTATATAAAAAAATTAAAAAAGCATTCGACTTTTTTAAAATTTATGGTAGAATGATAATATAAAAATAATAAATTTGTAGAAAAAGAGTCTATTTGCAAAATTTCTGCTTATTTATATTTAAATATATATAAACAAACCTGAATCATTTATAACTATTAAAAAGTTCTATTAAATTAAGGGGGGGCATTATGTCACAAAATAATTTTAACAAAGAAGATAAAGTAAATGAAGTTCTTCCAGTAAGTCAGCTTACTATTTTAGGATTACAACATGTACTAGCTATGTATGCAGGAGCGGTAGCTGTGCCATTAATTATTGGGGGTGCTGTAGGTTTAACACCAGAACAATTAGCACTATTAGTGGCCGCTGATTTATTTACTTGTGGTATTGCAACTTTATTACAAGCGATTGGTATAGGACCACATATTGGTATTAAGTTACCAGCAATTTTAGGTTGTACCTTTGCAGCAGTTGGCCCATTAATTATTGTTGGTAAAAATTTAGGTATGCAAACAGCTTATGGGTCTATAATAGTAGCTGCAATTATTGTTGTATTGGTAGCACCGCTGTATGGGAAGATATTGAAGTTCTTTCCAACTGTTGTAACAGGATCAGTAGTTACGATGATTGGTCTTTCTTTAGTAAATGTTGGAGTTACAAGTATTGGTGGCGGTTCAGGAGCTAAAGATTTCGGTAGTATATCCAATCTTCTATTAGCAGTATTTGTAATGATTGTTGTTTTACTATCAAACAAATTTTTTAGAGGATTTTTTCAAGCAATTTCTGTTTTAAACGGTATTATTCTAGGAACAATAGTTGCTGCCTTTATGGGGAAAGTAGATTTTTCAGCAGTAGGAAGTGCACAATGGGTAAGTTTTGTTCATCCTTTTAACTTTGGTTTACCAAAGTTTGATCTTGGTTCAATAATTATGATGACATTTGTTATGTTAACAGTAATGATCGAATCAACAGGTACATTTCTTGGCATTGGTAGAGTGTGTGAAAAAGAGATTACTGAAAAAGATATTGTACGTGGACTTAGAGCTGAAGGTATTGCAACAATTTTAGGTGGTATTTTTAATTCATTCCCATATACTACATTTAATCAAAATCTAGGACTTTTATCTTTAAGTAAAGTAAAAAGCCGTTTTGTTGTAGTTGCATCTGGTATTATTCTTGTTGCACTAGGCTTAATTCCTAAATTTGCAGCTTTAGCTACTATTATTCCTCAACCTGTTATAGGGGGAGCTACAACTATAATGTTCGCAATGGTTGCAGTAGCAGGTATTCAAATGCTTTCAAAAGTAGATTTTAATAAGAGCTCAAACATGCTTGTAGTTGCTTGTTCTATTGGTATAGGACTTGGAATCACTGCTGTACCTAATTTACTTGATAATACACCAACAATTTTTAAGTCAATTTTTAGTAGTGGTATAGTTTCAGCTTCTGTTGTTGCTGTAATTCTTAATGCATTTTTAAATTATGGTAATAAGGAAACTGATAGTGAAGTGAAAGCTTCAGAAAGCGATTCTACAGGTATGATTATATAAATGAATTTAGTTATGCTAAATTTTATTTGGCAAAGAGGTCATCACATTTTAAAATGTGATGGCTTTTTTAGCAAAATATTCGTTTAATATATACTGAAAATAATTATGAAAAAGTAATTAATACAAAGGGGTATTTAATTACTAATATATTATTATAGAAGAAAAACGTTTTATCTATGAGCCAATACAAATGTATTGATCTCCTTAGGTTTCTTGAAACATTTAAATATAATTAATGATTAATCTATACAATCTTCACAAAATATTATTATAATAATTTAAGGGAAACTTATATTTAGTAGGAAATTTTAAGATTAATATAGGAATTAAGTAGTAAATAAGATTGAAGTAGAATCATATAATTATATGTGGTACCGCTTTCAGAAACTAGGAATTTAGTAAAAACGTATATCAAGTTGAATATGCAAAATTATTTAAACTAAGGAGAGATGATTTTATATGAAAGGTTATGATAATGAAATCAAAATTTTAAAGGGAAATATTATATATACCGAAACCTGCGATTCATTTAATATGATTGAAAATGGATTTATTGTAGTTAAAAAGAATGTTATAGAAGGAGTATTTGAGGTATTACCAGAAAAATATAAAAATATAAATATTAAAGATTATGGAGATAAACTAATAATTCCTGGATTTATAGATCTGCATACTCATGCTTCTCAATTTGCTATAAAGGGAATTGGATATGATAAAGAGCTTTTACCTTGGCTTGAGACTTATACTTTTCCTGAAGAAGCTAAATTCAATAATATATCCTATGCCACAAAAGTATACAAAGAATTTGTTGATGAGCTATATAGTGAGGGAACTACAAGAGCGGTTATTTTTGCAACAATTCATTCTGAAGCTACAGAAATATTAATGAATCTTATTGAGGAGAAAGGAATATCAGCATATGTAGGAAAAGTTAATATGGATAGAAATTGTCCGGATACATTAAAGGAAAATAGCGATGAATCCATAAAAGATACTATTAAGTGGATAGAGAACTGCGGAAAAAAATATACATTTGTTAAGCCAATAATTACTCCAAGATTTGTTCCGAGTTGTACAAGCTATTTAATGAAGGAATTAGGTGATATTGCATTAAAGAGCAGTATACCAGTTCAATCACATTTATCAGAAAATTTATCAGAAATTAAATGGGTAAAGGAATTGCATCCAGAATGCGCAAACTATGGAGATGTGTATGATAAATTTAATCTTTTTGGGCAAACAAAAAGTATAATGGCTCATTGCGTTCACTTAACGGAAGATGAGATAAAAAAGATTGAAGAAAATAAAGTTACAATAGCACATTGTCCAACTTCTAATGTAAATCTGTCTAGTGGGATACCACCGATTAATAGGCTGCTAAGAAGAGGTATTGATATAGGACTTGGATCAGATATAGCAGGAGGAGAAAGTTTAAGCATGTTGTCAGTAATGGCGTGTGCAATTAAAATATCAAAACTGAGAGAAATACATTTTCAAGAGAAAGAGAAACAATTAACACTTCCAGAAGTATTTTATTTAGCAACAAAAGGTGGAGGTAAATTTTTTGGTAATGTAGGAAGTTTTGAAAAAGGTTATGAATTTGATGCTTTGGTAATTGAAGATGATAACTTATGGAAGATTAATAAAGGAACTTTAGAAGAAAGAATAGAAAGATTAATATATTTAGGAAATAAAAATAATATAATTAATAGATATGTATGTGGAAAAGAAATATAGTAAAAATTATATATAATTGGACAAAGAGGTCTTATTTCAAAATTCGGAATAGGCTCTCTTTTTTATTTAATAAATTAGTTAAATTTATATAGGAGTAATCTTATTTTCGATTGAAGAATATTAAATATGAATAAGACGAATATTTTATTTTGAAAGAAGTGAAAAGTTATGGAAGATATAAGAAAGGCTGTCACAAAAGTAGATCATAAAATAAAAGTAGATGGAAGTGCTAAATATATAGCTGATATAAAATTTAAAGGCAGTTTATATGCTAAAACTTTACGTTCAGAAAAAGCTAGAGCTTTTATAAAAAATATTATTATTCCGGAATTAAAAGAGGGATACTATATAGTCCGAGGAGAAGATGTACCGGGATTAAATAAGGTAAAAATAATAAAGAATGATATGCCAGTTTTTTCAGATGAGGAAGTTAATTATATAGGAGAACCAATATTATTAGTTATAGGTCCTAAACTGGAAGAAGTTTTAAAAATATTAGATGAGATTAAAGTTGAATATGAAGAATGTACTCCTACTTTTGATATGCGAAGCTCTAAAGAAGTATTTGATAAATATGAATATGAAAAAGGAAATATAGAAGATGCAATTAATTTTTCTTCAAAAATTATTGAGGAAGAATTTTATACAGGATATCAGGATCAGGCTTATTTAGAAACTCAAGGAGTCATAGGAACTTATGAAAATGAAAAAGTTTCTGTATATGGCACTATGCAGTGTCCATATTATGTTAAAGGTGCTGTTGTTCAAGCGTTAGGTTTTAAAGAAGATAATGTAAGAATAGTGCAAACTACAACTGGAGGTGGATTTGGTGGAAAAGAAGATTACCCTTCATTACTTGGAGCACAGGCTGCTGTTGCGGCTTATAAAGCTAAAAAGCCAGTAAGATTAATCTTAGAAAGAGTTGAAGATATATCTGTTTCAACTAAGAGACATCCTGCTTTATTAAAATATAAAACATATCTTGATAAAAACAATGATGTAATTGGAATGGATATAGATATAACTTTAAATGGTGGAGCATATGCAACTTTATCAAGTGTTGTTCTTCAAAGGGCTTTGATATGTGCTACTGGAGTTTATAATATACCAAATGTTAGAGTTAAAGGACGTGTAGTTAAGACTAATACAGTTCCTACTGGAGCATTTAGAGGGTTTGGCGGGCCACAGAGCTTATTTGCAATTGAAACACATATGGCACATGTAGCTGCAGAAATAGGATGTCTTCCATTAGAATTTAAAAGAAAATATTTTATAGAGACTGGAGATGTAACCAGTACTGGTGGAAAGTTTGCACATGAAGTAAAACTCAAAGAGATGCTGGAAAAAGCTGAAAGGATAAGTGGATTCAGCGAAAAACATGATAAATATTTAAAAGAAGCAGGAATAGTTAAAAAAGGAATAGGAATATCAATATTTCTACATGGTTGTGGATTTACTGGAAGCGGAGAAAGAGATTTAATAAAAGCTAAAGTTAAGCTTTTAAAACGTGAAAATGGAATTATAGAGATTTTAGCAGCTAATACTGAAATGGGACAAGGGCTTCAAACTACATTTAATAAAATTGTAGCAAAAGTACTTGATAAAAATTACGAAGACATTTTATATATAAACCCAGATACAGATAGAGTACCTGATTCAGGACCAACAGCTGCTTCAAGATCAATTATGGTAGTTGGTAAATTACTTGAGAAAGCTGCATTAAGACTTAAGGAAAATTGGATTGATGGGCAAGTTCAGATAATAGAAGAGGACTATAAGCATCCAAATTTAATTCCTTGGGATATAGAAAAATTTAATGGAGATGCTTATCCCGATTATTCATGGGGGATAAATGTAGTAGAAGTAGAGGTAAATACAATAACAGCGGCTACACAAGTAACTGGAATATATACAGTTTTTGATGTTGGAACTCCAATTGATGAAACAATTATAGAAGGACAGATTCAAGGTGGAGTAATACAGGGACTTGGATATGCATCATGTGAAAATATGGAGTGTGAGAATGGAATATTAAAGCAAAATAGCATAACAGATTATATAATTCCAACTGCCAAAGATGTTGTAAATATTAAAAATGAATTAGTGGAAAATCCTTGCGACCTTGGTCCGTTTGGCGCAAAGGGAGCAGGAGAATTAACTTTTGTAGGAACTGCACCAGCTTATGTAAATGCGATAGAAAACGCATTAGGAGTAAAAGTAAATAAAATACCTGTAACTCCTGAATGGATAATGGAGGAGATAGTAAATGAGTAATATAATTACATTGAATATAAACAATAGAATAATATCTACAAAAGAAAGTTCTACAAAAAGATTACTGGACTTTTTAAGAGAAGATTTGGATATAACAGGTCCAAAAGAAGGCTGTGGTGAAGGAGAATGCGGTGCATGCGCTGTAATTATAGATAATGAATTAGTTAATTCTTGTTTAGTAACTATTGGTTCTATTCAGGAAAAAGAAGTTATAACTGTTGAAGGATTAAAAGGAACTAAGCAGTTTAATGTTTTAGAAAAATGTTTTGCAGAAGCAGGGGCAGTACAATGCGGATTCTGCACACCAGGAATGATAATGGCAGCACATGCACTTCTAGCTAAGAATCCAAAGCCAACAGAAGATGATGTTAGAGATGGAATTTCAGGAAACTTATGTAGGTGTACAGGATATAATATGATAATTAACGCTATACTTATGGCAGCTAAAAGAGGTGATGGATTATGGTAGATGGATATTTACCAAAGGATTTTCTAGAGACGCTAACAATATTAGATGAAAAGGATGTTATCATTTATGCAGGGGGAACTGACTTAATGGTTCGAAATAAGAATGCGGCATCACTTCTTCCAAAGTTTAATAATGACTTATTATATGTAGGAAATTTAAAAGAATTAAAGGGAGTTAAAGAATCAACTGCTTACTTAGAAATAGGAGCTGCATGCACTTTATCATCACTTTTATGGGAAAAAGAAATTCCAGAAGTTTTAAAAGAGTGTATAAGAGAAATAGCATCACCTGCCATAAGGAATATTGGTACAATAGGCGGGAATATATGTAATGCATCTCCAGCTGGTGATACGCTGCCCATATTATATGTGTTAGATGCTAGACTTAAACTGACAAGTAAAAAAACTTATAGAGAAGTTAGTATAAAGGATTTTATACTTGGACCAAGAAAAACTATTCTTGGAAAACACGAAATCCTAGAAAGTATAATCATACCTAAAACCAAATTTAATAAAGTATATTATGAAAAAGTTGGAGCAAGAAAAGCTTCAGCTATATCGAAATTATCTTTTGTAGGGCTTGCAGTATTGAAAGATGAAAGAATTGAAGACATCAGAATTGCAATAGGTTCAGTAGCTCCTAAAATAGTTAGAATAAAGGAAGCAGAAGATATTTTAATAGGAAGCAATATTAAAGATGTAAAAGCTTTGATAGAGGAAGTGAAAAGAAATTACTCTAAAGAAATTACTCCTATTAATGATCAAAGGTCTACGGCTGTTTATAGAAAAACAGTGGCATTAAGGCTTGTTAAATATTTTTTAGATACAGAATTAATAAATTAAAAAGAAAAACTACCTGTTTATGGGTAGTTCTTCTTTTTAAAAAGTGTACAATACATTTAATTATAAAACAGCCATACCTATGAATCCACTTATGATACCAATTATTGCAGTGGCAGTTCCTACAAATATAAGTATGCGTGTTGGAAATGCTCTTTTTACAAGTAATAATGATGGAAGACTAACTGCTGGTAAAGTTATAAGTAAGGCTGCAGCTGGTCCAGTTCCAAGACCAAGAGCCATTAAAGCTTGAATTATTGGTATTTCTCCTGCCGTTGGTATAACGAATAATGTACCTGCTATAGCCAATCCTATAATTATTAAAAAACTATTCCCCCATGCAGGGTTAACAGCAGGGAATAACCATGCTCTAAACGCACCCAAGATTGCAACTACAATTAAATACGCTGGTATGGTATCTATAACTAATTGTAATAATGCTTTTAACCATTTAATCAACAAATTATCTGTGTTTTCTAATGTTTTAGATTCAGAATTTAATAGTTCAATGTCAGTTTGTTCGTCCTTACTGAACTTTGATGAAAGAGTTGATATTCCTAAAACTAGTACTATGCCCATTATTACTCTTAATATGGCAAATTTCCAGCCTAGAACAAATCCTATAAATATTATGGTAGCTGGATTAAGAGTTGGGTTACCTAAGAAGAAAGCAAGGGCTCCATTAGTTGAGGCTGATGATTTTTTAAGACCAACAGTAACTGGTGCTGCACAGCATGTACACATCATGCCTGGAAGTGATGTTAATCCTGCAAAAACTGTACTTTTAATATTTTCACTTCCAAGAGTTTTTTTAATCCAAGCCTTAGGAAATAGCACCTGAACAAGGGAGCCTATTAATAATCCCAAGATTACTGCTTTCCACACAGATGTAAAATAGGAAGTCATGTACAATGTTGCAGCTGCAAAAGATGGCGGAGGTGCAACAGCAGCCTTGCCTGATATTATTGAATCTCCAATTGAATGTTTAGATGCGGCTATAAATGCTTTTGCATAATAAGGTGACCACTTAACATAAAATAATCCGCTTGCCACTATAAGTATAAAAAGGACTAATAATTTAATATTTTTTTGATTTAATGAGCTATTCAAAGTATTATTATTTATTGTTTGTGACATTTTTACCCCCAATATAAAGTTTAATATAATAAGTAAGTTTATCTTTAAGTTCGTCAAAAATCAATAAAATTTGATATAATATTTTTTTATAAAACTACATTATATATAGTGAAATATAATAAATATACAAAAAATATTACTAATTATCGAATGATGGTATAATATAAAGTAAAGAATTTGAACTTTTCTGTTTACTTATTTTAAATTCAGAAAAGTAGTTTAATATTAATTAGGTGAAAAGAATGAAAGTTTTTGAATGTATTAATGGATTAGCAAAGGAACAAAATTCATTAATAAAGGCCTTAAAAATAAATGAGAATAAAAATCAGATTATTTCATTTGTTGGTGGAGGTGGGAAGACAAGTTTAATTTATGAATTAGGAAATGAGCTAAGTAAATTAGGAAAAAAGGTGATCATAACCACAACTACTCATATGTTTATGCCCCAAAGTAACGTGGTACTTACTGGGAAGAAAGAAGATATTATTAATTTCTTAAAGTATGATAATTTAGTTACAGTTGGATTGAAGGCATCCCCAAAAGATATGGATGCCAATAAAGAGGAATTAGAAAAGATAACTGGTCTTCCATTAAATGAGGCAAAAAAACTTATAGAGCTAGCTGATTTTGTTTTAGTTGAAGCAGATGGATCAAAGAGGTTTCCCTTAAAGGCTCCAGCAGAACATGAACCAGTAATTTTAGAAGGAAGCAGTTTGGTTATTGGAGTGTGTGGTATCGATGCATTTGGAAAGTCAATAGAAGAAATTTGTCATAGACCTAATTTAGTCGCAAGTATTTTAAATGTTAACAAAAATCATGTTATTAACGAAAAAGATATTGCTCTAATACTATTAAGCTCTAATGGCCAGAAAAAAGATGTGCACTGTTATTATAAGGTTATTATAAATAAGGTAGATAATGAGAAATTATTAAGAATAGCTGAAAAGATATCAAGTGAATTTTGTGAATTAGGATTAAATGAGTTGATATTAACTACCTTTAAAGAAAAAATATAAGCTTACGAGTCATAGTGTTTGGAAAGGAGAATACAAATATAGATATGATATTAATAAAAGGTGCTGGAGATTTAGCAACAGGGGTAGCTCATAGATTGAATAAATGTGGATTTGATATAGTTATGACGGAAATTCCCAAGCCAACGACGGTAAGAAGAACAGTAGCTTTTTCACAGGCGGTATACGATAAGGAAGCAGATGTTGAAGGGGTAAGAGCTATTTTAGCATATAAAAAAGATGATATTTATAATATTATTAAAAATGGAGATATAGCTGTCATAGCGGATGAAAATGCAAGAATCATAGAGGATATCAAACCTGATGTAGTAATTGATGCTATAATTGCAAAGAAAAATTTGGGAACGAACATTAATGATGCCAAAATTGTAATTGCACTTGGGCCAGGATTTGAAGCGGGAATTGATTGTCATTGCGTTGTTGAAACACAAAGGGGTCATTATTTGGGAAAAGCAATATATAAGGGAAGTGCTATACCCAATACTGGAATTCCAGGGAATATAGGTGGTTATACAATAGAAAGAATAATAAGAGCTGAAGATGATGGCGAAATTATACCGGTATCTAAAATAGGAGATTACGTTGAAAAAGGAGATATTGTAGCATATGTGAATAACACTCCAATTTACGCCCAGTTAAATGGAATAGTACGCGGAATGCTTCAAGAAGGATTAGAAGTCTATAAAGGTATGAAGAGTGGTGATATAGATCCAAGATGTGAAAGGAATCACTGTTTTACAATATCAGATAAAGCAAGATCTATTGCGGGTGGTGTTTTGGAGGGAATATTATTTTTTAGTAATGCTCAAAAAAATTAATAATAATGCTATATGTTCAATTAAATTTAATAAGGAGATAATTAAAATATGAATAAAGTAATTGATGCTAAAGGAAAAGAATGTCCAACTCCAGTAATAATGGCAAAAAAAGAAATAGATAAAGGAGTTAGGGACTTTATTGTTGAAGTTGATAACAAAATAGCAGTACAGAATCTTGAAAAATTAGCTAACAGCCAAGGTTTATCAACATATATAAAAGAAGATAATAATGTATTTAAAGTTACATTTTTAAGTAACAAAAGCAAGGATAGTGAGTGTGTAGAATGTAATCAAGTATTAGAAAAATTAAAGGGGAATAATACTCATACAGGCACTTGGTCTGTCTTTATAGGAAAAGAAATTATCGGAGCTGGAAATGAAGAACTTGGAAAATCACTAATAAAAATGTTTTTCTATACAATAGCAGAAGGTGAAGATTTACCTAAATCAATTTTATTTATGAATGATGGTGTAAAAGTCCCAACTTTAAATGAACAAGCGATAGAACATCTTAAGGATTTAGAAAATAAAGGTGTTGAAATACTAACTTGTGGAGCATGTCTTAATTTTTATAAATTAGAAAGCAGCTTAAAGGTAGGAAAAATAAGCAATATGTATGACATAACAAATGCTATGAAAGAATCATCAAAAGTTATTACACTTTAGCAAGAGCAAGCAACTGTAAACTGTAAACTGATAAAACGGGGTGTTATATGTCAAAGAATATTAAACTTACTAGTCTAGTTAAAACTTCAGGATGTGCTGCAAAAATTGGTCCTGGTGTACTTCATAATGTTTTAAGGAAGCTGCCTAGATTTGAAAATTCTAATTTGCTTGTTGGATTTGATACTAATGATGATGCCTGTGTATATAAAATTAATGATAATACAGTGGCAATTCAAACAGTGGATTTTTTTCCGCCAATGGTTGATGATCCATATGCTTTTGGTCAAATTGCAGCCGCTAATGCTCTTAGTGATATTTATGCAATGGGTGGAAATCCAGCAATAGCTATGAATTTACTTTGCTTTCCTTCCTGCTTAGATACATCAATTATGCATGATATTCTTGCTGGTGGATATGACAAAGTTAAGGAAGCGGGTGCGGTAATCGCTGGAGGGCATACTATCTCAGATCCAACTCCTAAATATGGTCTTTGTGTAAGTGGATTTGCACATCCAAGTGAGATACTTTCAAATAGCAATGCACAGAGCGGAGATATGCTTATACTCACTAAACCATTAGGTATTGGAATAATGAATACTGCAGCTAAAGCAGAATTGTTAACTGAAAGCAAAATAAAAGAGATAACATCTATAATGACCACATTGAATAAATATGCTAAAGAATGCATGTCTGGACTCGAGATACATTCATGTACTGATATAACTGGGTTTAGTTTAATTGGTCATAGTTATGAAATGGCAAGCGGCAGTAATAAAACTATAGAGATTTTTAGTGATTGCGTACCCATTATCGAGGGAGCTTTAGGCTATGCTAAAATGGGTATCATACCTGAGGGGATGTATAATAATCTTGATTATTTAAATGGTAAATTCACTTTGGCTTCAGATATTAAACAGGAACTTCAAGATGTTTTAATGGATCCACAAACTTCAGGCGGCTTATTGATTTCAATTCCAGAAAAAAATGTTAGTGAGTATTTATCAAGAATTGAAGCATTTACTTCATATGCAAAAGTAATTGGGCAAGTTGTTGATAAGGGTGATAAACATATAATTATTAAATAATAACAAATAGAAATAAAAATTATGAGTAATGGATGATGTACTCTAAATGGAAAATTTAAATAAAGTGATGAAAGGAATTATACAAAAGTTTACTTGGAGGTATAATTGAAAGATTAACATAATGAAAATAAATTTAATTTTACTAGCGGCAGGAAATAGTAGTAGATTTGAAGGAAATAAATTGCTTACTATAATTAATAATAAGCCTATGTATATGAATGCGATTGATATAGTTTCGAAAATAAGCTTTAATAAAATAATTGTAGTAACACAATATGAGGAAATTAAAGCAGCATTGTCAAAGTACAACATGGAAGTTATTATGAATTATAATAGCGAGCTTGGAATATCTCATTCAATTAAACTTGGAGTGCAAAGTTCTAAAGATGCAGATGCATATATGTTTATGGTATGCGATCAACCATTTATATCGTTAGAGAGCATAGAGGAATTAGTAAATGAATTCGTTAAAGGTCACAAAGGATTAGCTTGCGTCGAATATAAGGGGAATCTATGTAATCCGACTATTTTTTCAAATAGATATAAAAATGATTTGCTGAACTTAAAAGGTGATATTGGCGGAAAGTATATAATAAATAAAAACTTAGATGATTTAGTAACAACTGAAATTTATGATAAATTAGAAGTGACAGACATTGATACGAAAAAAGAATTATATGATATAGAAAAAAAGAGATGAACAGCTGATAACTCATCTCTTTTTTTAATGCGAACTTTAGAGTTATAAAATTGTATAAGTATAGGAATAAGGCGAACATTTACGCGAAATAACGACAAAAAGTACTAGAATATGAATGATAAGTGTGATAAAATTAATTTACAAATACTAAACTTATTTATATTCATTATCTAAATATAAGTGAGAAAATTGTAAAATAAGTGCTAAGACAGCAGAAAATTTTTATGAAATATTAAAAATTTTAAAACATCCACTAAATTATCTTTGTAATATGTTTGGTGGATATTTTGATGTATTAAATTCAACTAAAATATTTATTAAAATGCTATATAGAAAATTAGTAATTAATTATTGAAAATATTTTTACATATGAAATAAAACGGAGGTAAGAGGAATTTGTTTACTATTAAGAATTATGTTGTAGTGGAAAACCTGGAACAAGCATACGAATTAAACCAAAAAAGAAATAATACTATTTTAGGTGGAATAGCTTGGCTTAAAATGGGAAACCGTAATATTGATACAGCAATTGATTTATCTAAGGTTGGGCTAAATAAAATTGAAGAAGATGAAGAATCTTTTAAAATAGGATGCATGTGTACATTAAGAGAATTAGAAGTTCATAAATCGCTAAATTCCTATTTTAATGGCGCAATAGCTAAATCTCTAATCCATATAGTTGGAGTACAGTTTAGAAACTGTGCAACTATTGGAGGAAGCATTTACTCACGTTTTGGTTTTTCTGATATTTTAACAGTATTAATCGCCTTAGATACTTATGTAGAGCTTTATAAAGGTGGAATAATTCCATTAGAAATATATAAGGATATGCAGTATGATAATGATATTTTATTAAGAATAATAATAAAGAAAGATTCTAGATCAGTATCATATTTGACACATAGAATGAGTGCTACAGATATTCCAACATTAGCAGTAGCAGTTTCTAGAAATGAAGGTAAATGGAAAATAGTATTAGGGGCTAGACCACAAAGAGCGATGGTTGTAAGTAGTTCAGAAGAGATACTTAGTGAAGTTCCAAGTAAGGAAGAAATTGATTCTTTATTAAGCGATATCGCTAAAAATGTGAAATTTGGAAGTAACATGCGAGGTAGTAAGGAGTATAGGCAAATTTTAGCTAAAGTATTTATTAATAGAGCAATAGAGGAAATTGTAGGAGGCACTTATGCAAATTAAATTGTGGATAAATAATAAATTGTTTGAAGATGATATACAAGTTGATATGTTGCTAATTGATTATTTAAGAAGTAAGGGATTTTACAGCGTTAAAAGAGGATGCGAAACTGCAAATTGTGGATTATGTACTGTGCATTTAGAAGGAAAACCAATTTTATCATGTAGTACGTTAGCTGTTAAAGCAAACGGATTTCATGTAACAACTATTGAAGGTTTGCAGGATGAGGCGGAAGAATTCGGAGCATTTATGGCAGATCAAGGAGCAGAACAATGCGGTTTTTGCAGTCCAGGATTTGTGATGAATGTTTTAGCAATGAAAAAAGAGTTGAAAAATCCAACTGAAGAAGAAATTAAACAATATCTTGTAGGAAATTTATGTCGCTGCACAGGATATATGAGTCAACTAAGAGCAGTAAAGAAGTATTTAAATATAAATTAAGAAATAAACAATTAATTATTAAATAAGGAGAATTAAAATGAGTTTTGTAAACAAGGGGATAAGAAAAAAAGATGCGATGTCGCTTATAACAGGTAAGCCAGTATATACAGATGATATAGCACCAAGTAATTGTTTAATAGTAAAAGTCTTAAGAAGCCCTCATGCTCATGCTTTGGTAGAAGACATTAACATAGAAATAGCTGGTAAGGTACCAGGCATTGAGTGTATTTTAACATATAAAGATGTTCCTAAATCTAGATTTACTATGGCAGGGCAATCTTATCCAGAGCCAAGCCCTTATGATAGATTAATTTTAGATAAAAGAATTAGATGTGTTGGGGATCCAGTAGCTATAGTTGCTGGTATTAATGATAAATGTGTAGATAAAGCACTAAAATTAATTAAAGTAAAATATGAAGTTCTAGATGCTATTTTGGATTTTAGGGAAGCTAAAGATAATAAAATTTTAGTTCATCCAGAAGAGGATTTTAAATCATTATGCGATGTTGGAACTGATGCAAAAAGAAATATTTGCTCATGTGGTGAAATGGAAATTGGAAATGTAGAAGACGAATTAAGTAAATGTGATTATGTAATTGAGGAAACTTATCATACAAAAGCTAATAGCCAAGCTATGATGGAAACTTTTAGAACATTTACTGAACTAGATACTTATGGAAGGCTAAACATAACAAGTTCAACTCAAATTCCTTTTCATGTAAGACGTATATTATCAAATGCTCTTGAAATACCAAAATCTAAAATAAGAGTAATTAAGCCAAGAATTGGAGGAGGCTTTGGTGCTAAGCAAAGTGTTGTAGCTGAAGTTTTTCCAGCAATAGTAACATTAAAAACAGGAAAGCCAGCTAAGATGATTTTTACTAGAAAAGAAAGTATGACTAACGGAAGTCCTAGACATGAAATGGAGATAAAAGTTAGATTAGGTGCAGATAAAAATGGTGTAATTAAAGCTATAGATGTTTATACATTATCAAATGCAGGAGCATATGGTGAACATGGCCCAACTACAGTTGGATTATCTGGACACAAATCAATGCCGCTTTATGGAAAAGCTAGTGCTTATAGATTTAATTTTGATGTTGTATATTCCAATACTATGGGTGGCGGAGCTTATAGGGGATATGGAGCTACACAAGGATTATTTGCAGTAGAATCGGCGGTTAATGAATTAGCAGCAAAACTTAATATGGACCCAATTAAAATAAGAGAAATTAACATGGTAAGAGAAGGACAAGTTATGCCTGCTTACTATAATGAAACTGCTAGGAGTTGTGCATTAGATAAGTGCTTGGAGAAGGCTAAAGAAATGATAGACTGGGATAAAAAATATCCTTGTAGAGATATGGGAAATGGAAAAGTAAGATCAGTTGGCGTAGCAATGGCTATGCAGGGATCTGGAATATCTAATGTAGATACAGCAGCTGTTGAGATAAAATTAAATGATGATGGATTCTATACTTTAATGATAGGGGCATCAGAAATGGGAATGGGATGTGACACAATACTTGCTCAAATGGCAGCAGATTGTTTAGATTGTCATGTTGATAATATAGTTGTTCATGGAGTTGATACTGATCAATCACCATATGATACAGGTTCTTATGCTTCTAGTACCACTTATATTACTGGAGGAGCAGTGGTTAAGACTTGTGATACTTTGAGGAAAAAGATAATTGAAGAAAGTGCTAAGATCCTTGACTGCCCAGCTGAGAATTTAGAGTTCGATGGTGAAAAAATATTCTCACTTGAAGATAATAAAAACATAACTTTAAAAGAATTAGCTGATGCAACATATCTTGCGGGAAGCAGTATGTTAAGCGCTAGCGAATCAAATTCTTCACCAATTTCACCACCACCATTTATGGTTGGAATTGTGGAAACTGAAATAGACAAATTAACTGGAAAGCTTGAAATAATAGATTGTGTTGCAGTTGTAGATTGTGGAACTGTTATAAATCCAAATCTTGCACGAATTCAAACAGAGGGTGGAATTGTTCAAGGGATTGGAATGGCTTTATATGAAGATATTACTTATGATATGAATGGAAGGATGAGAAATGATTCATTCCTTCAATACAAAATACCAACCCGTCTTGATGTAGGAAATATAAGGGTAGAATTTGAAAGTAGCTTTGAACCAAGTGGACCATTTGGAGCAAAATCGATAGGTGAAATTGTAATTAATACACCATCACCAGCTTTAGTTAATGCTGTATATAATGCTACAAAAGTAAATATAAGAACATTACCAATAACTGCTGAAAAAATAGTTATGGGAATGCTTGAAAAATAGAATTATAAATATTACTCTCATGACATACAAATTCATAAGCCTTGATAAACTGGGCAGTAATACATTTTGAGCAATAATTATAAATAAATCACCTTTTTAGTGTGCTTAATCTTTGTGGATTAATGTTACACTAGAAATGGTGGTTTTTTATTCTTTAAGAAATTATAATAGAATAAATCTAAAGAAAATTTCTTAAGTCATAAACCAGAAAAATACAAGTGTAGAAATAGAGATGAGGTGACTGAAACATGATGAAGATAACTTTAAAGGATATTTCAGAAGTAGTAAAAAAGTATTCAAACTTATTATCTAATATATTGAAACTAGATGTAGAAGTTGTTGACAATAATCTTGAAAGAATTGCGGGTACAGGTATATATAAAGATGGCATAGGTGAAAACATAGAATCAGAAGGATATGTTTATAAAGCAGCATTGTTATCAGGAAAATCTCAAATTATAAGAAATCCTGGAAATGATATTTTATGCAAGGATTGTAGGGATAAAGGAAATTGTAAAGAAGAGATGGAGATATGTGTTCCTATAAAATATGGCAATATAACTTTTGGAGTAATAGGATTCGTATGTTTTACTAAAGAGCAAAAAGATTATTTGATAGATAATTTTCCTGATATAATGAGCTTTCTAGAAGAAATTTCTGATTTTATATCAATTAAACTCATAGAGCAAAATGAAGTTCTTATAAATAAGAATAACTTAGAATTTTTAAAACAAATAGTAAATTCTCTTGAAGATGGAATAATTACAACTGATAGTTTAAATAGAATAAGTCTTATAAATAACAAAGGTATGAAAATGTTAAAATTAAAACCTTCAATTATTGGAGAAGAAATACATATAGAAGAAATAGAAGATTACTCGATAAATAAAAATCTGTATAGTATTCATATAAATTCAAAAGAATATAGAGTTGTTGGGAGATTAATACATAATTATGTTAATGTAGAATCATGTTCCAAAATTTTAGTATTCAATGAATATAGGAACATAAATCAAGAAGTAATTAATTTAACTCATGGAAAAAATAAAATAACTTGTGATGTATTAGTAGGAAATTCTTTAGTAATGAAGCAAGTAAAAGAAAAAATAAAGAAGATAGCATCTTCAAAATCAACAGTTTTAATAACAGGTGAGAGTGGTACAGGTAAAGAATTAGTAGCTAGAGCTATACATGCGGAAAGTCCGAGAAGCAACAAACCATTTATAGCTATAAATTGTGGTGCAATACCTGAAAGCCTTTTAGAAAGTGAATTGTTTGGATATGTAAAAGGAGCATTTTCAGGAGCAAACAGTAGTGGAAGAATAGGAAAATTTGAATTAGCAAATAAAGGTGTAATATTTTTAGATGAGATAGGAGATATGCCAATATATCTTCAAGTTAAATTACTTAGAGTATTACAAGAAAGAACACTAGTTAAAATAGGGTCAAACAAATTAATTGATTTAGATATTAGGGTAATTGCAGCAACTAATAAGGATTTAAAGAAATTAGTTGAAGAAGGCAAGTTTAGAGAAGATTTATACTATAGATTAAATGTAATACCACTTGAGATGCCTCCACTTAGAGAGAGGACGGGAGATTTAGAACTAATTATAGATGAACTTATAAAGAAATATAATAAAATATTTAACAAATATGTTCATACAGTAAATGAAGATGTTATTATTAAATTCAAAGAATATCCATGGAAAGGAAATGTAAGAGAATTAGAAAATATAGTTGAATTATTAGTTAATTTAAGTGGAGACGATGGTATTATAAGTAAGGATATGATACCAAAATCAATAGCTGAGTATTACAAGAATGAAGCAATAGTTACTGATAAATCTAATAATAAGGAAATAAAAAAACTTAGTGATATAGAAAGAGAATATATAGAAAAAGCATTAGATTTATATGGAAGAGATACATTAGGAAAAAAGAAGGCAGCAGAAAAATTAGGAATTGGAATCGCTACATTGTATAGGAAGCTTGACGAAAAAAGAGTATGAATTATCAAAATGATAATTCATACTCTTTTCTCTACGCAAATACTATATTTTAATGAGGTATACGCACATTTTATCAAAATGATAATTAATTATCATTTTGATAAAATTCGTAAAGTTAATAATATTATTAACTTTACTTGTATAGATATAAAATAATAGACAAATATACTTGCTTATTTTGACCATATTGTGTTAGGAAAATCAACAATAGACTCACTGTGATCTGATTTTACTTCTTTGTCTGGCACAAAATATTTGTGCATCTTTGGTCTATTATTTTCTTTAATGTATTTAAGTATACTTTAATAAATTGGCATGAAAATTGCTATAGATATAAATAGCATTAAAATTAAATAAATATAATAGAAAATGTATAATAGGGTGGCTTGGAAGAGGTGAATTTAAAATGTTTAATGTAAATGTGAACGGTAAGTATTATGAATCTGAAATAGATATGACATTAATGGATTTTCTAAGGGGAGAACTTAAAATAACATCAGTGAAAAATGGATGTAAAGAAGGTGCGTGCGGAACTTGTACCGTTATTATTGATGGAAAGACAACCCGTGCATGTATACAAAAACTCTCTAAATTAGAAGGTAAGAAAATACAAACTATAGAAGGTTTCACAGAAAGAGAAAGGGAAGTATTTGTATACGCCTTTGCTGCAGCTGGAGCTGTACAGTGCGGATTCTGTATTCCTGGTATGGTTATTTGCGGTAAATGCTTAATAGACCATAATCCAAACCCTACAAGAGAAGATATAAAACAATCGATCCGAACTAATATTTGCCGTTGTACAGGATATTCGAAGATTGAAGAGGGGATTCTATTAGCAGCAAAAATGTTAAGAGAAAACTTAGAAATTCCTAAATTAAAGCAAACAGGTAAAGTTGGAGAAAGAGTTTGCCGTGTTGATGCACGTGAAAAAACTTTAGGAACAGCAAAGTATGCGGATGATTATAGTTTTGATGGTATGTTATATGGAAAAAATGTATTTAGTAAATATGCCCGTGCAAAGGTATTAGCTATTAATACAAGAAAAGCACTTGAAATGCCAGGTGTTGTAGCAATATATACAGCGAAGGACATTCCAGGAAAGAGATATATTGGTCACTTAGCACAAGACTGGCCAGGAATGATTGATATTGGAGAAGAAACAAAGTGCATTGGTGATACTATTGCAATGGTAGTTGCAGAAACACTAGAACAAGCAATTACAGCAGTGAAGGCTGTTAAGGTAGAATATGAAGAGTTAGTACCTATCCGTACTCCGGAAGAAGCTGCAGGTCCAGGTGCACACCAAGTTCATGGAGAAGGTTTTGTACAATTTGGAAAATTTATAGTTCCAGAAAATAATTTATTTGATCATGAAGAAGTAAAACGTGGAGACGCTGAAACGGCTCTAACTAATTCTAAATACATAGTAGAAGGCACATTCCATGTTCCGCCAACAGAGCATGCTTTTATGGAACCAGAGACTGCAATTGGGCTTCCTGATGGAGATGGCGTAAAGGTCATAACAGGAGGACAAGGTATTTATGATGAATATCACGAAATTAGTAATTACCTTGGACTTCCACTAGAAAAAGTAAGGATACAAAGTGCCGTTGTTGGGGGTGGATTTGGTGGTAAAGAAGATATGAGCGTTCAGCATCAAGCTGCACTTTGTGCATATTTGACTAAGCGACCAGTAAAAGTATCTTTTAGTCGCCAAGAAAGTATTAATTATCATCCAAAACGTCATGCAATGGATATTTACTGTAAAATTGGCTGTGATGAAAATGGAATTTTCCAAGGAATGAAAGCTAGACTTACATCTGATACAGGGGCTTATGCTTCTCTTGGAGGACCAGTATTGCAAAGAGCTTGCACTCATGCTGGAGGACCTTATAACTATCAAAACATGGATATAGAAGGAAATGCGTATTACACAAATAACCCGCCAGCTGGTGCATTTCGCGGTTTTGGAGTGACACAATCTTGTGCGGTTGTAGAATGTTTAATAAATGAATTAGCAGAAAAAGTAGGGATTTCTGGTTGGGAAATTCGATATAGAAATGCAATAAGACCAGGGCAATCACTTCCAAATGGACAAATTGCAGACGAAGGCACTGCAATGGCAGAAACTTTAGAAGCAGTAAAAGACGAGTTTGAAAAATATGAAGCAGATCCAAATTATCATGTTGGAATAGCATCCGCCATGAAAAATGCAGGTGTAGGTGTGGCAGTTCCTGATATAGGAAGATGTAACTTAAAAGTAATTGATGGAAAGGTTCATGTAAGATCTTCAGCAGGTGCAATTGGTCAAGGAGTACAGACTGTGCTTATGCAAATAGTATGTGAAGCAACAGGATTAATACCAGATAAAATTGTAGTAGAACATCCTGATACAAAATATACTCCTGACTCGGGAACTACAACTGCTTCTCGTCAAACGGTATTTGCAGGAGAAGCGGCACATAAGTCATCATTAAAATTAAAAGTTGATTTAGATGAAGGATACGAATTGAAGGATTTAGAAGGCAAGGAGTATATAGGGGAATTTGAATTCAAAACAGATCCAATTGGTTCTGACAAGCCTCACCCAGTAAGCCACATAGCTTATGGCTATGCAACGCAGCTTGTCGTTATAGATAATGAAGGAAAGCTGGTAAAAGTTGTTGCTGCTCATGATATAGGAAGAGCAATTAATCCTCTTTCTGCTACAGGTCAGGTAGAAGGTGGAGTAGCTATGGGACTTGGATATGGATTAACTGAAGACTTTCCGTTAAAAGATGGTATTCCTCAAGTAAAATTAGGAACATTAGGCCTTCTTAAGGCGCCTCAAATGCCACCTGTGGAAGTGCATTTAATTGAGAAAAATGATCCAAATGGGGCAGCGTTTGGAGCTAAAGGTATTGGTGAGATTGTTTGTGTTATGGGCGCTCCAGCATGTCAAAATGCATATTATAAAAAAGATGGGGTTTTCAGATACAGATATCCTTTGGATGATACATATTATCGTAAACCAAAACCTGCGGCAAAAAAGTAGAAAAATAAGAAGTGAAATTCTATTTAAGAGAAATTCACTTCTTGAAAAAATAATATTTCACCATTGTTTTTGGTATGAAAATTGCTAAATTAAATTTTGATAATTGATTATATAAATTTATCTTAAGAAAGGCGGTCAATCATGAGCGAAATAATGAAACCAATATCTTTTGAAAAGATTCTTGAGCTAGTGCTTCAAGATTATTATACAAAGGGAAAAATATTTGAAATAGAGGAAAAGGATTTTTATAAGGAAATTGATAATAGTATAGAAATGGAGTTTTGCAACGAATATCTAAGATTCCCAGTAGGCCCTGCAGCTGGCCCGCATACACAATTAACTCAAAACTTTTTAGCTGCTTATCTAGCAGGTTGTAGATATTTCGAACCTAAGACTGTTCAAGTAGTAGATGGAAAGCAAATGCAAGAAATGATATCAAGACCATGCATTGATGCTAAAAATGTAGGTTACAATGTAGAATGGTCTACCGAACTAACAGTTGAGGAAGCGAAACAAGAATATATAAAAGCTTCAGTATTAATGCAAGTTATGGGGATTGAACTTGGTTTATCAGATATGAAGGATTTTATACTTAACATAAGTGTAGGATATGATCTTAAAGGAATTCAATCAAAGAAAATTTCGGATTTTATTGATGATCTTAAGGATGCGAAGAATACTGAGACGTTTAAGGAATGTATTGAAGTATTAAAGAGAAATGTAAGTAAATTCAAAAGATTTAAATTAAAAGATATAGATAAGATTACTTCAAATATTACAAACATAATTACTCTTTCTACAATGCACGGATGTAAAGCAAGTGAAATTTTAGGTATAGCAACTCATTTAATATCAAATAAAAAGATTAATACATTATTAAAATGTAACTCTACATTATTGGGATATGATGCAGTAAGAGAAATCTTAGATAATTTGGGTTATAACGACATAGAATTAAAGAGAGACGATTTTGATCATGATTTACAATTTGCTACTGCTAAAGAAATAATAGCTAAGCTATTAGAGGCAGCTAAAGAAAACAATGTAACATTCGGAGTTAAGTTAACAAACACACTTCCAGTAGTTAATACTAGAAATGTTATGCCAGGAGAAGCTATGTATATGTCCGGAAAACCATTATATCCAATTGCAATAAATGTAGCTAAAAATATTTCCAATGAGTTTAAAGATATAACTATGTCTATGTCAGGTGGAATAGATAAAAATAATGTATTAGATATATTTAATGCGGGAATTGCTCCTATTACTATGTCAACATTATTCTTACAACCAAAAGGATATACAAATAATAAAGCTGTATTAAATGAAATGAAAAAACCAGCAAAGGCACCTAAAGGATTAGATATTGAAGCTTTAAGTGCATTGGCTGATAAAGCAAAAAGTGATGCTAATTATAAGAATAAAGGAAATGGAAAAGTCTTAGAGGATAAACTAGAAGCTTTTGACTGTTTAAAGAGCTGTGGAATCTGTGTTGATATATGTCCTAATAGAGCAAATATGAGGGTCATTGTTGAAGGGCTTACAGCTAATTATCAAATAGTTCACGTTGAAAATAGGTGTAATGAATGTGGTAACTGCCATATGTTCTGTCCAAAAGGCGGTTTTCCATACCTTAAGAAAACAACTATATACAAAGATTTAGAGGAATATACTAATTCAAAGAATATTGGTTTATTAAGAATCGGAGAAGATAAGTTCTTATTAAGAGAAGATGGAAAAGAATATATCTATGTATCTAATTCAAAAGAAGACAAGAGTAAATTAGAGACAACTGTTGAGACAATATTGAAAGATTATTCTTATTATATTGATGACATAAATATTTTAAGTTAAGAAAAATTAAATATTTACTGAGATTAAAAGAAAATACGAGGGGAAGTAAGTGTAATGGAAAAAATATTATGGAAAGAAAATACATTGCCTAAAGGAGATAAGGAAGGTAGTATAAAATTTCTTAATAAAGAGGAAGTTTCAAAAGCAAAGAAATTTCATGAAAGCTTTTTAGAATATGATAAAACGCCACTGGTAAATTTAAAAGAATTATCTAAAAAAATTGGACTTGGTGGAATTTACTTAAAGGATGAATCTTATAGATTTGGATTAAATGCTTTTAAAGTATTAGGCGGATCATTTGCTATGGGAAAATATTTAGCAGATAAACTTGGAGAAGATATAGAAAATCTACCATATGAAAAAATGATTTCAAAAGAAGTTAAAGAAGAATTAGGAGAAATAACCTTTGTAACTGCAACAGATGGTAATCATGGAAGAGGTGTTGCATGGACAGCTAATAGATTAAAACAAAAATCAGTAGTTTATATGCCAAAAGGATCTTCGCTTGAAAGATTAAACAATATAAAGGCAGAAGGCGCTGAGGCAAGTATTACAGATTTAAATTATGATGATGCTGTAAGGCTTGCTAATAAATATGCAGAGGAACATAATGGAGTAATGGTTCAAGATACTGCATGGGAAGGTTATGAAAAAATACCAGCATGGATAATGCAAGGTTATGGAACAATGGCATTAGAGGCAAAAGAGCAATTAGAAATGTTTAACGTGGCAAAACCTACACATATTTTTGTTCAGGCAGGTGTTGGATCTTTAGCAGGAGCTATTCAAGGTTTCTTTGCTAGTGTTTATGGAGAAGATTGTCCAAAGACTGTAGTAGTAGAATCAAACCTTGCAGATTGTTACTATAAATCAGCAATAGCAGATGATGGAGAAGCAAGAGCAGTGGGTGGAGATATGCAGACAATAATGGCTGGACTTGCATGCGGAGAAGTTAATACCCTTGGCTTTGAAATATTGAAAAATCATACAAAAGCTTTTGTTTCATGTCCAGACTGGGTAACTGCAAAGGGAATGAGAATTTTAGGAAATCCTTTAAAAGGAGATACAAGAGTAATTTCAGGTGAATCAGGCGCAGTAACAGCAGGTCTTCTATATGAAATTATGATAAATGATGATTACAAAGATTTAAAAGAAGCTTTAGAATTAAATGAGAATTCAAGAGTACTTTTATTTAGTACTGAAGGAGATACAGATCCTAAGAAATATAGAGAAATAGTTTGGGACGGCAGTTACTAAAGAAATCAGTGCAAGAACTAAAATGAGAGGAAGATAGATATGTTAGATAATAAAAGAAAAGAAGTATTAACAAAATTATGTCAGGATTTAGTAAGAATTCACTCAGTTTCAGGCGAAGAAGGAAAAGTGGTAGAAGTTATAAAGAAAAATTTTAAAGCATTAGGATATGATGAATGTTTTGTAGATGCTTATGGCAATGTAATTGGTCATATTAAAGGAAGCAAACCAGGAAAGAGATTGCTTTTTGATGGCCATATTGATACAGTTCCGGTACCAGATGATTCAAAATGGACTCATGCACCATTCGGAGGAGAAATAGCTGATGGGAAAATTTATGGAAGAGGAACTTCAGATATGAAGGGACAAACTTCAGCTATGATTGCAGCAGCAGCTTATTTTGCAGAAGATACTAATAAAGATTTTGAGGGAGATATCTTTGTTGCAGGTGTAGTTCATGAAGAAATCTTTGAAGGAGTGGCAGCAAGAAAAATAAGTGAAGCTGTAAAGCCTGATTATGTAATTATTGGAGAATCTTCAGAATTAAATTTAAAGATTGGTCAAAGAGGAAGAGCGGAAATTGTTATTGAGACGTTTGGAAGACCAGCTCACTCAGCTAATCCAGAAAAGGGGATTAATGCAGTTTATAAAATGTCTAAAATAATTGAAAAGATTCAAAATATAGAAACTCCAGTACATGAAATACTTGGTAAGGGGATATTAGTTTTAACTGATATCAAATCCTCACCATATCCAGGAGCATCAGTAGTTCCAGATTATTGTAGAGCTACTTTTGATAGAAGACTTTTAATTGGAGAAACTAAAGAAGGCGTATTGGCTCTTATCCAAAAAATAATTGATGAATTAATGGCAGAAGACAACGAGTTAAATGCAAAAGTTTCATATGCAATAGGAAAGGAAACTTGCTATACCGGTGAAACTATTGAAGGTGAAAGATTCTTCCCAGCTTGGTTATACAGTGAGGAAGATGAGTTTGTCCAATCGGCTCTTAAAGGATTGAAAGCAGCTGGAATAGATCCAGAAATAACTCAGTATTCATTTTGTACAAATGGTTCTCATTATGCAGGAGAAGCTGGAATCAGAACAATCGGTTTTGGTCCGTCAAAGGAAAATTTAGCTCATACAATTGATGAATATATAGAACAAGAACAGTTATTCACTGGAGCAGAAGGATACTATGGAATATTAAAATCTGTTTATAACAAATAATCTAAAAAACTTAACGTTATAAATATATAGAAGGTGATTAAAAGTGAAGATATTAATAAAAGGTGGTTTTATTGCTGATGGAAGTGGAAACAAAGGCTTCATTGGAGATATCTTAATCTGTAATGAGAAAATAGAAAAAATAGCAAAAGAAATTAATGAAGAAAATGTAGATAAAACAATAAATGCTGAGGGGTTAGTTATAGCCCCGGGCTTTATTGATACTCACTCTCATAGTGACCTAAAGATATTAGAGAATCCATATAATGAAGTTAAAATCAGACAAGGTATAACAACAGAAGTGCTAGGTCAGGATGGAATATCTATGGCACCACTACCCAAAAAATATATATCACCTTGGAGAAAAAATCTAGCAGGCCTAGATGGAGAATCAGATGATATAGATTGGGAATATGAAACTACAGATAACTATCTTAGGATGATGGAGAATAACGGAGTAGGCTTAAATGAAGCTTATTTAGTACCCCATGGGAATGTACGAATGGAGGTGCTAGGGCTTGATAATGTTATACCTAATGATGAACAAATAAAAGAAATGTGTGAAGTAACAAGAAGAGAAATGCAGGCTGGAGCTTATGGATTATCTACAGGATTAATATATATGCCTTGTGCTTATTCACAAACAAAAGAACTTATAGAAATGTGTAAGGTTGTAGCTGAGTTTGATGGAGTATTTGTAGTACATCAAAGAAGTGAAGCAGATACAATTATTAGTTCGATGAGAGAAATAATTGAAATTGGTGAAAAGTCAGGGGTTAGAATTCATTTCTCACACTTTAAAGTATGCGGAAAGAAGAATTGGAAGTATATTGATGAAGTAATTGAATTAATTAATGAAGCAAAGGAAAAGGGTATAAGAGTTACCTTTGATCAGTATCCATATGCAGCAGGAAGCACAATGCTTGGAGTAATATTGCCGCCTTGGGCTCATGATGGAGGTACAGATAAGCTGTTAGAAAGACTTTCTTCTGAAGAAATGAGAGAAAAAATGATTTATGATATGGAAAATGGCATTGAAGGCTGGGATAATTTTATTGATTTTGCAGGATTTGATGGAATCTTTGTAACTTCAGTAAAGACTAAGAAAAATGAAGATGCCATAGGAAAAAGTTTAACAGAGCTTGGAGAGCTAAGAGGAAAGGATGCATATAATGCAACTTTTGACCTTTTGCTAGAAGAAGAGAATGCAGTTGGAATGGTGGATTATTATGGAAAAGAAGAACATATAATCAAGTTTATGAAACTAGCAGAACAAAATGTTTGTACTGACGGATTACTTTCAGGAAAGCCCCATCCTAGAGCTTATGGTTCATTCCCAAGAATCCTTGGAAGATTCCATAGAGAACTCGAAGTATTAACTCTTGAAGAAGCTATTATGAAAATGACAAGTAAGGCAGCGAGTGCATTCAGTATGAAAAAAAGAGGGATGCTTAAAGAAGGATATTTTGCAGATATCGTTATTTTTAATAAGGATACAGTTATAGACAAAGGAACTTTTGAAGATCCAATACAATATCCTAAAGGAATAGATTATGTAATAATAAACGGTCAATTAACTGTTGAAAAAGGGCAATATATAAAAGTGAAAGCTGGAATGGTACTTAGAAAATAGTAGGAGGAATTCTTGTGAAAATTATAGGTAATGGACGATTGATAACCCACAATAAGGGAAATCCATTTGTAGAAGATGGAGCAGTGGTTATAAAAGATGGGAAGATAATAGACTATGGGAATACTAACGACATATTAAATAAATATGAAAATGCAGAATATATTAATGCCGATAGAAAAGTAATAATGCCAGGTCTTATAAATACCCATGGGCACATATATAGTGCTTTTGCCAGGGGAATGAATTTGGATGGTCCTGTATCTGAGAATTTCTTAGATATATTAAATAATTTATGGTGGAGATTAGATAAGAAATTAAATCTAGAGGATGTAAAATATAGCGCTTACACTACATTAATTGATAGTTTAAAGTTTGGCGTAACAACATTTTTTGATCATCATGCAAGCCCAAATGCTATATCGAATAGTCTTTTTACAATCAGCGAAGTAGCAGAGGAACTTGGAATAAGAACTTCACTTTGTTATGAGGTATCAGACAGAGATGGCGAGGAAATTTTAGAACAAGGAATTAAAGAAAATGTAGATTATATAAAGTATTGTATAGAAAAGAAAGATAATATGAAATCTGCTATGTTTGGAATGCATGCAAGTTTTACACTTTCTGATGAATCCTTAAAAAAATGTGTAGATAAGGCAGAAAAATTAAACTGTGGATATCATATTCATGTAGCTGAAGGAATAGATGATGAGAAGCAATGTGTAGAGAAATATGGTATTCGAGTAGTAGAGAGATTAAATGCCTTTAACATATTAGATGAAAAAACTATTGCGGTTCACTGCGTACATGCAAATGATGGGGAAAGAGAGTTACTTGTAAAGACTAAAACAGCAGTGGTACATAATCCAGAATCTAATATGGGGAATGCAGTGGGGGTATCACCAGCACTTGACCTTATAAAAAAAGGTGCAGTCGTTGGTCTTGGAACAGATGGTTATACTCAGGATATGTTTGAATCTATGAAGGTAGCAAATATAATTCATAAGCACAATTTAAAAAATCCTGCAGCAGCTTGGACTGAAGTGCCATTAATGTTATTTGAAAATAATAGAAAGATTGCTGAAAGACATTTTGAAGGCAGTTTCGGAATTATTGAAAAGGGAGCAAATGCTGATGTAATAATAGTAGATTACAATCCATTAACTCCAATGAATGAAACTAACTATAGTTCCCATATTTTATTTGGAATGATGGGTAAATCTGTAGATACAACTATTGTAAACGGAAAAATTGTAGTAGAAAGCGGTAAGCTTGTCAATGTTAACGACGATGAGATCTTAACTGAGGCTAGAAGAGTCAGCCAAAAATTGTGGGATAGAATGTAACGAGGATTTAATAATTAATGTGTAATAAAATTTAAGTAATTCAAGTAGGTGAATAAAAATGGGAAAAGTACTTAAAGGTGCTTATATAGTAACTAGTAAGAAAACATTTAAAAGCGATTTAAGAATAGAAAATGAAATAATTGAATCTATAGGATTATCTCTTGAAAAAGAAGGGGATGAAATAATTGATTTAGCAGGAAGCTATATTCTTCCAGGTGGAATAGACGTTCATACTCATTTTGATTTAGGTTCTAATACATCCGATGATTTTGAAAGCGGTACTAAGGCTGCAATAGCTGGTGGAACTACTACAATAATTGATTTTGTAGATTGTCATAAAGGTCAAAAGCTTAGTGAAGCTTTAGAAGTATACAAGGAAAAAACAGAAGATAAATGTTACTGTGATTATGGGTTTCATATGACTTTATGTGAATGGAATAAAGAAGTAGAAGAAGAAATGGAAAAAATGGTGAGCATAGGCATAACTTCGTTTAAGATGTATATGGCATATAAAAATCTTCAAGTCAATGAGGAAGAAATAAGTAATGCTTTAAAGAAGGCAAAGGAACTAGGAGTGCTTATTTCATTTCATTGTGAAAATGGAGATAAAATAGTTGAAAATATCAACAATCTAATTAGAAATGGTAATTTAGAAATGAAGTACCATGCTATATCAAGACCACCAGAAGTGGAACTAGATGCAGTAAAAACTTTAATTAAATCAGCAGAGGAAGTAGATTATCCAGTTTATATAGTTCATTTGAGTTCTAAATTGGCTCTTGAAGCGGTAAATAATGCAAGAAAAAAAGGAATAAAGATATTTGCAGAAACTTGCCCTCATTATCTTTTTTTAAATAAAGATAAGTATGAATTGCAAGGCGATAATGGTTTTGAAGGAGCTATGTATATAATGTCGCCTCCACTTAGAGATAAAGAAGATAGTAAAGCTTTATGGAAAGCTATAAAGGATGGAGATATAGATACTGTTGCAACAGATCATTGTTCCTTCAATTATGGATATAAGAAAGCACTTGGAGAGGGAGATTTCTCTAAAGTTCCAAATGGTATACCGGGAGTAGAACATAGAATTCAGCTTATGTATAGCAGCGGAGTCTGTGAAAATTTAATTTCATTAAACAAGATGGTCGAATTGACATCTACAAAACCTGCTAAAATATTTGGATTATACCCGCTAAAAGGTGAAATAGCCGTAGGAAGTCATGCTGATTTAATAATTATAGATGAAGGAAATGATGAAGTTATTAAAGCTATAAGCAGCATGCAAAAAGTGGATTTTACTCCATATGAAGGTTTTCCAAGTAAAGCAAAAATCAAAATGGTATTCTTAAGAGGAAATAAGATGGTTGAAGATAAAGCTGTAAATGAGGAGAATCTAATTGGAAGGTATTTAAAAAGAAAAAAATGCTTATAATATTCAGGCATAAGGAGAAGAATTAGGAAGATGGAATTTAAACAACTTGAAGCTTTTGTGAATGTAGTAGAATTGAATAGTTTTTCAAAAGCCGCACAAAAGCTTTTCCTATCCCAACCAACAATAAGTGGGCAGATTAAGTCCTTAGAGGATGAACTAAATGTTGAGCTTTTTATAAGGACAACTAAAAAGATGTATATATCAGAAGACGGGAAAAAGTTCTATAAATATGCTAAAGAAATTATAGATATGAAAAACAAAGCATTAGAAGCATTTAATAAGCAACAATGTGATAACAATGAAATTACATTAGCTGCATCTACAATGTCAGCACAATATATTTTACCAGAAGTGCTATTTGCCTTTAATGAAAAAAATCCTAATAATTATTTTTCAGTGATAAGAGGAGATAGTAATGAAGTTATTGAGAAAGTAGCAGGAAATGAAGTTGAGATTGGAGTTGTGGGCAAAAAAATTGAGAATACAAACTGTGTATATGAAGAAATCTACAAGGATAAGCTAGTTATTATAACACCTAATAATAGCAAATATCGAAGAATTAAAGAAAATGGTGTTTCTTTAGATGATTTATTAAAAGAGCCAATAATAATGAGAGAATGCAGACCTGAGGATCAGAAAGAGGCTGCTATATTCCTTGAAAATATAAATTTTGATATCAATAAATTAAATGTAATAGGGAGAATTAATGACCAAGAAACAATAAAAAAATCCGTAAGTAGTGGGATTGGAATATCAATAATGTCTAAAAAGGCAACAGAAGACTTTGAAATGTTTGGTAAAATATTAACCTTTGATATATGTAATCAAAAAAGATATAAGAAAATATTTGTTGTATATAGACAAAATAGACAACTTTCCTTAACAGGAAGAAAGTTTATAAAATTCATAAAAAATTTTTACAACAATTCAGATAAATGATAGAATTATATTTAATTTGTAATAGAGATCATATTTAAGGAGATTGTATATTATGAAAATGATAAAAACAACACAGGCAGTTGGCCATGTTTTATGCCATGATATTACTCAAATAATAAAAGGAGTAACTAAAAATATTGCTTTTAGAAAAGGGCATATTATTAAAGAAGAAGATGTTCCGATTTTACTTTCATTAGGTAAAGATAATATTTATATATGGGAAAAAAATGAGGAAATGCTGCATGAAAATGAGGCGGCAGATATTCTACTTAGTGTATGCAAAGGGGAAAATATAGTAGGGACTGAGGTTAAAGAAGGTAAGGTTGAACTTGTAGCAGACGTTGATGGCCTTTTACAAATTGACGTAGAGAAAATGAACAAAATCAATTCTTTAGGTGAAATTATGATTGCTACTCGTCATAATAACTTTCCTGTTAAAAAAGGTGATAAATTAGCAGGGACTAAGGTTATTCCGCTTGTTATAGAAAAAGAAAAAATGAATGAAGCTAAAAAAATAGTAGGAGATGAGCCGTTACTAAATATTAAAAAATTTGCTATCAAAAAAGTTGGTATTGTTACCACAGGTAATGAAATATTTTATGACAGAATTAAAGATACTTTTGGGCCCGTTATAATAGAAAAATTATCAGAATATAATGCTGAAATATTAGGGCAAGAGATAGTTAATGATGACCTTGAAAATATAAGAAAAGCTATTATTGGTTTTCTTGAAAAAGGTGCAGATATGATAGTCTGTACAGGAGGTATGAGCGTAGATCCAGATGATTTAACTCCAAGCGCAATAAAAAGCACAGGAGCCGAAATTATATCTTATGGGGCACCAGTATTACCGGGAGCAATGTTCCTACTATCCTATTATAAAAATAATATTCCAATAGTCGGATTGCCAGGTTGTGTAATGTATTCAAAGAGAACTATATTTGATTTAGTTTTACCTAGAATAATGGCAAATGTTAAACTATCTAGTAAAGATTTATCGATAATGGGACATGGAGGTCTTTGCTTATCTTGTGATATATGCACCTATCCAAACTGTGGGTTTGGAAAAGGAATGTAAGAATGGAGGAATCCAGTATGGAGTTGAACCATTTTGATAAAAATGGAAACGCAATAATGGTAGATGTAACAAATAAAGATGTAACAGAAAGAACAGCTATTGCAAAGGGAAAAATTATAGTAAATAAAGAGGTTTTTGATGCCGTAAAAAATGGAACATCAAAAAAGGGCGATGTTTTGGGAGTCGCAAGGGTTGCAGGAATTATGGCAACTAAAAAAACATCAGACTTAATACCAATGTGTCATGTGCTAATGATTACTAAAAGCAGTATTGATTTTAAGATGTCTGAAGAAAAATTAGAAATAGAAGCAACATGTATTGTTAAGGTAAGTGGTAAAACTGGGGTTGAAATGGAGGCACTAACTGGAGTAACAGTAGCGCTTCTTACAATTTATGATATGTGCAAGGCTATGGACAAAACTATGGAAATAGGTGAGGTTTACTTATATAAAAAGACAGGTGGCAAAAGTGGAGATATAGAAAATAATAGGCAAAAATAGCTTTTAACTGCTGGAGTATTTATACAACCTACATGATTATAATAAGGAGGAAAACAAGATCTTGCTAGATTTATATAAACGTAATATAGAGTATCTTAGAATATCTATAACTGATAAATGCAATTTAAGGTGTAAATATTGTGTTTCAGAAGGTGAATTTGATACCTTAAAAAATGATGAAATATTAACTTTCGATGAAATTATTAAAATCTGTAGAAGTGCTTCTAATTTGGGAATTACAAAGATTAAAATAACTGGAGGGGAACCTCTGCTCAGGCAAGATGCTGTAGAATTAATTAGGTATATTAAAGAATTACCACATATAAAAAGTGTTACATTAACTACAAACGGAGTATTCCTTTACGATAAAATTCAGGAGTTAAAAAGCTCAGATGTTGATAGTATAAATGTAAGTTTAGACACATTAATAAAAAAGAAATTTAATGATATTACGAGAAGAAATGAATTTGATATAGTTATAAATGGAATAAAGGAAGCAGTGAAAAACGGTATGAAAATTAAAATAAACTGCGTACCTATTAAAAATTTTAATTTTGATGAATTAACTAATATTGCATTAATTAGCAAAGAAAAAGATGTAGATGTAAGGTTTATAGAAATGATGCCAATGGGATTAGGAAAGTCGTTTGATGGTATATCTAGCAAAGAGATATTAGATATTCTTGAAAAAGAGTTTGGAAAGTTTTCAAAGGTAAATAGTGTAAAGGATAATGGACCTGCTGTATATTATAAAAATGATATATTTAAAGGGCGAATAGGCTTTATTAGTGCTATAAGTAATGAATTTTGCAAGAACTGCAATAGAATTAGAATCACTGCAGATGGGGTGCTTAAACCATGCTTATGTTATGGAACTGGCATTGACTTAAAGAATCTAATTAGAAATGGTATTAGTGAAGAGGAATTAACAAATGTAATGAAGTCTGGGATCTTAAGTAAACCAGAAAAACATGAATTTAACGAAGACAAGAAATCTAATAATATAGATATAAGAAAGATGTCTCAGATTGGAGGATGATTATGGGGAAAATAATAGCAGTATGTATCAGTGAAAGACGTGGCACCCAAAAGAAAAATGTCAAGGAAGCTAATTTTATAGAAGACTTCGGAATAGAAAATGATGCGCATGCAGGTAACTGGCACAGACAGGTGAGTTTATTATCTTATGAGAAAATAGAAGAATTCAATAATAAAGGTGCTAATGTAATAGATGGAGCATTCGGAGAAAATCTTGTGGTAGAAGGAATTGAATTTACTAAACTGCCAGTTGGAACAATATTAAAGTGTAATGATGTGATTTTAGAGTTGACTCAAATTGGGAAGGAATGTCATAATCATTGTGAGATTTATAAAAAAATGGGAGATTGCATTATGCCTACTAACGGTGTTTTTGCAAAGGTAATTAAAGGTGGAAAAATAAAATATGGAGATGAGATGAAAGTTGTATAGAGTTGGGATAATTACGGCTAGTGACAAAGGATATGCTGGACAGAGAGAAGATAAAAGTGGAAGCGCTATTGCGGAAATAATGAAAGAGAATGGATATAAAATTGAATTTTATAAAGTTCTTCCTGATGAGCATGAAATTTTACGTGATGAAATGAAAGAACTGTGTGATAAAAATACTGTTGATTTAATTATTACTACTGGTGGAACAGGATTTTCTAAAAGAGATTGTACACCAGAAGCTACTCTTGAAATTGGAGAGAGAATAGTTCCGGGAATAGCAGAAGCAATAAGAGCTTATTCAATGCAAATAACTAAAAGAGCTATGCTTGGCAGAGGGGTTTCTGTTATTAGAAAAAACACATTAATTGTTAATTTGCCTGGAAGCGAAAAGGCAGTTAGGGAAAGCCTAAATTATATTGTATCTGAATTAGAACATGGTATAAAGATCCTAAAAGGTGACGAAGCTGAATGTGGCAGATAATAAGTGAGAGCTAAGGATTAGTTAAGCTAATGCAATCTCTTAGTTTTCATATACAAATTATAGCAGTAGGCACAATCAAAAAAATACTAGACCAGTATGCTTGCCTATTTCGCGTCATGCTACGTCAGCAAATTCAGCTAATAGGCTCGCTATGAGCAGAATTTACTTCCTTGTCTGACACGAAATATGCGTCGCATCTTTGGTCTATTATTTTTTTCATGTGCCTTAAAGGTTGAATATATGACATAATACGAGTAAAATTATAATATAAATTACAAATTAAAAAAGTTGAAGTAGGAAATATGAATTTATTATATTATAGATATCAAACATTATAATTGGACTTATTATATTAATATACTTACATATTTACTAAATCTTCATGTGGATATCTTAACTAGAAATAATAAATATTTTTGTGTAGAAAACATTTGAAAATGAGCTGTTAAAGGCTCTTAGTTGTAGGTTGTCTCACTTTAGCTTGTCACGCTGAAAGCGGGAACATGCTAAAGTGAGTGCAACTTGCAACTTAGAGCCTTCAGCGATATTTTCATAGTTTTTCGTAACAAAAATCTTTATTATTTCGGTAAGCTACCACATAAGTCTAGCTTACATGTTGTTTATCTATTATTTTATTAAAAATAATATAATTATATTTATTCTATTTAATTTGGAGGAATTGAAAAATGTTAAAAGTAACAAATACAGAAAAGGCTCCTGCAGCTATTGGACCATATTCTCAAGCAATAAGCTTTGGCGATTTATTATTTACATCAGGACAAATACCTTTAGATCCAGCAACAGGTGAAATTGTAGGCTCAAATATAGAGGAGCAGGCACTACAAGTAATGAAAAACATTTCTGCTATATTAGAAGCAAATAATGTTGATTTTAGCAACGTTATAAAAACAACTTGTTTTATAGCAAACATGAGCGATTTTGCTAAATTTAATGAAGTTTATGCTAAATATTTCATTAGTAAGCCAGCGCGTTCTTGTGTAGCTGTAAAAGAACTTCCAAAGGCAGTTTTATGTGAGGTTGAAGTAATAGCTTACAAAAATGCTTAATTAAGGCATATGAACTTGTTATTTTTTGATTGTGCATAAGTTCAGCGAATATTGTGGCCTTAAAAAAATCTAAAATAATGGACTGTCCTATAAATTTGCTTTATAAAAAGCTATTTATTAGACAGTCCATTTTTATAAACTATGCATTTTTTAGTTCTGAAACTAATTCATCCATAAGTTCTTTAACAGTAGTTATTTTTGTAATTCTACTTGCATTCTCACCACAGAAGATAAGTCCTTCATCAAGATCACCTTTTACTGCATTTATTAAAGCTTTACTTATACAGTAAGGCGTATTTGCAGGATTACAAGGTGTTAGACAATTATAGCAGTGAGTAATTTTTTCCTTTTCAGTAGAAGTTCTTTTAACAAAAGGATTTTTAAGGGCTCTGCCTGGCATTCCAACAGGACTTTTTACTATTTGTATATCATCTTTCGTACAATTAACATAGGCGTTTTTAAATTCATCAGAAGCATCACATTCTTCAGTAGCGACAAATCTTGTTGCCATTTGAACCCCACTAGCTCCTAATTTAAGATATTTAGCAATATCATATCCATCAAAAACTCCTCCAGCTACTACTACTGGAATTTCCTTATTATACTTTTCTGCGTATTTTTTTGTTTCATCGATTATATCTACAACGGCTTTATCAAAGTCTAGATTTTCATCTTCTAATTCTTCTACTTTAAATCCTAAATGACCACCAGCTTTTGGACCTTCAATTACAACAAGATCTGGAGCTACATTATCATGCTTATCCCAAAGCTTCAAAATTACTTTTGCGGCCTTTAAAGAAGAAACTATAGGTGCAATTTTAACAGAGGAACCTTTTACTATTTTAGGTAACATAGTAGGAAGTCCAGCACCAGAAATTATTAAATCAACTCCAGCTTCTATTGCAGCTTTAATATGGTCTTCATAATTATTAGTTGCAACCATAGCATTAATTCCTATAATACCATTTACAGCTTTAGATTTTGCAAGAGTAATATGTTTTTTTAAAGCCCTTAAATTTGCCTCTAAAGGGTTCTTTTCAAAATCATCTTCTTTATAACCAAGCTGTGCAGCAGAAATGATTCCAATTCCACCAGCATTTGCAACAGCAGCAGCTAAGTTGGAAGATGAAACACCAATTCCCATGCCTCCTTGAATAATAGGAATAGGAGCTACTAAATTTCCAATTTTAAGAGAATTAAAATTCATTTTACATATATCCTTTCACGAAAAAATCGACAATAAAATATTTTGACAATCAAAGTATTTTACTATATTATAGAATAATATTGATACTTAAACAAGAAGTATTTAAAAAAACTACTTTTTTGCTAAAAGCGTCTTTAATTATTTTTTAAAAAATAAAATGATAAATTTCTTGACATAAGTTATTAGTACATGATAAAATACTATTTGTCTTAGGGGTATGGCTCAACGGTAGAGTAGTGGTCTCCAAAACCATTGGTTGTGGGTTCAAATCCTACTGCCCCTGCCATTTAAATTTCTATTATATAATATTATAATTTAAAAAGATTTTATGAGTTGGTAATTTTTTTACCAACTCTTTTTGGTTTTAATTTTAACAATTAAATTTTTTATTTATCTAATTTTTTACTAAGAATAGTAATAGTAATTTATTGAAACAATATTTTTATAAAGATATAGAATTATTTTTTTATGATTACAACGTATTGTTAGTTTATTAATTATTGCAGTTAAAAAATAATTAATAAAATCATTACTTATTTTAATAAAATATTTAGTGAAAGAAGAGGATTTAATGGTACATAAATTAAAGATATCGTCACAGAATTATAAAGCAATAAAAGAAGGTATTAAAACATTTGAGGTTAGGAGAAATGATACTGGATTTAATGCTGGAGATATCCTCGTATTAAGGGAGCAGGGAGATTCGACTGGGTATGCACAAAGAGAAATAATCAAAGAAGTTTCATATATACAAAAAGGTGGTCATTGCGGACTTGAAGAGGAATTCTGTATATTAGGATTAAAAAATACTTTATGTGTAGAACTGAAAAATATAGGAATAAGTGAAACAACATTAATGAATCAATTAAGAAAGGTCGAAGAGGAAAATGATGAGTTTGAAACAGCTATAATTAAGAATGATATAAATAATGCAATAGAAGAATTTTGGGATAAAGTGCAATCTTCCTTAGGTGCTTTAGAGAAAATAGGAATAAAAGCTGATATTGTAATTGAAGATTATTCAAAGCATTTAGAAAAAATTAAAAATATATTAAAAGAAAAGGTATAAAAACTTCAGCAAGGTCGATAATTATTAAAAATGCTTATGAATAAGGAGGAATAAAAAATGTATATGTTATCGGCAGATAAATTACATGCAACACTAGAAATACGACCTTTCAAGGGTCATTTAAATAGTAATTATATTAAAAAAATTGAAGAGGGAAAGATAATTCAATTTAATAGGTATCATGTTGCAAGCAGGCAAAAGGTATTGGAAGAATTAGCAAATAAAATTAAAGCGCAATGGATTAGTGAAACACAAGAGTTAATTGTAAAATATAGAGAGTTGAAGATTCAGCTAAAATAAATTTTTTACAACACAATATTATTTTTTACGGGAGAAAAGATTTTGTATAATTTATTAAATTAGAGAAAAATATAGAAATTCAATTTTGGGGTTGTGAGAATATACAAAATTTATTATAATTCATATAAATTGATCGAAATAATATTACGTTAGACAAAAATTGATAGTACAATAATAAAAATCACTTGATTTTTTTTGAAAAAAGTATATATTTATTTTAGTATAATATTAAAGTAAGAATAAAATTAATATTTAAAAATCAACACAGTGTCACTTTATGTTTCTAAGATTATTTTTTATAAAATAATTCAATATTTGCATATTAGTAACATATTATGGAAATAATCCATTGTGAGGTGGTGAATGCAATATGAATAAATTAATTTTATTAAATGAAGTAAAAAAGGAAAAGAATAAAAGTATAAATAATTTTTTAGATTTCGATAGAATTAATAATGAACAAAAAGATTATAATAAATCATGTCTTACCTTCAAAGAAATATTTGACTTTTTTGAAGATAAAGAAGGATGTATAGGTTTAAATAATTTAAATAATAAAAAATATAACAAGAATGAAAATAATCTCAGTAAAATAATGAGAAGGATTTTTTCTTTAAACAATAACTTACTACTAATTAAGTTTATTAATTCCATATATAATGATGAATTGAGTTCAAATACCAAAATTGAATTTATTAATAGCAAAGAAAATATAAATAATAGTGAAATAATAATTTTGAATGATTCTAATTATAATCTTAGAATTCTTGCAGAAGATGAATATAAGAACTTTGAATATAGAATACAATTTCAAACCAAAGATGATAATAATTTAGCACTAGTTATAAGTAAAATAGATTTAGCTACTGGAAATAATATAATAAATTTTAACAAAAAGAAAAAGGAACATGAGGAATATAGTATAGACAATAATCTAAAAGAAAAGTATGATAAATGTCTAATAATGTTAAATTCAACTATTGAGGTTCCTGATATATATGAATATAAATGTGATCAGGAAGGCGAAAATATTGACTATAAAATTAATATAATAAAAAGTTGGAAATATGATTTTAAACAATTGTTTCAAAAAAATATGTATTTGTTATTTCCAATCAAAGCGTTAGATCTTAAACAAAGATTACTAAGTATGAGTGATGAATTTATATCAACAGACTTGATAAAAGATGAGCTAATTAGATTTTTTAGGGATATGAATAATTATCTAAAGAAAGCTGAAGATATAAATTTAATTACAGATAAGGATATTAATGAATTAAATTTAATAACAATTGATTTGCTAAACTATTATATTACAGAAAGAAATAATATTTTTGTTGATGCCAAGATAGATATTGAGGCTACTTTAAGGGAAATTGTAGTTTAACTAATTAAAGAATAAGATAAATAGAGAATTATTTGGTGGCTATTATATTATTAGTGGCTAACTATGCGGATAAATTTTGAAGATTACCCTTATATTAATAAGAATAAAAAAGAATACGAAGGTTAAAATACTATTGTCGGCAGGTGAAATTAATTTAAATTTTATCTACTGACTCCTACCAAATTAACCGAGGAGGGGATCGTTATGTCAAGTAATAATAGGACATTAGTTCCAGAAGCAAGACACGGCTTAGAGAAATTTAAGAACGAAGTAGCTCAAGAACTAGGGGTTCCATTTAAAGAATATAATGGAAACTTAAGTTCTAGACAATGTGGTTCAGTAGGCGGAGAAATGGTAAAAAGAATGGTAGAGGAATATGAAAGCAGAATCTAAGAAGAGTACACTAATTCTTTAAATTAGACTTCTGATATATGTAAGTATCATATATCATATTCCAAAAGTGAGAGATGCGTTACACAGATGTGTAATGTATCTCTTCTTTTTATGAAAAAGACATTATTTGAAAGCATAACAAGGTATAACCTTGGACTCTTTTTAATTTTCATGATAGAATTAGAACAAAGGTTCGTTTATAAAATAATTATAGGTGATTATATGAAGAAAATTAAAATATTGCATACTGCTGATATACATTTTGATACTCCTTTTAGTGGATTAACACCTAAGGAAGCGTTACAGAGTAAGGAAGAATTAAAGCAGGTTTTTGAAACTATAATAAAAATATGTATAGAAAAAGAGGTAGATATTCTTCTAATTGCGGGAGATATATTTGATAACTTATCTGTAAATAAAACTACCCTCTATTTTATAAAAAATTGCTTTGAAAGAATACAAAAAATAAAAGTGTTTATAAGTCCAGGAAATCATGATCCATTTAATGAGAAGTCTTTCTATAGCATTGTAGAATGGCCTGAAAATGTTCATATATTTAAAGGTCAGATGGAAAATGTGGTTTTAGGAGAACTAAATACGGTAGTTTGGGGAGCTGGATTTAATACTCCTCATGTAAATAAATCTTTATTAAAAGAAGTAAAAAGAGTAGATGGATATAATAATATTATGGTTATACATGGTGAAATTACGTCTTCAAGAGATGGAAATGACTATAATCCAATTACGGAGGATGAAATAGCTAAAAGCAATATGGATTATGTGGCACTTGGACATAGGCATAAATTCTCAGAGGTTAAAAAAGCAGATAATACATATTATAGTTATAGTGGATGTCCTCAAGGGAGAGGATTTGATGAACTAGAGGATAAAGGAATAGTTTTTTTAGAACTTAAAGATGGATTTGTTGAAAGTAAATTTATTAGAACATCAATTAGGAACTATTATGAAAGAGAAATAGATATTAAAGGATGTTTTGGACATAATGAAATAAAAAATAAGATCGTCAATGAAATTCCAAACTCCCATAGGAAAAATAATTATTATAAGATAATTTTGAAAGGACAAGTGTCCGAGGAATTTACAATAAGTGAAGAAATTTTAGAGGAACTACTTAAAAATGAATTTTATTTTGTAAAAATTATTGATAGAAGTGAGATTGAGTTAGATATAAATGAATTAATTAAGGGATATTCCTTAAAAAGCATATTTGCTAAAAAGATATATAAAAAGTTACAGGAGGCACAAACAGAGGAGGAAAGAGAAATTATAAATTTAGCGCTAAAGATGGGGCTTCAAAGCATTTCTGGTGATGAGGTAAAGGTTTATGATAATTAAGAAAATATATATAAAATATTTTGCGGGGGTAAAAGAAAAAAATCTAAATTTCACAAAAGGTTTTAATTTAATATACGGAAAAAATGAACGGGGAAAAAGTTCAATAGAGAATTTTATTAAAGTATGGCTGTATGGAATAGATAGTTCTAGAAGTAAATTTAGTGATAGAAAAAGATATTTACCATTAACTGGTGAAAAGATTTCGGGCGAGTTAATTATCGAATATATGGGAAGAGGATATATCATAAAGCGGACCTTTGGTACAGTAAAAAAAGAAGATACATGCGAAATACTAGATGAAATAACAGGCGATGTCATAGAGTTTGATTATAAAAATGAACCGGGAAAATATTTCTTTGATATTAATTCAGCAACTTTTGTTAAAACTTTATTTATAAGTCAGTTAGGAGTTATAGTTTCCAAAGATAAAGAAGAAGAGATAATGGAGAAGATAACTAATATCTATAATACTGGAGATGAGAATACTTCAATAAAGAAAATTATTGAAAAATTAGAAAAGCAAAAAAGGCAGTTAATTGGTGTTAGAAAAGGTGGGTCTCTTGATTTATTAAAAGAAAAAGCTAATTTTCTTAATGGAGAACTGAGGGAAGCCTATAAATTAGGAGAAGAAAGTGTTGATAATGAGGAAAATTTAATAAAAAAGAAAGAACTTAAAATTTATATAAAAGAGCAGATACAGAAATTAGATTTATATAAGAAATATATTAAAAAGATAAAGCTCCAAAAAGACTATAAAGAAATAAGTAATTACTTTATTAAAGGGGAGGAACTTAGGCGAAGACAGAATGCTATTAGTGAAGAACTTAAAAAGGGTAATGATTACATAACTATAGATTTTTTGGAAGAAATTAATGAAAAATGTGCTAGATATTTTAGCTTGTTAGATGTTAAAAAAGAAAAATTGGAAAAGTTTAATCAATTACAAGAAGAAATTAAAGAAAAAGAAGATAGTTTAAAATCCTATAATGTATTTAGCTCTATGGGAAGTAATATCAAGGAAAAGATATACACCTTAAAAAATGAGATAAAGAATCTTGAAGAAAAGCTTAATGATATTATTAATATCCAAAATTCAATATCTAGATTTAAAATGGATGTAAATAAAAAAGCTAATGAAATTGCGGATTTGAAATTTATAAAAGTTTATAGAGATGAAATTGAGGAAACTTTTAATTCTTATAAAGAAGGATTAAAGGAATTAAAATTTAAAGTAGAAAATGAAGGTTATAGTAATTCAGAAACGAATTTAAAAAAATCTTATAGAAATATAAAATTTATATATGCAATCGGTTCCGTTAGTGTTCTACTTTTTGTTTATACTGTAGTAAAACAAGTAACACCTTTAATGGTAGCATTCATACCTATATTAATTGTATTAATCAGATTGTATTTGAAATATTCTTTAGAAATAAAAAAAAGTGAATTTTCGAGAAAGAATAGTGAAGCTATTGAGAAATTAAAGGGAAGAATTAACGAATATGAAGAAAAATTAAATTTTTATATGAGCAAAACTAATTCTATGTCCTATAAAGATTTTATAAACAAATTAACTCAGTATGACAAATATAAAACCTATAAAGATAATGTAAACTTGCTTATCCAAAATAAAGAAGAAGAAATTAGTAAATATGATATAACACAAATCAAATTAAGTTATAATAAAAATAAAGGGGTAATAGCCTCTTTATTTACTGTGCTATCATGCAATTCGCTAGACGCAGTGTTAGAGAAATATGAGACCTATGAAAAATTATTAGTAAATATACAAAGAATTGAGTATGATATGGATGTTATTAAGCAGGAAATTAAAAATATTGATGAACAACTGGTTGATAAAGAGTTAGAAATAAGAAAAAAAACTTCTATATTAGGATTAGAAAATGTAGAAATAGCAGATTTGCATATTAGCTTAAAAGATTATAAAGAAAAAATAAATAAGATGAAAGAAATTAAAAATGCTTTAGCAAATGTAGAAGAAACCTATAAGGTTTTACTTAAAGATAGAAATATAGATGAGATAAAAGAAGAAATGAAGCAAATAATAAACCAAGATATAAACTACTCTTATGAATCAGAGGAAGAAATAGACGCTGAGATTAGGGCTAGATCAAATGAACTTCTAAAAGTTGAAAAAGAAATAAAGGATTTAGAGCATATTATTGAGAAAAGATATTTGGGAAAGAGAGAAATTCCTGAGATAGAGGAAGAAATATTAATTAATAATGAAAAAATTAATAAATTAGAAAAGGAATTTAAAGCCTTAGAATTAGTAAGTAGTATGTTTCATGAATCATTCGATGAAATTAGAAAAAACGTTGGTCCAGATTTAAATAATAAAGTTATAGAAAAATTTAATTTCTTAACAGATGGAGAGCATGAGGAGGCCAAAATATCAGAAGAGTATAAGTTAAAAGTAAGAAATAAAGGATTACTATTTGAAGGAGATATATTGAGTAATGGAGCTAAAGATCAGTTATATTTAGCCTTAAGACTTTCTTTTATAAATATGCTATTCAAAAATAAAGATGTTCCATTATTTTTAGATGATGCCTTTGTTCAATACGATGATGAAAGAAGAGAGAAAGCATTAAAATTACTAATAAATCAAGAATTTAGTCAAATAATTTTCTTTACTTGTCAAGAAATAGAAAAGAATATTTTAAACAATAATAATTATGAATATAACTTAATTATGTTAAGTTAATAGCAATATTAATATTATTTGTTTAGCTTTTCTTGACATATTCAAACTTTATAAGTAATATTATAAAAGAGTTGCAAATGCAAATCAAATGCAAACGGAGGCATGGTATGAAAAAGAAAATTATTTCAGGATTATTGGTAGCTTTGATGGGATTTATGCTAATAGGCTGCACTGCTAATACAAAAGTTACAAATCAGAACAACAATGATAAATTAAATATTACAGTTTCCATATACCCTTTAAAAGAATTTACTGAAAAAATAGCTGGTGATAAAGCAGTTGTCACCTGTTTAGTTCCAGATAATATGGAGCCCCACGATTATGAACCTAAGACTAAAGATTTTCAAACTTTAACTAAAAGTAATATATTTATTTATAATGGACTAGGAATGGAATCATGGGTGGATAAAATCAATGAAAGTATTAAAGATAAAAATGTAGTTATTGTTGATTCAAGTTCTGGCGTTGAAGTTAGAAAAGAAGGAAATGCTATTGATCCACACATTTGGCTAAGTTTAAAAAATGCAGAAATACAATCTGAAAATATAAAAGATGCTCTTATTAAATTAGATGAAAAAAATAAAGAGTATTATGAAGCTAATTATAATAACTTTAAAGGCGAATTGGAGAATTTATATAATGAGTATAAACCTAAGTTTGATACATTAAGCAAAAAAAATTTTATTACGGGTCATGCAGCATTCGGATATTTATGTAGGGATTTTGGTTTAACACAAAAGTCAGTGGAAAATTTATTTGCAGAAGGTGAACCAAGCCCAAAACAATTAGAAGAATTAGTTAACTTTTGCAAAGAAAATAATATAAAGACGGTTTTTTCTGAATCATTAGCAAGCCCTAAAATTTCACAAACTTTAGCAAAGGAAGTAGGAGCAGAAGTTGTACCAATACTAACATTGGAATCTAAAGAGAATGATAAAGATTATATACAAGCAATGAAATATGACCTAGATGAAATATATGGATGTTTATCAAAGGAATAAATTTGAAGACTTTAAAGCAAAAAATGTCACAAAATAATTTTGTGGCATTTTTTGCGTTCTTATATAAAGTTGATAAATTTTTGTGAAAATGCGGCTTTAATTGTTATAACTTTGTTAATATATTATTTTGTTAAATAATCCGGAAGGCAGTCCTTTTGAATGATGAAAAGTTTTAGAACCATGAAAAATCAAAAAAATGTAGTGTAAGTAATTGACACTTTTTTCTAATAACGTAAAATAGAAATAGTAGTGATTAATAAAACTATTATATATAATGAAAATTATACCTTCCATTATTAATTTATAATAAGGAGAAATTATGAGTTTAGCAGAAGAATTTTACAAAAATAATATAGAAATAAATAAAAGCAAAAGTAAATCATTAAGTGCAAAAGTTGAAATTGTAGGCTGGGCTAGATTGGTAGTAGCGCTTGCTCTTATATTAGTTGACTATTTTTTATATAAGCAAAATAAAATAAGTTTTATGATAGCAGCAACAATCTTTCTTATATGCTCTTTTCTATATTTGGTTTTTTATCATAACAGAATATTTGAACAAAGAAAAAGGATTGATTTACTATTAAATATAAACCAAAATGGATTAAATAGAATTAATAATGAGTTTAGTTCTTTTGAGGATAATGGGTCAGAATATTTAGATGACGAACATCCATTTATAAATGATTTAGATGTTTTTGGCAACAATTCGATTTTTCAATATATTAATACTACAGTAACAAAAGGAGGGAGAGAATTATTAGTAAAATTACTGAAGAATGAAGAAGTATTAAGAAAAAATGAAATAAATGAAAGACAGGAAGCAGTTAAGGAATTGGGAGAAAAATCTGCATGGAGACAAAAAATAATTGTGGAAGGGAATCTAAAAAAATCAAAAGATATAGATTTAGACAGCTTAATTAAATGGAGTAAAAATAGAGAATCTTCAAGTCCATTAAGAGTGGCTATTGCTTGTACATTTATATTATCAACCATATGCACTATATATGTATGTTTTAAAAGAATAGTACCAGAATCATTTTTTCTTTTAGATTTATTAGTAAATTTTATTGTAATTAAGATATTATCCAAAGGGATGGTAAAGGAACTTGAATTATTTGAATCCATAAAAAATAGTGTATACGGATATAGCAAGATATTGCTATTGATTGAGGAGGAAAATTTTAATTCTCTACATTTAAAGAAACTACATGATAAGTTAAAACAGAAGGAGTTAAGCTGTAAAGAAGAGATTAGAAAATTCTCTAATATATTAGATTGGGCGGGAGATAGTAAATATAATGCTTACTATTTAATCCTGAATGTCCTTTTATTTTCAGATGTATTTTTAATAAGAAGCTTGGAAAAGTGGAGAGAAAGAAATGGAGAGAGACTTGAAGAATGGCTTAAAGTAATGCACGAAATAGATGCACTCTGCAGTATATCAAATTTGTCTTTTGAGAATAAAGATTGGACTTATCCAACAATTCTAGATGCAAGCGAGATAGAAGGAGTTAGTATAGGGCATCCTCTCCTTGGGAAAAAAGCAGTTAAAAACACATTTTCTTTAAAAGGTGAGAAGAAAGCAGCATTAATTACTGGTTCTAATATGTCTGGTAAAAGCACATTTTTAAGAACTTTGGGGTTAAATCTAATCCTTAGCTACATTGGAGCACCTGTATGTGCGGAGAAATTCTCTTGTGGAATTATGAGTACCTATACTTGCATGAGGACAAAAGATAATTTAGAAGAAAATATTTCTTCGTTTTATGCAGAGATTTTAAGAATAAAAATGTTAATAGAAGCATGTAAGAAAGGAGAAAAGATATTTTTCCTTTTAGATGAAATATTTAAAGGAACAAATTCTAAGGATAGGCATATTGGTGCTAAAGTGCTTATTAAGCAGCTAATTGAGTATGGAGGGGTTGGCCTTGTATCTACCCATGATTTAGAATTATGTGATTTGGAAAAAGAAAATAAAGGCATAATAAATTATAACTTTAGAGAGTTCTATGAAAATGATAAAATTAAATTTGATTATATATTAAGAAGAGGAAAGAGTGAAACACAAAATGCAATTCATTTAATGAAACTTGCAGGCATAGATTTTTAGAATATATTATAATTATATAGTAACGTTAGAAAGGATTAAGTATGGGATACATTATTATTGATTTAGAGTTTAATAATTTAAAAAATATAACAAATTACTACAAAGATTTTTTTGATAAATATGGTGAATTTAAAGCAGTAGATTTAGAAAATGAGATTATTGAAATTGGGGCTGTAAAAGTAGATAAGTATATGAAAACTATAAGTGAAATGAGAGAATATGTTAAGCCAAGTGTATTCCCTGTAATTAATCCTATAGTGACCGAAATTACTAAAATAGATATAGATACACTTAATGAAAAAGGAATATCGTTTAAAGACGCGATAGATAAACTTAAAGATCTATTCGAGGAAGGAGATGTTCTTTGCTCATGGGCGAAAGATGATGTTGCAGAGCTAATTATTAATGCACATCATCATAACTATAGTAACTTGAAGTGGCTTAATGAGTATCTAGATATACAAGAATATACTTCTAAAATGCTAGCTCATAAAAAGGCATTAGGATTAAAAGCGGCTTTAGATGAACTTAAGATTAAAGTTGATGATTCAAAGCTGCATGATGCACTAAATGATGCTAAGTATACAGTGGAAGTGTTTAGAAGGGTATATAATTCTAGAGTAATTAAGAACTATATAGTTAGTGATATATACAATATGCCTGCTATTCATGTATCAAATCTAGAAGATGTGAAAATTGATGAAGAAAAATTAAAATTAAACTGTCCTAAATGTGGGAAAAGAATTGAATTAGAAACTCCAATAGTACTTTTAAATTGGAGATTTGCGGCGGTAGGAACATGTCCTAAATGTAGAAGTAACGTTTTATGCGAAGTTTTGGTGAAAAAAACCCTTCAAGGGGAGGATGGGTATGATGAAGTTAACAGTATTTTAAAAAATGAAACATATCTAAATTATATCTATAAATTAGAGAATAATGGGAAGAAGCGGTCATATTAATAAATATTCAACAATAAGTAATAATTTCTTTAAAGAATTTTAAGATAAAATATGATAAAATAGATTTGTAAATAAAAATTAAACGAATACATTTAAGGAAAGGATTTTATTTATGAATATAGCCTTTTTTCTTACTCCCAAAAATGAAGTTATATGTGAAAATCAAGAAGCAACAATGAGACAAGTTATGGAGAAGATGGAGTACCATAGGTATACGGCGATTCCAATAATAGATAAGGAAGGAAAGTATGTAGGAACATTAACAGAGGGAGATTTGTTATGGAAATTGAAAAATACCCATAACTTGAACTTTAAAAATATTGAATCTGTAAAAGTTAAAGATATACCAAGAAGAATAAATCATAAATCTGTTTCTATAACATCTAATATAGAAAGTTTAATATCATTGGCTGAAAGTCAGAATTTTGTTCCAGTAACTGATGATAACGGAACTTTTATAGGGATAATAAAAAGAAGTGATATTATAAATTATTGCTTCAATGAGATGGAAAAGAGAAAAAAATTAGAAATACAGCAGTTCTCTCTCTATGATGAGGGTTAATGCATTAAAAAATACCTGCTATAGCTAAGTGTAACTATAGCAGGTATTTTTGAAAGTGTCTAAATAAGTATTAATATTTGAGATAAATTATTTACTCAGCGTTTTGATAAGTTTCTACTATAAAATCAAATTCTTCAGGATTAGTTATTTCACCAAATGAATCATCTCTAATTCCAGGATAATAATATAATACAAGTTTATCACTTGAATTATTAAGATTTTCTAATAGAATATACAGATTGTCCAAAGTGCAATCCTCAACTACAGCTAGAGCTTTATACTTTGATGATACTCCAGTGTCATTGTTAGTAAGATCCAAAGTGAAATTTTCAAACTTTCTTACATTAACCTTTTCCTTATCGCAAGAGCAAATCCTAGAACCACTTCTACAGCTCGAGCACTTTTTGAATTTGCATTCAAAAGCGCAATTTAAGCATTCACAGTGGGAACATTTCTCTAGCTGTTTAAAAACTTCCATATTTTTAGCTTTAAAATCTTGAAGCAAAGTAATACTTGGGTTAGATTTAAACATTGAAAATAAAGATTTCTTTTTGCAATCAGCTTCGGCTGAGTCTAAAAGTTTAATATATTCTTGAAGAATTGATGCTTTAGTAAAATACTTTCGAATCTTCAAATCTTTTTCTGGGATAAAAGGGGATATTTCACTTATAGCATAGGCAACATCAGTGTAAATCTTTCCCCAATATCTTCGTTCTTCATTTATGAAATCAATATCTTTACTATTATCCATCTTACCACCTAGTTAGTTTTATATTTTGCTAATTCAAGGTCCAAGTCAACTTCATCTAATTTTTCGAACTCACTATCAAAATTATCTATATCTCTTAATTCACCTAATCCTTGTGCAAGTGATTCTTTTCTTTGAATTTTTCTTTCAATGCTGTCAATTTGTATTGAATTGCTTTTAGTTTGAACATTTGCAAGAACTTCATTAACCTTTTGAGAAGCTTCAGCATTTGCAAATCTTGCAGCGGCCTCATCTCTATAGCTTCTAGTTTTTGTTATTTCTTCTTCTAAAGCACGAAGATTTGCCTTTAATGTATCAGCTTGTGTTTTAGAATTATCATAGCTAGCTTGTAAAGAAGAAATCTTTTTATCTGTTTCTACTTTTTTAGCTAAAGCTCTTTTAGCTAAATCCTCATTTCCTTTGCTTAGTGCTAATTTTACTTTTTGGTCATAATCTTCAGACTCTTTTTTTGCTGCATCTAACTTCTTTTCAATCTCATGAACATTTCCTAAAATTTGAGCTGAACTTAATTTAGCTTTATTAAATTGTTCATCCATGTCACGTAGTTTTTGATCTAATAATTCAATAGGATTCTCCATTTCATCTAAAGTGTTATTCACCTTTGCTTTAACCATATTTGACATCCTTGAAAAAATTCCCATGTTATTACCTCCAAAATTTAATTATTTTCTTTTATTATTTAAATATTTTTTTATTATTAGGATAGCTAGTATAAATATTCCAGCTAAAACTAAAGCATTAATTAATGAACTTGAAGCTGAACCAAAATAAAATGGTCTGTAAAAATATCCGCCACCGCCACTAAAGAATGGCCAAAATGAACTCCTTCCTGAACCTGTATTATATGTTTGAGTATTATTACTATTTCTATCATTTGTGCTTGAAGATGTTGAAGAATCGTTATTTTTATTTTTATCAGTTGTAGAATAGGAGCCACTACTAAATCCTTTTGCAGCACCATTGCTTGTGCTTGAAGATGATGTACCTGAATCAGAGTTGTTAGAAGAATTTCCACTTGAGAAACTTCCGGATTTAAACCCTTCTCCGCTCTTGGAACTAGTAGAATCACTACTTGTAGAAGATTTGTTAGATGAACTCGAGCCGCTTGAATTACTAAAAGATCCTGAACTGAATCCGCTGCTAGATTTTGAACTGCTATAACTAGATTTACTACTGCTACTAGAGCTCGATTTACTACTACTAGATTTTGCAAAAACAATGTTGCTATTTGATTTATTTATACCTACAAATGACAAAGTATCCAAAGGTAAGCTAGAAAATGTAAATATAAATGTTAAAAGTATGGTTAAAATATATTTTCTATTAATCTTATGAATAGTGAGCCCCCCCTTTAAAGATTATGTATTTATTATATAAAAAAGATTTCCTATACACAATATGGAAAAACAACGAATAAAGGCTAAAAAGGATAATTACAATAAGATATAAGCACTATAAGTTCGAATATCTTATTAATAGTAGTTATATCTAACTCTTTAAAGGGTAATTAATACCGTTTTCTTTATATGTATTTAATCAATGATAAAAGAATATTAATATAAGAATGTATCAAAGAATACCTAGAGTAGATGAACTATACTTGTATAATGTTTTTTCTTGGGCTAATATTGTAAGTAAGGTAAGGCACAATCAAAAAATAATAGACCAATATGCGTGCCTAAAGTATAAATTAAGGAGTGATTTTATAATGTCTAATGAAGAAATCAGCATGAGTGAACTTTTAAATGAGTATGATGTAAAGAGATTAAGTGAAGGAGATATTTTAAAAGGCAAAGTTATAGATGTAAATGATAAAGAAGTTTCAGTTAATATAAACTATGCTTTTGATGGATTGATATCTAAAGAAGAATTATCAGTGGATGGAAAAGATCCTAGGGAAGTAGTTAATAAGGACGATGAAATTGATGTATATGTATTATCACCAAATGATGGGGAAGGGTATGTTGAACTTTCTTTAATTAGAGCTCAAGCATTAAAAGATAAAGATGAGTTGAAGAAGGTTTATGAAGAACAAAAGGATATTGAAGTAAAAGTTAAGGAGGAAACTAAAGGGGGAGTAATTGCTTATTATGGCAATGTTAGAATATTTATTCCAGGTTCCCTTGCAAGCAGAGAAAGAATAGAACTTAGCACCTTAGTTGGAAAAGAATTTAATGTTAGAATTACAGAATTAGATTTTAGAAATAATAAGGTTATAGCATCTAGAAGGATAATTGAAGAAGAAGAATATAATATGAACAAAAAGGTAGTATGGAATAGCTTGGTTGAAGGCGAAAAGAGAAGTGGTGTTGTTAAAAAGCTAGTTAAGTTTGGTGCTTTTGTAGATATTGGAGGTATAGAAGGTTTAATTCATCTTTCAGACCTATCCTGGGAGAGAGTTAATAGACCGGAAGAAGTGGTTAATGAAGGCGATAGAGTTGAAGTATTTATAGGCAGTATAGATAAGAAAAATGAAAGATTATCTTTAATATTAAAGGATGTAAATAAAGAACCTTGGACAGTACATAGTAGTAATATTAAAGAAGGAGATATTCTGGAAGGAAAAGTTGTGCGATTAACATCATTTGGCGCATTTGTAGAACTTTTTGATGGAATTGAAGGTCTAGTACATATAACTGAGATTACTGATGAACATATAGCAAAAGCTTCAGATGTTCTAGAAATTAATCAAAAAGTTAAAGTTAAAGTATTAAACTTTAATAGGGAAGAAAGAAAGATATCTTTAAGCATAAAAGAAGCGGTTGATACTAATAAGGAATATCTTGACTATGTTGATAATAATGAAGAGACAGGAACATCGTTAGGTGATCTACTTAAAGGATTTAAGTTTGAGTAAATGAAAAGAGATGGAATTTAATTCCATCTCTTTTGCTTACTAAATTTTTTCTATCTTTAACATATTAGTTCCACCAGTATGAGTTGTTGGCATTCCAGCAGCAACTATTATGTCATCTCCAGGTTGAGTTATACCTAATTCATGTACTATATTTTTAGCTTCAGTTAATATTTGATCTGTTGTATTAAACATGTCGCATTTCATAGGGCATATACCAAAATTTAAGTTTAATGATCTTCTTACTTGATCGTAAGGTGTTATTGCTATGATTGGAGCTTTAACTCTATATCTAGAAAGAATTCTTGCAGTAGATCCGCTCTTAGTTGCAGCAACTATAGCTTTTGCATGGAGCATATTTGCAGTTCTACAAGCTGAGTAGCTTATTGCAGATGCGTAATCATTAAGAGAAGGTTCTCTTAATCTTGAAGTTAAGTGGTTGTAATCTAAATATTCTTCAGCTTCTTGAGCTATTTTAGACATTGTTTTTGCAGCTTCTATTGGGAAAAGACCAGAAGCACTTTCACCACTTAGCATGATTGCATCAGTTCCATCAAAAATGGCATTACAAATATCACTCGCTTCAGCTCTAGTTGGAAGTGAATTTCTAATCATTGAATCAAGCATTTGAGTTGCAGTTATAACTACTTTGCCTGCTTCATTACATTTTTTAATAATCTTTTTTTGAATTATAGGTACTCTTTGGATTGGAATTTCAACACCCATGTCTCCTCTGGCAACCATTACAGCGTCAGTTACTTCGATAATTGAATCCATATTATCTACGCCTTCTTGGTTTTCTATTTTAGCAATTACTTTTATTTGCTCGCCATGATTTTCTTTTAAAACTTTTTTTACATCTAAAATGTCACTAGCTTTTCTTATAAAAGACGCAGCTATAAAGTCAACGCCCATTTGACATCCAAATTTAATATCTTCAATATCTTTTTCAGTAATAGATGGTAATTTAATTATTACATTAGGTACGTTAACACCTTTATGATTTTTAATCATTCCACCAACAATAACTTTTGTATGTATTGTTTTACCGTCAACACCAGTAACTTTAAACTTTAATAAACCATCATCAACAAGAATTTTTCCACCAACTTTTATATCTTGATAAAGAACATCATATGAAATAGAGCATCTCTTTTCATCACCAAGGATTTCTTCGCCACAAATGAAGTCGAAATCATCTCCTTCATTAAGAGTTACGCCGTCATTAATGAAATTATGAGTTCTGATCTTTGGACCCTTTATATCAAGAACAATAGCTGTAGCAGAATTCATCTCTTTACGTATACGTTGGATTAATTCGATTTTCTCTTTGTGTGATTCATGTGTACCATGAGAAAAATTTAACCTTGCAGCGCTCATTCCAATTTCGATAAACTTTCTTAAAGTTTCTTCGTTATCACTTGCTGGACCAATAGTAAAAATCATTTTTGTTTTTTGCATACAAACACCTCACATTAAAATTTTATATATTATACTTATAGTGTGTGAAATAATAAATCATAAAATAATAATAATATAAATAAATATAGAAATATTTTATGATAAACTAAGAAAAAGATATGTATATTGATATTTTATCACATAATTGGAGAAAGGGAGAACAAACTATGAAAATTTTAGAGAATATTACAGAGGAAAGAATTTTTCATCACTTTAAGGAGATAAATAAAATACCTAGAGGTTCTGGAAATGAAAAGCAAATAAGCGATTATTTGATTGGATTTGGAAAACAATTAGGTCTAGAGTGCATTCAAGATGAGGCTTTAAATGTTATTATAAAAAAGCCAGCATCAAAAGGATATGAAAAAGCACCAACAGTTATAATTCAGGGGCATATGGATATGGTTTGTGAAAAAAATAATGATAAAGTTCATGATTTCACAAAGGATCCTATAAGTTTTATAGTCAAGGATGATTATATATATGCTGATAAAACTACTCTTGGAGGAGATGACGGAATTGCAGTTGCTTATGCAATGGCAATATTAGAAGATAATACAATAGAGCATCCACCACTTGAAATATTAATAACAACAGATGAGGAATCTGGAATGAGTGGAGCTAGAGCTGTGAAACGAGAACATTTGAATGGAAAAATTGTTTTAAACCTTGATTCAGAAGAAGAGGGAATGCTTTGGGTTAGCTGTGCTGGTGGAATCAGAACTCAGTCTACATTACCTATTGATTGGATAAATAAAAAAGATAGTACAAAGGAATTCATACTAGAGGTCAAAGGCCTTAAGGGAGGTCATTCAGGAGCTGAAATTCATCTTGGAAGAGGAAATGCTAATAAGCTAATGGGAAGATTGTTAAGAGAAATTTCGAAAGGAATTGATTTAAATTTAGTTTCCTTAAATGGAGGTGCAAAAGACAACGCTATCCCTAGAGAAGCTGTAGCAATTATCTCAATTGATCAATCGAAGGAAAAAGAATTAATAGAAATTAAGACAAGAGTATTGGAAGAATTTAAAAATGAGTTTATTAAGAAAGACCCTGGTTTGGAGGTAATCTTATTATCTGATGATACAAAAGTAGAAAAGGTGTTTTCAGATGAGACTACAAAAAAAGCAATTAGTTTATCCTATCTATATCCAAATGGAATAAATACAGTTAGTTCTGAAATAGAAGGATTAACAGAAAGCTCAACAAACCTTGGAGTAGTTGTAACTAATGAAAATAATATAGAATATCACAGTGCAGTAAGAAGTTCTATATATTCATTAAAAGCAGAAATGGTTGAAAGAAATAGGTGTTTAACTGAAATTCTAGGAGGAGCATTTATAGCTAACTCAAGTTACCCAGAGTGGCCATATAAAGCAGATTCAAAAATAAGAGATACATGTAAAAAAGTATATTCAAGAATGTATGGAAAAGAGCCAGAAGTTGTAGCTATCCATGCTGGGCTGGAGTGTGGAATTCTTAAGGAAAATTTAGGGGATTTAGATATGATTAGTTTTGGCCCAGATATATTTGACATTCATACACCAAATGAGCATATGAGTATACCATCTGCTCGCAGATGTTTTGAATATCTGCTAGAAATTCTTAAAGAAATAAAAGCTTAATAAATAATAGTGCATATAGTAAGCTAATTATTAATTTTGCTAAGAAATAGCGATTAATGACTAGCTTATTATTTTTATATTAAATTTGAAATATGCTCCATTTAAGAAAATAAGTAATACTCACGGCAAAATATAAGTTGAAAAGTCAGAAAATTATAAATTTAGAGTAAATAGTCATTCTAATGAGGAATCATGAGAAAACTGAAGATATTTTATTGTAAATAAAGATATAATTGTGTCAAAAGTTTGACCTGTATCCAACTTTTGAATATACTAAAAACATGTTTGAAAATTTCAAGATAATATAAGCAGAAGTGAAAATGTTTTCTAGTATAATATAATTTAGGTCATGAGAGGGAATTGAGATGAGAAATAAAAAGAATATGCTTACAAAATGCATAATTGCAACTTTTATTTTTTTAGGAGTTTGCTTTATTAACACTCAAAATGCTAAAGCCGATACTACACTGACAGCTAATAAAGGAATTACACTAAAAACAAGCGAGCTTAAAACAACTAAGGTAATTAAAGCACCTTCAGATGAAAATGTTTCCTCAAGTAATACTGATAGTGTTTCGCGAGGTACAATTAGTAAAGGAAGTGAAGTTGTTAATTACGCATATAAATTTTTAGGAAAACCATATGTTTATGGGGCGAATGGACCCAATGCTTTTGATTGTTCCGGATTGACACAATACGTATACAATAAATTTGGAGTGGGATTGTCGCGTACTACATATTCTCAAGTTAATGAAGGAATTAAAGTAAATAGAAATGATTTAAGACCAGGAGATTTAGTATTCTTCAATACAGAAGGATCAATAAGCCATGTTGGAATTTATATAGGAGGCGGGGAATTTATTCACGCTCCAAGAACAGGAAAACCAGTAATGGTAAGTTCACTATCCGATGGCTACTATGCTGAAAAGTATGCTACAGCTCGAAGAATATTTAACTGAATAGATGAATAATTTAATTCTTAAAAATAAATTAATAAGTAAATAAAGAGAATACATATATACTCTACTAGTTAGAGAATATATGTATTCTCTTTATTTATACTTAAGATGAGTTTAATGCTTAAGTTAAAAATTTTGATAAATCCAACAATGCAATTTTATTTAACATAATTCATATATGAGTAACTAATAGAATAAATATATTATATAGGAAGGAGGGATAGTGTGAGGTACACAAGATATGAATATAAAAGATCGAATAAGATGAAATTTATATGTACTGTTGCACTTATTGCAGGGATATCTATAGGCGGAGGATTATACTTAAGTAATTTTATTTTTAATGGAAGAGATCTTCAGACTAATACTAATAGTAATTCCGGATACTCGACTAATGAAATCAATGATGGTAATATTCAGAGTATTATAGTACTACAATGTGGGTACTATTCTAAAGAAGAAAATGCAAAAGAATTAGTGAATTCAATATCAAAATATTGTCAGCCTTTTATAGTAGAAGAAGATGGAAAGTACAGGGTGCTTGCTGGAATATATAAGCAGGAAGATGGTTTGAAAAAGATGGATGAATTTAAATCAAATAATATTGAATTTGCTAAAGTTAGCTTAAATATGTCAAACAATGATTTAGAAAACAAAGAGTTAATGGAAATAATAGATGGATTTCTTTCAATTATAAATAAACTTCAGGACACTGAAGTTAAAAGTATAAAAACGGCAGAATTTAAAGATTGGACCGATAAAGTTATAAATGATGGTGGTAATGTTAAGTCAAAAAGAATAGATGATCTAAATAATTATGTGAAAGGATTGCCAGACGAGTTGGATAAATCAAACAGTAGTAACATAATGCAAGAATTGTACAAGCTGATTAAAAATTAAAGAAAAAGGTAATAATTATTACAACAAAATTACATTTATATAAAAAAACTCATAACTTAGTATAACGGACTTGTTTAAGAACTTCTTAAATGATAAACTATATGGTGTAGAAATGATTAATTTAAAGTATATTATCATTTTTATGCCATTTTTAATTAAATATTTTTTTAGTTAAAAAATTAACATGTCTATAATATATATAATTTGTCAATCATATATATTAGATTCTTTATTTTTAGGATGTGAATATATGAAAATAGTATTAGCTTCTGCTTCGGAAAGAAGAGTAGAACTTTTAGGAAGATTAATTAAAGACTTCGATATAATAGTTAGTGATTTTGATGAACATAAAGTTCTTTTTGAGGGGTCTGTAGATAGATATGTTAAAGACATAGCTTTGGGAAAAGCATTGCATGTTAAAAAGAAATTAAATGAGGATGCAATAATAATAGCTGCAGATACTATTGTTACATTAGATAATAAGATACTTGGAAAACCAGAAGATGAGGAAGATGCATTTAATATGATAAAATCGCTTCAAGGCAGAAAACATTTAGTTTATTCAGGAATTGTTGTTATGAATACAGCTAGAAATGTAATTAAGCAAGAATGTTTAGCTACTGAAGTTAATTTTTCTGCAATGAGTGATGATGAAATATTAGAATACATAAAAACTGGTGAGCCCTTAGATAAAGCTGGGGCTTATGGAATTCAAGGCATAGGTGGAATATTTGTTACGGAGATAAAGGGATGTTATTATAATGTTGTTGGACTTCCGTTAAACAAATTAAGATCTATGTTAAACGAGGTACAATAATATTTGAGGGGGCAGGGTATCATATATGTGGAGGTAGCAGATTAATGGGAAATAACCTTAAGATTAAGGATATACCACAAAATGAAAGGCCTAAAGAAAAATTATTAACCTATGGAGCAGAAACCTTAAGTAACTCAGAGCTATTAGCGATTATACTAAGAACTGGTACTGTAGGGGAAAATGTACTTCAATTATGCAGCAGACTTTTATCAGAGTTAGAAGGGCTAGATGGAATTTTAAATGCAAATTTTAATGATATAACATCTATAAAGGGAGTTAAGGGCGGAAAGGCCTCACAGATTTTAGCATTGTCAGAACTTTTTAAAAGATTTAGAACCTTAAAAGCATTAAAAAATGAAATTAAGATTACATCACCGAAAGATTTAGCAGATCTCCTTATGGGAGAAATGAATGATCTGACTCAAGAAGTTTTAAAAGTAATATTACTAAGTACAAAAAATATAGTTATTGGAACTAAAGATGTTTTTAAAGGAAGTTTAAATTCATCAGTTGTGCATCCAAGAGAAATCTTTAAACAAGCAATAAATAAAAATAGTGCGTCTATAATTATTTGCCACAACCATCCGTCAGGTGATCCAACACCTAGCAGGGAAGATATAAATATTACTTTAAGAGTTAAAGAATGTGGAAATATTATAGGAATTCAATTAATAGACCATATTATAATAGGAAATAATAAATTTATTAGCTTAAAAGAAAGAGGGCTAATATAGAATTGGAAGGGGAAAAAATAAATGGGATTTTTTGGATCAGGAAAAGATATGGGGATAGATTTAGGAACAGCAAATACTTTAGTGTTTGTAAAAGGTAAGGGAATAGTTTTAAGAGAGCCATCTGTTGTTGCAATGAATACTATGACTAAAAAGACATTAGCAGTTGGATCAGAAGCTAAACTTATGATAGGTAGAACCCCTGGAAATATAGTAGCTATAAGACCATTAAAAGATGGGGTAATAGCAGATTTTGATACAGCTCAAACAATGATGAAAAGCTTAATAGAAAAGGTATCAACTAAGAATGCGTTTAAAAATCCAAGAATAATAGTTTGTTATCCTTCAGGTGTTACGGAAGTTGAAAAAAGAGCTATTGAAGAAGCTACAAAACTTTCAGGAGCTAGAGACGTTATTTTAATGGAAGAGCCAATGGCAGCAGCAATCGGAGCAGGACTTCCAGTAAGTGAACCAACAGGAAGCATGATAGTTGATATTGGTGGTGGTACTACAGAAGTAGCTATTATTTCATTAGGAGGAATAGTAACTAGTAAGTCACTTAGAATAGCTGGCGATGAATTAGATCAATCAATAATATCTTATATAAAGAAAGAATTCAATCTAATGGTTGGGGAAAGAACAGCTGAACAAGTTAAGATGGAAATTGGATCGGCTTACAGAACTTCAGATGAAGAAATGATTATGGAAATCAAAGGACGAGATATGATTACTGGTCTTCCAAAGATTGTTGAAATATCAGAAACTCAAGTTAGAGAAGCATTAAAAGAACCTGTATATGCTATTATAGAGTCAATTAAAACTACATTAGAAAAAACACCACCTGAACTTTCAGCAGATATTATGGAAAAAGGAATTATGCTTGCAGGCGGTGGAGCTTATCTTAGGGGATTAGATGTATTAATAAACAAAGAAACAAACATGCCTGTACATATTGCAGAGGCACCTCTTGATTGCGTAGTACTTGGAGCGGGGAAGGCACTAGAAGATTTTGATAAAATTAGTAGGGATCAAAGAGGTTAATATATGAAGCTTCTTAGAAATAAACTGGCAGTAACTATTATAGTACTGTCAGTTAGCTTTTTGGGATTAATAGTTTATACTGTTAAGAAGGAAAATAAAAGTATTATTGAAAGTGGTGCCGGTAGTACTTTAAATCCTGTTCAAAGTCTTTTATATCAAGGAACTAACAAAGTTAAAGAAACCTTAGATTTTTTCTTGAATTTTTCAGAGGTAAAAGCACAAAATAAAGAATTAATTGAAAAAAATCAAGAACTTGAAAATGAAATAAGTTCTTATTCAAACTTGAAAGATGAAAATGATAGATTGAGACAAGTGTTAAATTTTGAAGAGCAAAGAAACAATTATAATTATATAGCATGCGATATTATAGGATACAGTGGAGGAAATTTTTTGGATGGCTATATAGTTAATAAAGGTAAGAATGCAAATGTTCAAAAAGGTATGGTTGTAATAGGAGCTCAAGGGTTAGTGGGACAAGTGACCAGTGTTGGTGATAATTGGAGCATAATACAATCTCTGGTTAATGAAAATATCGCAGTAAGTGTTATGGTGGAAAGCACAAGAGAGACAGGTTATTTGAAAGGATTTAGAGATAGTCAAAATACGAATTTAACCAAAGTTTATGATCTTCCAATGGAATCTCAGGTTAAAGTAGGTGATGTAATAGTTACATCTGGAGTAGGAATGCTTTATCCGAAGGAAATTAGAATTGGAGAAGTGACTTCAGTTGAAGAAGATAAAGTAAAAGTTATGAAAAATGCAGTTGTAAAACCATATGTAGATTTTAATAAATTAGAAGAATTATTTATTGTCTCTCCTAAAGATACGAGAGAAATAAAATATAATTAGAGGTTTGAAATGGAAAAATTAATTATTACTTTAGTTTCTATAGGACTATTAATTCTAGATAATTCATTTGTTCCTTTTTTTGCGATAAAAGGTTCTTACCCTAGTTTATTATTTACATTTGCTATTGCTTATTCATTAGTGCACGGAAAAGAAAAGGCTGCTTTTATAGGAGTACTAAGTGGCATATTGCAGGACATATTTTTCTTTAATGGATTTGGAGTGAATTCTTTACTTAATTTATTATTATGCCTTTTAGCAAGTTATATTGGTGCAGGAATAATAAAGAATAAAAGATTAATACCTGTAGTATCAATTTTCTTTATTACAATAGTAAAGTATATCGGGATATTTACAATATTTTATTTATTAAATATTCATGTCCAGCTTAATAAATGCATTGTTATGGGAATATATAATGGAATAGTAATGTTTTTTGTATATAAGTTAGTAATTAATATTTATGATGACGAATATACAAAACAAAGATGGAGGTTTAAATGATAGTAAATAAACCAACAAATAAAAAGAAAAAGAAAATTTCTAGATATAATGTTTTGTGCATTATTATGGGGATGATATTTTCTGCAATTATTCTAAAGTTATTATATATTCAGGTATTTAACTATCAAGAATATAAAGAAAAAGCAGATGTAACATCAACAAGATTTTTGTCAGATAAGGCTCCTAGGGGAAAGATATATGATGACAAAGGTAATATATTGGCAACTAATATACAAACTTATACCCTTACATATACAAAGACAGATGATGCAGAAAAACAATTTTATACAACAATGAAAGAACTTTTCAAAATACTAGATGAGAATGGTGAAAAAATCCAAGATACGTTACCATTGAAAATAGATAGTAACAACAATATATATTTTGAATATACAACAAATGATAAGGATTCTCAAAATTCGGAAGAATTAAGATTCAAAAAAGATAGAGGCTTAAATGACACGTTAAAAAATAAAATGTTTAAAGATGTGGAAGAGTTATCTGATGCCCAAAATACTCAATTGGATGAGGCACTTTTAAAGATCACCCCTGAGGATGCATTTTATTACTTAGTTAGAACTTATAATTTAATAGAACTTGTGGATCCAGACTATAAATCAAAAGAAAAGAGTAAACTATACTCAAATATGTCAGATAAAGAATTAACTAATGAAATCTTAAAACAAGGTTACACTTTAAATGATATTAGAAAATTTATGGTTGTAAAAGATGCAATAAAAATGCAAAGTTTTAAAGGTTATAGATCTGCGACTATTGCAGGAAATATTAAAAAGGATACATCTTTAATAGTTATGCAAAAGCAGTTTGATCTGCCAGGTATAAATGTTAGCTTATCACCAATAAGATATTACCCTTATAATAATCTGGCATCTTCAGTTTTAGGTTATGTAACTTCGATTAAGGATACTCAAAAAGAAAAGTATGAACTTAAAGGATATGATATTTCATCAGATTTAGTAGGTGCAACTGGGATAGAAGCAGCATTTGAGGAACAATTAAAAGGAGTTAAAGGTGGAACAACTGTTAAAGTTAATTCACAAGGTAGGGTTACTCAAAATCTATTTGAGCTTGAATCTTATCCTGGAGATGATGTTCATCTTACAATAGACAGAGATATACAGTATGCGGCAGAGCAAGGATTATCTGATGGAATTGATAATATACAGAAAAATGTAGTGGATGAAAATGGAAATAGGTTCCTTAACGCCACAAGAGGAGCGCTGGTTGCAGTTGAAGTTAAGACTGGAAGAGTTTTAGCATTAACAAGTTATCCTAACTTTAATCCTAATATATTTACAGTGCCAGGACAGTTGACACCGGAAGAATATAAACAATATTTTAATCCGGATTTGGAGTCATTTGGAACAGGTTTAATACAAAAGTTAGGATTGAATAAGACTGTTGATGATTTATTTCCTAAACAAAATGGATATAGGATAGATAAATATGATTTATACCCAAGACCAACTTATAATTATGCAACTATGTCATTAATTCCTCCGGGGTCTACTTTTAAGCCCCTTACATCTGTTGCAGGAATTGAATCTGGAGCAATTAATCCTGATACAGTAATAATTGATAAAGGAAAATTTAATGAACATCCAGAAGTATTTGGTAAGGATTTTGCTCCTGGAGGATTAGAAGCTGCTAGTGGACCAACAACTTTAACAAGAGCCATAGCTGAATCAATTAACTACTATTTTTATGAAACAGCTTATAGGATGTATATGCAGGCAGGAGGCAGGAGTAACCTTGAAGCATTGGATTCTATTGCAAAATATGCTTGGCAGTTCGGATTAGGGGTTGATCCTAACAGTAAAGAAAAGGGGACAACTGGAATAGAAATAGGTGAAAACTTTGGTCAGACATATAACTTTAAATCAGGAAAGGATAATATTATAGCGTACGCTAAGCTTAACTTAGTTCAAATCTTAGAAAAGGATGGGAATTATAATGGAAAGACTTTCATTAAATTCGATATACATGCCTCTGATGATGATAATGACGAAGTTAAGAAATCTAAGCAGGCTATAAAAGATAAGGTTGTAGATAACTTAAATAAAGTCGGTGTTGATGAAAAATCTATGATGACTCATGATGAATTTGCAAAGAGTGTTATGAGTGATATTAAAAATATAATGGAGCACTCTGATGCATATAAACAAAATGTGGCAGAGTATGAGGCGTCAACAGGAAGGAAAGTAAATTTAGATTCACAGGCTGGAATTATAGCAGAAGTTTTAGCACAATTTACAATTAATGATGAGGCTGGACAAATAAAATCACCTGCTCAACTTGTTTATGCAGCAATAGGGCAAGGTATGAATAACTTTACTCCATTACAATTGGTATCATATATAGCTACTCTTGCTAATGGGGGAACAAGGTATAAGCTTCATTTAGTTGATAAAATTACCGATAATGATGGTAAGGTGGTGCAGGAGTTTAAACCGGAGGTATTAAATACAGTATCAATATCAAAAGCAACTCAAGAGGCAGTTAAGAAAGGTATGACAGCTGTTAATAATGAGGAAGGCGGTACTGCAAGTACTACTTTCGCAGGATTCCCAATTAAAACAGCAGGTAAAACTGGTACAGCTGACTTTGCCACTGATCAAAGAGAAAATGGAAGATCACCTTATGCAACATATGTGAGTTATGCTCCAGCAGATGATCCAGAAATTGCTGTAGTGGCTGTAGTATTCGATGGAGGTCATGGAAGTAATATTGCACCAGCGGTAAAAGCAGTTTATGATGCTTATTTTAAGGATGTACTAGAAAAACAATATCCTAATTATGTTACATCGTCGGAATCGTTCAAAAAGTATGTTACTGATAATCCATATAATAAAAGTTCAAGTGATTCCCAAGGAAATACTACAGCTGAAAATGGAACAAATGCAAGTGTGACTACTACAAGCAAAACAAATTAAATAAACAAATAGTATATTAAAAATTTATATGAATATCTCTATTAGGCATACAACGATGTAAGGTCGTACATATTAAACCTAATAGAGATATTTTTATAGGAAGGTTTAGATTAGTGAGGAGAGCAAATGAAATATAGTAATATTGTAAAGGGAAAATTTATTTCAAGACCAAATAGATTCATTGCAAATGTAGAGATTAATGGAAAAATAGAAGTTTGCCATGTTAAGAATACTGGAAGGTGTCGGGAATTATTGATTCCTAATGCAACAGTATTTGTGCAAGAAAGTAATAATGTTAAAAGAAAAACCAAATATTCACTTATAGGCGTTATAAAGGAAAATAGAATGATTAATATGGACTCTCAGGTAACCAATAAAGTAGTTCATGAATGGATATCAAAGGGGAACTTATTTAATGATATTATTTTAATAAAACCAGAAACTAAATATAATAATTCAAGATTTGATTTTTATATTGAAACAAAAAAACAAAAGGCTTTCATAGAAGTAAAAGGTGTAACTCTTGAAAATCAAGGAGTTGTAAGATTTCCAGATGCACCTACAGAAAGAGGAGTTAAGCATATTAAGGAACTTTGTGATTGTATAAAAGAAGGCTATGAGGCTTATGTAATATTTGTAATACAAATGAAAGATGTTCTTTATTTTGAACCAAATGCTGAAATGCATAAGGAGTTTGCAGAAATATTAGAATATGCAAAGAATAATGGTGTACATATATTAGCAGTTGATTGTGAAGTTGAAGAAGATAGTATTAATATAAGAGAGTATGTAGATGTTATTGTCTAAAGAATGGAAAGCATATATGGTTTTATCAAAATTTGATTTTTTATATCTTATTATAAAATTTAATCAAAAATTATTGAAAGATATATACAAAAATAGTCAGTATAATGATATAATTTTAAAGAGGTTGCCATTTTCAAAAGAATTTAACTATTTTAACCTGCAAAATTAATTGGAGGTAATTAATGTATAGTAATGATGGTATTTTAATAAAAGGAAATAAAGATGGAATAAATACAACTATTAACATGAATAAGTTTGCTTGTTTTGAAGATATGCTTTTAATATTAATAAAAAAGCTTTCCAAAGGAAAGCATTTTTATAAGGGAACAACATTAATTTTAAGGATAGATTTAAAAGCAGTTAATAAAAAGGAAGTTGAAGTTCTTAAGGAAACCTTGTTATCAGAAATAGAATTAAGGGATATTGTATTAGAAGATATAGAAAAAGAATTTGAGCAAGTAAGCGAAAAGGAAGCCAGAGTATTTTCAGGCGTATATGAAGGAAAAACTAAATTTATTAGAAAAACAGTTAGAGGCGGAGAATGTATTAATTATCAAGGCAATATAGTTATAATTGGCGATATAAATAATGGGGCAGAAGTCTATGCATCAGGTAATGTAATTGTTTTAGGACGTATTAGAGGTAAAGTAAATGCAGGCTCTAATGGAAATACAAAGGCAGTAATTGCTGCATTTTCACTACAGCCGGAAATGTTAAAGATAGCAAATATTATAGCCATGTCTCCAGATGATATTGAAAAGCCAAGTTATCCAGAGTTAGCCAAAATTAAAGATGGGCTAATAATAGTTGAACCGTATTTGCCAAATAAATATATATATTAAAATTTCGGAGGGATTTTTAAATGGGAGTATCTATTGTAATAACGTCGGGTAAGGGTGGAGTTGGTAAAACAACTACTACAGCTAATATAGGGACTGCTTTAGCTTCACTTGGTAAAAAAGTAGTTGTCATTGATGGTGATACAGGGCTTAGAAATTTAGATGTATTATTAGGATTAGAAAATAGAATAGTCTATACAATAATTGATGTTATAGAAGGAAGATGCAGACTAAAACAAGGACTTATAAAGGATAAGAGATTTTCAAATTTATTTCTTTTACCAACAGCTCAAACCAAGGATAAAGATGACATAAGTTCTCAAGATATGCTAAAGATAGTAAATGAATTAAAAGAGGAATTTGATTATGTACTTATAGACTCGCCAGCTGGTATTGAGCAAGGTTTTGAAAATGCTGTTATTGGTGCGGAGAAAGCAATTATAGTAGTAAATCCAGAAATTACATCAGTTAGAGATGCTGATAGAGTTATTGGTAAGCTTGATGCAAAAGGATTAGATGATCATGCTGTAATTGTAAATAGATTGAATTATGAAATGACTAAAAACGGGGATATGCTTGATGTATCTGATATTATTGAAACTCTTTCTATAGAGCTACTTGGAGTTGTTCCAGATGATAAAAACATAACTATTTCAACAAATAAAGGCGAACCAATTGTATTAGAAGAGAATGCATATGCTGGACAAGCATTTAAAAATATTGCTAGAAGAATTACAGGAGAAGAAGTTCCATTTATGAATCTACATATTGAAGAGCATCAAGGATTCTTTAACTCCTTAAAAAAGCTATTTAAGCGCAATTAGAGGAGGTCAATATAATGGGGTTTTTTAAAAATTTAAGTAATAAACCAACGCCTAAAGAAGTTGCAAAAGATAGATTAAAGCTAATTCTTATACACGATAGAGGAGAAATTGCTCCAGAAATTATAGATAAAATTAGAGAAGAGATACTAGAGGTAATCTCTAAGTATATTGACATACAAGTAGATGATGTTGAAATCTCTGTAAATAAAAGTGGGGATGAAGAAGGCGAAAACACTTCTGCACTTATAGCTAATATTCCTATAAAGAATATAAGAGGAAGATAAAGAATTTATTAGAATTATATAAGAGATATTATGAGAAATGGAAACTATTCCGTTTACATAATATCTCTATTTTAATGTAAGAGGAAAGTATAGAATTGTTAATTTGAAAAGCTCATAAGAATATTTCGAAATTATTACAAAATTATTATGTTTTAGATTCCGAGTATAATTAATATGGAGAATGTAGTAATAATAATGTATAATTAAGATTGATTGAGTTATATCAAAATATTAATTTTGTATATAGCTAGGAGGTAAGAGTATGTTAAGGAATTTAAAAATAGATATGAGATTAATTAAGGAAATTGATAAAACTTTATTAATTTCTTTAATACTTTTGATTTTATATGGCACATTTAATATATATTTATGCACCAAGGGAAATTATCAATTCTCTTTTCTAAAAAAACAGATGTTTTGGTTTATAGTGTCAATGGTTGGCTTATATGTTTTTATGGCTATCGATTATGGAATAATCTTTAACTATGTACCAGTATTTTATTGGGGCACAGTAATACTTCTTATATTAACTATGATTCCAGGAATAGGAGTCGTTTCTAATGGAGCAAGAGGGTGGATCAGCATTGGTGGAGGACAGCAAATTCAGCCATCTGAATTTGCTAAACTTGGAATAATACTCATGTTGGCTAAAAAGCTAGACGATATGGATGGAAAAATAAATGATGTCAAAAACTTTTTTATTTTAGCCTTTTACTCAATTGTGCCTGTAATATTTATTGTAACTCAGCCTGATATGGGAATGAGTATGGTATGTTTCTTTACAGTACTTGGAATATTCTTTATAATGGGACTTGATATGAAGATTATTAGCGGAGGACTGATGTCTTTGGTTCTTGCAATCATAATAGTTTGGAACTCAGGACTTATTGAGCCATATCAAAAGGCGAGATTTACAGGGTTTCTAAATCCTGCGGCGGACGATGCAAAGACTGGATACCACTTGACTCAATCTCTAATTGGTATAGGTTCAGGAGGTGTTCTTGGGAGCAGACCATCTTTGTCAGTTGATGGGAGTACAAGTTATTCAGCTCAAAATGTACCAGAGATACAAACAGACTTTATTTTTGCAGCAATAGCTGATCAATGGGGGTTTTTGGGAGCTATATTATTATTATTTCTTTATGGATTGCTTATATATAAAATGATTTCTATAGCACGGACTTCAAAAGATATTTTTGGTTCAGTAGTATGTTCAGGAATAGTATCGTACTTTCTTTTCGCTATATTTCAAAATATAGGAATGACAATAGGATTAGTTCCAATTACAGGAATAACACTGCCGCTTATAAGTTATGGAGGAAGTTCACTATTAACAACGGTAATTTCAATAGCATTAGTCCTAAATATTGGAATGAGGAGAAAGAAAATATACTTTTAGAATATTTAAAAGTACTTGATAAGAGTGGAATAATGGGGAACCTCATTATTTTGCTCTTTACTTTTTTATAACGAGGCTTGTCGCAATTTTATTCTCATAAATTTAATCAATATCAAATATACTTTAATGATAATGATAATAAATTTAAAGGAGTACGTTATGAGTAGTTATAGATCAGCCTATGAAAATTATTATAAGAACATAAATAATACAGTAAGTGGAAAAAAAGATAAAAATAATTATTTTCCTATAGGGATAAAAAACAATGGCTCTATTAGTTCAAAATATGGAATTAACAATATGAAAAATAATAATTCCTTTACGGATATTTTAATAAAAAGAGTAATTAGAGAATTAACTGGTGCTACAATTCTGCTATTCTTTTTTACTGGGTTAAAGTACATTCCATCAGAGCAGGTTAGGGAAATGCATATTAAGTGTAAACAGCTGTTAGCTCAAAATTTTGATTACAATGAATATCTTCAAATGATTAATACTTTACAAATAGGCAACTTTAAGGTAAAAGATTTAAATTTAGATAATTTGAATACAGAAGAATTAAAAACAAAGGCGTTTAACTTTTGGGAGTCATTAAAAAGTGGTGGTGGCATTGATACCGGTACTGATACAGAAAGTCAACTTTAGAAGCTGTTAATTACTATTGCAGATTAATACATATAAGTTAGAGCTTTATAAACTCCATTTTTACTTGTGAATTGCAAACTTTGTATAGAGCAATATTATTATAGGGGTTAAGAATGAAAAAATGGTATATAGTATTGATTTTAGAGTTATCAATATTGTTGTGGCTTGGGGATTTTAAAGGCTATATAATTATTAGCTTTCTATGGGTAATATTGCATGAATTTGCACATATAATAGTTGCAAGTAAATTTGGGTGCAAATTTAATAGTGTTAATATTAGCATATTAGGTGCAAAAGCTGAATTAAATGATATTGATGAACTAACTCAAAAGAAAAAAATGGTCTTATATTTAGCTGGACCTTTCTTTAATATTTTCATGGCTGTACTTGCAGGTTTTCTTTATGATTACTTTAGTTATGAATTTATAAGAAATAGTATAGTTGTGAATTTATGTCTGGGTATATTTAATTTATTACCTGCATACCCCTTAGATGGGTCAAGAGTATGTGAAATTTTATTATCAAAAAAGTTTTTATATAAAAAATCCAAGAAAATTACAGAGATCTTTAGTTTTATTATTTCGGGAGCATTATTGTTAATATTTATTATAATGATGTTATTACATAAGGTAAACATAAGTTTATTTCTTGCAGTTATATTAATCACATACGCTACTATTCTAGAGGGTCAAAGAACCATGTATATTATAATGGGTGATATGATTAAGAAGGTAAGAAAGTTAAAAAAACATAATTACATAGAAAATAAGTCTATTTCTGTGTATTATAAAAAAGGTTTAGTTAATGTATTAACTTTAGTAGATAAAAATAAATTTAATAGTTTTTATGCTCTTAATGATGATATGGAACTGATTGGTATAATACATGAAGATGAACTTATAAAAGCACTCAAAGATTATGGAAATATAACTTTAGAAGAATATATGAAAATAAGAAAAAAAGATAATGACAAAGTTTAGCTTTATATTTAAAAAATAACATAAAGGTAATAGTGATTTAACTTAATTTTTTTATAATTAAAGAAAAAAGTAGGAGAGAGTAATATGGATACTTTACTACATGGTAAAATTGGGCTTATTTTGGGCAGAGAATTGATAGAAAGAGGATATTCCAATATTAATACCGAATTTTTCGTTTATGGAAATGTATTACCTGACTTGAACCTTAAATATAGAATGACTAAACATAGTAAAAGTGAGGATTGGAATAGAGTTTTAACAATAATGGATGACATAGCCTATAATAAGGAAAAAACAAATAAAGATGTCTCAGTTAAGTTGGGAATGTTAAGTCATTATTTATGTGATTTCTTTACATTTCCTCATAATGACGCATTTCACAAAAGCATTATCCATCATGAATTATATGAGCAGGCTCAAAGAATTTTATGGTGGGGAAAATTATCGGCAATTTGGAATGAATGTAAAGAGGAAATAGAAGTAGAGCTAAAATCAACAAAAGATATAATAAGCTATATTGAAGATATGCATTGTATTTATATTAGAAATCTTGGTGATAAAAAAAGAGATATATTCTTTAGTAATATTTTAATAAGAGTAGTTTGTGTTTCTATATTAAAAATTAGAGAAACACAAAAAAGCTTGGAATTAAGTAAAATATCTAATGAAGAAGCTGAAATTTGTATAGTATAGATATCTATATTAAGGTTTTTAATTAATGTATAAAGTAGCTTAATTTATTATATATAACTAAATTATACTTAGAAATATACCATACTAGAAAGGAAGACTAACTATTTTGCGTAGTGTTGCATTGAGAATAGGATTGTAGGATTTCTTCATTGCAAGTTGTTCCACTCCTGCTTGTCCTTAGTTTATCTAAGGAGCAAGCAGGAATGGGCGCAACTTGTAATGTTAGAAATCCTCAATTCTATTCTCTAGCAATCGAGCAACATTGTTAGTCTTTCTTTCGGCTGGTTATATTATTAAGTCTAATTTCATGTTAGATATCTATAATAACATAAAAAAATTTTAATTAGTGCAAAATTTCTTTGATGTTAATCGTATTAATATTAAAGGGAGGTTATTATTGAGCCTTTAGGATAATTATGTAATATATAATGCAAAGTGAAATAAAGTAATATGAAGGTAGGTGTATATTTATGAAAAGGAAAAATTATTTGAGCTTTATATTAATAATTTCCTTACTAATATCTGCTATTTCCATTCCAGCACTTGGAGCGGAGGAAGATAGTAAGGGACTTGAACAAGCGATTGTTTCAGCAAAAAAAATAATAACGGTTCCAGATAATTATACTGAGTTTACGCATAATTTAAGTGAGCGAGAAACTAATAATGGTAAAATTAGAGTTTGGAGTCTTAACTGGGCAGAGAAAGAAGGTAAAAACGGTTTTGTATCTGCATCCATTGGGGAAGACGGTTATATGTATGAATACAATAAATATACTGGAAATGAAAATTCTAATGGACTAGCAAAAATAACTAAAGATCAAGCGCAAATTACAGCAGAAGAATTTTTGGGAAAAGTGATTCCACAGTACGCAGAGAAAATGAAAGAAGTTACTAATAATGATAATATTTCTTCAGGAGAAGAATACTATTTTACTTATAAAGAATTTACTAATGATGTTCCTGTTAATTTTATTACCGTAAATATTGGAGTAAATAAATATAGTGGTGAAGTAACAAATTTTAATGGGGACAATCCAGAAATTAAAGGAGTGGAGTACCCAAGTAAAGAAGGAATAATTGAATCGGCAGCCGCAGAAAAAGCCTACATAGATAAATTGGGGGTTAATTTAAAATATTATTCTTATTATGATTACAAGCAAAAGAAAATGAATATATTTGCAGGATATTCTTTAGATAATAATAGGAATAGTGCTATTGATGCAAAAACAGGACAAGCTATAAGTCTTTTTAAAGAAAATAGATTTATTGATGGAAAAGGTGATTTTGCCGGAAAAGCTAATTCGGATAATAGCTTAATAAAAGCAAATGAACAATTAACCAAAGAAGAAACAGATGCAGTTAATAACTTAGCAAATCTTATATCTAAGGAAAAAGCAGAAAGTATTATTAGAGAAGGTTCGGATATAATAACTTCAGATATGAAAATAAAAGATGAATCATTAAATAGAAATTATATTAATGATGAATATATTTGGAGCATTTCTTTTGAAAATGCCTATGGTGAAGTAGATGCTAAGACCGGTGAGATAATTTCACTACATTCATATAATTTTGATAATGCTAGTAATAGCGTACTATCAAAAGATCAAGCAAAGAATTTAGCAGAAAATTTCTTGAAGAAAGTTGCACCTGATAAATTTTCACAGACAAAATATGAGGAAGTTGATAATCCAATTTTAAAAATTGGAGTTGTACAAGAAGGAAACATTTCATCATTTAATTATATCCGTCAGGTAAATGGGATAGACTTCCCAGGAAATTCGTTGCGAATTGAAGTGGATAAGACAAAAGGCAAAGTAGTTGGCTATGATAATAATTGGTATAATAACGTTTCATTCCCTGATGTTAGTGCGGCAATAGGCAAGGAAGCTGCTTTTAATAAAATAAAAGATATTGCAGAATTTTCGTTGCAATATGCTATGACAGATAAGAATAAAATTGGGTTAGTATATAATTTTAGCAGTTTAAATGATGATTATATAATTGATCCAATAAGTGGTTCAAGATTGGATTATACAGGCCAAGTGTACAAGGATAACAAGTTACCAGAATACACAGATATAAGTGGGCATTGGTGTGAAAAAACTGTAAAAGAACTTTTAGATAATGGATATTATATTGAAGGTGATAAGTTTAATCCTGATATGAATATAACTCAAATTAATTTCTTTAAGTATATATATTCTGCTACAGCAAACAATTTAAGTGATGAGGAACTTTATAATATGCTTATACAAAATGGAGTAATTAAAGAAGATGAGAAAGATCCAAAGTCATTTGTTACTAATCAAGATGCAGCAAAGTTTGTAGTGAGATATTTAGGCTATGATAAAATTGCAGAGCACTCTGAAATATTCATTAATCCTTTTAAAGACGATGTACAAGAACAATATAAAGGTTATGCAGCAATGTGTTACGGACTTAATATAATTAAGGGTGACAAAAGTGGAAACTTTAATGGGACTAGAAATATAACTAATGCTCAAGCTGCCACAATCATATACAATTTAATTAAGAATAACACTAAATAATTATCAAAGAAGTGCTGATCTACCTTTTAAGTTAGATGCAGCACTTTTTATATACGAGGCAAAATCAAAAAAATAATTTGCTACAGTGTAATTACAAATAGGATATTAAAATAAAATTATATTAATAGTTTATGAAATAGAATTAATCGAGGATGTATTATGGAAAATGCAATATTAAATTTTTTAAGAAATAAAGATAATTATTACTTAGCAAATTATAATGACATAGATATAAAAGATATTAGTGAATTTCCTTTAGAAAACTTAGTTTTATATAGGATTGAGGACGCAATGTTTGATGAAGAATTATCTAGAAGTAAAGCAATAGAGAATATACTAAATTCTATAAGAATTGACGGAATAAATTTTATATACCTGATGATTGGAGATAATTCAGGAATTAATTTTTATTTTGGGATTTCAAGAGACATGTATTATGAAAGTGAAATGTCAATAGGATTAGATGATATCAGTAGTTATATATTAAAGCCTAATATAAAAGGAAGTTTTGAGCAAAGTAAGGTTGAAGAGCTAGGGGGAGAAGAAAAAAATAGAATATATGAGATCATCGATAATATGACTTTTTTTAGTACATTAGCAGGTGCAGCTGGAGTAAATGAGGATAATGAAAAAGAAAAATATATTGATACATTGATTAATATTTTTAATGGTGATGAATTTGGAGCAATGGTCATTGCAAAACCATTGAATATAGAGCAGGTATGGGATATTGAGAATAATTTAAATAAGCTGTATACAGAAATATCGCCTCTTGCACAAAATAGTTCTGCGGATTTAATATCTAAAACATATGGAAGCAGCCTTGCAAAGTCAACAGGAGAAGCATTTACCAATGTCCATAATACCTCAATATCAATTCTGAATTCCACTAGTGAAACTACAGGTGGAAATAGTGGGACTGGTACTACTGTAACAAATGGGAATTCTGAAACCTCTCAAAGTAGTAGAAATAGTACACCAAGAGCAAACAATAGATTAGATATGTCTCAGAATAATATAAATTCTTCACCTAAAATAAGAGGAGGGCCAGCAGTTGCCCAAGGTAACAGAAATAATTCCTCAAATAATAGTATTACTATATCTGAAAGCAGGCAAGAAAGTACAAATTTTGGGGAGACTTGGAGTAGGACGGTTGGAATAAGTGATATTAAACTTGGAGGATATTCAAGATCAAATACAACAGATTCATCAATAACTGAAGTTAATAGCAGCAGTGAAATGAAAACAAGTTCTACTACAGTTGATTCTGTAAATAAAGAAGTTAGCAGCTGGATAAAGTATATGGATGATGTGCTTTTCAAAAGATTAGATTATGGTAAAGGCAATGGAATGTTTACTATATCTACTTTATTATTTTCCAATAAAGAAGTTATAAATAAGAAATTAGAGAATTTTATGGGGGCAATTTTGGCCGGAGACAGTGGCAATAAAGCACCAATAAAGGCAATAACGCTGACTAAGGACAGTGTTCTTAGAAATGCATATGGTAAATTTCAATTACCATACTGCAGTTTCTCAAAGGATGGATATATTGATAATCCATTAGCAAGGTGTGCAATATCCCAATACTTAGATGATAAAGGGAATATAATGTTTGGAAATTGGATATCTGCAAAGGAACTGAGTTTAATTATAGGAATTCCTAAAAGTAAATAATATAATTCTTTATGGTTTATTAGCAATACTATAAGGTATGGAAATAAAATTTATAAATTAGTATAATTAAAATTAATAGAATTTTATTTACGATTGATAAATGAGGAGAGAGTAATTTATGTTGATTTCAATTTTTTTATTAGCACTGCAGGGATTTTCCGGCGGAGTTTCAGGATATATTACTAACAAATATGCTGTAAATATGCTTTTTAAAGAATATACTCCATTAAAATTAGGAGGAGTAATTAAAAAGAAGAGAGAAAAGTTCATTGAAGAAATTAGTGAATTGGTTGAAAGAGACATAATAAATGCAGATACTTTGAGGCCTGAAATTTCTAACAAAAGGTTTAATATTTATATTGAGAAAATTGCTGATGTCTTTTTTGAAAAAGAATTAAAAGAAAGTTTAGGTAATACTAAAATTTTTGAAATAACGGATTTTTCTAATACTGTAGCTAAAAGTGAAGGATTTATTAGAAATAATTTGAATATGATTTTACCAGAGCTGTTAGAGAATTTTTTAACCAATTCTAATTTAAAAGATTTATTAGGCGAAGAACAAGTTTCTAAAATAGTCAATAAAGGCTATGAGATATTAGTTAGTGAGCTTGAAAATACTAATTTACTGGATGAATTTATTAATAATATTTATAAAGAAAATTCTAATATAACATTAGCACAAATTTTATCAGAAGAAATACAGAAGAACTTAGTCAATAATATTAGTGAATGTATGTCAAGAATTATTAAACATGATGTTTTGGCTAATGAGGAATCATGCAGAATATTTTTAGATAATGTTTGCGTAGCTTTAGATATAGATTTAATACTGAATAAGCTGCAAGGATTAATTGGAGATTATGAAATTAATAAATTTATAACTGCATCTGAAGAGGATGAATTCATTCTGAAGCTATTTAGTAAAATTAATGATTTCATAAATTCACAAAAAGGAAAAGAACTAATATTAAATCTTGTAAATGAGATTGTATTAATTGGAAAAGACATTGATTTTACAATTTATGAAATGCTTCCAACTGAAATGGAAAAATCACTTACTCATTTTATAAAAGCAGTTGTTCCGAAGGTTATGCCATATATTTCAGAGTGGATATCAAATAATAAAGTAGTATTTGATGAAATGATTGAATCTGCTATTGATGAGGCTATTGAAGATATTGATGTAAATATTAAAAAGCTTATAATTTCAAAGGTTAGGAATGCTCTTATGGGAGATATTTCATCTAAAAACAATATTGTGAGCAAAATCATTAGTTATATGAACAATAGTTTAGATGAAGAAGCATATATAAATTTAGCTAGTTCACTTATAAATTATTTAAAGAACAGCAAAGTTAAAGATATGGTAGCATTACTAGAAAAACAAGATTTATTTAGTTCTGAAGAGATAATGAAAGTAATAAACAAACAATTTGAATTACACGGAAAGAGTATTTTAGGGGCTATAGTAAAGCATGAATTTTCAAAGAAAATTCGTGATATTATCAAGCTTGATTTTGTAAAATTATTTCATACTAAATTAAAACCACTTTTATATGAAAATATTTTTAAGAATAAAGAAGAGCTGGGTGATAAGCTTAATAGTGTAGCTCAAGATTTTATAAATGCAAAAAGCGGTGAACTATTTAACAAAAAGATATCCGAGATATTTAATTATAACAATGTTTCTAGTTTTTCTAATAAGTTTGCAAAACTAACTAGTAAGTTACTAGAAAAAAATAAGACTATATGCACTGAAAAGTTAAAAGATATCTTAGTTTCAAAGGTTAAAAATATAAATATAGCTTATGTGATAGAAAACTATAAAATGGATATATCAGAATTTATTGTGGATAATTCAATAGGATTTTATAAAGAAGTTGTGGATAAATATAAAGAACTTGAAGTTAAAGATATAATTACAGCGTATTTAAATAAGAAGCAACTATCACATATTCTTATAAATGAAGGTTATCCAATGTTGATTTCTAAGCTGCCTAACTTATTAAATGGAAATATTAAAAAGTTCGCTAAAAATAATTTGAGTAAATATAATGAAGATGAGATTTGTGATATTGTTCAAGAGTTTATGGGCAACCAACTTAAGCCTCTCTCTGTTTTTGGAGCTGTACTTGGAACAATAGTGGGAGTAATATATCAATTAATTTTCCAAAATGCTATTGGGCGTTATGGTTTTCCAAGTAATGCTTTCGATGTAATAATGTCATGTGGAATTATGGCGTTTATTGGTTATATTACTAATGTAGTAGCATTGTGGATGATTTTTCACCCATATAAAGAAAATAAAATTGTAGCTAAGATTCCATTCTTTAAGAAATTTGCATTAGGATATATACCTGCCCATAAAAATCAATTTGCAGTTGGAATGGCTAAATTAATTGATGAGGAATTGTTAAATAAGGAAGAAATAAATAAAAGTTTTAATTCTCATAAAAATAAAGGGAAATCACTTTTGATAGCATTAGCCACAAATAATAATTATCAAATTATAGTTGACTTTGCTAGAAATAAGAAAAAAGATTTGGCTAGAAATGCTTATAAGAAAATTTTAAAGTACTTCAGTATAAATGCGAATTTATCGAAGGGTATTTCAAGAAAAATAGGAGATAAGCAGCTTAATTCTTTTATAAAAAAAGATAATGTTTTAAATATAAGTTCAAAGTTACTTGGCAGTATTAACAATACTGAAAATTATTTGGCTGCGATAGTTCAAGATAAGCTTTCGGCTAATTATAAACTTAATGATACTTTACCAGAAGCGGTATGTAATGAAGTAAAAAAATATATCAAGGATTCAAGCAACAAATTGATTGAAGAAAAGGTTGTTAGCACCAGAAATAAAGATATTATAAGACCTATTGTTGATAATTATAGCGGACATTACAATTCAATAATACAAAAAACAGTTAAAGAGATTTTGGATAATGACCTATCTGAAAAAATTAAAAATAATATAAAAGAAAAAGCTTATACATATGTTTTTAATGACTTTAAAATATATTGTAATGATTTATTAAATCAATTTTTACATAACGAACTTAATGAAAATAATAATATTGGTTCAATGTTTAAGGGAAATATTAAAGCAATTATTGATAAAAATTTAAATTCTTTAGTCACTTATGCCAGCAATAAGTTGGTAGCCTATTTAAAAGATAATGAGTATGTAATAGCGTTAGATGTCCAAGAAACTATTAAAGGTGAACTTAATTTCTTTGAAAAAATAGCATATGCAACCTTTGGCGGAGATGATATAGCCAATAAAGTAGCATCAATTATATTGCATGAAAAGCTGCCAGAAATGCTTAAGAATGAAAAAGAAAGGATTATAAGTAGTGCAGAGATTACATTAAATGAATGTATATATCCTATTAAAGTTAATGATTTAAAAATTGACTCTAGAGAAATTAATACTACAATGTTAATTGATAATTTATTTGATAAATTAGGTGAAAGTATTAGTTTTAAAGAGCATATTTACAAAGCTAGTGATCTGATTTTAGATTCATTAATTTCAGCTCCGCTTACTGAGTATCTTGAATTATGTAATTTGGGAGATTTGAATTTAGTTTATAATAGGTTTAATAAAGAAATAATTACTATAGAAGAAGAGATCTATAATAATATAGATTTAAATAAAGACACTTTGTTTAAAATGATAGGAGAATTTTTAGATGAAAATATAATTTTACCGTTATTTAATTCTCATAATTCGGAAATTTTTAAGAACAATACTTTAGAAGAAATTAGGGATACTATAAAGAATATATTAGGTGTAATAACCTCTAGCGGAGAAACAAAAGAACATATATCTATATTCTTAAGCAGCTTTTACAATAGTACACTTTCAAAATTAAAAATTGAGCAAATTACTGATGAAAAGATATTAAACAGAGATGTTGAAAAAATTATTAGATGTGCCTTTGAAGATATAGAATTTAATGAAAAGAATTTAATATTACTTGAAAAAGTAATTGAAAATGCAATTGAAGCTGATTTTGATTTCATTTCAGATGATACAAAAGACTATTTAATAGATAAAGCAATACGAACAGGATTAAATTCAATTAATCATTATGTTGTTCCAGTGCTGCAGGAAATTGATTTGAAAAATATTAGTAATAAGCAAATTGATTTACTTAATCCAAGAGAAATTGATATTTTATTTAATTCCTTTGCAGGTGATTTTTTTAAGAAGTTGCGTCTTTACGGAGTATTTGGCTTTGTATTTGGTATTAATGTGGGCTTATCTATTATATTATGGGCAATAGATTTGAGATATAGCAAGGATTATTCTAATCACTAAAAGTAGTTAAAGAGAAATTGATACTATTGATTATGTTTAGGAATGGCGCTAGTGGGTATTATTGATAATAACAAGAATATTCCCAATAATAATTAATTGTGTTAGAATAGGGAGAGTAAATAAGGAGTATAGCAGTATATATTGTTTATACTTCTTTTATTTATGCATAAGGCTAAAGTTAAAAAAATCATTATCTAGTATTGAGTTTTTAGTTAAATTAACTACACTTAGGTGTGCTTGGTTTCGGCAAGCTGCCACCTAAGAAAGTGTACTTTAAGGAGGAAATTTATTAATGAATAAAATTTCAGATGATATCTTATTTAAAGTTGAAAAACCAAGTAGATATACTGGTGGAGAATTAAATGAGATTGTTAAGAATCCAAAGGAAGTTGACATAAGATTTGCATTCTGTTTTCCAGACGTTTATGAGGTGGGAATGTCTCATTTAGGAAGCAGAATACTTTATCATACTATAAATCAAAGAAGCGATACATATTGTGAAAGATCATTTGCACCATGGCCAGACATGGAAGAGCAGCTTAGAAAAAATGATATTCCACTTTTTACATTAGAGACAAAGGATTCTCTAAAAGAGTTTGATATTTTGGGCTTTACTCTTCAATATGAAATGAGTTACACAAATATTTTAAATATGCTGGATATGGCAGGAATCACTATAAGAGCATCAGAAAGAGGAGAAGATGAACCTATAGTAATGGCTGGAGGTCCTTGTGCATATAATCCAGAACCGTTATATGACATTGTTGATTTCTTTGAAATTGGTGAAGGCGAAGAAATGATGAACGATGTTTTAGATGTTTATAAAAAGTATAAGGGCAATAAGAAGGAATTCTTAAGAGAAATATCTAAAATTCAAGGTATATACGTACCTTCATTATATGACGTTATTTATAATGAAGATAATACAATTAAAGAATTTAAACCAAAATATGATGATGTACCTAAGACTGTAAGAAAGAGAATAATAAATGATTATACTAAAGTAGATTTTCCAACAAGTATAATAGTTCCATATTCAGAAATTGTTCATGATAGAATTGTGTTAGAATTATTTAGAGGATGTACAAATGGTTGTAGATTTTGCCAAGCTGGTATGATTTATAGACCTATTAGAGAAAAAACTAGAGAAGATTTAAAAAATCTAGCTAGAGAATTAGTTAAAAATACAGGCTATGAGGAAATTTCCCTTTCATCATTAAGTACTTGTGATTATTCGGATATTAAAGGACTAATAGAAGATTTAATGGAAGAGCATCAGGAGAACAGAGTTGGAGTGGCTCTTCCATCAATTAGAGTAGATGCTTTTTCGGTTGACTTACTTAAGGATATTCAAAAAGTAAGAAAAACAGGCTTAACTTTTGCTCCGGAAGCAGGATCTCAAAGAATGAGGGATATAATAAATAAGGGGTTAACTGAAGAAAGAATCCTTGAAGCTGCAACTAGTGCTTTTGAAGCAGGCTGGAAGACTCTTAAGCTTTATTTTATGATTGGCCTTCCTTATGAAGAATTAGAAGACTGCAAAGGAATTGGAAGTCTTGCAGAAAAAATTGTATATAGATATAAGCAAGTGCCTAATAAGGTAAATAATAATAAAGGGTTAAGACTCACAGTAAGTACATCAATACTTGTACCTAAGCCATTCACACCATTCCAATGGGCACCGATGGCGAGATTTGAAGACGTCACTGAAAAAATTAAAGCTGTTAAATCTTCAATTAAATCTAAATGTATAGTTTATAATTATCATGAACAAAAAACCTCTGTAATGGAATCTGTATTTGCAAGAGGGGATAGAAGATTATGTGATGTATTAATTAAAGCTTTTGAAAAAGGTGCTAGATTTGATGGATGGGATCAACACTTTAAGTTTGATATATGGATGGAAGCGATGAAAGAATGTAATTTAACTGTAGACTTCTATGCTTATAGGGAAAGAGCTTATGATGAAGTGTTACCATGGGATTTCATTGATATTGGAGTAAATAGAAAATATTTAGAAATAGAAAATGAAAAAGCTAAAAATGCGGAGCTAACACAAAACTGTAGAGAAGGATGTACAGGATGTGGATTTAATGTAAACTTTAAGAATGGGGAGTGTTTTGAAATTGCGTTACCTAACTAAATTTACTAAAGAGGAAAATATTAAGTTTATATCTCATTTAGATGTTCTTAAAACTATTCAAAAAAATATTAGAAGAGCAGAACTTCCTATAGAATATTCTCAAGGCTTTAATCCACACATGAATACATCGATAGCTCAGCCTTTATCAGTTGGAGTATATTCAAGTGGTGAATATATGGATATGGTGTTAACAACTGAAATGGATGAAAAGGAAATTGTGGATAAATTAAATAAAACTTCACCAAGTGGTATAAAATATATAAGTGCACTTGCAATTCCTTATACTATAGGAGAAAAGAAGGTACCACAAGCTATGGCGCTGATTGATGCAGCAAGATATACTATAAAAATTAAGTATTCCGAGGTTTCAAATTTAGAAGAGGAAGTCAATAAACTTTTAGAAATTAGTGAGTGGAATACAATAAAGAAAAGTAAAAAAGGTGAAAGAGAAATCAATATAAGGCCTTTAGTTAAGGAATTTAGTTTTTGGATTAAGGATGAATTTTTAATTCTTAATGCAGTAATTAACACAGGAAGTAGAGAGCATTTAAGCGCAGATTTACTCGTTAGTTATATTCAAGAAAAAACTTCAAATGCACTTTTGGATTCATTTGTTAATATAAAAAGAGAAGAAATGTACTTTTACAAGAACAATAAACTTGTTCCACTGTACAAATGTATATAAATTTTATTGGCTATGTTTTAAATCAATGTTGAAAATGGATATTTATTAGAGAAATAGGTTATAATATAGATAGAATAAGTGTTTAGGAGGTTGTCTTATGCCAAATGTGAAGTCTATATTAAATGATATTGAAAAGTTATCATTACATCAAAAAGAACAAATACTATCAACTTTAGAAGAAATTCTTGTCTTAAATTCGCAAGTAAGCCAAGTAGAAGAAAAAGTTAAAGAATTTAGATTTTCTAAGGGAAAAGTATGCCCTCTTTGTGGCTCTGAAACTATATCAAGAAATGGTAAATATAATGGTAAACAAAGATATATCTGCAAATCTTGTAAGAAAACTTTTACTGACTTCACTAATTCTGCAACCTACAGAAGTAAAAAAACATTGGATAAGTGGTTTAAATACGCTAAGTGCATGGTTAATGGATACTCTATTAGGAAAAGTGCTAAAATTGTAGAAATCAACGTAGCAACAAGTTTCTTTTGGAGACATAAAATTCTTGATTGCATAAGCACATTTTTAGGTAAGGGTTATGTTGATGGTGTCGTTGAAGCAGATGAAGTTTTCTTTGCTGAAAGTTTTAAAGGTACAAAACCTTCTAATATGCCCAGACAATCTCGTAAAAGAGGCAAACAAGTTAAGAAAAGGGGTATCTCAAAGGAACAAGTCTGCATTGCTACTGCTATTGATAGACAAGGTAATTTAATCATGGAATTAGCATGTAAAGGTAGAATTACCTCTAAGGAATTAGAAGAATTATATGATGGGCATATAGGACAAGATTCTATACTTTGTACTGATAGTCATAAAAGTTATATGCAATTTGCAAATGATTTATCATTAGAACACAAACGTATAAAAAGAGGTAAACATAGAGAAGGATTATATCACATTCAACATATTAATGCTCTTCATAGCAATTTAAAGAAGTGGATGAATAGGTTTAATGGTGTTGCAACGAAATACATTAGTAACTATATCAAGTGGTTCAAATGGCTTCAAATATTTGATACAGATAAAGAAATAATAAAGGCTAAGAACTTTATGGTTCAAAGTAATGTGACACATTCATATATCAAAGTAAAAGACTTAAAAAATAGAGAACCATTATATGTATAACGTATGATATATTTTGTAAATCATGTTATAATAAGTACAATATAATACTAAACTATACTCTAATGAGCGGTAGTAAATTATGAATAAAATGAGGTTGTGAAATGTTAATAAGAAATAAAGAGGTACAACAAATTGCAAAAACTGTAATGACTGAAATATCCAATAAAATAGAAGTTGGTATGAAAGAATATGAGATTGTAGAATTAGGCGAATCATTATTAAAAGAAAATGGTATAAATAAGTTTTGGTATTATAATATAGGCGCATTTGTATTCGTAGGTGAAAGAACAACTATATCAATTTCAGGTAAAGAATATAAGGCGTCTGATTTAGCAATAAAAGAAAATGATATTATTACTATTGATTTAAGTCCTGAAAAAGATGGTTTTTGGGGTGATTATGCTCGTACTATTGTTGTACAGGACAGAAAAGTAATTAGAGAAAGTTTTGATTCTAATTCAGAACTTGGGCAAGGATTAAACATTGAAGTACAATTGCATAAATATTTAGCAGAAATAGTTAATGAATCTATGACATTTGAAGAACTGTATTGCATAATGAATGAAAAGATACTCCAATTAGGGTACGAAAATTTAGATTTTGCTAAAAATTTAGGACATTCTATTGAATTACATAAAGAAAATAGAAAATATATTGAAAAAAGCAATAAAATGAAACTTAGGGAGGTTAATTGCTTTACTTTTGAGCCTCATATAAAAAAACAGAATGGAAAATATGGATATAAGATGGAAAATATCTATTATTTCGATAATGGAAAAATAATAGAATTATAAAATAAGATTATTGACAAGTTTATAATATTCTATTATTGAGAATTATAAGCGGACAATCCAATCTATAATTTTTTAGGCTATATTTCAACACTATATTAAAACATAGCCATTTTATTAAGTATAAATATCGAGTGAGATAATTTAATATATAAAGCACAATTCACAGTAATTAGTTCATAATTACGGATTTTAATTCGTAATTTTGTATAATTAACTGTGAATTATGCATTGACTAGGATGTGTTATAAAATGAAAGAGATTTTTATTGAGAGAAGAGAAAAGATTCTAAGAATAGCTGTTAAATCAAATAGAGAATTGATAGAAAGCATTGTAGAAGAAAATAAAGATGAGCCGATAATTGGTGAGATTTACAAAGGAAGAATTAAAAATATACTTCCAGCGATAAATTCTATATTTGTGGAGTTAGGGTTAGATAAAGAAGGTTACATGTATTATAGCGATGAATTAAAAGCTAAGGGAGTTAAGAAAGGTGATGACATACTTGTAGAGGTCATAAAAGAGCCTCTTAATGATAAAGGAGCTAAATTAAGTGCTAAAGTATCAATTCCCGGGAAATATGTTGTATTAAATTGTTATGAAGAAGGGATAGGATTCTCAAAAAGAATAGAAGATAAAGAAAAGAAAAATCAAATTTTAGCTAATATTGAACCCTTAAAAGATGCAGGTGTAACTGTGAGAACAGAAGGTGCTAATGTAGATATAGATGTTCTCAAGAAGGAAATTGCTAAGCTTTATGATGTGTTTCAAGATATAGATAGAAAAATGAAACATTCCTTGGGCTTAAAGAAGCTGTATGGAGAAGATTTAACCTTATCAAAACTTTTAATGAATTCTTTTGGTGAAGAAGCTATAAAAATTTATGTTGATAATGAGATGGATTATGAAAAAGTAGTTAGATTTATTAAAGATGAGGGAAATATTAAAGTAGAAAAATATGAAGGCTATAGGAAACTTTTTGATTTCTATGGAATAGAAAAAGAATTATTAAAATTACGGCATAATAAAGTCAATTTGCCTTGTGGCGGATATATAATAATTGATAGAACAGAAGCCATGCATGTAATTGATGTTAATAGCGGAAAGAATATTAAAGAAAGAAGTTTTAACAAGACAATTTTAGAGACTAACCTGGAAGCAGCGAAAGAAATTGGAAAACAAATTAGACTGAGAAATTTAAGTGGAATTATAGTTATAGACTTTATAGACATGAGAGATAAAACTCAGAAGGATATTATAATGGATGCCCTTAAGGAAAGTTTAAAACAAGATAAGGGTAATATAAAAATATTCCCATTTACTCAACTGGATTTAGTTCAGATTGCAAGAAAGAGACAAGGAAAAAGTATATATGAGTATATGGAAGAAGAATGTACTTTATGTAAGGGACGCGGAATAATTTTAAAGTTATCTTACATTGAAGGACTTATAAAGAACGAGATAATAAGAATGCAGGAAGAAAACTCAATAAATTGCTTTCATATTGAAGTGGATAGTGTTTATAAAGACAAAATTAAAGATAATATCTTTGATTTTATAAAAGAAATAGATGCATTAGATAAAGAAATATATTTAAATTATGTGGATAATATTGAAGGCTATAAAATTGAGCCATTAATATTTCAAGCTCAGAAGGATAATTTGAAAGATTATAAAGTAACAGTTATAGAGAAATGCTGAAATGATTAAGAATTAATTTTTTATTTTTTCTTTACATGAGAGAAAAAATGTGGTAAACTGGCTTTTGTAGACCGCGCACGTAAGGTTTTAATATAAAACAAAGTTAAATCTTTGTACCAAAAGTGGCGAGACCGTTATGAGGAGGTGTTTTAATGTACGCAGTATTAGCAACAGGAGGAAAGCAATACAGAGTTCAAGAAGGAGACGTAATATACGTTGAAAAACTTAACGCTGATGTTGACTCAACAGTAGAATTAAACGAAGTTTTAGCTGTAGGAACTGACGCAGGTATCAAAGTTGGTGCACCAGTGGTTGAAGGAGCTAAAGTTGTAGCTAAGGTTGCAGCACAAGGTAAGGCAAAGAAAGTTGTGGTTTTCAAGTATAAGTCTAAAAAGGACTATAGAAGAAAGAATGGACACAGACAACCTTACACTAAGCTAGTAATCGAAAAAATCGAAGCTTAATATTATGATTAAAGTAAAAATTAATCAACACAAAGGTAATATTGTTAGTTTTATAATAGATAATCACGCATTGCCAGCTGACCGCGATTTTCGTAATGATGTCGCATTAGTAGGTGAAACATTTGACATGGTTTGTAACTCTGTCTCGGTGCTTTCTCAAAGCGTGCTTATTGGTTTGGATGAGGTGTTAAAGCTAAATTCAACATATGAAATTGGTGATGGATACTTAAAACTAGATCTTGTAGATTTTAATCTAGAAGAATTAGAACAAGCGCAAGTTTTATTAAAAACTTTTGAAAAAAGCTTGGAAAGTGTAATTTTAAGTTTAGATGAAACGTTTGGAACTAAAAGACGTAGAGAATATATAACTTTAATAAAAGAGGAGGTGTAGTCACATGCTAATTATGAACCTTCAATTATTCGCTCACAAAAAGGGAGTTGGTAGTTCTAAGAATGGTAGAGACTCTGAATCAAAGAGATTAGGAGTTAAATCTGCTGATGGAGAATTTGTTCTTGCTGGAAACATTCTTGTAAGACAAAGAGGAACTAAAATTCATCCAGGTGAAAATGTTGGAAGAGGTAAGGACGATACTTTATTTGCTAAAGTTGACGGAGTTGTTAAATTCGAAAGACTTGGTAGAGATAAGAAGAAAGCAAGTGTTTACCCAGTAGACGTTGAAGCAATAGCTGAATAATTATTTTAGAAATAAAGCACTCTTAGGTTAAGAGTGCTTTTTTTAAGCACATGAAAGAAAGTAGAAAGTGAAGGATTATATGGTTTGCTTTTCCTCATAGTGAACCGAATGCCTAATAGAATAGATATATACTAATGCAATAAAATAAAGTTAGTATTATTCAACTGTTATTTTTCAATGCGAACTGCTATGCTATAATAAAATGAGATTTTTTGGGAAAGAATAGATTATATTGTAGCAAGGCAAACTTTAATTAGAACAGTTATATTTGATAAAATAAAAAATACGTAAAGAAAGGTGATTATATGTTTGTAGATAAAGCCAAGGTCTTTATTAAGTCTGGAAAAGGCGGCGATGGTGCTATTTCATTTAGAAGAGAAAAATATGTACCACTCGGCGGACCAGATGGTGGTGATGGAGGTAAAGGTGGAAGTATCATTTTCCAAGTAGAAACAGGTATAACCACATTACTAGATTTTAAATATAAAAAGAAATTTATTGCTGAACCAGGTGAAAATGGCGGTGGTTCTAAATGCTATGGTAAAGACGGAGAAGATCTTTACATAAAAGTACCTATGGGAACTATTATAAGAGAAGCAGAATCCAATAAGATAATTGCAGACCTTTCTCATAAAGGTCAGGAATTAGTCTTACTAAGAGGTGGTAAAGGCGGAAAAGGTAATGTTAAGTTTGCGACGGCAACAAAACAAGCACCTCATTATGCTGAACCAGGAATGCCTGGAGATGAACTAAACATAATTTTAGAATTAAAATTACTTGCTGATGTTGGCTTATTAGGATTCCCTAATGTAGGAAAATCAACATTGCTATCTATGACAACAAAGGCAAAACCAAAGATAGCAAATTATCATTTTACTACGTTAAAGCCTAATCTAGGAGTTGTTGCCGTTGAAGGAATCGAACCTTTTGTAATGGCAGACATTCCAGGAATAATTGAAGGTGCAGCAGAAGGTGTTGGTCTTGGAATACAATTCTTAAGACATATTGAAAGAACTAGACTTTTAATTCATATAGTAGATATCTCGGGCATTGAAGGAAGAGATCCTTTTGAAGATTTCGTTAAAATTAATGAAGAATTAAAGAAATATTCCGTTAAGCTTTGGGATAGACCTCAAATTGTAGTAGCTAATAAAACTGATATGCTTTATGATGAAGAGATATTTGAGAATTTTAAGAAGAAAGTTCAAGAAATGGGCTTTGATAAAGTATTTAAAATGTCAGCAGCTACAAATGAAGGTGTTGATGCTGTAATGAAGGAAGCAGCAAGAATGCTTAAAGAAATTCCAGTTAGGGAATTAGAAATTGCAGAAGATGAAATGTATATACCTGAAGAAAAGAGATTTACTTACGATATTCATGTTGAAAATAATGAAGAAGAAGGATATGATGTTTACATAGTTGAAGGTACATTTGTAGATAGATTACTAAGTGCTGTTAATGTAAATGATGCAGATTCACTAAGATATTTCCATAAAGTTCTTAGAAATAAAGGTATTTTTGATGAACTTAGAGAAATGGGCATTAAAGATGGCGATATGGTAAGATTAAATGATTTTGAATTTGAATACGTACTATAATAAGTTATAAGTTATAAGTTATAAGTGAAAAGTTAAGAGTTAATGAGGAAAAGCCACAGGCTTTTCAAAAAATATAAAGTATAGAAATTACGTAGTAATTTCATCTACAACTCATAACTCTAAACTTATAACTTCTAACTGAGATAGGGCCCCCGGGGATAATTTTAATACAAGAATTTAGGAGGGATAAAAAATGATAACAGGAAAACAAAGAGCTTATTTAAGAGGTTTAGCTAATAGTTTAACACCAATATTCCAAATAGGTAAAAACGGTGTTGAAGAAAATTTTTTGATTCAAGTTTCACAGGCTTTAGAGGCTAGAGAATTAATTAAGATTAAAGTATTAGAAAACAGCGGATTAGATAGCAGAGAAACCTCAGATATGATTTGTAAAGCGATTAAATGTGAAGGAATTCAAGCAATCGGTAATAAGATAGTTTTATATAAGCAGTCAAGTAATATAAAAAAGAGAAAAATTGAGTTACCAACTAAATAAATTTTATAAAATAAAAAGAGGGCTTACATGATGATAGCCTTCTTTTTTTTATAAATTTAAGATATTAAAAATAATATTTAAGTATACTTCATGATATAATAAGAAAGGAATTTTTAATCCAAGTTAGTTTACTTTTGGAGGAAAGCTTATGAAACGATATGGTATAATAGGTGGGACTTTTGATCCTATACATTATGCACATTTATATATAGCTTATGAAGCTAAGGAACAGTTAGATTTGGATGAAGTAGTTTTTATGCCTGCAGGCACTCAGCCGCTTAAAGCTGATAGTATGATTACTGACTCTAAATTGAGATATGATATGGTTAAAGCGGCAATTGAACCTTTTAGTGAATTTTCAATTTCAGATTATGAAATTGAAAAAGGAGGTCTTAGCTTTACTTATGAAACATTGGAATATTTTAAAGAAAATATTCATGGTGAAGAAAAAGAACTGTTTTTTATAACAGGAGCAGACTGCTTATTTAATATGGAAAAATGGAAAGAAGTTCAAAAAATTTTTTCTTTAGCTACACTTGTGGTATTTTCAAGAGGTGGTATTAGTAAAACAGAAATGTTAGAGAGAAAACAAATAATAGAAAAGAAGTATAATGGGAAAATAATAATCTTAGATTTAAAACAACTAGAAATATCGTCAACTGAAATAAGAGAATTAGTAAAACATAATAAGAGAATAGATTTTTTTGTTCCCCAAAAAGTTGTAGATATTATTTATAAAAAAGGATTATATTCAGATAAAGATGAGGACTAAAAGCAATAAATACTTTGATATTTAAATATTAGGAGGAAATGATTTTGTTATCTATAGAAGAAATAAAGTTATATCTTAAAGAAAATATTGTAGAGAAGAGATATGAGCATATCTTGGGAGTTGCAGAAACTGCCAAAAAATTAGCTAAATTAAATGGTATTTCTAAAGAAAAAGCTGTAATTGCAGCCCTTGCTCATGATGTGGCTAAAAATTTAAAAAAAGATAGAATGAAAGAAATAATGGAAAAAAATAATATCGTTCTTTCAGAAGTAGAAGAAAAGAATCCAAATCTATGGCATGGTATTATTGCTCCCATAGAGGCTAAAGATAAACTTGGAATAGAGGATGAAGACGTCTTAGATGCTATAAGATGGCATACAACAGGAAAAGAAAATATGTCAATATTAACTAAGATTATTTATATTGCAGATATGATAGAACCAAGTAGAGATTTTCAAGGAGTTGAAGAAATAAGAAAGCTTACTTTTGAAAATTTAGACTTGGGAGTATATTATGGATTAACTCGCAGTATAGAGTTTTTACTAACTAAAAATTTATTAATTGACGAAAACACTATGAAGGCTAGAAATTATTTCTTATTCGATTCTAAATTTAAAATTTAAATTTGAAGAACAAATTAATTGGGCGTATAAATAATAATTAAATTCTGCACATAAAAGGGGTGAATGCATGGGAAGAAGACTAAGTAATAAGAAAAAACAAAAGGGAATCTTAAGAATTTTTAGAAAGAATGATGATTCTACAACAAGACCTGAAAAAATAGTTTTGGGAATAATTGCTCTTATAATAACTTTCATAATAGTTTCAATGATATCAGGCGTTTCTGCATTAATGAAGATAGGAAGCAAGTCCATGCCAAGCAGTACAGATGTATCTTCAAATGGCCCGGTAAATATTTTATTACTTGGTATGGATATAGGAGATCCTAAGCAGGTGGATAACGATTCAATTAAAAGAACAGATACAATAATGGTATTAAATTATAATCCTCAAACTAAAGATGTGCGCCTTGTATCAGTTCCAAGAGATATATTAATAAATATTAATGGTAAAAATGCTAAAATAAATGCAGCCTATGCCGTTGGTGGTTATCCTAAAATAAAATCAGAGGTTGAAAAACTATTAAGCGTAAATATAAATTATATAGTTAGAATTGATTATAATGCTTTCCGAGAAATTATTGACGCTATTGGAGGCGTTGATATGAAAATTGAGAGAAATATGATTTACGATGATGATGCTCAAAATCTTCATATTAACTTTAAAGCTGGAGAAACTGTGCACTTAGATGGAAAGAAAGCTGAAGAATTTTTTAGATGGAGAAAAAATAATGATGGAAGTGGATTGGCTAACGGAGATTTAGATAGAATAGAGAATCAGCAAAAATTCATTTCAAAGGTTGTTGATAAGTGTACGAGCCCTCTTATATTATTTAGAATATCTAAAATTATGTCAGCTTTAGGTGATAATGTTGAAACAAATATGTCACCATCCCAAATTTTAAGTTATGGGCTAAAGTTTATGAATATAAAAAAGGAAAACATGACAATGACAACTGTAGTTGGAACACCAAAAACAATAGATATAGAGTCATATTTGATATTTGATAGAAGTGCAAATAAGAGTTTATTATCATCACTTATTTCTTCTGTACCTTCTAAAAGTTCAACAGGAAATGTATCAAAAGATAATATTAGAATAAAAATATTAAATGCTACTAAGATTAATGGTTTAGCAGCTAAAGAAGAAAAAGAATTAAATAATCTAGGGTACACAAAAATTGATACAGGGAATACTGAGCTAAGTGATAAAAGTGTTATTTTATCTAATGATAACAGCAAGCTAGAGACAGTTATGCAGGATTTGAATATTAAAAATACTGATAGTAAAGATAATAAAGCAGAATATAATGATTACGATGTGATCATAATTTTAGGTAAAGATTTTTCAAAGTTTGGGGAATAATCTGTGGATTAATTTTGATATTATAGGAAAAAATGTGGATAAAAATTTGTTCTGAATTGAATTTCGTGAGGAGAAGAGTAGTTAAATGAGCATTTTAGAAAAACAGGTAATGGATATAGAGAAGGGAACTAAAATAAGAGAATACTTAAAAAATGAACTTGGGCTATCAACGCGCTTAATAAGGAGTGCATCTCTTGGCAAAAGAATATTTGTCAATGGAGAGGTAGTAAAGATGAATAGAGTATTAAATTCAGGAGAAATTATTAAAATTGATTTAGCGAAGGATGAAAGCCAAGATATAGCTCCAGAAAAGATGGATATAGATATAGTTTATGAAGATGAAGATATTTTAGTAGTTAACAAAAAGCCTTTTATGGTGGTTCATCCGACTAAAAGCTATCAAAGTGGAACCCTAGCAAATGGGGTAATCAATTACTTTATGGAGAGCAATCAAAACTGCATAGTTAGATTAGTTTCAAGACTGGACATGAATACATCAGGTCTTATTATAATTGCTAAAAACCAATTTTCACACGGAATGTTATCAAAAGAAATGAGTGAAAATAAGGTTGGAAAAAAATATTTAGCAATAGTTCACGGAATTATGAAAGAAAAGCAGGGAACCATTGATTTACCAATATATAAACCTGAAGGAATTGAAAATGGAACAAGAAGGGTGATTGATGAAAGAGGTCAAAGAAGTATAACGCATTTTAAAGTTGTTGAAGAATTTAGTGATTCAAGTTTAGTGGAATGTAAATTAGAAACTGGAAGGACTCATCAAATTAGAGTACATTTAAGTCATCTGGGTCATCCAATTTATGGAGACACTTTATATGGTTATGGAGAGGAAGAAGAAAATTTAATCAAAAGACAGGCACTTCATGCCTATGGTTTAGATTTTAAATCTCCAAGAAGTGGAGAAATGCTTTCTTTAAGGGCAGAACTTCCAGAAGATATGAAGGAATTAATAAATAAATTAAAATAAATTAATAAAAGACATTCATTATAATTTGAATGTCTTTTACTTGTTTCAAATTATATCTAAAGCAATGTTAATTTGAGTAAGAATCCATAAAATCTCTTGATAATTTTAGAAATTCTCTGAGTGCTGGAGAGATCCATTTATCCTTATGATAAAGCACTTGAGATATTATTCCGAAATCAGGGCCTACCCAGTTTAAAGGAATGAGTTTTCCACTAGAAATTTCATCTTCTACAGCAACTTTTGGAAGCAATGTTATTCCAAGTCCGCTCATTGTAAATTGTTTTATAGCTTGAACACTTCCGGTTTCTAAAGCTATATTTGGCTTTACATTACAGCTATTTAAGATGTTTTCCAAAGCAGCTCTATAGCTGCAGCCCATCTCAGTTAAAATCAGCGGCTCCATTTCAATATTTTTTGGAAATACTTCTTTCTTATTTATAAGTGGATGACCAGGATAAGCTAAAAGTAACATTGGCTCTGGAACTTCTACTTCTGATATAAATTCCTCAGAATCTATTTTAATACCTAAGGAAAAGGCTACATCGATTATATTATCATTTAAAAAGTATCTAAATTCAGCACAGCTTCCGAACTTCAGTGATACTTCCACTTCAGGATAAAGTTTTCTGTATTCCTTAAGAATTTCAGGAAGTCTTAAAACACATAGTGATTCTGCAGCACCAATAGTTAGAGTTCCGCTTGGGGATTCTGTGTTAAATACTGTATTTTTAATATCGTTTGATAATTTAAGCATCTGTTTTGCATATGGCAAAAGCTTCTTTCCTTCATGAGTCAGTGTAACGTTCTTACCTATTCTTTCAAAGAGTTTTACGCCAAGTTCACTTTCTAAAAGTTTAATTTGAGTAGTTATGCTAGATTGAGCATAACCTAAGGTTTCGGCAGCCTTAGTAAAGCTTTGAAGTTTGCTTATAGTTAAAAAAGCATTAAGCTGCTTAAAATCCATGAAATCATCTCCATCAAAAAAATCGATTATACTAATAGAAATTATCAATTTTACTAATATATATATAAATGATATCATATTTATAATAGATAGGCAAAATTAATTTTAAGAGGTGATTTTATTAATGAGTAATAAGTTGAGAGTAGGAATAATAGGGGCTACAGGTATGGTAGGCCAAAGATTTGCATGTCTTTTAGAAAATCATCCTTGGTTTGAAGTAACTGTATTAGCTGCAAGTAAAAATTCATCAGGAATGACATATGAAAAAGCAGTAGGTAATAGGTGGAAGATGACTACGCCATTACCTGAGAAATATAAAAATATGATAGTTAGGGATGCCTTTGAAGTGGAAAATATTTGTAATAAAGTTGATTTCGTTTTTTGTGCAATTTCTTTAGATAAGAAGCAAACTAAATTGCTTGAAGAAGATTATGCTAAACATGAGACACCTGTTGTTTCAAATAATTCAGCAAATAGAAATGTAGAAGATGTACCAGTTTTGATCCCTGAAATAAATGGGGTTCATGCACAAATTATTGAAAGTCAAAAGAAGAGGTTAGGAACAACAAGAGGTTTTATAGCGGTAAAACCAAATTGCTCGATTCAAAGCTACGTACCTCCAATAAATGCACTTTTAGAATATGAGCCACAAACTATTCTTGCGTGCACTTACCAAGCAATTTCTGGGGCTGGAAAAACCTTCGATGAATGTTCTGAAATTCTAGATAATGTTATTCCATTTATTGATGGAGAGGAAGAAAAAAGTGAAAATGAGCCATTGAAAATATGGGGAAAAATAGAGGATGGCAAAATCATAAATACCAATAATCCTGTTATTACAACTCAATGTATTAGAGTGCCTGTGACTAATGGACATTTAGCTGCAGTTTATGTAACCTTTAAGAAAAAGCCTTCGATTGAGCAAATAATAAGTGCATGGGAAAGTTTCAAGGCACCAGAAATTGTTTTGAATCTTCCAAGTGCACCAAAGAAGTTTTTGAAGTATTTCACAGAAAACAATAGACCTCAAACTAATTTAGATAGAGATTATGAAAAAGGAATGGGAATATCTATGGGAAGATTAAGGGAAGATAAGATATTTGATTATAAATTTGTATGCCTTTCTCACAACACTTTAAGAGGTGCAGCAGGCGGTGGTGTTTTATCTGCTGAGTATTTGAAAGCTTGCGGATATTTGACTGCAAAATAAAATTATCATATAAATAAGGAAGCCTAAATAGCTTCCTTTTACTTATATAATAAATTTACTTTTTTAGTTTACTCTTTAAAAATTTCCTTATGCCAAACGCTCCAGCTAAGACAGCAATAGATGAGCTAATAAGAATTGGTAAATTGTTTTTTTGAGTTAATGCCTTAATTGGTGATTCATAAAATCTAGAAACTCCTGCTTCTAAATCAACTGTTGTATATTCTTTATTATTTACATAAATTGTTCCTGTTAAAATATTGTCACCCTTATTAAAAGACTGTTTACTCAAATCTTTATCTTCTATCTTAATTTCAGAAGACACCGAGTTTTCCTGTCCTTTAGGAACTACATAATCTATATCCTTTGAGCTAATTAAAGGTATTGTAAGGTCATCAGTTATTTTATATTCTGAAATTTGATCACCTTTTTTATAGAGATGCACTAAGGAATAGTTATTAAATCCATAATTGAAAACTGTTTGCATATCTTTAAAATTTTGATCTTTATTAAGTGCGTTTAAGAATGCAGCAACAAGAACATGACCATCTTTTTGTGCAGCAGCAACATAAGTTTGATTTGCTTTCAAAGTGTATCCATTTTTACCTGATATGGCATATGGATAATAGTATTTAGAATTTTTATTAATCATATAATTCTTGTTATTTACTACAATTGTTTTGCCAGGATTATTCTTAAGAGTTATTGTATAGTAAGGAGTATTAGTTATACTCATGTAATCTTTATTTTTTATAGCTTCTCTTAAAAATAAAGCTAAATCATGTGCTGTTGTAGTATGCTCTGGATCTGGCAATCCACTTGGATTTTTAAAATTAGTATGTAAAGCCCCAAGCTCCTTTGCTTTTGCATTCATAAGCTTTGCAAATTCAGGCACGCTGCCAGAAATATGATCAGCTAAAGCATTCGCACAATCGTTTCCAGACTCCAGAAGAAGTCCAAAAAGTAAGTCTTTCACAGTTAACACATCACCTTTTAATAGTCCAATAGCAGTTCCATCTATTTTTGTAAAATCCTCCTGAACTGTAACTTCATCATCTAACTTACATTTCTCTAAAGTAATAATTGCTGTCATTACTTTAGTAGTTGAAGCAGGTTCAAAAGATTTTTCTTCGTTTTTACCAAATAATACTTCTCCAGTAGAAGCATCGATTAAAATCGAGCCTTCAGCATTAATTTGTGGCTCTATAGTTTCTGCTTGAACATTAGCATAGGTAAAGGAAAATAAAAACAAAAATAATATGTTAAGTGTTCTTAAAAGTCGTCTCATAATATTCTCCAAATTATATTAAATTATTTTTAATTATACTCAAAATACATTGTACCAAAAATAATTAATTAATGCTATATAAAGTTAATGGTAATTTCAATAATAGTCTAGTATTAAATTAAAGTGGCAATAATGGAAAGTGTATGCTCTAATATTAAGCTATTTAATATAGAAAACTGATAGGAGAGAAAATATTGGTACAGGAGTTTTTGAAAGATAAGAAGAAGGTAGGAATTTTCGCTATACTGGCTATTATGTTAATTGCGGCTGGAGTTTTATATTTTAAATCTGGTTATAAAGAATTAAAGAAAAATGAAACAGAAAGCATTTTTGTAGAGAGTACAGGAGATACAGATAAGACAGTTAATAAAAATGGTGATGCAGCAACAAACAAGGATAGTGCAGATAATAAGAAAACAAATATTGAGTTGAAAGATAAAAATATTGTGGTAGAAATTAAGGGTGAAGTGAAGAAACCAGATGTGTATATATTAAATGAAGATTCAATAGTAAAGGATCTTATAGAACAAGCAGGAGGATTAACTGAAAATGCAGATGTAAGTAACATAAACAGGGCTAAGAAGTTACAAAATCATGAATTGATTTATATTGCAAATAAGAATGAAAAAGCTGCAGAATCACAAGGTGCTGAACCTAATACAACTAATATCAATTTTAATAGTCAAAATAATATTAATAAAAAAGTAAATATAAATAGTGCAACACTAGAAGAATTAAAGACATTAAATGGTATAGGTGATTCAAAGGCTAAAAGTATAATTGAATATAGAGAGAAAAATGGGAACTTTAAGTCAATTGAAGAAATAAAGAACGTAAATGGAATTGGAGAAAAAATGTTTGAAAAAATAAAAGAATATATAGAAACTTAATAGTTTATAAGCTGATTTCATAAAATGCAGCAAATGATAATAATTGCATGAAAGGTTAAAAAAATATATAATAGAAATACATGTTGTTTTTTTATAGAAAAATTATATAAATAGATTAAATAATCTTAGAAATAAATAAAAAGTGTATAATTGACACATTGTTGTAATACAAAGGTGATAAAATTATATTATTCATTTACTATGTAATAATTAGGCATGAAAATATTATCTATAGAAATAGGGGGGAGATTTGGTGTCTAAAAAAATATTAAGTCTATTAATGGGACTCGTGGTTGTAACTTCATTAGTAGGCTGTAAAAGTGCAGCGGAGAACGCTGAAAAAAAGACTGAGACAAAGACTGTGGAAAGTACTGATTCCAGTGATCAAAATTTAGAAGGAAAATGGGCAAAAAATTATACTTTAGATCAAACACAGAAAGTATTTAAAGATAAATTATCAAAGATGGAGAATATAACCAAGGATTTAGGGGTAAAATATACAAAGGATGATAAAATAGAAAAAGAAAAAGATGAGAATGTAGATGATAATTTTATATACTTTGATAATAAGAATCCGGAAGCAAATAAAATTGAAAGTATGTATTTTGGTATGAAGACATATGGAGATAATTTAGAAACAGGTGACATAAGCTTAGAATTAAGTTTAAATTTTGATGGAGATGCAGCTATAAAAGATAATAATTTTGATTTAGGCAAAACATCATTTAAAAAGTACATAGAAGCATTTACTGACCAAGAAAATAGAGACTATTCAGATATAAATAAAGAAATAATTAGTAAATTAAAAAATGGAGATAAACAGGTTGATATAAATGACACGGTAGATGGCTTAAAAGAAGAAATTATAGCCACTAAAGAGTGTATTATATATAAATTATCTACAAAGAAATACAAGTTTGCAGATGGTGAAATGAGTATGAAGTAGATTAAAGGGGGAAACTTTGTTGGAAAAAGAAAATGTTAATGAAAACAAAATAACTAATGAGGAAGAAGCTGAAATTAAAGATTTAGATTCAGAAACTAATGAAGTAGTAACTGATGCTAAAGAACAAACTGAATCAGAAGCAGTGGTGGATATGGATGCTACTCAGGACTTGGAAAGTTATGAGAAGGATGATAAAGAATCATCTGGCAGAATTATTCTTGCTAATATTCTTGATCAGGTGTTAATAGTTGCAGGTTCTGCCTTATTACTATTAATATGTGATTTAGTATTAAAATTATTTGGATATATGTTCGTAAGAGACAATGGAGCATTGATTTTAGCAGGATCAATAATTTACTTTATTATTAACTGCATATATGTGCCTATTTTAGAAAAGAGTAAATTAAAAGGTACAATAGCAAGAAAAATACTAAATATTAACTAATTTCCAAAATTAGATAAACTATAGAATATAAAAATATTTTTATATTCTTATGTTTTTTTATAGCAAAAATAAAATACATTAGGAGAAAATAATGAAAAGAGGAAGCGATTTAAGCGTTCAAATAGAAAAATTAAAATTTCCATCAATCGGCATAGGATATGCAGAGGATAAAACCATATATGTAAAAAATGCATACCCAGGTCAGACTATAACAGGAAGAGTAAAAAAGAAAAAAGAAGATTATGCAGAAGTTAAATTGCTAACGGTTGATGAAAAAGCAGATTATGAAATTGAACCAATATGTTCTCATTTTGGTGTTTGCGGAGGATGTTCATCACAAACTATTCCTTATGAAAAGCAGTTAGAATTCTTAAGTGAAGAAGTTAAGGCTTTATTTAAAGAAGCCAATGTTGAAATGGGAGAATATTTAGGAATTCAAGGCAGCCCAAATCAGTGGGAATATAGAAATAAAATGGAGTTCACTTTTGGAGACGAGGCAAAAGGTGAACCACTTTCCCTTGGAATGCATATGAGAGGAAAAAGTTTTGGAATATTAACAGTCGATGAGTGTAAGCTTGTTGATGAGGATTATAGAAAGATCATTAAGTTAACTGTAGATTATTTTAGGACAAAAGATTTATCATATTATAAAATAATGAAAGCAGAAGGCTATTTAAGACACTTAGTTATTAGAAAGGCTCAAAATACAGGTGAGATTTTAGTAAATTTAGTAACTACAACTCAAATAGATTTTGACTTAACTGAATATGTTAACTTATTAAGAAATCAAAGCTATAAGGGAAATTTAGTTTCAATATTACATACAGAAAATGACTCAAGATCTGATGCAGTAATTCCTGAAAAAGTTAATATATTATATGGGAAAGATTATATTAGAGAGATACTTCTTGGATTACAATTTAATATATCACCATTTTCATTTTTTCAGACTAATACAAAAGGAGCAGAAAGCCTTTATACAATAGTTAAGGAATTTATGGGGGATAGTGACAGTAAAGTTGTATTTGACCTTTACTGCGGTACTGGTACAATAGGCCAAATAGTTGCTCCAAATGCAAAGAAGGTTATAGGAATTGAACTTATAGAAGAAGCAGTGGAAGCAGCAAAAGAAAATGCTAAATTAAACGGACTTGATAATTGTGAATTTATAGCTGGTGATGTAGCAGAAATCATTAAAACAATAAAAGATAAACCAGATATTATAATTCTAGACCCACCAAGAACTGGGGTTCATCCAAAAGCTCTAGATTATGTAATAAAATTTAATGCACCTGAAATAATTTATGTTTCATGTAATCCAAAAACATTGGTTGAAGATCTTAAGGTGCTTACGGATAAGGGATATAAGGTTGTTCAAACTAAGGTGAAGGATATGTTCCCTAACACGCCTCACGTTGAAACTGTAGTGAAGCTAATTAAGCAATAATCTCATTCTTGAAATGTAGATTAATATAGAATAGGCGAATTGCCAACATTTTGCCGACGCTGAGATTAAAGCGTTGGCAATTTTGATATTATCTGATTTTCTAAGATAGAAACGGTATTTGAGGACATTGTTTTAGTAACATGAGAATAGACATCCATAGTGATTGAAGATTTGCTGTGACCAAGTCTTTCTTGAATATCTTTTATATTAGCTCCTGCTTCTAGTAGCATAGTGGCATGAGTATGTCTCAATGAGTGAAACTTAAATGGTATGTCTAGTTCATAATTTATAACACGACTTAAATATTTAATGCTATCTGTAGTTAGTAATTCACCATTTTCCTTTAAACAAACAAAATCATAATCATGTTTTATATAGTATTGGCCATAACGTAATTTATTTGCTTTTTGATCAGTATGAAATCTCTTTAAAAGAGAACATAAAGTGTCACCAATTTTTATGGTTCTATAGCTACTATTTGTTTTTGGTGGACCAAAAACCCATTGTTTAAATTCGTTTCTATATAATATTTTTTCAACTTTGATTGTTTTCGACACAAGATTTATACAATCCCAAGTTAAAGACATAACTTCTGCAACTCTCATTCCAGTATGGAAGCCTATTTGAAGTGGTATGTGCATATTACTGCCATAAGGAAATCTTTTTAAGATTGTATTATATTGTTCGAGTGTTATTATTTTTAAATCTTCAAGATTATTAATTAGTTTTTGATTATACTTAGGCATTTTTACAAATTCCATCGGATTTTCTTTTATTAATTGATAAGGATATACAGCATTCTTAAAAGCACCACTTAGTACTCCAAAAAAGTTACTTAAATAGTTCTTGCTAAATCCATTTCTATATTTCAGATTGATTAATTCCTGTAATTTAGCAGGAGTAATTTTTTTTAGTTTATATATGCCTATTTGTGGCTTGATATGATTTTCAATTAATCTTTTATATCCTATTCGTGTATTAGGTTTACAATTTACAACAACATATTCTTTAAACCAATAATCAAAATAATCTGTTACACTCATGTCACTTTCATTTATAACAGTTCCTGAATTCTCATAATCTATAATGGCCTTACGTAATTCCTCTAAAGCTTCTTTTTTTGTTTTACAGCCAGTTTTTTCAACCCTCTTTCGTTTTCCATTTTCTTTAGCAACTTCAAAGCTATACGCCCAGCTATTACCTCTTTTTCTAACACTTCCTTGCATGTTTTGACACCTCCATGTTAGTTAGTATTTCACAATCTATAGTATTTTTATCCAATAAATTTTTATCTTTATTTGATAAGCAATTCTCATTTTTATTAATATCTCTCATATAAACGATTTCATCATTGAGTCTTATCTTCAAAATATATTTCCACAACATTAAAATCTCCTCCTAACATAAAGCGAACTCTTGTTCTAAGGAAAATTATAACATTATGTAAAATTAATTTCAATATTTTGGAATAATTTTTTGATTTTTTAGGAGAAGGCATAAATATTTAATACATTAAACTCAAAAATAGTATAAAAAACAAATAAAAAACTATAGATAGTTTCTACAGTTTTTCTTTGTACTTTATTTCTTTTTAGAGTTTTCAATTAGTTTGTTCACATCTAAACCCACGGCATCTAACTGCTTAATTATGTTTTGAACCTCTTCAGCAGTTAGTTCATGAGGAAATCCTTTATCGATTTCAATTTCTATAGTTTGATTGTGCAATGTCCCAGAGTATACTTTTGAAAGTTTATCATCAGTTCGGCCTAGAAGATAATCAGTGCTGCAGTCAAAATAGTCAGCAATTTTAATTAATACATCATCCTTAGGAAATCTATTTCCTTTTTCCCAATTGGTTACTGTTGCAGGTTCCACGTTCATAATTTTAGCAAAGTCTTTACCTAATAACCCTTTTTCTTCACGAAGTTCTTTAAGTCTACTAGGAAATTTACTCATATTATCACCCCCCTATACATTATATGTAATTCACTAACCTATATTATAAACTATTTGCTAATTAATAAACATCAAATTAACTAAAAGAAAAAATAAATTTTATTAAATTAAGTAAAACATGTTGAAATTATCTAAATGCTAATTTATAATAAAACTAAATTATCTAAATGATAATCGGTAAAGAAAAAATTATCATAATGAAAATTTGATCGATATCCAATTAAGATTAAATAATTAAAAAGGAGAATGAGGATGTATAGTAAATTAAAAGGCCTTATGGTAGAAAAAAGAATTACTCAACAGGAATTAGCTGAAAAACTTAAAATAACTGGAAGTGCTTTAAATTACAAAATAAATGGTAAATCTGATTTTAGTGTAACAGAGGCTAAATTCATTTCGAAATTTTTTGGCAAAACAATAGAAGAACTATTTATTATTGATGAATTTAACAATATGAAAACTGATAGAAATGCTTAATATTAAGTAGAAAATTATAGATACGATCTTTTTGTTAGGTTGGAGTGAAATAGCACTTGTAATGTGAAGTAAATTTGTGAGGGTTGAATTATTGAGATGAGAATAGGGGGATAATCATGGAGCCAGTTTTATATACTGTGTCTGAAGCTGCAGAGTTATTAAAAGTTAATAGAAATTCTGTGTATGATCTATTAAGGAATAATGTGATACGAGGATTAAAGCTTGGAAGTCTAAAGATAACTAGAACAGAATTAATGAAATTTTTGGAAGAGAGCAATGGAAAGGATTTATCTAACTTAGAAGATATTAAAGAATTAACTTTTGATAGAAATGAATAACAGAATAAATTCGTTTTTATGGATATAGTTAACGATTTTAGAAAGAGGGGATTTAGATTGATTAGAAAATTTGAAGGATTAACAGCTAATGATTTAATAGAAATATTAAAGAATTATCAAAGGGATACAAAAGTATGCATCCAAATGCTAGGAGAAAATTTTCCGGTTAAGCAACTTGAAGAGTGTATTTATTATGACTTTGAAAAGGGGAAAAGGGGAAAGGCACATAAGGGAATTCTAATAAAATGAGGTATTACTAAATGAGGGGAGAAGGGTGAATTTTAAAATCTTAAAATGTTACGTATATATTTGTAATTCAATTGGAATAAATCCATCCTGGGATGGACTTGAAAGATTTAGAAAATTTTATTTATGGGAGCGTGAAAAATAATGGCAGATATTAAATGGATTAAATTAGCTACTTGTATGCCTGATGATGAAAAAATGAAATTAATAGATGCAATGAAAGAAAGGGATACAATCCATTATGTGTGGATAAGAATACTTTTACTAGGTGGAAAGCTTAATGCTAATGGTGAAATATTTTTATCAGAGGGAAAGCCACTTACTAGCAAAATGCTAGCCATATTATTTTCACGACCAATAGATGCCATCAAACTTGCATTAAGAGTTCTATCTAAATTTGGAATGATTGAAATAGCTCCTGATAAAGTAATTAGAATTGTAAACTGGGACAAGTATCAAAATATAGAAGGAATGGAAAAAGTTCGTGAGCAAAATAGAAAAAGAGCTGAGACTCATAGAGAAAAGAAAAAATGGGAGAAGAAGGCTGGTAAAAGTGATGCTCAAGAAGGTTATGAAATCGAAGTTTTAGAAGAAAGCATAACTTTGGATGAAAATGAGGAACTAGAAGAAACTAATGATTTAGAACAAAAGAAAAATTCATCAGAGGGGAATTATGCTCCAGAAGAAAATAAAGCTCTTGATGAAAATGCAACATTAGAGAATTTAGAAACTAGTGAAGAAGCTTCTACAAATACTGATACTGATGAAGCAGCTAGTGATATTAGTTCGGAAATTGCTAATAATAATGAAGATATCAGCAATAGTATTATAGAAACTGCTGATAATAACTGTATTGTCACTAAAAATATTAGTAACGTTACGCAAAATAAAAGTAACGTTACAGTAACGCAACAGAATAAGAAAGAGATAGAGAATAAGAAAAAGAATAAGAAAAAAGAGATAGATAAAGATAGGAATACAGAAAGTAAAAAGAATACTTGTGATTTAAATAATAAAAGCTTAACTTATGACATGAATAATAAAAACTTAGATTGTGATGAAGAAGTAAGTCAACCTAATCTCTTTGATAATAATAATACTAAAAATGGGTCGGTAGAAGAGGTGGATATAAATTCTAAGGCAATGGAGCTTATGCAGTATCATGAAAAAATAACAGGAAAACCAGGTAGTTGTGAGTATGTTGCGCTTAGATCAGCTATTGATCTTTACGGAGAAAAGTGGGTTAAGAAGGCTATGGATGTTGGGTTTCAAAAAAATTGTCCAGACATAAATTATGCAATTGGAGTATTAAAAAACTGGAAGAGAGATGGATGTCCAGAAGATAATGTGGAGGTGAAGAAAAATGGCTTTAGAGGCACTAGAAAGAGTAACACAGCAGATAAAAATGAATTTGCAGAATTCAAGCCAAAGGAACCACGAAAGCTTACAGAAGCTGAAAGAAAGAGGATTGAAGCAAACCTCATATAGGTGTGACAAATGCTGCGATACCGGATGGATACTTATTAAGCAGGAGCATATGCAACCTCTTGCTGTAGCTTGTGAATGCAGGAAAATAGAAAAGCTAAAAAGTGAATGGAAGTATTCAGGAATCAATGTTGAGCAAAGTAAACTTACTTTCTCTAGTTTTGAAATTTGGAATGAAGCGTCAAGCAAAATTAAGGATACTGCTGCAGCTTATTGTACTGATTTTGATGAAATTAGAAACAATAGGCGCAATAGCATTTTATTATGCGGTCAGGTTGGGAGCGGTAAAACGCACTGCAGTATTGCTGTTGCATTAAACTTTTTAAAACAAAGAATTAAAGTAGTGTACATGCCTTATCGTGATGTGATCACAAAGATAAAACAAAACATGATTGATGAAGAATATTATACTAGGACAATTTCAAAGTATCAATTATGCGAGGTCCTTTTGATTGATGACCTCTTTAAAGGAAAGGTCAATGAAAGCGACGTAAATATTATGTTTGAAATCATTAATTATAGGTACCTTAATTTTCTGCCTATAATAGTCAGCAGCGAATTTTCTATTGATAGATTATTAGCACTTGATGAAGGGGTAGCTTCAAGAATATATGAAATGTCAAAAGATTATGTGGTAGAAATTGAGAAGGACGTTAGGAATAATTATAGGCTTAAGTAAGTTATAAGCTATAAGTGAAAAATTATTAATAACTTAATTTGTGAAAGGAAGCTGATTTAAATGAAAGCATCAGGAATAGTAAGAAATCTTGATAATTTAGGAAGGGTTGTAATACCAAAGGAAATAAGAAAGGTATTAGGAATTAATGAAGGGGATCCAATCGAAATAACTAAGGTTAATAATGATATAGTTCTGAGGAAATATAGTAAAGGATGTATATTTTGTGGAAGTGATAAAGATATGAGTGAATTTAATAATGTGTCTGTCTGCAATAGATGTAGAGAGGCTTTAGGGCAGGATTAAAGTGGATAGGCTAAAGGATTTACCAAACCGCCTTGAATGTGCATATTGCAAGAGGAATTATAAGCATGGTGGAGAATGTCAGGGGAAAAGCACAAACAGAAATGAAGACGGCTGCCTTTATTTTAGCATGGATGAAAAAGGATGTATAAGAAATATAGATCAAAGTATACCTTTTAATCTATATAGTGATATTCCACCAGTTGGTATGTGGAGAGATGGATGGACAATATATAATCAGGATACAAAAATCAGAATAAATAAGATATATGCTTTAGGCTGGGATGAAAGAAAGGGTTTATTGTATGTCAAATGCAATTTTGATTATTTTATTAATGAGTTTAGTGAAGATTATAAAAAAGAAGTTAATAAACCAAATCTAAAGGTTGTTAAATGAGTCACATGAAGAAATGAATATTTTGAATTATTGATTAAGTATTAAAAAGATAAAATTTTTAGGAAAGGGGATAAGCAAAATGAGAGGTTTACTAATTTTCAAAGATGAAAGATTTGGAGAAATAAGATGGGTGAAAGTTAACAATAAAGATTATGCAGTTGGAATTGATATAGCAAAAGCTTTAGGGTATAAAAATCCAAGAGATGCACTTTTAAGACATTGTAGGGGTGTCGTGAAACACGACATAGGGGTAGTTACTGGAAAGAGAAAAGATGGAACTGATGCTATCCAAAATGTAGAAATGAGTTTAATACCTGAAGGAGATATATATCGCTTAGCCGTTAAATCTGAATTACCAGGTGCAGAGAAGTTTGAAGCATGGATTTTTGATGAGGTATTGCCTAGTATACGAAAAACTGGAATGTATGCTACAGATGAATTATTAGATAATCCAGATTTACTTATTGCAGCAGCTACTAAGTTAAAAGAAGAAAGAGAAGGAAGATTAGAGGCTGAAAAGAGAGTGAAGCTGTTAGAACCAAAGGCGCAATTTTATGATGATGTTGCGGGCTCTAAAGATGCAATTGAAATGGGACATGTTGCAAAAGTTCTTGGCATTAAAAGAATGGGAAGAAATAGACTATTTTCATTATTAAGAGATAAAAAAGTCTTAGATAAAAATAATATTCCTTATCAGCAGTTTGTAGATTCTGGTTATTTTCGCATATTGGAACAAAAGTATACTGTACCTAGTGGAGAAACTAAAATTAATATAAAGACCATGGTATTTCAAAAGGGTATAGATTTTATATTGAGAAAAATTAGAGAATAATAAGTTATATATCTTATGAGTATGGTATATGAAAAAATGGAGATTTATCCTTGCAACAGGACAAACCTCCATTTTTATTAAAAGACTAAGCTACATCAAATTTAGTAACTTGTCGTTGAGTAACTTGAGCACCAGATTTCTTAACTAAATCACCAGAATTAGTTTTGAAAACATTCTTAGCAATCACAGTATCCATAAGTGCGTTAACCTCATCTTTGGTAAGAGTAGGTTTAACTCCAGAAACACTTAAAGTACTTTTTTCACCAGCGACAGTTAAAAAAGTCATAGATAAAGAATATTCCATTTAATTTACCTCCAATCTTTAAAATTTACCTAAAAATAAGATCCTAAGCATTTGCTAAACTAGAAGATTCATTAATAAAGTAATCTCTAGTATTAGCTTCCATAACACCTTTAATTGCATCTGCAACAGCGTATACATTATCAGGTGTAGCATCTGTTTTTATACCTGAGAAAGTTTTTTTGGCATAAATTGGGTCCCCAGCTTTGTCTAAAGCTTTTTGAACCTCGATACTAAGAGAAACTGAGTCGATAGTTTTAGTTACAGCCATAGTTTTAACCTCCTTCATTTTGTTTTCATAAATGATATATGGATAAATGCTTAACATTACATAAATAGATGAAAATTATTTGTTTTTTATGAACAAAAGAACTAAAACAGATTAAAGATATTGAAAGGATGAATATGAAAAGTGAATGTTTCATCGAAGGACAAATTAGTATATTTGATTTACCTGCTATAGAAGTTATAGAACCCAAGAAAATTATTATTAAAGAAGAAACTAAAGGAGTGGATAAGTTTTATGCAATCACTAGATTATATTCACAAAGTTGTAGCAGAATAGTTAAGACACTGAGTGGCGCATTGTTAGTTGAATTAGACGATAAAACTTTGTATTTTAATGCAAGTGGAATAAATGAGTTTTGTCTACCTAAAGATGTGGGAATCATGCCTGGAGAAGAAATACTTATTGTGAATAGTGATAAGAAAATAAATGAAATACAAAAACAAAAGTTAGAAGCTCTTAAGCCTAAGCAATATATCAAAAGAAAAGGTGATGCTAATTTAATAATACCTGGAGAAAAAACTATAGTGATAAATCCAAAAGGATGGATATTAGAATATAATCAAAAGCCAAGTTATCATTCAAATGAACTAATTAATACGGAATTTAATCTTGAAATTAATGAGATGGATGATAAAAAGAATGAAATAAAGGTTGAAACGAATGATATAGAATTTAAGATTGACGATGAGGTTAATATTGAATATCAGGGCATAAAGACCGTTGGGAAGGTAGTTAGGGTATATAATAATGGAGAAACCGTGAATGTGAAATGGGATGGAAAACAAACAGCTTTTTATTATAAGAATATAAGTAAGGTAAATAATTTCAAATAAATGATTCTAGTTGATTAAGCTTGTATAAATTAGGCAATTATTAAGATAGAAAGAATTTAGGAGGATAATATGGTTGATATAATAAATAATTTATATAATATGGTTCTATTTCTATTATGGGGATGTTTATTTATTTCAGTAGCAGTAGTTGGTTACATAGTAGGGATAATAAAATATGCTAAAAAATTTATAGTTCTTAATCAAGAATTAGAGAAAATAAAAATTAATAATATGGTCAATAAAGAAAATATTTAGGTGATTTATAGTGTAGCAACATAAACAAATGTTGCTATATTTATTTTTCTCTAGATGTAGATAATTATTCCTAGATGAAAAGTATGGATTATATAGTATAATAAGTTATTCTCATAATGTTTAATTGTAGAAGAATGTATAGGTCAGATGACAAATTTAAAACAGAAGTTAAAATAATAACTTCCTAGAATCTTAATTAGTAGTTACGCTAAAGATGATAGGAGAAGCTAATGGCTCAGTTATAGAAGCAAGGGGGAGAAATCCGGAAGTGACATTAAACGAGATTATAGAATCCAAACTTAAAATCAAGAGATATAAATATGAATCAAGATCTATGGAAGCAATACTCGAAATGAGTATGCTGACTAATGCGAAAAAAGTGGGAGCAATCATATCTTCCATCTAAGAAACAATTAAAATTGCATGTAGATGAAGAACAATTTTTACGCTAATGACAAAAAAATAAGATATATATAATCGTTAAGGTTTGGCCAGAAATATTAGCTAAATCAAATTTTGAAATAGAACGATTGAAATTTATGTGTTATTGCGAAACTAAGCTTTAACTTTGATGAAAAAGATATTTGATTCAGAATACTAGAAATCAAGTATCTTTTTTATTTTTTCACGTATAGAAATAAAAAGAAATTTATTAATTTTAGAATAGTAACGTGTGTTACAGAAATGATGAAAAGAATATAGTAAACTTTAAATTGCCGAAGTTAAGAAATAATAAAAAGGAATTATTTAATTTTATACAAAAATAAAAGGTAAAATAGGAGGACATAATATGTCAATGTTTTGTTATCAATGTCAAGAAACAGCTGGATGTAAGGGCTGTACTAAAGTAGGGGTATGCGGTAAGGATGAGTATGTAGCAAAGGCTCAAGACTTATTAATATATGTAACTAAAGGACTAGCTATAGTAAGTAATGAAGGAAGAAAAGTTGGAGTTAAGGATAGTAAAGTTGATAAATATATAACAGAAAACTTATTTACAACAATTACAAACGCTAATTTTGATAGAGATTCTATTTTAGATAGAGTTAAAGAAACTTTAAAATTAAGAGAAGAATTAAAAGCTAAAGTAATTAGCTCTGGTGGTAAAGTTGGAGAAGTAAAAGTAACTGGTGGTTTCTTCAAGAAAATATTCGGAATGCAAACTACAGAAATGATTATGCCAGAAGCAGCTACTTGGACAGCTGACAATACAATAGAATTTGATGAAAAAGCAGAAAAGGTTGGAGTTCTTGCAACTGAAAATGAAGATATAAGAAGTTTAAGAGAACTTATCACTTATGGATTAAAAGGATTATCTGCTTACATGAAGCATGCTATGAACTTAAAATATAATAATGAAGAAGTTCATGCATTTATGGCAAAAGCATTAGCTGCTACAATAGATGATACATTAACAGTTGATGATTATGTTGGACTTGCATTAGAAACAGGTAAATTTGGTGTAGATGGTATGGCATTACTTGATAAAGCTAATACTGAAAGCTACGGACATCCAGAAATAACAACAGTAGATATTGGAGTTAGAACTAATCCAGGAATATTAATTTCAGGACATGACTTAAGAGACTTAGAAATGTTACTTGAGCAAACAGAAGGTACTGGAGTAGATGTTTATACTCACGGAGAAATGCTTGCTGGGCAATACTATCCAAAATTTAAAAAATATAGTCATTTTGCAGGAAACTATGGTAATGCATGGTGGAAACAAAAAGAAGAATTTGAAAAATTCAATGGACCAATCCTTATGACTACAAACTGTATAGTTATACCAAAGGATTCTTATAAGAAAAGATTATTTACAACAGGTGCTACAGGAATGCCAGGATGTCCTCATATTGAACCTAAAGCTGATGGAACAAAGGACTTCTCAAAAGTTATAGCAATGGCTAAAAAATGTAAAGCACCTACTGAAATAGAAAAAGGACAAATAGTTGGAGGTTTTGCTCATAACCAAGTTTTAGCTTTAGCAGATAAGGTTGTAGATGCAGTTAAATCTGGTGCTATAAAGAGATTCTTTGTAATGGCAGGATGCGATGGTAGAGCTAAATCAAGAGATTACTATGCAGAATTCGCACAAAAGTTACCAATGGATACAGTTATATTAACAGCAGGTTGCGCTAAATATAAATATAACAAATTAAACTTAGGTGATATTGGAGGAATTCCAAGAGTATTAGATGCAGGACAATGTAATGATTCATATTCATTAGTTGTTATAGCACTTAAACTTCAAGAAGTATTTGGATTAAAGAGTGTAAATGAATTACCTATATCATACAACATAGCTTGGTATGAACAAAAAGCTGTAATAGTATTATTATCATTATTACACTTAGGAGTTAAAAACATTCACTTAGGACCAACACTTCCAGCATTCCTTTCACCAAATGTTGCTAAAGTATTAGTAGATAACTTTGGTATTGGTGGAATCACTAATGTAGAAGACGATATGAAGATGTTTATGGAAGCTTAAAATAAGTAGTTCTCATTAAAAATGATCAGCGAATGAGCACAATAAAAATGCACCCTATTTATAATCTACAATATAGAATCCTAGCTGCGAAATTGTAGCTAGGATTTATTTTTAGGCTTTAGTATCAACGCTTAGTAAATTAAAACAAGGAGGATGATGGAATGAATAATAATTGCGGTAACTGTTGTAATAATTGTAGAGGAAATCTTTGTGCAAGCAAGGTTCCAATGTTTGAAAACTTAAATGATGAAGAATTATTAGATATTGTAAATATGATAAATCATAAAGAATATATTAAAGGCGATATAATTTTTAGTGAAGGTAATATAGCAAATACACTTTATTTCGTGAATGAAGGAAAAATAAAATTATATAGGTATACTAAAGATGGTAAAGAACAGATATTACATATACTTTCAGAAGGAGACTTTTTTGGAGAATTAGATCTAATAAAGCCTTCTACGTATAGATTTAACGCTAAAGCAATAGTAGATGCTAAGGTATGCACACTTACTAAGGATGAGCTGAAGGATGCAATGATGAGAAAGCCTGAGATTGGAATAAAATTATTAGAAACTGTGAGAGAAAGATTGTCAAAGGTTGAAGATCTTGTACAGAATCTAGCAACCAAGGATGTGGATTCTAGAATGGCTTATTTAATAACAGATTTAATGACCAGTTATGGAGAAAACATTGAAGATAGTATATCTATTAAATTACCAATCTCAAGAGGAGATATGGCGAATTATATTGGAGTAACTCCGGAAACTATAAGTAGAAAACTTAAAAAATTTGAAGATGAAAAAATAATAAAGATAGTAGGAACTAAGAACATTATAATTTTAGATGAAAAGAAATTAAAGGATTATATATAAAAATAAATTTTTATTGATATTTGATTTCAATCATATTTTATTAAAAGAAATGAGGTTATAATGAAGTCAGAAATTAAGTAAAATAAATTTTATAAATAAATAACAGAATTTAGGAGGAATTAAATATGTCAAATTTTGCTGCAACTGTGGATGCTAGAAAATATGAACCAAGAGATAAGCATCCTGTTATTTTTAAAACTTTTGAAAGTTTAGGATCTGGTGAAAAAATGGAGCTTATAAATGATCATGATCCACGTCCACTACATTATCAATTTATAATGGAACTTCCAGAACAATTTGAATGGGAATACCTCGAAGAAGGTCCTGAGGTATGGCGAGTTGCAATTACAAAGAAATAAATATTTTAAAGAAGATGTTTCAGATATTAATCTAAGGCATCTTTTTGCGTAACAGTAAGGCGTATTTTACTAAAAAAGTACCTTATAAGATTAGCTAAATCCCATAAGGAAAAAATAACTATATCCTTTGTTATTTTTTTGTTTTACTTAAAAAGTTATATTTTATCAGATTATCATACAAAGTTTGCATACGGTGAATTAAAGTAAACTAAAGTGCAAATGATATATACGCACACAAAGTCATAAAAAGATAGGAGGTTTATTATGGATAGTTATGTTTGTACAGTATGTGGTTATATTTATGATCCAGCGGTAGGGGATTCTGATAATGGTGTTAATCCTGGAACAAAATTTGAAGATATTCCTGATGATTGGGTATGCCCTTTATGTGGAGTACCAAAATCGGATTTTGAAAAAGTAGAATAATATGATTATAGGGCATAAATTAGTTTTGAACTAAAATAGTAGAGAAGCAATGAGCTTGCAAGGGATCGCTATAAAACTAACAGAGTTTGTTTTATAGCGGCTCTTTATTTCAACAATAAAATAATGTGAATTTCGAAGAGCTCACATTGAATGTATAATTAAATTATGCGACTAACTAAATCATCATTAAAAATTATAATGAGTTTAATAATGATTTTCAACGTTTGACCAATAAGGAATAATAATTTAATTTATACAAATAATAATATAGATTAATTTTAAGGAGTGATTTCTATGGATGAAAATCCTATGTTTTGCTATCAGTGTGAGCAAACAGCAGGGGGAAAAGGATGCACCAAAATGGGTGTGTGCGGAAAAACACCTGAAATAGCTAATCTTCAAGATTTACTTTTATACCAATGCAAAGGTATAAGTTGTTATGTCATGGATCTTATAGAAAAAGGCGAGGAAATAGATAAAAGTATAGTTAGTTTTGTAGAAAATTCGTTATTCACTACACTTACAAATGTTAATTTTGATGCAGAAGTTCATGTAGAAATGCTTAAGGAATCTCAAAAAATAAAAGAGAGTTTAAGAGATAAAGTGAGTTCTGATAAAGAATATCCAGAACAAGCAACTTATAACTTAAGTGAAACTAAGGAAGAAATGCTTAAAGATGCAAAAAGAGCTGGAATTATGTTTGACCAAGATTTAGATGCTGATGTAAGATCACTTAGACAAACAATAGTTTATGGCTTAAAGGGAATAAGTGCATATGGGCATCAAGCAAGGTGTTTAGGTTATTATGATGATCAAGTTGATAATTTCTATTTTAGAGGATTAGAATGTACAACAAATGATAATTTAAGCGTTGAAGAGTTAATTAGAATGACTATGAGAACCGGTGATATGAGTGTTGCTGTTATGAGTAAATTAGATGAAGCTAATACAGGGACTTATAAGAATCCAAGTCCTCATAAAGTTAATGTAAATATTAAAAAGGGACCATTTATCATTGTTTCAGGGCATGATTTAAGAGACTTAGATATGTTATTAGAACAAACTGAAGGCAAAGGAATTAACATATATACTCATGGTGAAATGATACCTAGTCATGGTTATCCTGAACTTAAAAAATATGAACACCTTGTAGGAAATTATGGGGGTGCTTGGCAAGATCAACAAAAAGAATTTGATGGTATACCAGGCTGTATTTTAATGACTACAAATTGCTTGATGAGACCTAGGGAAACATATAAAGATAGAATTTTTACAACAAGTGTAGTTGGATGGGATGGAGTTAAATATATTCCTGCCGACAAAGATGGTCATAAAGACTTTACACCAATAATAGAAAAAGCATTAGAACTTGGTGGGTTTACAAAAACAGAAGAACCAAAAGAAATTCTTGTTGGGTTTGGTCACCACGCTACATTAAGTCATGCAGAAACAATTGTTAATGCAGTTAAGGACGGAAGCATTAGACATTTCTTCTTAATTGGAGGGTGTGATGGCGCTAGGCCAGGAAGAAATTACTATACTGAATTTGCAAAGAAGGTTCCAGAAGATTGTGTTATCCTAACCTTAGCATGCGGGAAATATAGATTTAATAAATTAGATTTTGGAGAAGTTGCTGGACTTCCAAGATTATTAGATGTTGGCCAATGCAATGATGCTTATTCAGCAGTTAGAATTGCAACAGCACTTGCAGATGCATTTGATACCAGTGTAAATGGATTACCATTATCAATAGTTCTTTCGTGGTATGAACAAAAAGCGGTTGCTGATCTTTTAGCATTACTTTCATTAGGTATAAAAGGAATGTTCCTTGGGCCATCACTTCCAGCGTTTATAAGTCCTAATGTATTGCAATATTTGGTTGATACATTTAACTTACAAACAATAAGTGAGCCTGACGAAGATTTAAAAACTTGCTTAAAACAAAGTGTATAAATGTAAATAATAATAATTTAAATAGAAACTATCTCAATTTTAGAGATAGTTTTTTTGTTATATATAATTATAAATTTAGTAATGCAGTATAAATTGAGTCAGTGTTTATTTCATTTTAATTTTAGAATTTGAATTTTTTTAAAACTTGATTGAAATCATATTGTTTTTGTTTTTGCAAAGATATAATAGGCTCATGAGCTAAATGAAACAAGCTTAAGAAAAACAAGCATTAAAATAAAGAACTGAAGAAAAATGAGGAGGATTTCAATGATAGATTCTAATAAGATAAATTCAAATAACAAATGGAAGGGATTTAAAGACTTCCTTGTATATAAAACAGTTAAAGAAGATGAGGTAGTTACATCATTCTATTTAAAATCATTAGATGGAAGTAAGCTTCCTGAATTTATAGCAGGGCAATTTATAACTGTCAGAATAAAAAATGAAGATAATACTTTTACTAAACCTAGACAATATACATTGTCCATGAATTCTAATGAAGAATTTTATAGAATAAGTGTAAAGAGAGAAGAGAATGGTTACTTAAGCAAAAAACTATGTGATGAAATAAAGGCAGGAGATAATCTTCAAATAACTGCACCTCTTGGAAATTTCATATTAAAGGATAGTGAAAAGCCACTAGTTTTAATAGGAGGGGGAATTGGAATAACACCGATGCTTACAATGGCTTATGATGCAGTAAACAGTGATAGAAAAATTCACTTCATTTATAGCATACCTAATTCAACTCATCATAGTTTTAAAGAAGAAACAGTAAAATTACATAATAATAATTTCAAAAGTAATGTATTTTATACACGTCCTAAAGAAAATGAAAAATTAGGAAAAGATTTTGATGTACAAGGCAGGATATCAGAGAAATGGATGATAGATAACTTGCCAAAGGATGGAGACTTCTATTTTTGTGGACCAGTGCCATTTATGAAAACTGTTTATCATAATTTAATATCAATGGCCATTGAAAAGGAAAATATAAACTTTGAAATGTTTGAAGCAGGAGTAGATATAACAAAAGAGTAACAAAGTATAAACAAATGAGGAGGAAATTGATTATGTTTAATCATATAAAAAATAAAAACAATACTTTTAAAAATTTAATAAATGGGGAATGGGTTAGCAGCAGAAGTGAAAACTTTGTAGAGATAAAATCACCACTTGATAATTCATTGTTAGGTAGAGTACCGGCTATGACAAAGGAAGAGGTAGATACTGCAGTAGTAACAGCTAAAGAAGCTCAAAGAAAGTGGAATAACACAACTATAAATGCAAGAGCAGAAATATTATATAAAGCATCAGACATTTTACTGGAAAATATAGATGAATTATCAGAACTTATGATGATGGAAATTGCAAAAGATAGAAAAAGCTGCAGATCAGAAGTATCCAGAACAGCAGATTTTATAAGGTTTACAGCAGATACAGCTAAGAATTTATCTGGTGAAAGTATTCCAGGAGATAGCTTCCCAGGTTTTAAGAATAATAAGATGTCAGTTGTAAAAAGGGAACCATTAGGAGTTGTACTTGCAATATCTCCTTTTAATTATCCAATAAATTTATCAGCTTCTAAAATAGCACCTGGTTTAATGGCGGGAAATTCCATTGTATTAAAACCAGCAACTCAAGGGAGCTTATGTGGATTATATCTAGCAAGAATATTCGAAAAAGCAGGGGTTCCAGCCGGAGTACTAAATACAGTTACAGGTAAAGGAAGTGAAATTGGAGATTATATTACTACTCATAAAGGGATAAATTTCATCAACTTTACAGGTAGTACAGAAGTAGGAACTAGAATTTCTAAGATGACTAGTATGGTACCTCTTTTAATGGAATTAGGTGGCAAGGATGCAGCTATAGTTTTAGAAGATGCTGATCTTGAACTAACTGCAAGTAATATAGTTGCAGGTGGATATTCATATTCAGGTCAAAGATGCACAGCGGTAAAGAGAATTTTAGTAGTAGATGAAGTAGCAGATGAATTATTAGAAAAAATCAAAGAAAAGATGGAAAAGCTTACTGTAGGGAATCCTTTAGAGAAAGATGTAGATGTTGTACCTCTTATTAGTTCTAAAGCTGCAGATTTTGTTATTGAATTAATAGAAGATGCAAAGGGTAAAGGAGCTGACTTAATTGTAGGAGGAAACAGAGATGGAAATTTAATTTATCCAACACTTTTTGATAATGTTACTTTAGACATGAGAATTGCATGGGAAGAACCATTTGGCCCTGTACTTCCAATTATTAGGGTTAAAGATAAAGATGAAGCTATAGAAATAGCTAATGAATCAGAATATGGGCTTCAAAGTGCTGTATTTACAAAGAACATAGATAATGCTTTTTATGTGGCTGATAAGTTAGAAGTAGGAACAGTTCAAGTAAATAATAAAACAGAAAGAGGTCCTGATAATTTCCCATTCCTTGGTGTGAAAGCTTCTGGTATAGGAACTCAGGGGATAAAATATTCAATTGAATCTATGTCTAGACCTAAGGCTACTATAATAAATCTATCAATACATAATTAAGAGTGGCAGAAAAATGAAATATTCTATTGAGATTTGATTTCAATCACATTTTTTAAAAACAAATAAAGTTATAATAATGTCAGAAGTTAAATAAAAAAACAATTTAAGAAGTAGATAGCATAATTTGGGAGGTATTAATATGAAAATAATATATTTTAGTCAAACAGGAAATACAGAAAAAATGGCAAACTTAATTCTAGAAGGAATAGAATCAGAGGGGAAGAAAGCCGAATTAGTTGAAGTATCAAATGCAACACTTGATGATGTTAATAATGAAGAAATACTTATTTTAGGATGCTCAGCTTATGGATCAGAAGAATTAGATGAAAGTGAAATGGAACCTTTTGTTAAATCATTAGAAGGAAGTTTGCAAGGAAAGAAAGTTGCTCTTTTTGGTTCATGGGGATGGGGCAATGGTGAATGGATGACAGAATGGGAAAAGAGAATGGAGTCATATGGTGCTATATTAATAAACGAAGGTTTAACCGTGCAGGAATCTCCTGAAGGTGAAGATGAAGACAAATGCAGAGATTTTGGAAAATTAATAGCAAAATAGGAATAACAAAAACCATGCAATAAGGAGATTTATCTCCCTTATTGCATGGTTTTCAATTTTATACAGTGGCTTTATGCATTTTGCAATAGTTCAAATACTTGTCCAACTTTAAAAGTTTAGCCTAATATTTGTTTTAAATCCTCATCAGGAGTACTGATTGGTTTAAGATCGAAATTATCAACTAAGAAATTTAATACATTAGGAGTTAAGAAAGCAGGTAAGCTTGGCCCGATATACATTCCTTTTACGCCTAATGAAAGTAATGCTAGTAAATCACATACAGCTTTTTGTTCATACCAAGACAATACTATTGATAAAGGTAAATCATTAACTGTACAGTTAAATGCATCAGCTAAAGCTAAAGCTATTCTAACTGCTGAGTATGCATCATTACATTGTCCAACATCAAGCAATCTTGGAAGTCCTGCAACTTCACCAAATTGTAATTTGTTGAAACGATATTTTCCACACGCTAAAGTAAGAATAATACAGTCACTTGGAATTTTTTCAGCAAACTCTGTATAATAATTTCTTCCAGGCTTTGCACCATCACATCCACCAATTAAGAAGAAGTGCTTAACTTTTCCGTCTTTAACTGCATTAATAATTGTTTCAGCATGACCTAAGGTTGCCTTATGCCCAAAGCCTACTAAAATTTCTTTAACTTCTTCGTCTTCTGTGAAACCACCAAGTTCAAGTGCTTTATTTATTATTTCAGAGAAATCCTTATATCCATTTTCATCTTTTTCAATATGTTTAATACCATCAAATCCAACAACACTTGTTGAGAATATTCTATCTATATAAGAATCTTTTGGTCTCATTAAGCAGTTTGTTGTCATTAAAATACAACCAGGTATATTATCAAATTCTTTTTGTTGATTTTGCCATGCACTTCCGAAATTACCCACTAAATGAGGATATTTGTTTAATTCAGGATATCCATGTGAAGGTAACATTTCGCCATGAGTATAAATATTTATTCCTTTACCCTCAGTTTGCTCAAGTAACATTTCTAGATCTCTTAAATCATGTCCAGAAACTACTATGAATGGACCTTTTTTAATATTTACATTAACTTTTGTAGGTGATGGAGAACTATAAGTAGTATTATTAGCAGTATCTAAAACTTCCATAATCTTAACACTCATAGTACCTGTTTCCATTGCAAGTTTAATCAAATCTTCAAGATTTAAACTATCATCAGCTAAAGCTGCTAAAGCCTTAAAATAGAAGTCATTTACTTCATCGCTAGTATATTTTATAAATCTAGCTTGATGAGAATAAGCAGCGATTCCTTTTAAACCATATTTTATAGTTTCTCTAAGAGAACGAATATCTGGATCTAAGTTTTCATCGTACATTATTCCAGCTTTTTCAGCATCTTCAAGTATAGATTCTTTAGAATCACTTAGGTTGTACAGCGCTTCAGGAGAGGTGATATTTTCAGATTTAACCTTTGCTCTTAAAGACTCTTTAATTTCTTGAGACTTTTTAAGTTGAATAAGGTGAGCCTTAGGGTCAAAATTAACATTAGTTAATGTCATAAATAAAGAATCTTCAACAAAAGAGGCTACCGATGTGTCAACCTTTTCATTTTTATTTAAAAGTTCTTTTGCGTAAACACTTATTCCTTTTAATTGATAAATCAATAAATCTTGCATTGCTGCAATTTCAGGTGTTTTACCACACACACCTATTTTAGTACATCCCTTACCCCCAGCAGTTTGTTCACATTGATAACAAAACATTTTTTCTACCATAATAAAAACTCCTCTCATATTTACATAATATAATACTCTGGATATATTATACAATAAAACGGAATAATAATACAATATAATTATATAATATTCAATATTATATAAGAAATACCACATTGTGAGGTGAAATTTTGTCAAAACATTAATTATGATTATAGGATATAATTGACAACTTGATATTATTTAAAAGAATATGTAAATATTAATTTAATAATTATCTTAATGATACACGTGATTTGCAATTAAATAGGTACTACGAAGTGTTTTAAATTACCACAAATAAAGAAGACAAAAAAACAAACAATAAGAAATATAAACTAATTCATCAATGAAAAAAGCAAGCTGGATTGGAGGAACTATTATGAGACGTAAATTAAAATATATTTTAATCTTTGCTTTTGGTGTATTGCTTATTGGTTGTAAGTTCGGTAAAACTGTACCTTCTCCTGAAAATCAAATAAATAATGAACAATCAGAGGCAAAACCTGATGAATCAGATGAGAAAGAATTAGGTGAAAAATCTAGTAATGAACCAAGTAAAATTCTGATGGAAATAAAGAAGAAAAGAGCTAGGCAGAATCTAAAGAAAACAATAATGAAGCATCATCTGAAAAATCCAGCCAAAATGTTACTGAGAAATCTGATGAGAAAGCTACATCTGAATCACGCGAAATAGTCGAAGAAGATAAGACTGTTGCAACAAATAAGAAAAAAATTATTTATTTAACATTTGATGATGGACCAAGTTTTACTGTGACAAGTAATGTTTTAGATATATTAAAAGAGAATAAAGTAAAGGCAACATTTTTTTTGATTGGAAATCAGATTAAAGGCAGGGAAGCGGTGGTAAAGAGAATTTATAATGAAGGAAATAGTTTAGGCCTACATAGTTATACACATGACTATAACATAATTTACAGTGATGAAGATAACTTTATTAAAGAAATGATCGATTGCAGGAATGCAATAAACAAGGTTGCTGGAATAACACCTAATATAATTAGGTTTCCAGGCGGCGGTCATAAACGTTTAAGTAATAATTTTCTTAAAAAATTACATGATAAGAATTTTAAAGTGTATGATTAGAATTTGGAAAATAGTGATGGATTAAAACCTAAAACATCATCATGTGAATTATATGAAAAAGCTATAAATGGAAGTGAAAATAAGAATAAGATTATATTGCTTTTGCATTGCACAAACAATCACCAAAATACGTGTAAAGCTCTTCCTCAAATAATAAAATACTATAAATCAAGAGGTTATGAATTTAGAACAATAACTGAAGAAACAAAAGAGCTATATTTTCCAATAAAGAAATAAATCGTATACAAAAAGTCTAAAAAGATATCGTAACGTGAAGATATTACAAATAGGGTAGATGAAACGGAGTGTAACAAATGAAAAGAAGAAGATTTATTAGGAACACTATTTTATTAATTATATTTGTTTTTATATTAAATTCATTGAGGTATGCAGTTAATGCGGAATCAAAAATTCATTCTAATAGTAATATATCTATATTAGTTGATATTAGTGAAGAAAGGCTTTATTTAATAGATACTGAGAAAAATATAATATTAAAAAAATATACAATAGCTAGTGGTAAACAAGAAACACCTTCTCCGGTAGGTACATGGAAAGTGGTACGTATGGCTAAATGGAGTGGAGGTTTTGGCACAAGGTGGATTGGATTAAATGTACCTTGGGGAATTTATGGAATTCATGGCACAAATAAACCATACTCTATTGGGAGCGAAGCCTCCCATGGATGTATTAGAATGCGAAATAAGGATATAGAGGAATTATATGAGTATGTAAAGCGTGGAATGATAGTATGCATATACGCAGGCCCATATGGCCCTTTTGAAAAAGGATTTGTAAATTTAAAGCCTGGCGATAGAGGGGCGGATGTTTTAGAAGTGCAAAGAAAAATGAAAGAAAAAGGCTATTATCCTAAAAATTTAGATGGAATATATGGCGAAGGAATGAAACTGTATGTAATAAAGTTTAGGAAAGAAAATAACCTTAAAGAATGTCATGATATTAATAAAGAGTTTTATGAAAAACTTGGGATTACTTTGGTAGATTAAATCTTTATCCAATTATTATATCATCATCAACAGCATTATTATTCATGTTGTTATTATTGCTGTTATTTTGGTTACCATTATTGTTATTACTAATAAACAGCCTATGCCCACAATGAAGTTTCCAAGGACGTTTAGCTCTTCAGCATTTTTACCTTTTGCAAGAGAAATAACAATTGCATTTGTTAAAATTAGAGAATCTTCAGGAGTTAAGTTTTCAAAACCTGTCATTATTTACACCCACTTACTATAACATATAATTAATAATTATGACATTTGATTAAATAATATGAGTATGGGTGTTAAATAAATAGTTGTATATTAATAATATATTATTAGTTTATTAAAAAGCATTATTTAATGTAATTATAAAATTATGAGAGGTAATAAAAATGTATGTAATTAAAAAGTTCATAGAAACGATTTTGATATCTTATACTATTCTCTTAAAATATATGTTAACTTTATGCGAAAGTTCTTTGAAAATTGAATGTGCGATGTTTACAAAGTTCGGTATAACAAGTATATACTTGTATAGGTTATAAGCATAAATATTATTAAATTTATTGGACATAATAGTACCGAAAGGTGGATATGCGATGAAAAGATTTACTGTTTTATTATTGGTCTTTTTATGTTTAACGCTTACTGTATTCGGAATAAAACCTGCATTTCCAGTTACAATCAGTAATACATTTAACCAAGGTATTTATAAAATATCTGATTTTAACCCTTCGAAAAACAGTGTTTATTCAGTTCAAAACGTTTCATCAAAGGATAATATGTCCATTATTATTACGGATGAAGAACAAAATATACTTCAATCTATACGACTAAAACCTAATTCAGAAAAGCATAACACAATACCTATAGGTCCTAATGACACAATTATATTACTTGGTAAAGGTGCAGTTTTTGTTAATCCATTGGAACTTACAGAGTGATGTCGTTTAATTATTAATTAGCAAAATAAATAATAAATTAGAATATCGCACTATTCGTAAAACTGAGAATAGATTTGCGATATTTTTTTATTTAAGATACTGTTTCGTAATAATCTAGACAAAGAGATGAGGTAATGCAATGCAAACATTAAGCAAAACAGCAGAGCAATCTAGAAAATGTCCTAATGTTAAAAATTGCAATAATAAGAGAATTGAAGCATGTGCATTAGCTGAGTTACCTAAGCAAACATAGATTGCAGTACTACTAATGAATAATACAATTACACCAATTACTGGATTTAAGGTGTTGCTAATACAAATAAGAAAATTTAAAACAAGATCTATTAATGGTTTAAGTTTTGTGTTGGTTTATATTGATACTAGGGTTTATGGGAAATGATTTTTTAAATTGGAGGAATTAAATATAATTAAAAAATTTTATTATAACTATATCATCTTCATAATTGATCCACAATTAAGATGTAGAATAAACACATAAAGAGAAGACAATTGAGGGAGTGATATACAATGAAAAAGAAAGTTATGATTCTAGTATTAGCAATCATAGTAACTGTAAGTGGCATGTCACTTGCATATGCAGAAGGTGGCAATAATATAGATTCTAATAAATTTAATGGACAAGATAGTGGGGTTAAATCATTATCAGATTATAGAGGAAATATGATGAGCCTGATGGGGGATGGAGTTCAATCAGATGATGATATGAATAAAATGATTGAATTAATGAAAGAGAATGGTTTTACTGATGAAGCAAATGCTATGAAAAATAGAGATTTTAATACCATGAAAAATTTAATGGCTAACTAAGTGATGATGATTATAGCAAGATAATTGATATAATGCAAAATAATAGATATGGATCTATGGCTAATATGATGAAATCTGTAGGCAGAGAAAATATGGCAGAATTTCATAAAAATATGGTGGGTTATTAATATTTAAAGTTTAAAAGAATTAAAATAGTTAAGTTCGCCTGGCACTTTTATAATAAGTATTGTATATAAATAAATTATAAGCAATTATTTAGGCAATATTTATGGATATTTTCGATTTATCGCCAGAAGAACTCACTGCCTTAACAGCGGTTCTATCTATAGGAATTGCAAAACAATATACTGAAGGTGACCAGTTAGGCGTATTGGCACTCTTTTTCACTAGTATAGGTGATATTCTGGCATTAATTCAACTACAGAGATTAAGTATAGCTGCGAGAGTTGAGAAGGTACAAAATGAGCAAAGTGCACAAAATACACAAAATGATAAAAGTACTCAGAATACTCAAAAACCTAATTTGAATGAAACAAAGGCTTAACGTTAAAACATTATGTATCATTAAAATGAATATATTTTTAATATATATGTAAATGTAATAATACACAAGCTAATGTAGAATTAATAGAATAAATTAGTAAGATGAGTAGGTAGTTTTAGTGATGAGTTTAAATTTAATTGTCAACATTAAAGACATAGACCATTATATATGTTCATAAGTATAGATACAAAAGACTTTGTGTAGATTACGCGAAGTCTTTTGTGTATTATATTAGAGGGGAAATATAATGATATAGTAATCTCAAGTTTAAGGGAATGTAATATTTAATTTTTATATGAATTTCTTAAGCTGATGACATTAGGAGAAAAGAAGGCAAGTACACTTCGCTAAATAAGTCGTTGTCCCGAGAATGTCCAAGCTAAAATATTAAAGGCCATGAACTTTTGTGGTCTCTTTGTTTTTATAAAGATTTCAAAATAGGGAGGTTTTTTATTCCTTAATTTCAGCTGAGACACTTCGGGAAACGTTATTTAGCTAAATGTACATGCCTTCCTTGAGGTAATAGGATTTAATCATGTAGATGATAGAGAAGGTGTTACAAGGGTTCTTGTTGTATTGTGTTAATGGAGATAATAATGCATGCGCAGATAAAGATTTTTTGTGAAACGTGGGAATAGGAATGGAGAGTTAATGTTTTTCTTTTCGAAGGGGAATCATTTAAATGTACTTCTAAATTCTAACTCTAGAAAGAGTCAATATGTAATACTAAGGAGCTTTGCTCCAAGTATTACATTGACACTTTCTTAAGATGTTGTATTTAGTGTGGTGATAGGATTAAAGGCTGCGCCTTAAATCCTAAACAATAAAGAGAAGGTATAGAGATAATGAACTAATCTAAAGATTATGGAGAGGTCCTGTTCAGTTTATTACATGATTTATGGAGAAGTGATGCATACGCATAAGGAAAAGGGCGCCTTGGACTTGCCCTCACCAGGATAGAGATAAGGTTTGGTGGAAGGTGAGGGCAGGTCCACAATGTACATGCTTGCCTGCTAGTCCTTTTTAGTAATGCGCTATTTCCGCTCAAGAAATCCAATCACTAAAAATAATAGAAATAAAATATATAATGAAATTACTTTTAGTGATACGATTTCTTTTGCTTCAATAACACTCATTACTAATAATGACAGGCAGAAAAGCATGTACATTGACGACGCCCATATGAAATAGACGTCTTCAAAATAGAAATTATGTTGATGCGTAGTCTGTAGATTTGACGTATAAATAAAAAATGGTCTTTGAAAATTGAATAATGTGGTATTTACAAAATATGCTATAATAAATTGGAAATATTTTAATGAATTAAGTGAGGGAAAAGATATGCTATTAAAATGGCTGCTTAGATTTGGAAGAATTTATAAGAATAGAATATTTAACATAGTTTTCGTTATTATTATGATTACAACATTGGAGAATTATTTTGTAGGGTGTGGTACTAAAAATATTGAGGAAATTAAAAAATCCAAAGAAGTAAGTAGTAAAAACATGAATGAAGTTATAAATGAAATTAAAGAATCACAAATCGCGTGTTTTACCCAAATAGCATATGCTTCAAAAGATAAAGTGATTTTATATGGACCTGTTGGCTTAATTGTTTATGATATTGTAAATAAACAAATTTATAGAGCAATAGATTTAAAATCCATTAACATGAATCATATTCAAGGTGATACAGTTACTATATTCGATGTGAATAAATATGAAAATCAAATCTTAATGTATAATGATTATGGAGATGATAAGACTATATACTTATATGATATAGACAATGATACATTAGAAAAAACTGATACTAAAAAATTTACACCTGGCAATGATACAACAAATTATTTTGATGCTGAATGTTTTGAAAAATATGATAATATGGATATTGTATCTAATTGTTTCCGAATAGATGATAATAATATATGCTATTTAATTTATCCTAAAGAATTGGATGGCGCGAAAGGAATATCAGATTTGCAAATTGTAATATTAAATAAAGATATAGATAAAGAGGAAAGATATACTATTTTTGGTTAGTCTATAATTGCTCATTAGTATGTGTAATAAATTGGGATGCTGCATTATTCAATAATGAATTGCGGCATTTTTTATATCTTAAATACTGCGTAATACTAATAAAGGCAACAGATAATATAAATTTAATTTTGTAATATTGTTGTCAAAAATACCTAGTAGTATATAAATATAAAGTGGTTAAATATTATTTATCACCTATTAAATAAATATTAACCAGTATTCAGAATGGTCTATTAGACCCTAGTAGATCATTCTTTTGTATTTATAGATTCAGATGATTTATGGTATATGAAATTACCATAAAGGAAAGTTTAAATAAGCTCCATTAATAAAAATAATTTCAATATATAAATATAGTGATGAATAAAAAAGCTTGATTTTAAGGTTATGGCTACGGAGCTTATCTAAAATAATGTTTTTTGGGAAAGCAATTATACCAATAGAAAATAAATATTGGAAAGGGGATTGCGAGCACTCACCCCTGTACAATATTTATTTTCTATGGAGCTTTAGTATTTGCCCAAAAAACAACAGAGCTTGTACAATAATTTCGGTAATTGATTCTGAAGTTTGTGCTACATTAAATAGAATGAAATAAACCTGAAGAGGACCTCTTCAGGTTTATTTTATTTCAAGTTCTAGTTGCATTGGTCTTGTATCAAGGTAATGTTCATATTCTATTTTATAGTATATGATTAATTTTCTTATGCCCTCATATGGTAGTGTATTTACAAGTGAATCAAATTGAGCTTTTGATACAAAGCCTTTTTCTTTTATAAGCCATGTTGCAAATGTCATTAGATCGAATCCTTTCATATAGATATTTTTAATAGGGGATAGAGATATAGATTTCTCTAATCCCATTCAGTCTGTAGATAATTTAAAAAATATTGATATTTTTCGTGATAATATAAATCAGTTTTTTTAGATTCTTCTTTTGATAAGATAGAAAGCCATTCTTTATAGTGTCCGTAAGAATTAAAGGCTTCTTTAGTTGTAAGCCATTTTGTAAATGTAAAATTTCTCATATCTTTCTCAAATCCTCTCTTAACCTTATACTATAATTATTGCCAATAATGCGAACAAATATTCGTAGAAGCTTGTATTTATTTGTATATTTTTTTGTATATTTAGGTATAAGAAATTTGATTACTGGCTAGACTATTTTACAGAGAAGGAGTGGAATAATAATGGAAAATAGAAATAAAATAAAAAAAGTAAAACTACCAACAAAGCAACTCCATGTGGAATGTGAGGTTAAGTTATATGAAGACTTTGAGTCGTATTGTCATAGGAATGGAAAAGACGTTAGTAAGGCAATAAGAGGGTATATGAAACTATGTATTGGAGAATAAATTATAAATAATGAAACTACCTAAGAAGGTGCTTTTTTTGTACATAAATAATGTCTAAAATTTCTGAAAGTGGGCATAATAAAAATGTGGTGGAGGAGGAAGTAAAAAGAAAAGGTGGCCATAAAAGTGGAAAAGAGAAAATATGAATCAAAAACATTAATAGCAGAGTACAGATATTTAAGCGAAAATAAAGAATTCAGATTTTCTGAAACAGCGTATAGACTAAAGAATGGATCAATAATTATTGAATATCATGGTGAGCATCTAAGTCTTTACGGCTTGAAATTAAGTTATAACAAGAACATAGGAAGAAAAGGAATATTCAGTGTTACCAGTGATGATTATGAATTTTGGAAGTCATTTAGAGGCAGATTTGATGATAACAGTTTTGTAGATTATGAAGATGAAAGAAATGAAGATATAAAAAAAGCAAGGGAAGAATACAATAAACAAGTAAATGCAGAACATGAAAATATATTAGAAAGTTTATCATGCGAGGAGCTGCCATACTAAATACATAAGGGGAGAAATCCCCTATAAAGTGAAACTTTTCAGTTATAGTTTTACTATAACTGAATTTAGTTGAACTTATCTAGGCTCGTGACGTTCTAGCACTCACATATAACAATATGTGAGTGCTAGAACGACTAGAGATCAGATAAATAAAGCGATAATAAGGACAAGCGCTTAGCACTAGGAAGACATAATTAAAGGTAATAATATAAGCCATATTCTTAAAGGTTCAACCAATAAATTAAAAACAGCATGTCCAACTAAGCGATATAATATCACATAAATTTTTCATATTTACTTTATCTATTTATTTAAAAGGCAGGTCAAGACCAAAAGCGAAGCGTGTCTTGAGCTGTATTTTAAATAAATGTACCATGTTATATGAAAAAAACTATATAAGATGTATAATCTAGAGTTTATTAATGGGGGCGGTCTTGGACTGGCTTTTTTAATATCTCTAAATAATTAAAAGTAGATAATAGCTCTGAAAATCGTATCATTAAAAAGAATTTCCTTGTAATACAATTTATTATTTTTAGTGATTGGATTTTTAGAGCGGAAAAACCTTATAATCGAACATTATAGTAATGAACTTAAGCCTGTACAAGATAGGCATGCCGTCACATTACTAATACTTTCTTATATAATTGTGATGGCATGTCTAAGCCCCCAAAAATTCTTGTCAGCTTGTCTGGCCAACTAAACTTTACCTTTACATTTTCCTATACCAGAAACAATAATTTAACAATGAACTAAAAAAGAACCATAAACAAAAGTTCCAGTCAGAGGGATGGATAAATATTCTATACATATTTTAAAGAAAGAATTTAACTGCATAGTTACTTAATTATAATTTATTCATAAAATCTCCATCCCGAAGTGCCCCACCGGGAACCTAAACAATGGGCTAGTCTAATGCGTACAGATTATTACTTTGTAAAAGGCTCCGAGTGAGGAGGAGACTTTTACAATGTTAGAAGTCTGTAGCTGTATGACCTGTCCATTTTTGGGTGGTGGTTAAGGCACCCAGAGACAGCTAAAGTAAATAAACTTGTCCTTTATAAGATGCGTATATAGGTATAACAATAATATCTATAATATAGAACCATAGATAAAATATAATATATTATAAACTAGTTAGTAGTATATAAAGATAATTTAAATTAAGCACGTAGAAATAAAACTAAACCAATAGAGTGGCGCAGCCACAAGGAGCATGTAGTGCTCCAATATATTTATTCCTTGCTGCCGCAGGCTACAAAAATTAATGGGAAGTTCAAGATATACAGATTTTATAAATGTTTAGACTATACCACCATAACATATAGGTACTAAAAGCAGTAGAATCTATAAACTAGCTTGAACTTCTCTTCCTTAGGAGCGAAGCGACGTTATTGGATTACAAAAGATGGACTGAATGAAGCTATAGCTAAATTTAAAATTGTCTAATAACTGTAATAGCTTTATTCTGTCCATCTTAACTCCTTGTATTATTTTAATTTGTTACATAATAATATTGATACAAGAATATGAAAAACTTGTAAATAAATACAGATGTAATATAATAATAAATATATAAAGTGATATTAAATAGTTAAAAACTCTATGCTTATAAAAGATTATATTAAAAGTATACAATTTATGTAGTTAGGAGAAAGCTTATGCAAATTAATTATATGACTCTAATTATGAATTGGATCAATTTTGGGGTAATAATTTTAATAATAATAGGAATATATAAAGGGGTAAGAGCATTTAAAAGCTTTATAAAAAAGAATAAACAAATGAATGAAAAATTGGATAGTATTTTAGATACACTTGAAGAAAGCAAGAAATGAATTTAAGGTGTTTTTTTAATATTTCTTGATAGTAAAGTATGATGAATTAAGAACAATATTTTTTAGGAGTATAAATATGAAACTGGTATGTAAATTATGTAATATAGAAATAACAAATCATTTGGTAGAGCTACAGAATTTGAATTTGCTAAATGAGAATGATGGTGAAGATTATATTCCTTCTGGTTTTTATATAGTTGGAGATGGAAGATATGATAGCAGGTCTAAAGGTAGGATAATTATTAATTTAAATGATTTAATTAATTCAAAGCATCACTCCGATGCATCTCGATTAAACGGATGTTGTGGACTTGATGGCTTAGATGGCATAAATACTGTTTGCATTAATAATCATGAAATTGGTACTGAAAACTCAGACTGTTGGATGGCTCACTATATTACACTTGAACCAGATATGATAGGATGGGTAGAAGATTAAGTGGTCAAGATTGATTCGTAATTTTCTTAATTTGTGTATCATTTTATAATTTAAATTCAAATTAAACTATTTAGTTTCGGTGTTCTAATACAAATAAATTTAAAGGCGATAAACACTAATAATCAATGTTTATCGCCTTTTTGCTCATGCCACTTTATGAGAATCATCGGTAGAACTCTCTGTATCAATAGCAACACCAAGTTTAGCCGATATTATGGTGTTTAACTTATTAATTGAACTTGCTAAGCTAACAATTTGCTTCTCTAAGCGTATTAGCAAATATGCAGACACTGCCACGGGAAAGCCATTATTAACAATAAGGTTAATTAATTCATTTACTTCCATAAATCCACCACCTCCTATAAGGGATATATGAAATAAAATATATTATTTCATATTAGAGAACAAATAATTATCTAAAGTTGAAATATATGAAATAAATTACTGAGTGCCACCTTCATTTACAATATGGTTATGATAATAATCTATAGCAATATCAACTATGGTACTGACACATACATTGATATCTGGATGTATGCTTTTTAATTCATTTATTTTTCTTATAGTAGAACTTCTAAGGGTGTAGCTTCTTTTAATATTTGGAGTTTCACCATCAATGGCAGGAGTGGCACCATTAGGTAGTGGAGTTTTCCTATTATCAAAGATGTCTTGTGTAGGGCTTAAAGTATTTTTTAGTTCTATAGAATTAGTAGAGTTGATTGTATTATATTCAATATTGTTGCTGCTAGTCGAAGCAGTATTAACTTGAGTATTGTTTTTGGGATCTTCTTGAATAGAATTATTATTAGATTTACAATCAGAGCTAGTTTGAATAATATTATTATCAGAATCATCAAAAGAGAAGGAAGATATGCAGTCACCAGCTATAGGAGTTTCGCTAGTAAATCCATAGACTTCACCTTCATCATATTCAAAATCATTTTTAGGAACGTTTGATGTTTTTCTTCTAGCCATAAATTATATAACCTCCCTTGGTTTTTTAGCATTTTTATGTATTCTCTTAAAGTATATATGGTTATTTATTAGAGATTCTAAAGTTCTAAAGAATTTGAGAATATAAATTTTTTAGAATTTAAGAATTAAGGAATTTTAGAATGTAAGATTTTAAGAATATATATTCTTTAGAATTTAAGAACTTAAGAATTTGCTTGTAAAATGCGGGTTAGTAGATTAGGCATACAAATTTAATCATGATTTTAATGTTATGTTACAGTATAAAACATATATCAATAATAGCAGCTGCTAAATTTTGAAGCTGTAAATAAATTATTGGAGTGTGTTGTAAAAATGATTAGAGATGAAATTAAGATTGGGTCAGAGGAAGGAGAGATTTTTGATAAAAAGCAGATTGCTTTAGCAATTAGAAATTCTACTTTTAATGATGAACTTCAATGTTCTTTAATTACGGAGGGGATACTTAATAAATGTGAAGGATGTTCTCTTAAATATATTTGTGATGGCATTGATCAAGTTGTTGATAATTATGTGGAGAAAACTACAGAGGTTGTGAATAATTTTAATTTTGAATAAGTGGATATAGATTAATATAATTGTATAAAAATAGAAACTCCAAGTGAGCCTTGGAGTTTTTACGCTTTGATGCCTTCATAATAATGAGATATATTGTTTAGTATTTTCTTTAGAATAGTGTTCTTTTTTAGGATAGCAGTAGGATAACACATATTCTTTAAATGAGAGTAATCCAAAACTGTATAATTTTTAAAGAATACAAAATCTATAAATTCTTTTTCTTCTCGGGTTAAATTATCTAAAGCCAGTCTTAAATCTTCATAATCACACATTTCACATAATGATACTTCAGTGGAAATTTCTTCTGAAGGAAGATCATTTTCAAAATTATAATGTAAGCTTAATGCTTCATTACCTTCAGTGGAGCTTCTAGATTTAATTCTCTTTATAAGATCTTTGATATTATTTTTAATGGCGTTAGTAGCATAAGCAACGAATCTATGCTTTTTTATATTGTACATTGAAACAGACTTGAAAAGTGATTCAAAGCACTCTTGCTGTATATCATACATGTTATAGCCATCAATAAAGGTTCTTTTAGAAATGTTATAAATTAAAGGTTTAAATTCAGCGGCTAATTTTTCTTTTGCTTCTTCATCATTATCTTTGCACTTGGTAACTAAAACTTCAATATAATTAAAATCCATGTAAACCTCCTTTAATTCAGTTAAGAGTTTTGGATAAAATCCTTACAAGATTTCTTTAAAAGATTGCTCGAAGAGGTTTATGTAGTTTTATTGTATTTGTTATTAAATTTACCTCTACATATAGTATATATGGTTAAAAATCATATAACGTATATGAGTAATTAAAAAAATTAAGAATTATAGGGAGAGATGTAAAATGAGCAATTTTATAATAGCTGTAGGTCATACTGCAAGTGGTAATATTGGATGTGGAGTTGTTGAGAGGCTTGATGAGAGTAAGTGCACTAGAGAGATTGGAGCTTTAGTTACACAGTATTTACAGGAGAAAGGCCACGGTGTTAATTTACTTAGGATTGATGAAGGAAATAAATATAACTGTGAAGATTGCTATATTAGATCAGTTCAAGCTAATCAAATAGCACAAACTATAGAAGTTAATCTTTATGTAGAAATTCATATTAATGCAGGAGGAGGTAGTGGTCCTGAAGTATTAGTATTTGGAAAGTCAGAAGTAGCTAATCAATATGCTGCTAAAGTATGCAATGAATTATCAAGTGCTCTGAATCTACCTAATAGAGGAGTGAAAATAAGAAACTTAATTGTTCTTAATGAAACTATTATGCCTGCAATTTTAGTTGAATGTTTATTTGCTGATAGTGCTGATGCAGATAAATATGATTCAGAGATTATTTCAAGGGCTATTGTTAATGGATTATTGGGAGATGATGGTTCTAGCAATGGAGAATGGAAATTTGGTTGGAATAGTAATGATGTTGGTTGGTGGTATTGCACGGATATAGAAAATAAATATTATTATACATCGCAAAATGGCTGGCAGGAGATTGAGGGGGAGTGGTATATATTTGATGATAGGGGATATGCTTTGCAGAATTGCTGGTACCAGGATAAAAACAATAATGTCTGGTATTACTTAGATGAAAATTGCAAGATGGTTAGAGGTTGTAAGGATAAGCCTATGTGGAAGTGGATTAATGGAAAATGCTATGCTTTTGATGAAGGTGGAAGGATGTATTGCGATTGTGTTACACATGATAGATGGAAGGTTGATGAAAATGGAACTTGGATTAGATAGTGATATTACAGGAATTATAAATATAATTAATTAAATTGATGTGATAAGCATAGAATATTTTATGTTTATTATCTCTTTTTTGGTAAAAGTTTAAATTTTAAATATAAAATGGTATTATATATTTAAACATAGATTATATAGTTAGGATGAGATAATTATGGGATACCAGAGTGAAGCGGAATTAGAAAAACAATTAGTTGGACAACTTGTTGATCAAGATTACAAATACGTTAGAATAACAAATGAAGAAGAATTAATTGAAAATTTTAGAGTGCAACTTAGTAAACATAATGAGAAAAAGCTTAATGGTGTTCCTTTAAGTGATAAGGAATTTGAACGTATTATGCGTTATATTGAAGGTAAAAGTATATTTCAGAGTGCTAAGAATCTTAGAGATAAGTTTGAATTGGAAAGAGATGATGGATCTAAGTTTTATGTTGAATTTTTTGATTCAAAACACTGGTGCAAAAATCAATTTCAAGTAACTAGTCAAACTACAGTAATAGGAAAGTATACTAATCGCTATGATGTTACCTTGCTTATTAATGGATTTCCACTTATTCAAATAGAATTAAAAAGAAGGGGATTAGGCTTAAAAGAGGCCTTTAATCAGATAGTAGGTAGATACAAGAAACACTCTTATTATGGATTATATAGATATATTCAAGTTTTTATTATAAGTAATGGAGTTGATACAAAATATTTTGCTAATAGCGATAGTGAAATTTTATTTACTAACACCTTCTTTTGGACTAATGAAAAAAATCAAAGAATCAGTAATTTAAGCGACTTTACAGCTACATTTTTAGAAAAATGCTTTATTTCAAAAGTTATTGCTCGCTATATGGTTATAAATGATACTGAAAAATTACTTATGGTTATGAGGCCTTATCAAATTTATGCTGTGGAATCACTTTTAAATAGAGCTTTAGAGACAAATAATAATGGATACATTTGGCATACTACAGGTAGTGGTAAAACTTTAACATCCTTTAAAGCGAGTCAAATACTTTCAAATGAGCCAAGTATTAAAAAAGTCTTTTTCCTTATTGACCGTAAAGATTTAGATGGACAAACTATAAAAGAATTTAATAAATTTGAAGCAGACTGCGTAGACTCAACAGATAATACAAAAAAATTAATAGAACAAATTGAAAATATTAATACATCTTTAATAGTTACTACAATACAAAAAATGACTAATGCTATAAAGAAACCCAAATATGCCGCCATAATGGATGCTTATAAAAATGAAAAAGTAATTTTTATTATAGATGAATGTCATAGATCTACGTTTGGTAAAATGCACACTCTTATAAATAAATATTTTTCTAAAGCTCAATATTTTGGATTTACAGGAACACCAAGGTTTAATGAAAATAAAAGCCAAGATGGACGGGTAACAGATGATATTTTTGAAAAGCGTTTACATCATTACCTTATAAAAGATGCTATAAAAGATGAGAATGTTTTAGGATTTTCAGTAGAATATATATCAACTTTTAAAGGTCAATTTGATGAAAATGATGATACTAAAGCTAAAGCTATTGATAAAGATGAAGTATTTATGAGTGATGATCGTATAAATATAGTAGCAAAACATATAATTAATAATCATGCTACAAACACTAGAAATAAGCAATATAATGCCTTATTTGCTGTAAAAGATATTAATATGCTTATAAAATACTATGATAAATTTAAAGAACTAAATCACAATCTGAAAATAGGTGCAATCTTTACCTATGGTCAGAATGAAGATTGTGAAGGTAAAGATGAACATTCTAGAGAGAGTTTAGAAAGAATAATAAAAGATTATAACAATATGTTTGATACAAACTATTCTACAGACACTTTTTCAAACTATTTTACAGATGTAACTAAAAAGGTGAAATCAGTACAACTTGATATTCTTATAGTTGTAAATATGTTTTTAACAGGATTTGATAGTAAAACATTAAACACTTTATATGTAGATAAAAACCTAGTATATCACTCATTACTACAAGCATTTTCAAGGACTAACCGTACGGAAAAAGTTACAAAGCCTTATGGTAATATAGTATGCTATAGAAATTTAAAGAAAAAGACAGATGAGGCTATATGCCTATTTTCATTAACACATGATACTGATACTATTCTTATGGAGAGTTATAAATATTATTTAAAGCAATTTAAGGAAAATGTGAAGAATTTATTTAATATAGCATTAACTCCAAGTGATGTAGATTTACTTGAAAGTGAGGAAGATAAAAAGAAATTTATAATTGCTTTTAGAGAGTTATCCAATACCTTAGTGAAGCTTCAAACATTCACTGAATTTGAATTTAAAGAAGATAAAATTGGAATAAGTGAACAAACTTATCAAGATTTTAGAAGCAAGTATATTATGCTATATGAATCAGTAAAACGAACAGAAGATGACAAAGTGTCAATTTTATCAGATATTGATTTTTCTATAGAGCTTATGCATACAGATAAGATAAATGTTGCTTATATTATGAATTTGATTAGAAATATAGATTTTGATAATGAAGACAATAAAAAGAAAGATGTAAAGCACATTATTGGAGAACTTAATAGAGCTGATAATGAAGAATTAAGATTAAAAGTAGATTTAATAAAATCATTCTTAGAAGAAGTAGTGCCAAATCTTACTTCAAATGATTCTGTTGATGACGCATTCAATGAATTTGAAGATAATCAAAGAAAAAAAGAAATAGAGGATTTTTCTTATGAAGTAGGCGTTGAACCTGATGTGATTAAAGAGCATGTTTCAGAGTATGAATATAGTGGAATTATAGATCATAAAGAAATTAGTGATAAGGTTAGTGAGACGTTAAATCTACCTTTCTTAAAGAAAAAGAAATTAGTTGAAAATATAAAAGACTTTATTGTTAAAAATGCATCAAAGTATGAATGAAATATAGTTATTTTTAAAAATAGCAGAAAACTATTGTGGTTTCCTGCTATTTTTGTTATGCTATTTTATATAATAGCAAGAAATGAGGTGAGATTTTGAAAATAGACGCTATTGGAAAGGTAACTCATGGAGCTACTCTTTCAAGAATAGAAGCCAAATCTTATGATGATTTTGACACTTATCCTATATTTACAATGCAGGACTTAAGTAGAGAAATTGGTCAGTATAGTGGTAAAGAGGAAATTCAAAAGGTAAACATATGTAAAAATAAATTTGACTCACTTTATTTATCAAAGATTAATATGGCAATTATCGGTCTTACCTCTTACAAATCTATAGTGATAAATGAAAATCATAACAATAAGCTCATAACCTCAAATTTCGCCATGATAGAATTCGATGAAAATAAAATAGATCCTTTTTATTTTATTTGGTATTTTAATGAGCATCCTGAAATACAAAAGCAGTTAACAATTGCTATGCAAGGAACTATAATCAGAGCTTTATCTATTCAAATGCTTAGAGGGCTGGATATACCTTTACCACCTTTAGATATTCAAAGAAAAATAGGTAGGATGTATAAACTTAAAAAGAGAAAGGAAAAACTCTTATTTGAAAGAAATATCCTAGAAAATGAACTTTATAATCAATTAATGATTAACAAACTTAAGGAGGAAATTAAAAAATGTCAGTAAGTGAAAAACAACAAGAACAACAAGCAAATCTTCATACAAGATTATGGGCCATAGCAAATGATTTAAGAGGAACTTTAGAAGCAAACGAATTTAAAAACTATATATTAGGGTTAATATTTTATAGATATCTTTCAGAAAAGTTAGAAGATCGTGCAGAAAAACTACTTTCAGAAGATAATATTTCTTACACTGAAGCTTGGAAAGATGATGAAATGAGGGAAGCTCTTCAAGAAGAGTTACTTGGTCAAATTGGTTATTTTATTGAACCCAAGTATTTATTTTCATCTTTAATAAAAGCAATTGAAGATGGATCATTTGATATAGAGATGCTTCAGGGTGCTATAAATGATATTACAGAATCAACACTAGGCTATAGCAGCCAAGATGATTTTGATCATTTGTTTGATGATATGGACTTATCTTCAACAAAGCTTGGTAAGGATGTAAAAAGCCGTTCGAAACTTATGGCTAAGGTAATGGGAAATATAGAACAAATTGACTTTAAGCATGATGATGCCGAAATTGATGTTCTTGGAGATGCTTATGAGTATTTAATATCTCAATTTGCAGCAAGTGCAGGTAAAAAAGCAGGAGAATTCTATACACCACAACAAGTATCAAAAATTTTAGCAAAGCTTGTTACTATAGGAAAAAAAGATTTAAGAAATGTATATGACCCAACCTGCGGATCTGGATCATTGCTTTTAAGAGTTTCAAAAGAAGCCAATGTACGTAAATTCTATGGTCAAGAGCTAACTTCTACAACTTATAACTTAGCCCGTATGAATATGCTCCTTCATGATGTATCATATCAAAACTTTGATATAAAAAATGATGATACTCTAGAGCATCCAATGCATATAGATATGAGATTTGATGCAGTTGTTGCAAATCCTCCTTATTCAGCTAATTGGAGTGCAGATGATAGATTTTTAGATGATGAAAGATTTAGTGTTTATGGAAAGCTTGCACCAAAATCAAAAGCAGACTATGCATTTATTGAACACATGATCTATCAATTAGATGATAAAGGAACAATGGCAGTTGTACTTCCTCATGGAGTACTGTTTAGAGGCGCTTCAGAAGGAACTATAAGAGAATACTTAATCAAAGAAAAGAACTACCTAGATGCAGTAATAGGCTTACCCGTAAATATATTCTTTGGAACATCAATACCTACAGTTATTTTAGTATTTAAGAAATGTAGAGAAAATACTGATAATATACTATTTATAGATGCTTCAGGAGGATTTGAAAAAGGCAAAAATCAAAATGTACTTCGTGATAGTGATGTAGAAAAGATAGTAGATACTTATATAAAGAGAGAAACAGTAGATAAATATGCTTATGTAGCAACTTTAGATGAAATCAAAGAAAATGATTATAATTTAAACATTCCAAGGTATGTAGACACATTTGAAGAAGAAGAACCTATTGATATCAATGAAGTTAAAGCTAAGATTGGAAAAATTGATGAAGAGATAGCTGATATTGATAAAGAATTAGACGTGCTCTTAAAAGAACTTGGAATATAAGGTGGTGGATGATATGAAGAAAACACCAAAGCTTAGATTCCCGGAGTTTAGTGGAGATTGGAAAGTAGAAAAATCAAAAAATATTTTTGATAAAGTTAAAAATGGTGTTGATGTTAAAGGAAATGAAAAGTATAGGCAAATAGGCATAAGATCACATGGAAAAGGTCTTTTCTATAAAGATGAAGTTACAGGAAAAGAACTAGGTAATAAAAGAGTTTTTTGGATAGAACCTAATGTATTTATAGTTAATATAGTTTTTGCGTGGGAAAGAGCTGTAGCTAGAACAACTGAAAATGAGATAGGAATGATTGCGTCTCATAGATTTCCAATGTATAAACCTAAAGAAGGAATTTTAGATTTAGATTATATAACGTACTTTTTTAAAACTAGTAAAGGTCAATCATTGTTAGAACTAGCTTCGCCTGGTGGTGCAGGAAGAAATAAAACTTTAGGCCAAAAAGAATTTGATGATCTAAACATAATATTACCTAAAATAGATGAACAAAAAAAGATTGCTGAATTCTTGTCAATACTAGATAAAAGAATAGAAAAGCAACAAGAAAAAGTTGAAGCTTTACAAGAGTATAAAAATGGGATTATGAGTAAGATTTTTTCACAGGAGATACGTTTCAAGGATGAGAATGGTCAGTATTATGCTGAATGGAAAGATAAAACAGTTGATGAAATAGTTCATATTTTTCTTGGGTTAACATACACGCCCACATATGTTGAAGAGGGGATACCATTTTTATCAGTGAAAGATTTAAAGAATAACAAAATAAATTTTGCTGATACGAAGTTTATAAGTAAAGAGGAATTTGCTAATGCTACAAGTAATGCAAAACCTAAAAAAGGTGATATATTGTTTGGGCGAGTTGGGACTTTAGGTAATCCAATAATTATAGATTTTGATAATGAATTTTGTATTTTTGTAAGTTTAGGATTTTTGAGAGTAAAAAGTGAATGTGTTTTAAATTCATTTATTGTGCAATGGATGAAATCAAGTTTATTTGCTAAGCAAGTAGAAGAAAAAATAGCTGGATCTTCCCAAAAAAATTTAAATACTGGATGGTTAAAAAAGTTTAGCATCAATATTCCATCATTTGAAGAACAAGAAAAAATAGCTAGTATTCTATCAAAGATAGATTCAAAAATAGAAAGAGAACAAGAAAAGCTAAAATGTTTAAATCAACTAAAAAGGGGTTTGATTCAACAAATGTTTGTATAAATAAACAATTAAACTTTAAAAAATACTAGTTTTCATAGAGAAATAAGAACACTTAGATATAGAATCAGAAAAGATGTATTAGAAGAATTTAAAAAAGTGAAAATTGCTGACAAATATAATTGCCGAAGGTATAGAACTATAGATTAAGTATATTTTTATCTATATGATTTAAGAAATTATATACCCCAAGGAATTAACCTAATTGGAGAGGATATAAAAATATAAAACTGACTTCTATTTTGAAGTCAGTTTGTCAATATTTAATTTTGAAAGGGATGTAGCCAATGAAACAGTGTGCATATTGTAGTAAGCCTCTAGTTAAAAACATTAAGACAAAGGAACACATAATCCCAAAAGGGCTAATAGAATTATTTCCAGAACAAAATATTACATTTACTGCTGATAGAGCCTATAAGGACAATAATGGACAATCTATTTCTGATGTATGTAAGATATGTAATAATGGAGTTTTATCTGAATTAGATGTTTATGGAATAAATTTAATAAAGAATAATTTTATGCAAAAATTCAAACCAGATGATAATCTTAATATATCTTTCGATTTTGATAAAATGTGTAGATGGTTATTAAAGATAGCATTTAATCACGAACGCGTAGAAAAAAATAGTTGTACGTGGTTTAAAAGAAATATTGATTACATAAATGGTATAAGTAATACAAGTGAAAGATGTTCTGTTTTTGCAGGGTTACATGTAGATATGAATCCACTAGGAGAAGAAAATGATTTGTATTTACCTTTGAATATAGGAAGTGATCTGAAATTTTATGATACTGGAATAGTATCATATTCAGGATTAATGAATGGAAAGATTAAGGAATCAACAACAGAACCGTTAAATTTTAAAGAAATATATAAAAGTTATTCATTTAGATTTGCATCAGCAAGATTTATTTTGATTTTATGGAAAAACACAACTCTTATGAATGATATGGAAGAGGTAGAAAACTTAGAAATATTAATTGAAACATTATTCCCATATAAAAATATAAATAAATCTGAAATTACATTAGAAAGAGCTAATGATAATTTAAGTGGTAGATTTAGTAACTTAATTATAGGAAATGTTGGAATGTCGATTATGGACAATATGGTAAGAAGTATGATTCCAGATTTAGAAGGAACACAAAAGTATTTTAGAGAATTCAGAAATTCTAGAGATAGGGCATTTGATAATGTGTTTGAAGATTTATTTATAGATCAATATAATAAGGAAAAAAATTAATAGATGATGTAACATTTTTAGGCTTTTATAAATTTACTTATACAAGTGATAGATACAACTATTTTTACAAAGAAATGATTATCTTTTTTTATGATATAAATGGTATATTTAATATAACGTTTATTGAATTATATATTTTAAGTTAAATAATTTTCCATTTCAAGAAAAGGTTATACTTTAAATTAAGGTATAGCTTTTTTGTAGTTTATAGTATGGTGGAAAATCAATTACGGAAATGTTTTTTACAAAAGTGGTTATGAAATTATTAAAAATAGTTTATAATAATATTAGAAATATAAAAGAGAGGTTGTGATAGATAATGGATGTTGCTACTTTAGTAAAAAAACATATTGACAATTGTAAAGAAAGAGAACCTATTTTTGTAAAAGATATTGTAGTTACTGATGAAAATAAAAATGCACGTAACATAGCCTTTCACAAATTAGAAAGAAACAATATAATAAAACCTTATAAAAAAGGTATATACTATAAACCACAAGTTACTATGTTTGGTGAATTAGGCATTGATACTAATAAACTTATAGAAAAGCAATATATAAAAGATGAAAATGAAAATATAAAAGGATACATTACTGGACCAGTTATTTGGAATGAATGGAAAATAACAACTCAGGTTCCAAATAGAAAGTGGATAACAACCAATTCAGCTAATAGAAATACTGAATTGCAGGATATTAGGGTAAAATTAATAAGACCCAAGACAAAAATAAATAATAACAATTATAAAATATTGCAAATGTTAGATGTTATAGATAACATTGATGATATACAAGATATTAACTGGAATAATTATATTGATGTACTAGTTAATAAAATAAACGATTTAAAAGTTAAAGAGCTTGTAACTGCTATTGAATTAGCTAAAACTTATAATAAGTTCGTAAATAATTTTGCAGGAGCATTAATTGAAGCAAGAATTAAAAAAAATAATGAAGGTAATAGATTATTGTGTAAAAAAATACAAGAACTTAAGTTGAATGCAAATGCAGGAAGAAGATATAGGGTGAATCGTAATGTACAGTTTAAAACATTAGAGGAATGGGGGTTCATTAATTAATGATTTTGCATGAGGATGAACAATCATTTAAGCAACTGTTGGAGATAGTAGGAGAATATTATGGACTAGATGCTAAGATAGTTGAAAAAGATTATTGGGTAACATATGCTTTATCAAAATTAAAAGATTTTGATAGGAAAGACCTTATAATATTTAGAGGCGGAACATCATTAACTAAATGTTATACAGATTTAAAGAGATTTTCAGAAGATATTGATTTAGCTGTAAACAAGGATACTCAGCTTAGTAAGTCACAGATAAAAAAGCTTATTACTGAGGTTGAAAAATGCATATGTGTTGATTTTGAAGAAATAGAAAATATTCAAAATAGAAAAAGTGGAGATTATAGAAATGTAGAATATAAATATCCATCTATGTTTGAAGAAGTATCTATAGATGAATTGAACCCAAGTATTAAAATAGAAACGGTTACATTTTTAACTCCTAATCCATATGAAAAAAGACCTGTAAAATCAATGATATATGATTATTTAAATGAAACTGAAAGAGCTGAATTCATAGGTAAATATGAGCTTGAGCCGTTTGAATTACATGTATTATCAATAAAAAGAACATTATTAGATAAAATAGTTTCATTGGTTAGAATGTCTTATTTAGAGGATTTATCCGAACTATCAACAAAAACAAGGCATTTATATGATTTACATTTAACGTATGATACAGTAAAAGATTTTTATTTAGATAAAATAGAATTATCTAGTGTTATTAATTTAGTAAGACAGGATGAAGAAAATTCAAGATTTAAAGATCAGTATCCGTATGAGAAAAAATGGAGTGATGCTCCTATTTTTAAATTAATTGAAGATGGTCTTTTAAAAGAAAGCTATATAGAGAGATTTGGGAAAGAATTTGTTTATGGTGAATTACCAGATTATGCTGATATTATATCTTCATTTAGAAAGATTAGAAGTCATTTAATATCTGTTGGTGAATAACTACATAAATAGAATTTTTATTATGAAATGAATTTAAAAAGCTGAAAACTATGGTTTTACATAGATTTCAGCTTTTATAGCAAACTCATTCTGTTGGCAATGGTGACAGTCACCATACTGAGAGAACTTATGACTGAAGTTTCTATAAAACTAACTAACACTTTAACATACTCATAATGTTGAGAATATTATCTACATTATGGGTGCTTTGAGATATTAAATATTTTTGAATTAAAATTAATTTGATTTTTTGCCAATTTAAGTGATGAATTAGCTACAATCTAAAAATATTTTATAGTTTTTTAGCTATAGGTTGCTGGATAATTGTAATAACTTATATAGATAATAAATTATATTTCTTATAGAATTCAAATATTTTAATTTTTTCTTCATTAGATGGAGGAGAAAAAATATTATTTCTAAGTAGCAATATGTTTTTATTACAGTCAATTATTATATATACTTTTTTATCTATAATAATTGACGGAAAACCTCCAGAATGAATATTAGAATTTATTATTTTATAGTTATTGGTATATTTAAGTATATTATTTTCTAATGCACTTGCATCAACAATGTGAAGATATTTATATTTATCCCTATATACAAAATATATGATTAATCACCTCTTTTTTACATTAATGTTGTATAATAATATATATTATTAGTAGTATTAACTTATTAATTAAAAATAAACATTAAGAGGTGAATATATGGAATTAAATGCTATAACGAATGAATATTACAAAGATGATGCAGCTCAAATGCTAGTAGAGCTGCTGAAAAAAGAAGAATTTGATTTACAAGAAGGTATTATATATTATAATTTTCCAATGTTTAAGGAAATAGATGAAGATATAATTTACCCTAATCTTTGCGTCGTTTCAAGAAAACATGGAGTTATACTTATTATAACTGATAATTCTTGTGATCGTGAGGTTAATGAAGAATATATAACGATGATGGATGATAAACTATCTCAAATATATTCTTTATTAAGTGGGAAGTTTATGAAAAGTAAGGAATTGAGGGAAAATAAGAAGTCGCTAAAATTTGAGATATCTACTGTTATTTTCTCACCTAACTATAGTGGGAAAATAGACTTTGAATTAGAGAATGCTTATGTTAGTAGCTTAGATTCCATAAAAAAGATATTTGATGATATTAAATTAAAAGATATGATAGATGAAAATATAGTAAAGATGATAACTTCTATTGTAGAAGGATCAAATGGAATTGTAAAACCGGCAGATCGGAAATTAGAGAACAATAATATTATGACAAAAGGAAAAGCTTTAGTTGATTTAGAAAAAGAAATAAATAACTTAGATAAGCAACAAAAGTTTGCTGCATTAACTCAAATTAATGGACCACAAAGAATTAGAGGGTTGGCTGGTTCTGGTAAGACAGTAATATTATGCATGAAAGCAGTAAATATATTAATGAAAAATCCTGATGCTAAGATACTATATACATTTTACACAAAAAGTTTATATGATCATATAAAATTACTTATTTCTAGATTTTATAGAGTGTACTTTGACAAAGATCCAAATTTTGAGAATTCCATTCATGTAAGACATGCATGGGGAGGAAAAAACTACCCAGGCGTTTATTATGATGCGTGTAGAAATAATAGAATAACTCCATTGGCATTAAGTCAGGCGTTGGGAGTAAATAAATTTGACTATGTGTGTAATGATTTGTTAGAGAGAACAAAAGGAAATTTATTAAAAGAATATGATTATGTTTTAATTGACGAAGCACAAGACTTTTCCCCTTCTTTTTATTGGATTTGTAGAAAAATAGCTAAAAATGATAATTTAGTTTGGGCATATGATCAATTGCAAAATATATTAAATGTTGAAATACAAGATACTAAAACTTTATTTGAAAATAAGTACGGTGATAAAGGTATAGATTTAGAGAAGCTTTTAGATAAGCATCCAGAACTAAATAATGATATTGTTTTGCCTGTATGCTATAGAAATCCAAGAGCAGTTTTAGTTCTGGCACATGCAATAGGATTTGGTATTTATAATGAAAATATAGTACAGATGCTAGAAAATGCTGAACATTGGAATGATAATGGTTATGAAGTTATACAAGGAAGTTGTACTGAAGGTGAAGATACAATAATTACACGACCAGAGAAGAATAGTCCGCTTTCAATTTCAGAAAAATATAGCATCAACGAGATAATAGAATGTTATAAAGCGGATAAGTTTAGTACAGAATTAGAATGGATTGCAGAGTCTATAAGTTATAATATATCAGATGAATTATTGCCACAAGACATTATGATTATTTGTATAGATCAAAAAAATATGTGGAATTATTATAATAGATTATCATCATCATTACAAAAATATAAAATATATTTAAATAATACATTGGATTCCTATAATAATGAATTTTTTAGAGCAGGATGTGTAACTTTTACGAGTGTGTATAAGGCAAAAGGTAATGAAAGTGCATTAGTGTATGTAGTAGGCTGTGATGTATTTAAGTCACAAAAAGAAAGCATAAATATGAGGAATAAACTATTCACAGCATTTACTAGATCAAAGGCATGGTTAAAAGTAACAGGAATAGGAGAAGACTTCGAATGTTTAGAAAAAGAAATAATAAGTGCAACGAATAAACTCACAAATTTAGAATTTGTTTATCCTAATAACGATGAAGTTAAGCAACATCAAAGAGATCATAGTAAATTAAATTCTGATAGAGAAGCATTAGCAAATTTGATTCAAGAATTTGCGAAACAAAGAGGCTTGAATGCTGAAGATGCAATCAAACTTTTTAATGAAGGAATTAGCGAAGAGGATAATACAAAAAAATGAGTATTGAAGCATATATAAAGATAGGATATAAAAATTCAATTCAATTACTAAAAGAATGTGATTTATTTAAAAATGAGAATAAATCGAGAAAAATGACTTTTAGTAGAGAGAAAATCTCAAAAGACTTTATTTCAATTTGTCAGAAAGATAATTACAAAGAAATCTATGATACTGCTCTTAAAAAAGGAGATTATGATATTTTATTAAAGGACAATAGTTTTTTTCAATTTACATATAGTAAAGAGGCTGAAAAAGTTATGGAAATACGTTATTCGTATTACAATGTTCCATTTATAGCAGAAAGTTATGAGAATTTTTTGAAATCTAATAATTTCGATTATAATGAAGTTGGAGAAAACTTTTTGGAGGAATATGATCAGTATATCTCGGAGGCTGACTTAAAAAGACAGGTAATACCTATAAGATATGATTATGATAGTATAAGACATGATCCAGTAGTGCATTCTTCATCACACATGCATTTAGGTCACAATAATGAGGTAAGGATACCTTGTGATAAAATTTTATGCCCTGATACTTTTATAGCATTTGTGATAAGACATGTTTATTTTAAGTATTATAAAAATATCATTAAAGAAGCGAATTTTAAGAAAATATACTTTAATAAAGATAATATAAACAAAAACATTACTACATTGAATGAAGAAGAAAAATGTGATATATATTTATGTTAATAATTATTTTAGTTTTACCATTAGCAAGTCTTTTAACAGTAGAAATAGATACATCTAAAAGTTAAGCACAGTGAGCATTAGTATAGCCCATTTTATTTTTCCAAGCTTTAAATTTAATAGGAATATCATCATAGCCTGTTGGTTTCTTTTTATTAAGCTTGTTAAAAACACCAAACTTTTTAAATTGCAAATACATTTCATAAGATATATGTAAAGAAATGATGTTTTTAATCTAAAGTTTGATTTAATTTAATTGGCAAGCAGAGATAATAAAATTATTCTAAGTTATAATTTAATAAAACTATCAAACACACACCTCACGTTGAGGCTCTGATTCAATATGAGGCGTGTGTTGTAATATTTAGAATTATGTACTTTAGTAATATAAATTTAATTTGCACATAAATGAATATAGTAATATACCTTATGTAAGGGAAAAACGCAATAAATACAGTAAATTATGATAAAATATAATAATGCTCTAGAGTGGTTAAATATCGGTATTTAAAGATATTATAAAATACAATAAGATATGATTTAGTATAAGCTATTGCTAATACAGAACTCGGCTTATGGCTTATCTAGCATTAGTAAAATAGCAAGTCGCTCGTAAACTCCTGACAACTAAATCAGAGGTATAATATTTTACATGCAAAAGGAATGAATACATTAGAAGTGCAAAGAATTATAAGTAAAAGGTTTGAATGAATAGAAAAATAACTTTAATTTAATTTTACTAACTATAAAATTAATATTCAAAGTTCACATCTTTTATATAATAGATAAATTATTTTAAAGATTAAACATAAAATATTTAAGTAAAAGCATTGATATTACTTAGATTATAGGAAAAATGGTTGGCAAATTTTAAAATGCCGACATTTTGCCAACCACCAGTAAGATATGATAAAATATTATAAATTACAATATGTAAAGATATGATGTTTTTAATCTGAGGTTTGAAGTAATTTCAATTACTAATAGATATAATAAAATACACTAAGTTAAAATTTGGTATAAATCTTCAACACACACCTCACGTTGAAACTGTAGTTAAGATGTCAAGGGTAGATAAATAAAAGTGCTTGAAGCGCTGATAAATAAAGGGTTTTCAAGATTAGGATTGCATCATAAAATTTATTTTTGTGTGCATCTAATCTTGGAATCCTTATTTTTATTTTGTAGAGAAATATTTTAATGATTATAATATTTATATAGTGTAGTAGGTAGGATAGATGCTGTGAGGGTTGAGAAGTTAGGATAGATGTGACTTTTACGAGTAGGTGAGATAGATGTAAAAGAAAATTATGGATAAATAATTACTCTTTTAGATTACTTATCATTTAGCTGGTAATACTTAAAGATAAGTAGTCTGAATTAAATGATGAGGTTAATGATGGTAAATAATAGTTTAAATCCAAGAGTAATATACATTCCAGCTAAAATAGCACCTAATAAAAGGATAGCAATATACTGCAGGGTTAGTACAAATCACGATTCTCAAGAAGAAAGCTTAGAAGCACAAATAGAAGGATTAAAGCAAATTGTAAAAAACAATCCTAAGTGGAATTTATTTAAAGTTTACACAGACAAAGATTCAGGAGGTAATACATTTCGTGCTGGATTTCAAAGTATGATATTTGATAGTTATGAGAATTTAATTGATATTATATTAGTGAAGTCTATCAGTCGCTTAGCTAGAAATACAGTAGATTTACTTGAAACAGTAAATAAGTTAAGAAGCGTGGGAATTGAAATGATATTTGACAAAGAAAATATAAGAACCAGTGAAGTTGATAATGATGTACTTGTAGCTGCATTAACTGCAATTGCACAAGCAGAGAGTGAATCAAGTAGTGAGTCAATAAAATGGGGATTGAAGCGTGGATTTGAATCAGGTAAATCTAAGCTTTATTCTAGAAAGTGTTATGGCTATAAACATAACGAAAAAGGAGCACTTATAATTGATGAAGCACAAGCAGAAATTGTAAGAAAAATCTTTGACTTATATTTAAGTGGGTATAGTATAGGCTTAATTATAAATGAGCTTGAGTGTGTAAATATAAGGACTTCAAGGGGGAAAGATAAGTGGTCTAAACGTGCTATTCAAACAATACTTACAAATGAAAAATATATAGGAAATGTAATTCTAGGTAAAACTTATACAGGTGAATTTCCAAATAATAAACAGCAAATGAATAATGGGAATCAAGAAAAATATTTGATGGAGAATTCTCATGAGCCAATAATAGAACTTGGAAAATTTAAGAATGTACAAGAAGAGATGAGACTTAGAAGCAATATTGAAATTCTTAATGGGAAAGTTAAAAGGAAAGGAACTCATTATAGTATAAAGAAAAATAAAGTTTAATCGTATCTTAAACTAAACTATTGATTTGAGTTTAAGAATTTAAATTTGATGAAAGTGAGGAAAAAATATGCAAATTGCACTAACAAAAAAACTAGCGACTGCTATGAAAGTAAATCTGCCACCTATTCAAGAGGTTATAAACCCACTGTTTTCATGGACAGCAAACTGGACTAAAGTTTGGGATAATCGTAGGACTGAGGATATGATTGTTCTAGTTAACCATGCGACACGTTTTACTGTTGCGATTTATGAAGTTAAACGAAATTCGCTAAAAAATGTAGCTGAAATGATGAAGGCAGCCATTTCTAACACACTTCTTTCTATGAATTTAAATCCAGAGCTTGTGGCAGAATATATGCAAATGTTAGGTGAGGTGGAATTTGTTCAAAATAGTAGCAGAAAGGCAGCATCATGGGTAACAAAAGCAGGAATGGAATGTGCTCTTTATGTAGGAAATGAATATAATGGGGTTGCAAAAATATTTAGTGATACAATAGGGGTTGCTGCAAACCGAATGATTGTTAATTGTTCTGGTACTAATAAAGAAGGGTTCTACCCATACAAGGAAATGATTAATGCACTTTCTGAGATTACTGGAAAGCAAGCCTACAAATACCGTGCCTTTGAATTACTTGTTACACTTGATTTGGACATATACAAGGCGGTAAGGAAAATTATTGTACCTGCCGATATACAATTTATACAATTACATAAGGTGTTGCAGTCAGTGTTTGACTGGAGGAATTATCATCTATATGACTTTACTGTTTTTGATAGAGATAAGAGCAAGTTGACTACTAGAATTGTTCCTTTTGAGGAGGATTTAGAATATGACAGTGAAGCAATTTTGATGGAAAGTCACACCCTATCAGAATTTTTGTCTGAGAAGAAAGATATAATCTACACTTATGATATGGGAGATAACTGGAAACACCAAATTCAGCTTATAAATGTAATAGATGAGTACGATAAGGAGTCACCATATTTGGTAGAGGCAAGCGGTCAAATACCACCAGAGGATGTGGGGGGAGTACCTGGATTTATTGATTTTCGTGAAATCATGATGAATCCTAACTCTCCAGAATATAAACAAATGCAAGAATGGGCAGGGTATTGGACTCTAGAATTGAGTGATTGGAAAAAGCGTCCTAGGGTTATAAGTATATGAATTTGAGTTGACATCAATATTACCAACCTAACCCTATTGCACAAGTTTAAGCTACAAATATGAATGGTTTATATTGCAATATTAAAGAAATGGCTATTTTAGGCGATTTATTCGAGGTTTTATAATAGAATTTTGACATCAATTCTGCCCTTAAATTTAGTCTAATTATCACATGTTGAAACTGTAGTGAAACTAATCAAGAAATAGCCTGATATCAAAGGGTTTCGAGGATTTTTAGAAAATTTTATAATGTGTTTTATATGTTCCCCAAAGTTGTTTTGGGGAATTTTTTAGTTTAGGGGGTCTAACTTTTACGCAGAACTAGGGTATTTGCGTTAATGTTTGGGTTTTGCGTAATTGTATAGAAAGTAAGTTCAAATTTTTAATTATAAAAACTACATTTTGTACCAAATGTGGTTATAATAGAAATATAGTTAAAATGAGGGGGAGTTCATCTATTTATGAATTATAGTTTTCTAAATTTAGGCGAAGAAGTACTAAGAGATTCAAAGGTTCCATTGTCTGTTGAAGAAATTTGGAGTATGGGAGTCCAGAAAGGATTAACTACTAAACTTGGATCATCTGGTAAAACACCAATCAGAACTTTATCTGCTAGATTATATATGGATATTAAAAATTCAGAAAATACTATATTTGTTCAGGTTAGCAAAAGGCCAGCAAAATTCTTTATAAAAGGAAAAACAGCAGATTTAGCTATTTATGAAGAAACAATGGAGAGAGAAAATACACAAAAAATAACATCATTTAATGAAAGAGATCTACATATTTTACTTTCAACGTTTGTTAATCAAGATGCACATTTTAATTGTTATACAGAAACAATATATCATGAAAACTCAAAAAAGAGAGAAAAAGGTTATAACAAATGGTTACATCCTGATATAGTTGGAATTTATTTTCCGTTTGAAGAGTATAAAAATAATACATTAAAATTATTAGAGGCATTAAAAGAAAATCCATATAAATTATTTGCATTTGAAATGAAAATAGATTTGAATTTTTCTAACCTCAGAGAATATTATTTTCAGGCGGTATCTAATTCAAGCTGGGCTCATGAAGGGTATTTAGTAACTCTAAATATTGAAGAGGATACTCAATTTATAGATGAATTAAGAAGACTTAACAATGCGTTTGGAATCGGAATTATCAAATTAAATCCAGAACACATAACTCAAAGTGAAATATTATTTTCTGCAAAAACAAAAGAATTTTTAGATTGGAATACTATAGATAGACTTGTAAATGAAAATTCTGATTTTGAGTCTTTCATTAATGATTTAATGGAAGACATAAAGATAGGGAAAATTAAGAGTAATTATGATGCAACATGTAAAGATGATGATGATGCATATAATTATGCTAAAAGTAAGACGATTATAAATAAATAGATGTAAGTAAAAAACATATTAATATTACCCTAGCTAAGTAATATTAAGTGCATGGACTTGATGTAGTGTATAAAAAATAATCAAGGCATTAGAAATGCCGCAAATTCAATAGTTTTAAAGTTTGGACCATCTTCTGGAGTTAATTTAGTGGATGGCTTTATTTTGTTTTTTTATGAAAAAGGGCGGGAGTTGGTGAAGTGATTGACTTAAAATGGAAAATATTGTAGAAATAAAATATAGCAAATGTTATAATAAAAGATACGAGGTGAATAATAGTTTTTTTTGTAACTGTAGAGATGAAGAGTTGATTAAAAATTTGTTGGAATGGTAGTTGTAAAATTAAGAATTAGATTGAAAGAGGGGTATCTAAGATGAATCAGAATCTAGAACAAAGATCTAGAGATAAAATTGATTTGATGTTAAATCAGGCTGGGTGGGTTGTACAGTCAAAAAATAAGGTGAATTTATCTGCAGCACAAGGTGTTGCTGTTCGTGAATATCAGACAGATATTGGGCCGGCTGATTATGTTCTATTTGTAGATAGAAAGCCTGTTGGTGTAATCGAAGCTAAAAAGGAAGAGGAAGGTCAAAGACTTACTGTTGCAGAAGACCAAGCTGCTGGATATGCACAGTCTACCTTAAAATATAATCTGAATAAAGAACCTCTACCTTTTGTTTATGAAAGTACAGGTTTACTAACTCGGTTTACTGATTATAGAGACCCTAAACCTCGTTCAAGGGAATTATTTCACTTTCATCAGCCTTCAACATTATTAGAGTGGATCAAACAATCTCAAACATTAAGGAGAAGGCTAACAACACTTCCACGATTGGATAGGGAAGGGTTGCGCCCTGCTCAGATAAATGCCATTGAAAAATTGGAAATATCATTTAAGAATAATCGACCTAAAGCACTAATTCAGATGGCTACAGGAGCTGGTAAGACATTTACAGCGTGTACTTTTGTTTATAGACTATTAAAATTTGCACAAGCTAAAAGGATTTTATTTGTTGTTGATACTAAGAATCTAGGAGAACAAGCAGAACAAGAATTTTTAAAATTTCAACCCACAGATGATAATAGGAAATTTACTGAACTATATAATGTTCAGAGATTAAGCTCTGGTTATATTGCTTCTGATAGTCAAGTTTGTATTTCAACTATACAGAGACTTTACTCTATTCTAAAAGGAGAAGAACTAGAAGAATCCGCAGAAGAAGACAATCCAAATGAAAAAAGTTGGCAATGGCATAAAAAAGAACCGATGCAGTCCTAGAAAAAAAGCTATCAAGTGAAATTGGATTTCGAGGAATTTTTAAAAAAGTACTGGTTTTTATTTTTGTTGGTATAGGAAATATTGTAGATGTTTATTTGCTCAAAAACGGTAGTGCAATTCGTACTGCTGTTATTTTTTTCTACATTTCTAATGAAGGTATAAGTATTATAGAAAATTCAGCAAAGATTGGATTACCAATACCACAAAAATTAAAGGATATTTTAGAACAGTTAAATAAGGAGGAGAAGATCAATGAGTAGATTATGTTTTGATTATGGGCATGGTGGAGAAGATCCAGGAGCAACTTATAATGGTAGAAATGAATCTGATAATGTACTAAGTTTAGGAAAAGAAGTAGCAGAAGAAGTTAGAAGACATGGAGTTACTGTAGATGAAACAAGAACTTCAGATACAACAGTAAGTCTTAATGATAGAAGTAGTTTTGAAAATGAGAATACTTATGATTATTTTATATCATTTCATAGAAATGCTTATGAACCAGAAAAAGCTAAAGGTGTTGAAACTTACACATATTTAAATCCAGGAGAAAAATCTAGAGAATTAGCTGAAAGCTTGCAGGCTTCATTGGTGATTTTGGGGTTTGTAGATAGAGGAGTTAAAGAAGCAAATTATCATGTTTTAAGAGAAACAAAATCTCCTGCAGTTTTAATTGAAATAGGTTTTATTGATAATACTGAAGATAATAATTTGTTTGATGAAAAGAGAGATGCAATTATAAAGGCAATTTCTAAAGCAATATTAGCTGAATTAGGAATTGACTATATAGAAGCTTCATCAGAAACTGAAGAAACTCTTTATAGGGTTATGGTTGGATCTTATTCAGTTAGAGAAAATGCTGAAAATCAAGTTGAAAAATTAATGGAAGCTGGATTCGATGCAACAATTATGATTTTAGATAAGTAGATAGAACTGTTTCTATCAGTATATGCTAAACACTTTGGAGCTATTTAAAAAAGATAGTTCTAAAGTGTTTAATAAAACAAAAAAAGATAATACTATCAATAGAACATTTACTAATAAAGTCGTGTATATTATAATATATATAATAAGGTAAGTGAATTGTTTACTAGGAGGAATAGTATGAACTTTTTTGAATGTGTTGGTAGAAATATTTTAGAAGTATTAACAGAAAAGAATATGAGTCAAACTGAATTAGCAGAAAAAATTGGAATATCTAAGCAAGTTATGGGGAAGATTGTAAAAGGTCAAAAATCTATAAATGCACTTGAAATTAAGAAGATATCCGATGCGTTAAGCATTACTATGGATAGGATTCTTGAAGAAAAAGAAGAATTACAAGAAGAGCCAGTTTTAATGTTTATGGGTAATATTAAAGAAGATAATAAAAAAGATATAAAATTTTTAAGTTCAGTAATAAGTGAATTGATTACAATGGAGGAAGCTCTAAATGATTAATACTGAGTATTTAAGTCCATTGAACAATGAAGAAATAAAAGATATTATCAATAAGGTTAATATGTGTTTTGGAAAATATAAAAAAAGCAATAGAATTATTAAAGATGATATATTTAAACTCTTAGAAATGAATTGTAAAACTTTATATTATCCAATACAAGACGATGATATTTGTGGATTTGTTTATAAGTTTAAGGGGTATAAATTTTGTTATATAAATTCATATATTCCACTTGAAAAACAAGTATTTGCTGCAGCTCATGAATTATATCACGTACTATATTCAGATATTGGAAATGGCGAGCTTATTAATAGTGAAGTTTTAGATGAAAAATTACCTATAAGCCAAATCACTAGAGAAGATTTGAAAGCCAATAGGTTTGCAGCAGAATTTTTAGTTCCTGAAGAAGTATTTAGAAATGAATTAAATATCAGAAATATTAAAAAAGATTCCATAGAGTTAAGTGAAATTATAGAACTTATGGATGTTTTTTTAATTCCATATAAAACATTAGTGAGAAGATTATATGAAATTGATTATATAACTTTAGAAAAGTGTAATAGATTTTTATCTGAAGACGATAGAAAAGAAGACACAGGTGTAATGCTTTGGCAAAAGAGACTTGGTCTATGCAAAAGAAATAATGAAAGAACCAAGGAAATTAAATTAGATAAACTAGTAGACATAGCTTTAAAATTATATGATAAACATCAAATAACTTATGAAAAATTAAGCTATTTGTTACAATTAGCAAATTTAAAACCAAATGAGTTTAATATATATGAAGAAAAATTTAAATCTCCTTCGGAAGATGAAATACTGAAGATCATGGAGGAGTAAGGATGAGATATGAGAAAATAATTTTAGATACAGATATATGCATAAAAATCGGAAATTATGAAAAAGTAAAGTTTTTAGAAATGGTGATTCCTAGAATTGCTGAAAAGGCATATATGCATAAATATGTATATGAAAATGAGTTACTCACTCCTAAAAATGCTAAGGTTCAAATAGATAATTTGATTAAGGATAATATTATTGAAATCCTAGCTGAAGATACATTAAATAGTTTAGATAAAAGGATATATGAAGATACAAAAGGTAAGTTAAAAAAATATATGATTGGAACAAAAGAAGAAGGTAAAAACTGGGGTGAAGTTCTTTCTTTATCAATGGCTAAAACACTCAATATACCTTATTTTGTTTCAGATGAAGCAAATATACAACCTATAATTGATAAACATTTAAATGTAGGAACTGAATATGATATTAGTGTAGTTAGAATAGAACATATTGTGAAGTGGATTAAAGATAACAAAGAATGCGGCATAAACAGGAAAACAGCTAAAGCTTTATGGCGAAGTTGTGGTAAAGACAATGATGAATTTGATGGTGTTATTTGGAAGATATAACTTAATTACTCAACTTTCGCAGGACAAAAGCGATAGCTTTTCTTTGATATAGCAAGGCAAAGCCTCAATAAAACTATCAATTATTGAGTCTATAATTTCCTTTGAAAGCATAATTTTTTCAGATAAAACATTTTTTAGTGTATGAATAATAAGCTGTAACGCTTCGCAAAATTTAATATCTTGCATTTCATCACAGCAATGATAAAATAGACCACCAATTGTTCGTAAATCGCTGTTGTTACGATTTTCAATTGAAAGCATTATATATCTTGTGAAAACTATTGAAGTATGAGCAACCATAGAATCATAAGAACGACATTGAAATTCTTTTCCAAGTTTTAAAAATGATTTATTCATTTTGAAGAAAACTTCGATATCCCAACGTTTTCCGTAAATTCTGATGATTTCATCATCAGATAAAGATATATCAGTAGAAATTAGAGCAAGCCATTTTCTACTTCTATTTCTATCTCTAACAAATACAATTTTTGCGCTTATTTCATTACCGTCGTCATCATCACCTATGCCAACTATTACTGAAGAAAGAATTTTTGCTTTACCTCTTTTCTTTTTTAATGAAGCATAAAGACTTTTAAGATTTAAGTTCTTTCCATCATAATTATAGTAAACTCGTGGCATAGCTTTAACCATAGCTATAGTATTGAATTTTAGCTTTACTATTTCTATTAAAGTTTTTGGATAAGTAAACCAGCTATCAAAAAGAACATAAGAAGCAGGAATCTTAAATTCCTTAGCTTTCCTTAGTAAGTTAAGCATTACTTCAGGAGATTTTGAAACGGCTTCTTTTCGAAGCTTCGAGCCATTGGTCCTTTTATCTATAGCTTGATTTTCAGAACATAACCTATTCTCTTTCTTTTCAGATGAAAGAAGAGTAAACGCAAGTGGTAGAAAAGTATTGCCATCAGACCAACCAAGTGTTAAAAGCCTAAAACCTTTGACGTATTTGTGACTAACGTGGTCTCTGACTCTTGCAAGAAGTTCTACATGCTTACTTATATTTCGGCTATAAAGTGAATCATCGATTACAAGTACATTTACTCTATCTTCTGAAGTAAGGGGTTTAACTATATTCTGAATTATTGATGAAGACAATAATAATAGGAACTTTCTCCAGTTAAAGTTTGGTGAATTAAGAAATCTATACACTACATCTTTTTCAAACTCTAATGATTCTTGAGAGTCAAGAGTTCTGAATAAGTTTTTACCAGTAAAAACAAGCATAAATATAAATTTTAAAACTTTGATACAAGAGATTCCTTTTTCCTTGCAAAAGTTGCATTGTTTAAGAATATGTCCAATTTTGTTTACACTAAAAAATTTGTTTATTGTGATATTAAATTTTTCTATATCGCTATTATTTGGTATAATAGAATTCATAAGAAACATTCCTTTCATTGGTTTAGTGTTTTTAGCAATTCTATTATACCAAAAGGGATGTTTCTTTGTTTTATCTATTGAAAATAAATGCTTTCGCGCCGATTTTTATCTGCGAAAGTTGAGTTAATTATAATGAATGTTTACAAATATACTGATTTGGATTATGATATCAGTGCATTTGTAAAGAGGTGACACAACAATGGATATGGATGCAACATTAAAAGGATATTCATAATACTTTAGTGAAATGAGAACTTTATTAATTACGTGACCATCGCTCATATATTGGGTGGTGGTTTTCTTTTTTGACTTGACTTCTATCAAGCTAAGAGTGATGTATAGTAGTACCTATTTGGTAGAAAGGAGAACCTTATGAGAGTAACTATTATAAAACCAACAGTGAATCAGCAAAAGAAGAAAAAAGTATGTGCGTATGCAAGAGTTTCAACAGATAGTTTAAGTCAAGGTGAATCTCTAGAAAATCAAATTCAGTATTATAAAAACATCATATCAAGCAATCTAGAATATGAGTTTGTTGAAGTTTTTGCAGATAGAGGAATCACAGGAACTACTGAAAACAGACCAGAGTTTCAAAGAATGTTGGAGCTTTGCAGGAGTGGTAATATAGATTTAATAATAACAAAATCAGTTTCAAGGTTTGCAAGAAACACAGCAATAATGCTACAAATAGTACGAGAATTAAAAGATATAGGTGTAGAAGTTAGATTTGAAAAAGAAAATATAGATACTTTATCAGGGGATGGCGAGCTTATGCTTACCATCCTTTCTTCTTTTGCACAGGAAGAAAGTAAGAATGTAAGTGACAATATTAACTGGAGATTTAAACAGAAGTTTCAACGAGGAGAACTTGTTATAAATGAAAAGAGATTTTTAGGTTATGATAAAAATCAATATGGAGATTTAGTTATAAATCAAAAAGAAGCAAATACAGTTAAAAGAATATTTGAGGAGTATTTAAGTGGAAAAGGAAGTTTTACAATAGCTAAAGAACTTGAAAAAGAAGGAATTCCTACAGCAGTAGGTGGAAAGTGGAACGGTACTACTATTCTAAAAATATTGAAGAATGAAAAATATAGAGGAGATGCTATTCTTCAAAAATATTACACGCCAAACCATTTAACTAAAACTAAAGTTAAAAACAATGGGCAGGTTGATAGCTATTATATAGAAGATAACCACTCACCAATAATTACAAGAGAAATGTGGCAACAAGTTCAAGAGGAAATTAAAAGAAGAGCTGAAGCAAAAGGAAATGTTGCAGGAGATACAGATAAATATAAAAGAAGATACCCACTGACAGGAATGTTATATTGTGATAAATGTGGTTCAAGTTTAATAAGAAGAACTTGGAACAGTAAATTTAACTGCAAAAAGATTGTTTGGCAATGCAGCAATTATATCAGAAATGGAAAAAGTGCTTGTGAAGGAACAAGGATAGATGATGAAACTGTAAGTAGGCTTAATATAAAAGAAGCGGTAATTGTGAAGGAGGAAATAGAAAATGGCAAGAAGTATTACAGTTATACCAGCAAGGACAAACAGCGTAGATTCAGCACAAACATTACAATCACAGAAAAAGAAAATGGCAGCTTACTGCAGAGTATCAACAGACCAATTGGAACAGCTATCAAGCTATGAAGCACAAGTTAATTACTATACTAATTTTATAAATAACAGTTCTGAATATGAACTTGCTGGAATATTTGCAGATGAAGGTATTTCAGGAACCAACACTAAAAAGAGAGAGCAATTTAACAAAATGATTGAAGAATGTAAGAAGGGAAAAATAGATGTAATAATTACAAAATCAATATCAAGATTTGCACGTAATACTTTGGATTGTTTAAATTATGTAAGAATGCTTAAGGAATTAGGGATTGGAGTGATTTTTGAAAAAGAAAATATAAATACTTTAGATGCAAAAGGTGAGGTATTGCTTACTATTCTAAGTTCATTAGCACAAGATGAGTCAAGAAGTATTAGTGAAAATTCCACCTGGGGAATAAGAAGAAGATTTGAGCAAGGTAAAATTATAGTAAATCATAATAAATTCTTAGGATATGATAAAGATAAAAATGGAAACTTAATTATAGATGAGAAACAAGCTAAGATAGTACAAAGAATCTATAAAGATTATCTTAATGGTAAAGGTACAAATAGAATTGCAAGAGAACTTGAAGAGGATGGAATTAATGGATGGAATGGAAAGGTTAAGTGGTATGAAAGTACTATAAGAGGAATATTAACTAATGAAAAATATAAAGGAGATGCTTTGCTTCAAAAGACTTATACAGTAGATTTTCTTACTAAGAAAAGAGTAGAAAATAATGGTGAAGTTCCACAATATTATGTTGAAGAAAGCCATCCAGCAATTATAAATAAAGAGATGTGGGAGGCAGTACAGTTAGAAATGGAAAGAAGACAGTTGTTTTCAGAAAAATATAAAATGCAGAAAGTAGAACCAGGACTTAAAAATAATCCAATGGCAGGAAAGATAATATGTGGTAGTTGCAGCAGATCTTTTGGAAGAAGAGTTTGGAGCTCAAATGATGAAAGATTTAAAAAGCAAGTTTGGATTTGTACTCAAAGAAATAAAACAAAAGGAATAGTTGGATGTAATAATAGGCATATATACGATAAGATATTAAAAGAAGTTTTTATTGATACATTTAATACACTGATTCAAAATAAAGATTTTTTCTTGGGTAAATGGAATGAGAACATAAAGATTGGGAATGAACTTCAAAAATATAAATCAAAACAATTTATTGAAATATTGAATAAAGCTAAACCAATAAAAGAATTTGATGAAAAGTTATTTTTTATATTTATTGAAAAAATGATTATATATGAGGGACAAAAAATAATTGTAACTTTACTTGATGGAGTCGAAATTGAAGTTATAGTTGAATAGAGTTATGAGAAAAAGATAGTTAGAATGGATTTTAAATAATTCATTTTAGCTATCTTTTTTTATTTACTGAAAATAACTTGACAAATAAGGCAATTAGAGTGATTACTACAATTATTATTTCATAAGGAGCAGATGAAAATGACTAGAGAACAAAAGAAGAAAATTAGAATATTAGGAAAAGATAATGATCCAATTAATATAAATACACTAGGAAAATCATCTATTATATCTGATAGCGAAGACAAACTGGAAGATAAATCATATAAATCTTGTCTTAATTGTAATAAAAAATTTTTGCAGAATAGTATGGGAAGAAAAAGGAAATATTGTAGTGATAAATGTAGGCATGAATATGGTAGTAAAAATAATAAGAAAAAGATATATGAATTTGTTTGTGAGTATTGTGGAAAGAAATATGAAGCATTAAGTATGAAAAGAAAATATTGCAGCCATGATTGCTATATTAGAAATAAATATTGGAGAAAAGAAGATGCTGAAGGAATCATAAATAAAATTTTGGCTGGAGAAGAAGTTGAGAGTATACCTAAGTGGTTTAAGGAATTATTGAAGTTATAGTATTAATAAGTGGAAGGATGGACTTAAGAGTGAGAATATTTTAGTAAGGTATAGGTAAAAGTAGTTTATAAAAATTATTGAAAAAGCAGAACCTATAAAAGAATTTGATGTAGATTTACTATTTATGTTTGTTGAGAAGATGGTTATATTCGATGGAAAGAAGATTATTGCAAGTTTGCTTGATGGGACTTAGATAGAGGTTATAATTGAATAAAGAATAATAATAATTGCCAGACACTGTCTGGCGAATTTTTTTAATATTAAAATATGTATAAATGTATTATTAATACACAAAAATATACTAATAATATTGAAATGTTTAATAAAAGTAAATATAATTACTAAATAATGAAAGCGTGAAAAATTGTAGGTAAGGTTATGGATAAGGAAAGGTTAAATTAATACGTTCTTGCAATTTAATAAATATGAAATCTTAAATAACGCAGGAAAAGTTACAACAGAAATTGCAAACGCTTTTGATGAAAGTGAGTTCGAAAAATATGGAATTATGCAGGGTAAATTGTTTGAAAGTGAAAAAGACAGTTAAACCTTTAGTGAAGAAATAACGCAATGGTTTTAGTAAGTCAGTATAGAATCTATGCTTTAGAAAAATTGTAATTTAAGATAAATAAAAAATATTTAGGAGTTGCTTATAGGATGTTAATATCAGAAGTTAGAGAATTGTTAAAAAAGTATAAAGAGGATGAACTGAGACTAATTATATCAGAAATGTATAAGTCTATGCCTAAAAAAATGCGTGAAAACAAGGATATTGATGCATTACTGCAGGATGTTAATGCATATTTGCGTATTGGAAAGGTTGAGATAATAAAGGATAGTCAAACAGACATAAAGAATTTAAAATTAGAGATTGAACAATTTGTTGATTATGCATATAAGCAGTATTATTTTGTTCCAAATAGTTTTGTTCATAAAAAGGAGAGACCAAAATGGAGATTTAAAGTAAAAGCTTATATTAAGAGTTTACAAGTTATTTCTGTTGAAAGTGAAGAGGGAAGCGTTGCAACTGATTTGCTAGAAAAATTGTATAATATGTTATGTTATGGTTGTGGTTATTATATTTTTAGTACAGATAACCCTTTCAGATCAGTTGGCATAGAGCAAGTGGTATTACTTGATACAGTAATCGTAAGAAAACTTGGAAACGGGATAAACAAAGAATCTATAAAATCTGCTATAGAACTGGTCATTAATAGCAACGTTGATAGGGAAACATTGCATTCATCTTTGATAAATGTATTTGTTAAGAATCTTAAATCTTCAGATGCAAAAAAAATTGCTATTGATCTGTGTATGGATTTAAAAGAAAAACTAGACAAATCAAAGTCAAATTCATCAAAGAAATCATTGTTTTTAGATTCCTCTGATTTTCAGCGTAAAGAAAAAATAAATAATTTAGTTGAAATGGTTTTTAAATTAAATATAGCATTGTGCGAATATGATGAGGCAATTAAATATTTTAATTGCAACAATGTTGATCGAGATAGTGAGGTGACTTTGTATGTATTACTGAGGCTACTTCTTGAATACGAATTGAAAGAATATTGGTTAAGAGAATATGATGAAGCACTGAAAAAGGGAGTAAAGCCAAGGGAAGCATTAAAGAAAACATATAAGTATATATGTGAAAGTGATAAGTTGCCAGAGTATTTTCTATATTAGAGTGATATAAGGAATACTGAATCTGGATGCGGTACTAAAGTGATTTCGAGTGGTTGAAAAAGAAACGTTATAGTAGAGGCTTTTACATATACCAGTAGGTAATTTCATTATATTTTTGCAAAATTGTATTTAGGGCTTGTCTACACACACGTTGAAACTGTAGTTAAGCTAGTTAAGAGTTAGGCTGATATCAAAGGCTTTGAATGATTTTAAGTAAACATTGAAGTGTGTTTTATGTTCCCTCAGACTACGGTTTGAGGGATTTTTTTAAGAGGGTCTAACTTTTTGTACCCGGAAAATAATCCCTTTCCCATTCAAATAAACCTCTTCCATATTTCAAATAAAGTTTTTCCACGCAAGATTACTGCAAGGAAGGAACAGTTGGCTCTCAGGCAGAAAGGGCGCTATCCGCCCAGCTCAGCAGAGAGTTTCTACGAAGAAGAAGGAAGATATTAGGATTAAGGTGTGGCAAGGGCTTAAGTGGATTAAAGCAAGAGCCAGGCAAGGCTCAATCATCAATCGAATAAGCTTCAATAGATAAGAAAAAAAGGAAAACTTCTGGGACTTCAAATTGGGAAATATTGTTGAAATTTAATATTTAGATTGTACTTCTTTTATGATTTCTAAAAACTGATTAACAGCCTCGGATGGATTTAAGGGATAGAGTAAACCATAAGGTATAGTAAAATCCAAATCGCTAGGGATGGTTACTAAAGACGGATGAATACCTGCCCAAGCATCCAATGTTAAGAGGACAACATTACTTTGTCCGCAGCGATTAAATACATCAATATCATAAAGGCGAGGAACATTTTTAATATGAATTTCAGGATGATTCTTTATGAGAAATTCACTAATTTCATCAATAGCTACACTAGTTCCACCTTTTACTATAACCAATTTTTCTCCATATATATCTGTAATAGAAAGTTTCTTTTTAGAAGCTAGCCGATGTTTGCGAGATACAGCAAGGCAAAAACGATAATTACCTAGCTTAAGCATACGGGAATAATCCTTCCAATTTTCTGTGAGGAAGGGCCCTACTATGAAATCAAAGTGTTTGCCAATGTTACGATAAGTGTTTGGCAGTGTATGTGTATCATCCTCAAAAGGGACTATTTTTATTTCAAACTGGGGATATTGATCACTGATTTCATTCCACAGGTCCAGTAAAACCTTACAGGGATTAAGTAGAGAGGTTCCCACCCGAATAGCATGCTTACCTACATGCGATGTTTGACGTGTACGCTGTAGTGCTTCTTGAAAATACTGCAAAATAAATTCCGCATCATTATTAAAGGATTTTCCTGCCTCGGTGAGTTCAACACCATGGTTGGTGCGAAGAAAAAGAGGTACACCCACTTGTTTCTCAAGGGAATTAATTTGCTTCATCACAGCCGTTGGAGAAACAAATAGTTTTTCAGCAGCCTTGGAAAAGCTACCAGACTCTGCTACTTGAATAAAAGCATTTAATAGTTCATTCATTTAAGGAATCTCCTTTCTGTATAAACTTTTAGTTTATACCATACTAACTTATTTGAACTTCCAAATCAAGCGATGAAACATTAAAATTTAAAATATACTAAAAAGAAATACAAGTTAATAAAAAAGGAGATGCTTACGATGAAAACAGCATTAGTTACTGGTTCCAACAAAGGAATAGGTTTTGAAATTTCTAAAAAATTATTAAAAGAAGGATATCACGTTTTAGTTGGTGCTCGAGATGAAAACCGTGGCAAGAATGCAATAACAGAACTTGCTAAGTATGGTCCTGTTGATTTAATAAAAATAGATTATTCAGATAGTGAAAGTATAAAAGAGGCAGTACAGCGAGTTTCAAATGAATATAAAAAGCTTAATTTATTGGTTAATAATGCAGGCATACCTGGACCGCTTATTAAACGCCCTAGCTGGGAATTTACAAAAGAAGAGCTTTTAGAAACTTATACAGTAGATTTTCTTGGTCCATTTGAGCTGTCTAAAGGATTATTACCCATTCTTATAGAGAACCATGGCAAAATAGTCAATGTTTCAATTCCAATTGAACCAATGCCATTTCCTAATATGAACCCTTTTGCATATCAAACTGGAAAAGCACCACTTAATATAATGACAAAGTCTTGGGGAATTAGCATTGATGAGATTGCTCTCCCGGTACAGATATTTGCAGTGATGCCCGGTGCCGTTTCAACTGATTTGAATAATCATACAACAGAAAAAGGTGTAAAAATGCCTGGAGAAGCTGCAGAATGGATTGTAGGTTTAGCTTTGGATGAAAAAAATCACAATGGTCAAGTTATCAATTTTGAAGGTAAGCTAGCTGACTATAAAAATTTAGTATAGTTTGCTTTGGTAAGAAAAAATAGTAATATCAAAGGATTAGAAGGGGTTAGTAAATATGTATTTTTTTCTCTCAGACTTAAAGTTTGAGGGAATTTTTTATTAGGTCAAGTTAATGGTGTGCTTAAAACAGCAAAATCATCATTTTTTCCAACATCATGGAGTCTTTAAAAAATTATAGATTCAATAAATGAAGCGTATAGTTCTAGACAGTTTATTCAAGGAACTAGAAATACTTTTAGAGGACAAACGTCTTCAGGTATAATAATAGAAATGTATATAGATAGCTCAACAGGCAAAATAATGCCTTCATTTCCTAAGATAAGGAAGAAGAAAATTATGAAATACAATTTTAAATTTAGTGGGGTAAGTTTTAATAGTGGACAAAAAGATTTAGTAATAATTGTAGAGAAGGAAGTAGAATTAGTTGCATATAAAAAATTCTAATATCAAAGGGCTTCAAGGATATTTAGAAAATTTGATAATGTGTTTTATGTTCCCTCAAACTGATTAGTTTGGGGGATTTTGCGTTAAGGGGGTACCTTTACGCAGAAATAAGGATTTTTGCCTTAAGATATATAATTTTGCGAAATAGTATAATCAAGAAATAAAGGAGAAATAAAATCATTATTAAGTGATGAACAGATAACAAGCATTTTTATATACACAAATAAATGTATAGATATGGACAGTATCTTAGAAAGTGGATCTAAGGATTGGAGAAAACAGATAGCCTCGCTTTGGGATGCTTTTTATAGAACTTTGAAAGCATAAATTTTTTTACATGACAACATACCTAACGTTTAGTATATCTTGTTTAGAAATGCTCGAAGTAACATATAATAATATTAGAGAATTATTTTAAACAATTGAAGATATAAAAAATGTACTATTTCAACGTATAGATTATATTTCACTAAATTGAACAATAATCTGAATTAATTATGAAATCTTAAATTTATTATGTAATCAAAATCAATTATAGGGAGGATTCGGATGTGATTTTCAAAAGACGTATGCTAAGAGCATTTTTATATGTAACAATTACGGTTGTGATTTTATTAACTTCAGTTTCAATATACTTCTTAACCCAGAGAAATAAAACTGTAGTATTGCCAAAACCCACCGGCTCTTTTGCAGTAGGTAGAACCAACTATGACTGGATTGACGCCTCAAGGAACGAGAGTTTTACTGAAACTGATGGCAATAAAAGAAAGTTATCCGTGTGGGTTTGGTATCCATCAGACTTCAAAGAAAACACTAAAAAAGCGGAATACTTACCCGGGAAATGGGAAACTGAGCAGGAAAAAAATACAGGCATGGCATATTTGCAGCAGAACTTTAAAAAAGTTCAAACCAATTCTTACCAAGATGTACCTTTATCAACCAAGCAAACCAATTACCCTTTAATAGTTTTTGAACCTGGAATGGGCAAGATAGTGTTTAACTATACAATACTGGCAGAGAACTTAGCAAGCGAGGGATATATAGTCGTAGCAATAAATCCAACCTATAGTTCTGACTTTGTTGTATTTTCAGATGGAGGTACAGCAAATAAAACGTCTAAAGGTTCTATGCCTGAAGGTGATGCTACAGATAAGGAGTTAAATGATGTTGGTTCAAATCTAATTAAAACCTGGTCTGCAGATATGAGTTTTGTAATCAGTAAGCTAGGCGAAATGAGCATAGAACAGGGAAATATGTGGACAGGACATGTGGATATGGAGCATATAGGTGCTTTTGGACATTCCTTTGGAGGTGCTGCTTCTGTTGAGGCAAGTATTACGGATGAAAGAATTAAAACAAATATAGATATTGATGGTTATTTATATGGTGTGCAAACAAGACCCGAAAAGCCATCAATGTTTATCATGAGTCAACATGAGCAAAAAGGAATTGATCTTCAGGAAAACAACAAAATTCAAAATTTCTATAACAGTCTAAATAAGGATGGGTATATAATAGAAATATCAAAAACAGCACATTTTAGCTTTACAGATAACACACTCTTTTTTTCTCCAATTTTAAAAGCCTTAGGAATTTACGGTACTATAAACGGGGAACGCGGTTTACAAATAACAAATTCATATATAACTGCTTTCTTTGATAAATATCTTAAAAATATGGATAGCAATTTGCTAGAGCAAAAACAATCTTTTTATCCTGAAGTAAAATTACAATTAAAATAAAGGGAACTTTAATTTTAGTAAAAAACTTATTAATTGCCAATTGTAGGAACAAATGCGTTACTGTAATTTCCAAATGTAAATAAAGCAGATCCAGTTGTCATAGGTTGCGTAAGAAAAAATGGAAGTACCTATGAAAAGTTTTCTGATGTAAACAACAGAGCATAAAAAACCAATTAGCGATGATACCACAGTCTATAAACTTAACATGTTCAGGAAATCTAGGATTAAATGTTACCCTTGGTGATGAAGAGGGAGTGACAATAAAAAGTGATAAGGATATTTCAGTCAAGGATTTTAGTATTAAGTGAGAAGTATTTCTATATAGTCTTTGACTTGCATTGCTAAAACCTAAAACACTCACAAAATCAAGCTGAGATTTTATGTGCGTTTTAGGTTTTCAAATATCTGATCATAAAAAACATAAGCGAGATCTTGATAAAGAATTCATTTGTCTAAACAAAAGGTTCTGTTAGCTTAATGGTATATCAGCTGAAATCATCAAGTTATGAGGTACTAATCGCCAACGATTTCCTGAATGAGAGGTGGCTGCATTGGGCGCCATCCTAGAAGATCTCTTGTCAAAGTGCTTGAAGCCGGGCTGTCGATGGCAGCGAACGGTGCGAACCAACTGAAATGCTTGCTTGCCTCTTTGTTAGATAAAGCTGCCACTGGCAAATTCAGACGTTGACCGATTGCTACCGCTATATCTCGGAATAGCACGCCTTCCTCAGCTACACCGTGGAGCCTTGCCCCAGCTGGTGCTTTTTCCAGCGCCAACCTGAAAAGGCGTGCGGCATCTTGGCGATGAACTGCAGACCAACGGTTAGAGCTGTCACTGATATAGGCTGAGATACCCTTAGTGCGGGCAATGTTGATAAGAGTAGGGACAAAACCATGATTATCGTCGCCGTGAACCGATGGCGGAAGACGAACTATTGATGTACGCACACCTCGAGAAGCAAATGAAAGAGCCATTTTTTCAGATGGGATACGTAGTGCCCCAAGAGCGGTAGAATCACCCATATTTTCTTCTGTACCAATATGACCCTGCTTGAGTACTGCGATGGCAGAGGTGATTACCAAGGGACGATCAGAGTTCTCTAGCTCGGTGCCTAGAGTCTCTATTACTCGAAGATCTGTCTCACAAGCAACAGCTGGATTTGAAGAAACAGCTGCGATAGGCATGAAGGCAGTGTGTATGACACCATCCGACATAGCTGCTCCCCGACGAAGACTGTCCAGATCTTCCAAAGAACCACGATGAACAGTAGCTCCGGCTGCAGCCAGTGATTCAGCAGCCTCATCCGAACGTGCGAGGCCAAGAACTTCATATCCTTCACTGATTAGCTCACGAACGACTTCGGAGCCGATAAATCCTGTAGCACCTGTAACAAAAACACGCATAATAAATTCCTCCCAAACAATTAAATAGTTATTCTATTGACTTATTATACCTTGCATTTCCACAAAAGAATTGCCTATTTCACGTTAATTATTGTCTAATCCTCCGAAAACAATTTTTGAACTCGGAAGGAGTTCAGTAGTTGTTTTCCGACATAGCTGCTTAAGAGGAATATATTTAGAAATAAACAGTGGGGAAACACAAAATAAGTTTATATAGCTTAAATAAATATTTAAACGTTGCTTATACTACTAGTGGTAGCGGTACTTATTGTTGGATGTAGCAGTAGAATAATGATATAAACAATAATAGAGACGATATTATAAAAAAGTAAAATACAATTATCTAATCTCAAACAAAGAGGAGGAGAAAGTCTAATGAATGAAAATCAAATGAATCGAATACATACAGGTAATGGATTTATTGCGGCACTAGACCAAAGTGGAGGTAGCACTCCAAAAGCATTGCTGCAGTATGGCATTCAAGAGAGTAGTTATTCTAATGATGAAGAGATGTTTGATTTAGTACACGAGATGAGAAAACGCATTATAAAGAGCCCCGCATTCAGTTCAAATTATATTTTGGGTGCTATATTATTTGAAAATACAATGTATCGTACCATTGATGGTAAATATACCGCTGATTATCTTTGGGAGCGAAAGAATATTGTACCTTTTTTAAAGGTTGATAAAGGATTAACTGAAATTGAAAATGGTGTTCAGCTCATGAGACCAATAACTAATTTGAATGATATTTTAAAGCAGGCAATAGAAAAAAACATTTTTGGAACCAAAATGCGCTCAGTTATTAAAGAGGCTAATTCTCACGGAATTAAAATAGTTGTTGATCAGCAATTTGAAATCGCTAGACAAATCATTGATGCGGGGTTAATTCCAATCATTGAACCAGAGGTTGATATCTATAGTATTGATAAGGAAGAATCAGAAAAACTCTTGAAACTTCAAATTTCAAAACAATTATCAAGTCTTGATCAGAAAACAAAAGTGATACTTAAGCTTTCAATACCAACGGAGGATAATTTCTATAGTGATTTGATGGATGATCCACATGTTGTTCGAATTGTGGCTTTATCTGGTGGGTATAGTCAAATTGAAGCAAATAAAAGATTAGCATGTAATCATAGGTTAATTGCTAGTTTTTCACGGGCACTATCGCAAGGATTAACTGTTCAGCAAGCTGAGGAAGAATTTAATGCAACTATATCAAACTCAATTAAGGAAATCTATGAAGCGTCAATCAAATAATTTAGTGTTTTATCATAATAATAGATAGGCATCGCAATGATTAATATTATTCTTATATTGTTTATTAATGGGGTTGTTGCAAAACTAACATAGTTAGTTTTGTAGCGGCTCATTTTTTATATAAAAAAGGGTAGTAACCGAAGTTATCACTAAATCTATTTTGCAATTTAATTTTAACTTATGTAATGTATATAAATTAAGAAGGATAAATAATACTGCTTATTTGTAAATTGTGTTACAATTGACTAACAATAGTAAATGATCATGAATTAATAAAAATAAATAGCAAATTGAAATATGTATTATTCAAGAAAGTTCATTTGAAATTCTTTAATGTATAATTTTTTTATGAAATGTTTAAAAAAGGTATAAGATATAACATTTTTATTTTAAAAGCATATATTTTTATTGAAAAAGATTACACACATGGTATAATATAACTGAAATATATTATGTGAGGTGTAAAAATGATAAAAAAATCTAAATTTAAACTTATGGTATCTCTATTACTTTTATCATCATCAATTTTTACTTTTCAAGCTCCAGCTAGTGCAGCTGAAGACTCTTCATGGATAAGAGGTGCTAATGTACCTGCCATCTGGTATGATAGTCAATCTTATTCCGCTCTTGATAAAATCAAAAGTGAAACATTTAATACTGTACGTCTTGTTTGGAGTACTAGCGGTTCAGCTTCTAGACTAAATGATTTTCTTACAAAGTGTGATAATTTAGGACTGAAGCCAATAGTTGAACTTCATGACGCAACTGGTGGATCGACAACTGATTCATTAAATACTTGTGTAAATTATTGGGTAAGTAGTAGCGTATTAACTGTTATGAAAAATCACCCTAAAGCTTGGATGAATATTGCTAATGAATGGGGGCCATCCAATAGCACTGTTTGGAGAGATGGTTATAAAAGTGCTATTAACAAAATTCGTACTGCTGGTTATACTGGAACCCTTGTAATCGATGCTGGTGGTTGGGGACAAGACAGCAGTGATATATTAAATTATGCTAGTGATGTGTATAATTGTAATACTAATAAAAACGTTATCTTTAGCATACACATGTATGGTTCATGGAATAACGATTTAGATATAGATTCATTTTTAAGCAGTTGCAAGAGTAAAGGCATTCCAATAATAGTTGGAGAATTTGGTTATAATTATAATAGCGGTAATAACAATTTAGGCTGTAAGGTAGATGTAGCGCATTTAATAAGTTATTGTAAATCAAATGGAATTGGATTTGTTGCTTGGTCTTGGTCAGGAAATGATTCTTCTAATTCATGGCTAGATATGACTAGCTCTTGGGGGAACTATACTTGGTGGGGACAATATGTTAGAGATAATATGTGGTAAGACTTGCATAATGATTATTATATAAATAATTGACATTATAAAGGTAGATTAGGTAGAAATATTTAATCTACCTTTTCTGTATTTTATTAATAAAATAATGTTTTCAATACCTATTTTAAATAAGTGTTTAGATAGGGATAAAAAAAATATATGGGTTAATATAGAATTTCAATTCCCCAAAATGAATGGCTTGAGTCACTTTGTTTAATGTAACATAACTACAATTTGATTATATTTGGAAGAAAGTCTTACCATAATACTGCTTTTGATATTTATATGGAAATAGGAAGCCGTTTGATGCAGTTTGGTATTATAGTGGTATCAACTAAATTAGTCAGAACAGTATTTGTGTTTGTCGGCGCGTTTTTTCAATATCTCTTTTTGGCGGGTTACCGAAAAAGTTCGAGTAATCACGACTAAATTGTGAATCACTGATATACCCTACCATATGGCATGCGGTCGTCGCATCCATTTGAGAGGATAACATTAAATGCCTTGCTTCGTGTAAGCGCAGGGCTTTTTGATATTGCAGGGGGCTCATATTAGTCAATGACTTAAAATGACGGTGAAATGCAGATGCACTCATGTTTGAAAGTTCTGCAAGAGTCACAATTTTTATTGGCTGGGCAAAATTCTCACGCAGCCAGGAAATTGCTTTTGTAACCTGCTGCGATTCAGAATTTGATAGACCAATTTCAGCAACATGATCACCGATGGGACTGCAAAGTAGGCGTATTAAAATCTCATCAATGATGAGAGGCACAAGAAGCTTTGAGTTTTTGGGGTTCTTTAATAATTGTAGAAGCCTCGAAAAAGCATTCACAATATTTATGTCAATATCAGTGAAATAATTAATATTTCTTTTTTGTGTTTTAGGTAAGCCATGTGGATACACTTTTGGGATAAGTCCAGCTATTCTTTCAGGATTGAGATCCAGTCTGATACCAAGATAAGGTTTTGAAGGGCTAGCTTCTGTAGTATGAAGAGTAATTGGCATAGCAATGGGAACAATATGCATATGTGTTCCGTCATTTTGATATATTTCATGTCCGATTGTAACGAGAGTGATACCTTGTAGTGCAATACCTAAAGACGGCAAGTAAAAGCTTTTGACGTTATTAACGTTAGGTTGGGAAATTCGCCCTAAGTGCAGACCAGGTATATTAAGCTGAAAGCCACCATCTTTAGGAGCATAATCTTTTATTAAATGTGCCAGTCGATTCATTTCAAATGAAAGTTCATCGTTGACATTATTGGGAGTTGAGCGTGATAAATTTTCATCATTTATAGTCATCTTTAATAATTACCTCCTTGGCATGCTATTTAAATGTGAATATAATTTTCATATTTTTTAAGTATACCATGATAGGATTAAAAAACATATAAATCGAATACACTATTATTCATAAAGTAGGATTAGGCAAAAAAACAAACTTTAATAGGCAACTTTATGAGCTTAATTTATTTTATAATGTTTCTAAAGCTCAAAAACATAGGTATTAATATAAGCTTATAATTTGATACTGATTTTATAATTAATTAAGGAGGAGTTTTTATGCAAATTTTTGTAACTGGAGCAACAGGTTATATCGGTTCAGCGGTTGTACAAGAACTGATTCAAGCAGGTCATAAAGTGATTGGATTAACACGTTCGGAAGAGGGTGCCAAAAGATTGGAAGGTGTTGGAGCAGAGGCACTGATTGGTACCCTTCAAGATACGGAATGTCTTTGCAAAGGGGCTTTCATGGCAGACGGTGTTATTCATTTGGCTTTTTTACATGATTTTTCGGATTTTGCAGGATCGCTTGCCATTGACTTAAATGTAATTAATGCAATTGGGGAAACCCTTAGAGGTACTGGAAAACCATTTGTGACCACTGCTCATGCCAATGGGGATGCCTCGGATAAAGCTACATTAGCTTTAGCTGATATAGGGGTTCGTTCCGCTGTCATTAGTCTTGCACCTTCAGTACATAGTGATGCGGATAGCCATGGATTTATTCCGCGACTTATCAGTATTGCGCGTTCAAAAGGAGTATCTGCATATGTCGAAGATGGAGCTAATCGATGGCCAGCTATTCATAGACTTGATGCTGCTAAACTTTATCGTCTAGCAATTGAAAAAGCTCCGGCTGGTTCATATTTTACTGGAAGAGGCGACGAAGGAATTCCTTTTTATGATATTGCTAGTACTATCGGAAAATATTTAAACATTCCAGTGGTAAGCATTTCCCGTGAAGAAGCAAATGATCATTTTGGATTTCTTGGTACATTGGCTGCGCTCGATATCCCAAGTGTAATGCCAGGAAACTCTGCACAAACAAAAGAGGTGTTGGGGTGGAATCCGATGCAACCAGGCTTGATTGCGGATTTGGAGCAAGGTCATTATTTCAATAAATAATCTACAACTCCACAAAAGTATACTTTTATGGATATTCAAAACAGTGGATACTTGTTCGTATAAAGGAATTAATATATTTAAGTATTCCAAGTGGCAGGGTTGGGGTAGCGCCAAAATACTATAAATAACAGTATAATTAAAGCTAAAATACTAAATGAAATAAATAAGAGTAACATTTCATAAGGGGAATATGAATGTTACTCTTAAGTATTGTAAGGGATAAATATTTATGAAAAAAGTTTCTATTACTGTCTATGATTTTATTATAATGGGTTATTGTGTCAGAATAATGACAGATTTAAATTTAAACGTGTAAAAAATATGAATTAAGCAATAGAATTTGATCTTTGAAAACTGATATGATTTGCGATATTTTTATACAATGCTAAAAAAGAAGAATATAAATAGAATTATAAAGAATTAAGAAACAATCTATCTACTGCTTTTTTGAATGAAATTTATGGAATCTGTTATAATAAATACATAATAAATTATTTATTATGCGGAAGTCGGGGAATTTACTAAATGGATAATAAGTAATGGCATTATAAGGAGGAATAAGTTATGAATGAGAATAATAAAGTATCTAGCAGTAAAGAAGAGTTGGTACGACAGATATTAGAAAAAGATAAGGATTTAAAAGGAAGTAATATTAATGAAGAATTGATGCATGAACTTATTAGCGGAAAAATATCAAAAAATATAAATGAAACAGATGATGAAAATTCAACATTAGGACAAAGAGCTGCTGACAAAATAGCTTCCTTTGGTGGAAGTTGGGCATTTATCATAACCTTTGGTGTAGTGTTAGCAATTTGGATTATAGGGAATGCTGTTATTTTGAGTGATAGAGCATTTGATCCATATCCATTTGTATTTTTGAATCTAGTATTGTCATGTCTTGCTGCCATACAAGCTCCTATAATTATGATGTCACAAAATCGTCAATCAGAAAAAGATAGATTAACTGCTGCAAATGATTATCTTGTTAATTTAAAATCTGAGATTATAATAGAAGACTTACATTACAAAATTGATGTGCTTGTAGAGCAACAAGAAAAGAATACGAAAACTATAGAAGTTTTATTAAAAACAATAGAAGAATTGAAGAATATTACTTAAATTTGTGAATTATCAAATTGTAAAATGAGCATTAAAGTAAATTTTATTCAATCATACTTCGCTATAATATAAATGTTATGAATATTCGTTTAAAATTAGAAAACACTTATATAAAAGTAGATTAAGCGGAAAAGCTTAGTCTATTTTTGTTGACATTTGAGTATACTCCAATGTTACTATGAATGCATAGGAGGGAGATTTTATGGATACATATTCTATCCAGCAAGTGTCTGATTTGTTGCAAATACCAAAAGACGCATTACGATACTATGATAAACTTGGCTTAGTATGCCCTAACCGTTCTGAGAACAGATATCGCCATTATATTGAGCAGGATATTATTGATTTGCAATATGCGGAAGTTATGAAATTCTCCGGCTTCACCTTAGGCGGATATTTTTTGTTATTGATTAGCTCTGAAGACAGTTGAATGACTCTAATGTAAAATTAATTTAGAGGAAAAAGGATATATCGAAAAGGTTGACCAATTAGATAATGCTAGAGAGACGCGTAATTATATCCTCACTAAACTAGGGGATAAAGAACTTAAAAAATTGATGTACAAGTATGGCTCTGAAACAGAGTATATAAACTTATCTTTTTATGCAGCAATGCTATTTGCTAATGAATATAAAAGCGAGGAGCTAACAAAACTAATAGAAATACAAATTGAACAAACAAAAAATAAAGTTTTTTTATTAGAACAATCTCTTCAGCATAATGAAACTATCCCAACTTATTTTAAAAAAATGTTGGAAAATTCACTTTCTCATCACTTAGTAAATGTCCAATGGTTTGAAGGACTGTTAAAAGATATAATAAAAAAATAGGTTTAATTTATATTGTATTTACATTCATAGTGTATACTTACAATAGGAGAGTGAGAGATTTGAATAAAATTTTAGTTATAGATGATGATGGTTATATTAGAGAGCTTATTTGTACAGTACTGAAAAATGAAGGATTTTCTGTGTCAGAAGCTGTAAATGGAAGAGATGCCTTGGAAAAACTTGGAGAGGAAAAAATAGACCTTTGTGTTCTTGATATTATGATGCCTCAAATGGACGGCTACGAATTTTGTAAACAAGTACGCAGATATTATGAGGATATGCCAATTTTGATGCTGACTGCAAAAAGTGAACTTTCCCAAAAGGTAAAGGGCTTTGAACTTGGTGCAGACGATTATTTAACAAAACCCTTTGAGGTTGATGAGCTGCTTGTTCGAATAAAAGCACTTTTGAGGCGTTATAAAGTAGCTGCTTCACAGACTATTACTATTGGTAATTTAGTCATGGATAAAAGTAGTTACAGCGTTATTAGTAACAATGAACAATGTGATATACCCATGAAGGAATTTGAACTTTTATTCATGCTCGGAAGTTATTCTGGTAAAACCCTTTCTCGTGATAGGTTGATTGAGGAAGTTTGGGGTCTTGATTTTGAAGGAAACGAACGAACTCTTGACGTTCATATAAATCGTCTTAGAGAAAGATTCCCATTTGAGGTTTACAAGTTTAAAATTACTACAATTCGTGGACTTGGTTACAGATTGGAGGAAGTGAAGTGAGAGGAAACGAACCCTTGATTTCAATGATACTAATTTTTTTTACAACATTACTTGGTCTTACTAGCGGATATTATATTTTCATATTTATTTTAGGGCAATTAGAAAGCATGCCTTTATATCTAATCTTTATTGTTCAAAGTTTTCTTTCAGTTGTGATATATTTTGTAAGCTTGAAAATATATTTCTATTTACACTGGCGATTTACTAATAAAAATAGGAAATTTGATCTTTCACGTTTTCAAATATTAAGTGGAGCTATTGAAGCTATGAACAAGATAGCTTCCGGTGATTTCAATGTCCTTGTTAAAACAAATGAGCACGACCCTTTTAATGAGATAGCAGACAATGTCAACAGAATGGCAAAAGAGCTGGGTTCCTTGGAAAAATTGCGTCAAGATTTTATATCAGATGTATCACATGAAATACAATCACCGTTAACATCTATCTCAGGATTTGCTGCGCTTTTAAAAAAAGGAAATTTAAGTGAAAGCCAAATATCACATTATGCCAATATAATTGAAACTGAAAGCAAACGATTATCCAAATTAAGCGAAAATCTATTAAGATTATCTAATTTGGAATCGGAAGATAATAATTTAAACTTAAAGAAATATCAAATAAATAAGCAGATTGAAAGTATTTTACTCATGCTAGAACCACAGTGGTCAGTGAAAAATATAACACTTGATGTTTCTCTTGAGGAAACCATAATATGTGGAGATGAAGATTTATTAAGCCAGGTATTTATAAATTTGCTTAATAATGCTATTAAATTTACACCAAAAAACGGAAATATAGGAGTTAACTTATGTAGTAATGGAGACGGAATTGAATGTAAAATCTCCGATACAGGGATAGGTATTTCACCGGAAGATCAACCGCGAATTTTCGAGAGGTTTTATAAAGCAGATAAATCTCGTGATCGTTCTTTGGGTGGAAACGGACTTGGACTTTCAATAGTAAAAAAGATTATTGATTTACATGGGGGGAAAATATCTCTTACAAGTGAAATTGGAAAAGGTACGGAATTTACTGTTTGGCTGCCTAGATAGAAATTAAGAGGCCCATTATCACAGTCTGAATTAACAGACTGTGTTTTTTTGTTTACATTGCGTTTAAATTCCATTTAAGTTTAGTTTAAATAGAAGCTATATACTGTGTTTGTAGAACCAAACAGGAACTAGAATTAATAATATTGAAAGAAGATTATGCCTTATTGTTAAGTGCTAATTTTATTACGTATACAGCATGGAAGGAGTTTTTTATATGGAAAACATAGAAAATATGGATCAAAAATCACTATACTATCTGGAAAAGGCACCTGTTACGAAAGCAATAATACACATGGCTATTCCTATGATACTAAGTAGTATCACGTCAGTTGTCTATAATATCATCGATGCTTTTTTTATAGGTAAGCTTAATAATACTGCCATGATGGCGGCAGTGATGCTGGCATTGCCATTTTCATCAATATTAATGGCACTTGGGCAAATGTTTGGAGTAGGCTCAGGAACATATATATCGAGACTTTTAGGTGAGGGCAATACAGATAGTACCAAAAAAGTTAGTTCCATTAACTTTTGGTCATCAATGCTTATAGGTATTATTTTTATGATGATATGTCTACCTTTTTTATCTTCTATTTTGCCGCTTTTAGGAGCAAGTGGTGAGACACTACAATATACAAGAAATTTTATTATGATACTTGTTATTGGTGCTCCAGTTATTATTGTTAATATGGCGCTTGAATCAGCTGTGCGTGCAGAGGGAGCATCAACTGTTTCTATGACTGGTACTATAGGCGGTATTATAATTAATATAATACTTAATCCTTTATTCATTTTCGTTCTTAATATGAATGTTATGGGGTCAGCGTTAGCCTCTGTTTGTGGTAATATATTTTCCGTTTTGTATTTTATATATTATCTACAAAAAAAGAGTACTGTTCAGAGTTTATCAATTAAGGACTTTAAGCCAAGTAAAGAAATTTATGGTGAAATTTTTAAGGTTGGAGTTTCAGCCTTATTACTTGGTGGATTTATGGTCATTATAGGTCTGCTTTTCAATAATTATTCTATGATTTACGGAGATAATGTTGTGGCTGGATTTGGAGTTGCACAAAGAGTTGTTCAAATTGTAGATTGTATTGGTATGGGATTTGCAATGGGAGTTGTACCACTAATTGCATTTGCTTACTCTGCTAATAATCAAAAGCGTCTAATGGAAATTGTTAAAAAAACTATATTATATATTCTGGCTTTAACATTAACTATAGGAGTAGTTATATCTGCACTCAGGTTACAGATTATTGGCATATTCAGTGTTGACCCTGAGGTTATTGCCATTGGTCAAATAACTCTCATAGCTCAACTTTCCTCAACTATATTTGCTGCCCTATGTGAATTTTTTACTGGAATCTTCCAAGCCCAAGGAGCTGGTGTGCAATCAAACGTTATGGCCGCTGTAAGAGGTGTTTTATTTATTCCTATTTTGATTGTAGGAAACTTACTATTTGCTGTTAATGGCGTTATTTGGGCGATGACAGCTACGGAAGGACTTTCATGTTTGATAGGAATTTCTCTATGGATGGGAATTAGAAGGAAAAGCTTATTAGAAGTATCTACGAATCAATAAACAGGTTAAAAACATTATAATTAACGCTGGCATTAAGCAATACAGCTTTTTGCCAGCGTTATAATTTTATTTTACTATATTAAAAGTTCCTTCTTTTCTAGATGCTGCTTTAGGTTCTTCTTTACTGTTATAGCCTAAAACAGCAGTACCAAACACTGCATAATCTTCTGGAACACCTAGTTCTGTAAGTATGCTTCTAACTTCAGGATCTTCTCCAGTAAGAGCTAATATATGAATCCAGCAAGATCCGATATTAAGTGCGTGTGCAGCTAAAAGCATGTTTTGAAGCGCAGCAGCACAATCAGATTCCTTTGTAAGTGAAGTTTTATCATAAGCTGTAATGACTATTGTAGGTGCATTATAAAATGGATTAAAATTAGGATTTTCACCCATTTTTCTATATTGTTCTATAGACGACTTTAGCATAGCTTCTTTTATTGCAGAAATAAGTTTCTCGATTTTTTCTTTATTTTGGACTGCTGTAAAATGCCAGTCTTGTTTGCTCATACCTGTTGGAGCAAATTGGGCAGCCTCTAAAACTGTATTTAAGTCTGTATCAGAAATTTGATCTTCTTTATAAGTTCTTATACTTCTTCTTGTTAAAATATTTTGAATTATTTCATTCATAATTTTTCTCCTTTCAATATACGGATTTTTTAACTCTAACTTAGTATTGGCTAATTGTTAAAAAATATTAAAACTCCTTACTTAAATAAATATCATTATAGTTTTTGACGAATATATAAATATAATTTATAATTAATTATCAAAATTCTAATAATATTTATGAAGTGATTTAATGATATCAATAAAACTATAAAGTGTCTAATTAATATTTTTTATTATACTCATGAATAAAAGTTATAGATTGTTATTGATCTTCTATAACTTAAGATATTATAAATTAAGGAGTGCAGATTATGAACTGGCAGCAATTAGAATATTTTAAAACCGTAGCGGAAACACAAAATTTTACATCAGCAGCTAATTTACTTTCTGTAACCCAGCCAGCCTTGAGTAAAGCTATTTCAAAATTAGAAGAAGAGTTAAATGTACCATTATTTGGAAAAAATGGTCGTAATATAAAATTAACTCGTTTTGGAGATATGTTTTTAATACGTGCAAATGCTGCAATAATGGAGATCAATGAAGGAGTAAAGGAATTACAGGATATAATTAATCCCATGGCAGGTACAGTTTCAATATCTTCACTTTACACTATAGGAACACACTTTATTCCTTCGATTATAAGTGATTTTTTGAAGGAAAGTCCAAATACGAAATTTGAGTTTGGGATTCAATCAACTTTTAATATTTTAAAAGGCCTTAAGAATGGTAAGTTTGATTTAGGTTTTTATGATGAATTTGAAGATATTAAAAAGTATGAAGAAATAGAATCAATTCCTATAAAAAATGAGGAACTTGTTGTAATAGTGCCTAAAAATCATCATCTTGCTGATAAAACAGAGGTATTACTAAAAGATTTGAAAGAAGAATCTTTTGTATTTTTTTCAGAGGGAATCAAAGGAAAAATGTGTTCTGTTTTTGAAAATGCTGGTTTTATTCCTAAAGCATCTATGAAACCTAATGAAAGTAGTATGGTGGTAACAGGTTTTGTTAGTGCAGGTCTTGGTATTTCAATAGTTCCCAATACCCCTAATTTAATAACTGATGAATTATCAGTATTAAGAATAAAGGAACCTCATTGCTATAGAACTGTTCATATGGGGTGGTTGAAGAATGGATATATGACTCCTTCGGCTAAAATATTCAAGGATTTTGTTATAAAGGTTGCCTCAAAAGACAAAATTTAATAAATTTTATTAAGTCTCTTTTAAATAAGGTTGTTTGAAGATTTAGTAATATAATGTTTACTGTTTGGAGTAGGTTCTGAAACATATATATCGAGACTTTTAGGTGAAGGCAATACAGACAATACCAAAAAAGTTAGTTCCATTAACTTTTAGTAATCAATGCTTATGGAGATTATTCTTATGATGATATGTCTGATAGAAATTATCCTATGGCTTAGGATTAGACAGAAAAGCTTGCAAGAAATCACTATGAGCGAATAAACCAATTATTAAATAAAGCCATTATAGATTAGCTAAATTCATGCAATTATCAAATTGTAAAATGAATATTAAAGTTATGTTAAAGTAAACTTTTTTCGACCATATTTCGTTATAATATAAATGGCTGAATATTCATTTTGAATTTAGAAAACACTTATGCAAAAGTAGATTAGGTAGAAATGCTTAGTCTATTTTTATTTTTCGTCCATTCAGCTATTTTTAATAATCTGCATTACAATAAGGCTTATAAAAAAATTTTTTTACTGTTTAAACTGAGAAATAAAATATTGACATAAAGTTAACTTCCTCATTTGACTTAACGAGTTACCTAACTTCTATTGAAGTTTAACACCTAAAGTCAAGTTTAGGTCAAGGGGTAAAATGGAATTTTTAAGGAAAATGTAAAATTAAGTATTAGTTTTGCTTTGGTTTGAAGAAGAGAAGACTGTATAATAAATGAAAAGAGATTAAATAAAAATGTATTTTATTTAAGTGCAATTTAAATAATGTAGAGAGGAGATTAGTGTATGGAGATAAAGAAGGGAGAAAATAAATTTTATATTGGAGATACAGAAGAAAATCCTTTAGCTCAGATAATATTAACTGATATTGAGCAAGACATAATAGAAATTGATCATACTTATGTATATGAACAATTGAAAGGTAAAGGTGCAGGAAAGCAGTTAGTAAAGAAGGTTGTAGAATTTGCCATGAGTAATAATAAAAAGATAATACCAATATGCAGTTTTGCTAAAAAAGAATTTGAGAAGAATAAAGAATATGAGTGTGTTTTATATAAATAGATTATAGTTAGCTTATGGAGGTGTTAATATGCTTGAAAAAGCCATACTAATAGCAACGAATGTGCATCAAGGACAAATTGATAAAGCTGGTAAACTAATACTAAAGAAATTGAAATAAATGGCTGTGTATCAGTCCGAGCAAGTTGTTCAGAGGATGGATTTTCAGATAAGTTTATTGATTTTGTCGAGGGGAATTGAAGGAGTGATCACAGAACTTTATGATAAAATATTTAATGCGTTGATTGATATAATTGATATTATTGAATCAACGCATTACTTAAATTGCAAGGCACATTGGTTGAATTTCTAAACCATACCTCCATTAACATAAATGGTTTGTCCATTGATCCATCTAGCAGGTCCTGCTAAAAAAGAAATTACCTCTGCAATGTCTTCTGGTGTTCCTAAACGTTCGATAGGGTTCAGCTTAGCCATACGGTCAATTGTCTCAGCATCCTTACCTTCAAAAAATAATTCTGTTGCTGTTGGTCCAGGGGCTACCGCATTTACGGTAATATCTTTGCCGCGAAGCTCTTTTGCAAGTACAAGACTGATTGCATCAACGGCTCCCTTACTAGCAACATAAGCAGCATAAGTAGGTAATGCAAGTTTTTTTACTGAAGTTGAAAGGTTAATAATAGCACCTCCAGATCTTACGCGACGGGCAGCTTGTTGGTCAACAACAAAGGTGCCACGGATGTTTGTACGAATTATTTGATCAAGTTTGTTAAGATCAAAATTAGCAATTGTGTTAAGCGTCATAATGCCAGCTGAGTTAACTACAACATCTACTCCGCCAAAGTCTTTCTCTGTTACATCAAAAAGATTACTAACTGCAGCTTCGTCGCTGATATCTGTCTTAACAGCAATTGCTTTTCCTCCTTTCTCAACTATTGCTTGTACAGTTTTACTGGCTTCAACAGCATTGTTTGCATATGCGATAACTACTATTTGTCCGTCAGATGCGAGACGTTCTGAGATTGCACGTCCAATTCCACGTGATCCTCCTGTAACAATTGCAATTCTTTCTTTTTTAGATGTATTCATAATAAAATCCTCCTTTAATATATGCAGCACGCAGCTGCTTCCTGCTTTCACTAAATAGCTTGTATCTTAAGATAATTATACATATCTGATACGTTATTTAGGTAGCCTATTATCATAGGATTATTGCCTAATTCTACAAAGAATAATATAATTTATATATAAATGAATAGAGAAAGGAGTTAGAAATGGATAAAGAATTAGTGAATGGCAAAATTACAATTTATCAAGAAGAATTAGTTTCAATTATTAGCGGAATTGTTAGTGAGGATGGAATACATACTACAGATATACCTGCTTTGCAGTTATTTCGTGCATCAAATGTCTCCGAGCCTTTACATGCTATTTATGAACCATCATTATTAGTAATTGTACAAGGATCAAAAATTGTAACATTGGCAAATGAAAACTATCAGTATGATTCAGCATCATATTTGGTTGCATCTGTTCACCTTCCTATTACTGGTCAAATAATTCAAGCTACTCCTAAGGAACCTTATTTATGCGTTCAAATAAATTTTAATACTGATCAAATACTTGATATTATTAAGGAATCAAATGAGATGTGGAATGGTAAGAAGGATTCAGGACGTGGAATAGTTGTAAATAGAATAAATTCTGATTTACTTGATGCTGTTTTAAGACTTGTTCGCCTATTATATACACCTAAGGATATTCCAGTGCTTTCGCCTTTGATAATTCGTGAAATTCTTTATAGAATTTTGCAGGATAGTCAGGGCAACCTAATTAAGCAATTTGCAATGATTGGGAGTCATGCGCATTGCATTGCAAAAGCTATTCAGTTTATAAATAGTAATTTTTCAAAACCGCTCAGAATTGAGGAGTTAGCAAAAAAAGTAAATATGAGCACATCATCATTGCATAATCAGTTTAAAAAAGTAACAGCAATGAGTCCTTTGCAATATCAAAAACTTATAAGATTACAAGAAGCACGGCGCTTGCTATTTGCTGAATCATCTGAAGCTGCAGACGTTGGTTTTCAAGTTGGCTATGAAAGTCCGTCTCAATTTAGCAGGGAATATGCACGTATGTTTGGATTGCCTCCTATAAGCGATATAAATCGCCTTCGAGCTTCATTAGCTTTAGGCACTGCTTTAATCTAAGTGAATAATATTTAAATTGAAGAATGGGGGAGAAATAAAACCTGTTGAATATGATTGTAAGAATAATAGAAATGTTGAAAATATACGTATAACAACACTGAATTTTAGTGCTGTTATACATATTATTTTATATCTTCCCAGATATTAATTATTTAAATCATGCCCATGTTTGTTCTTTTTTCTAAATAGGATTGCATGATCCCAGATAACATCAAAATGAGCTGAAGCAACTTTGGTTTCCTGGTTGACATAAGTTCTGGTGATTATAAAAGCCTCTTCATTGTTGTCAACCCCGTATGCTGATCCTTGAGGGTTGCCTGTACTATAAGGTATAATAACTTCATTACCTTCTTTGTGCTTTCGTGCCATTTTTATCACATAATAGTACTTTTCATTTTTATAAGATTTAGGGAAATATTCATTTGCGGAATATTGAAGATCATTTGTAATAACGGCTCCCGCAACGCCGTTCCAAAGTTCTTCTCCATAAAAACTGGCGTTGAAATACGTTGCAAATTTAGTTTGGGTGTGGTTGATTCCATATATTATCACAAAATCATCATCTGATTCTAATTGGAAATTTTCTGTTTTAAGATAGACTGCATCTCTGTCATCTATCCAGACGTTGACATCTTGTAATATACCCTCATACGCATCAAGTATTGCGAGATTTAAATCCAAATCTACAATATCATATTCTGGACTTCCGTATTTGCTAATAATTTTACTTCTTAGATAATCTAGCGTGTCCCTAGCAGTAGGAACAACTTGGAATTCAGTTACACATATCTCTTGTTTTTTTAGTGCTGGTATTGGCCAAGGTTTTGTTGCAGTACAAGGGGTTTTAGGGGTAATACGTAGTACTGTAAAATATTTATTAAGATTGTAAATATAATCCCAGCCAATATCAGAATTTTCCCAAACAGCAGCCCTCATGACAAACATAAAGGTATCTTTGCCTCTTTCTAGTCCCATATTGACCAGATTTATAGGAATATTATCATCATTCATGATACCAGGATTAAAACCTGATTTAACAAGAGCATCACGCATTTGATTATTTATACCTTTATCTGCAGTAGTAATGATAATTGTGGAACTATTGAAAGGATTTCCGGGAGTTCCATAGAGTGTATTATCAGTCCAGATAAAATTGTTACTTATTTGATCACCCATGCTGGCACCGATAAAGTGATAATAACCGGTATTGCGATTGCCTGCTGTGATAGTATCACAGTAGTCTTTTTGTATTTAGAATACCACCGGTTAGACCGGTGGTTCCGGAAAGCTTCTAGCTATGAGTAGAAAAAACAATACCTCCGATGTAAACTAGTAGTAGGTTTGCCGACCACAACTAAAATACATAG
>JAJXWH010000079.1 GCA_021781745.1 Bacillota bacterium | reverse complement strand
TCATTTAATGAGGTTTATTAAAGTTACCTTGAAATAAATTACAATTCAAAATTACTAAAAAAAACTTATAAAATAATAAACAGCAAGTAATTTTAATGTTTTTAAAATTACTTGCCGAATTCAAGTTAATTATATAATCACAATGTGAATTCTTCTTAATTCACATTTTTATATGTCTAAAAAAATAAACCGCCACAAAACTAACTCTGTTAATTTTGCAACAGTTCCTTTTTAGTTATTTATTTTCTTTATTACATGCCTCATCTAACACATAAAGTTCTTCTTCTGAAAGATCATATCTTGAAATTCCTTTATCAATTGGTTTTGCATAGGTTGTACTTTCTTGTCTTCCATATATTCCTGTCAAAATAACCCCATCATTTTTATCATCTAACATTGCAATAGAAAAACTCAAATCACTTCCTACGTTTTCAAATGCCTTATATCTCATTATTGCCACTTTCTGTATACAATCTTTCATTTTAATTTCTAACTTTCTACATTCTTGTAATGCTTTATCGGAAATTTCTTTTGTTTCTTCAATGCTACTTAATCGTTCAATTAGCATTTCTTCTATGTTAGTATTATTAGTTCCCTTCATAAATCTTCTATATTTATTTTCTACTCTTCCTACCGCTTTAAATAAGACTATTACCATTACAAATAATAAAATAATTATTACTAACATTCCAATTAGTAAGTAAGGCATTAGCTCATTAATTGTATTAATTAGTGTATCCAATTTTGTCATTCCTTTCATAATTGTTTCACGTGAAACACTACATATTAATAATATCTAAAATTCTTTGCAAATCTTCTTCTGAATAATATTCAATTTCGATTTTCCCTTTATTCTTTTTACTTAAAATATTTACTTTAGTTCCAAAATAACTTTGGAGCTGATTCTTTATTTCTTTATAATAAGGATTTAACTCATTAGCACTTTCATCAATCTTATTTTTACCTGCTTCATTATTAATTCTCTTAACTAATCCTTCCAATTCTCTAACTGATAACTTTTCATCAATTACTTTTTGTGCAATTTCACATTGTTTTAGTTTATCATTAATTGCAAGAAGTACTCGACCATGTCCTTCAGAAATAATGCTCTCAATTATGTATTGCTGAACTCTTTCATCTAAATTGGTTAACCTCATTGTATTAGCAATTGCTACTCTTGATTTTCCAATTCTCTTGCTTAATTCTTCTTGAGTTATTTTAAAATCATTTAACAATTCTCTATAAGCTAAAGCTTCTTCAATAGGATTTAAATCTTCACGCTGAATATTTTCTATTAATGAAATTTCCAGTGTGTCCTTATCACTTAAATCCATTATAACTGCAGGTATATCTTTTAATCCAGCCATTTTAGCTGCTCTCCATCTTCTTTCACCTGCTACAATTATATACTGATCATTAATATGTTTTTTTAGAATTAAAGGCTGAATTATTCCATGAGTCTTAATTGATTCCGCTAACTCAGCAATTTTATCAGAATCAAATAATTTTCTTGGCTGTTTTTCGTCACTTTTGATTTTATTTATTGAAATTAAAATCTTGTTGCTTTCTTCTTTAAAACTTTCTGCTTCTTCTGGTATAAGCGCACTTAATCCTTTTCCTAAAGTAAACTTTTTTGCCATTCTATCACCTACTGCCTCTTTAAAAATTCTTTAGTCAATTTTACGTAGGCTTCCGCACCTTTACACTTTTCATCATATAGCATAATTGGTAAACCAAAACTCGGTGCCTCTGCTAATCTAACATTTCTTGAGATAGTTGTTTTATAAACTTTATCCTTAAAATATTTTTGAACTTCATTTAATACTTCATTACTAAGATTTGTCCTATAATCAAACATAGTCATCACAACGCCTTCAATATCCAAATTTTTATTTAGAGACTTTTTTACTAATTGTATGGTATTAACTAATTGACTAACGCCTTCTAAAGCATAAAATTCACATTGAATTGGAATTAAAACAGAATCTGCACAAGTTAATGCATTTATTGTTAATACTCCCAAAGACGGCGGACAATCTATAAATACATAATCATACTCATCTTCTATTTCCGCTAGTTTATTCTTTATTATATTTTCTCTATCAGTTCTGTTTATAAGTTCAACTTCAGCTCCTGCAAGTTCCATAGTTGAAGGCACTATATATAGATTTTGAACTAGATCGCTTCTAAGAATTGATTCTTTCATAGTTGTATCAGAAATCAGCACATCATAAATAGATAATTCTAAATTATTTTTATCCAATCCTAATCCGCTTGTTGTATTCCCTTGGGGATCTATATCTATTGTTAAAACTTTATAACCTTCCATTGCAAGATATGCACATAAATTTATATTGGTAGTTGTTTTTCCTACTCCACCTTTTTGATTAAAAACACAAATTTTTTTCATACTATAGCCCAAAAAGAGCGTCCCCCCTTTCCCATAATAATATTATATATATTTTTCTATGATAATAAAAGAATTATGTTCTTAAAAACAGTAACAGATTAATATTATAATAAAAATACCATACCTTAACTTAATATTCATCTACATATAACAAACAGTAACATGGAGTACTGTAAATTTCAATAGGTTATATTATTACACTCTACATAATTAAAGTTAAGGTATCATTAGTGACACCTTAACTTTAATATTACTAATAATGAATTTTACTTCTTTGGCTTGGGAATTTTAACTGTAACTTCTATAAATTCTTCTTCATCTTTATATGCATACTCAGCTGGAATATCAAATTTTTGCAACACTTGCTTAATGGTATTTATATATAGCTTTGCAGGTAAAACACCTTTAATATTTCTTTTTCTTTTATTTTTAAGCTCTTCTCCTGCTAATTTAAGTAATTCCTTGTTAATTAGTTCTTCTGTTGCTTTGACATTTAAAACATCTTTAATTACCTTCTGAACTACTTTTAATTGTAAAGCTTCACTAGGAATTGTGAGCAATGCTCTAGCATGTCTTTCTGTTAATTTATTATTCAAACATAATTCTCTAACTTCAGAACTTAATTTTAATAGTCTCAATTTATTTGCTATTGTAGATTGCTTTTTTCCCATTCTCTTTGCAAGTTCATCTTGAGTAAAATTATGATCATTAATTAAATTATAATATGCTTCTGCTTCTTCAACATAATTTAAATCTTCTCTTTGTAAATTTTCTAATAAAGCAATCTGAGCTGATTCAGAATCAGTTATATCAATAACATTACATGGAACAGTGAATAAGCTAGCTAATTTTGCAGCTCGAAGTCTCCTTTCACCAGCAACTAACTCAAAAACTTCTCCTCGTTTTCTTACTGTTAGAGGTTGAATTATTCCATATTGCTTAATTGATTGTGATAATTCTTCAATCGCTTCCTCGTCAAAAAACTTACGCGGTTGATAAATATTGGGAATTACCTTATCTATGTTAATTTCTACTATTTCATTATTCATGCTATCGACCCATCCCTTATAAAAATACTATAACATATTTAATTATTTATTCTATCCTAGTTGCATTTTTCCTTTAATTTTATACTATAATATAATTTAATCTGATTTATTAAGCGTTACTTAAGCGGATTCTTTGTAATTAATCCAGCTTTTCTCGGATACACTTTAGGGCATTCCTTCACTTTTTTTACTACAACAAGATTGTGCCTTAATTCAGTCCCTTCAATATTTACCTCACAAATATTTACTAATTCTCCACCAAGAATTTTAATTGCATTTAAGCTTTGATCAATTTCTTGTTCAACTGATGGTCCCTTTAATGCTATAAAATTACCGCCTACTTTTACATATGGTAAACAAAATTCAGATAATACACTCATATTAGCAACTGCTCTTGATGTTGCTATATCAAACTTCTCTCTAAATTTACTATCTCTTGCGCCATCTTCTGCCCTTGAATGAATTGTAGTAACATTAGAAAGACCTAACTTAGTAATAACAGTATTCAAAAATTTAATTCTTTTATTAAGAGAGTCTAACAATGTAACTTTTATATCTTCTTTCATAATAGCAATTGGTAATCCTGGAAATCCAGCTCCAGTACCAACATCTATTAAATTACCTGCATTTTTAAATTCAACTCTTTTAAATGATTTTATCGAATCTATAAAATGCTTCTTAATTATTTCCCCATCCTCAATTATAGCTGTTAAATTAATTTTTTCATTCCATTCTTGAAGAAGCTTCATATAATCAATAAACTTTTCAAATTGTTCCTTTGATAATTGTATCCCAACATCTTCTGATGATTGACACATTAAATCATAAAAATTCATAATCCCTCCATATTAATAACTAAGATTGTTTATTATAGTGGTGCTCAAGGTAAATAAGTAATACTGAAATATCAGCTGGTGAAACTCCAGAAATTCTCGAAGCCTGACCAATGCTTATTGGTCTAATACTATTTAGTTTCTGAATAGCTTCTGTCCTTAAGCCTTTAATATCACTATAATTAATATTAATCGGTAATAATTTTTTTTCAAATTTTTTAAATTGGGAAACTTGTTCTAATTGACTTTGTATATATCCTTCATATTTTGTAAGTATATTAATTTGTTCACCAACATCATAAGGTAATTCTGGTCTTTCAGGATCTAGTGGCAATAAATCAAAATAATCTAGCTCTGGCCTTTGCATTAATTCATAAAAACTTATTGGTTTTCTCAGTTCAGATGAATTTAATGAAATTAAAAACTCATTTACTTCTTTTTTATTTGTTATTCTTAAGTTTTTTAATCTTGTTAGTTCATTTTCAATATTTAGTTTTCTTATTAAAAATCTGTTATATCTTTCTTCTGTAACTAATCCAGCCCTATGCCCTATCTCTGTTAATCTAAAATCTGCATTATCCTGTCTCAACAACAATCTATATTCAGCTCTAGAAGTCATCATTCTATAAGGCTCATTAGTTCCTTTAGTAACTAGATCATCAATAAGTACTCCTATATATGCATCAGAACGAGTTAATATTAATGGTTCTTCGTTTCTAATTTTCAAAGCTGCATTTAACCCTGCGATTAATCCCTGTGCACCAGCCTCTTCATACCCTGAACTTCCGTTTAACTGACCTGCACCATACACCCCTTCAATATTTTTAAATTCTAACGTTGGCTTCAATTGTGTTGGATCAATTGAATCATATTCAATTGCATATGCAGTTCTCATCATTTCAACATTTTCGAGCCCTGGAAGTGTTTTAAGCATTTTAATTTGAACCTCTTCTGGTAATGATGAGGAAAAACCACCTACATACATTTCTAATGTATCAAGCCCTTCAGGTTCTATAAATATTTGATGTTGAGGTTTATCTGGAAATCTCATTATCTTATCTTCTATAGAAGGACAGTATCTAGGGCCAACACCCTTTATACTACCATTATAAATTGGTGATCTATCTATATTTTCCTTAATTATTTTACGAGTTTCTTCATTTGTATAAGTCAAATAACAAGACACCTGTTCTCTTTCTAAATTTTCACTCATAAATGAAAAAGGTACTATTCTATCATCACCATTTTGTTCAATCATCTTTGAAAAATCAACAGATTTTCTATTTATTCTTGCTGGAGTTCCTGTCTTAAATCTCCTTAATGTAACTCCTAAGTCTAACAATGATTGGGACAAATCATTTGCAGGAAATAGTCCATTAGGCCCTCCACTATAAGATACTTCACCAATGATAATTTTTCCTTTTAAATATGTACCAGTTGCAAGTACTACAGCCTTACAATTAAAAACAGCACCATTTTTAGTAACAACACCATCTATCTTTCCATCCTTAACCTGAAGTTCAGTAACTTCAATCTGCCTTATTTTAAGATTATCTTGTTCTTCTAAAACTTTTTTCATTCTATACTGATAATTCTTTTTATCAGCTTGTGCCCTTAAAGAGTGAACTGCTGGTCCCTTTGAAGTATTTAGCATTCTTGATTGTATAAACGTATTATCAATGTTAATCCCCATCTCACCACCAAGTGCGTCAATCTCTCTAACTAGATGTCCCTTTGCAGTACCACCTATATTAGGATTACAAGGCATTAATGCTATAGAATCCAAATTAATTGTACAAACTAACGTACTAAGTCCTAACCTTGCTGAAGCTAATGCTGCCTCACAACCTGCGTGACCAGCACCTACAACAATTACATCAAATTGCCCACCATCATAATTTATTGCCATTACTTTTACCTACTTTCCTACACAAAATTCACTAAAGATTTTATTCAATAAATCTTCTTCTAATTCATCTCCAGTTATTTCACCTAATGCTTTCATAGCTACAGTTATGTATATAGAAATTAAATCAAGATATTCATTAGCATTAAATTTATCTAATGCTATATTGCAATTATCCAAAGCTTTATATAGTGCCTGCTTATGTCTTGTATTTGATATTATCAAACTTTCGGAACTTATTTCTCCATTGAAAAACAGATTTTTAATTTCTCTTTTTAAATCGTCTATACCTTCTCCTGTCTTTGCTGATATACCTATCTTATTGCCTAGCTTATCAATTATATCCCTTGATATTTTTATATCTAAATCTACTTTATTTAATAGCGTTATATATTTCTTGTGCTTAATTTTATCTATTATAAGTTGATCATCTTCACTAATCTCTCGAGATGCATCAAGCATTAATATTATTAAATCTGCTTCTTCAATCTTTTCTTTTGATTTTTCAACTCCTATTTTTTCTACTATATCTTCAGTTTCTCTTATCCCTGCAGTATCAATTATTCTAATAGGTATTCCATCTACATTTATGTATTCTTCAATTACATCTCTTGTAGTCCCTGGAATATCAGTTACTATTGCTCTTCCTTCTTTTAAAAGGGCATTAAGTAGAGATGATTTTCCAACATTCGGTTTGCCAACAATAACCATATTAAGCCCTTCTCTTATTATTTTTCCCTCATTAGCATTAGCTAATAATCCTTTTACCTTAACAATTGTTTTACTTATGCCATCTTTTACTTCAGTTAAAAGATTTGCATCAATTACATCCTCATCATCCTCTGTAAAATCAACTGCATATTCAATTAAAGCTAATACATTTAATAGATATCTTCTTAAATTGGCTATCTCATTAGAAAGAGCTCCATTGCTTTGCAACATTGCAGCTTTCATCGCTAGTTCAGTCTTGGCAGTAATTATATCCATAACAGCTTCTGCTTGACTTAGATCTATTCGTCCATTTAAAAAAGCTCTTTTAGTAAACTCACCTGGCTCTGCAAGCCTTGCGCCCGCTTTTATTACTTGATTTAATACACTATTGGTTGATACAATCCCTCCATGGCAATTGATCTCAACTACATTTTCTCCTGTATAACTATTTGGTGCTTTCATATAACTTAATATAACTTCATCGATTATTTCATTACTTTCTAAATCTATAATATTTCCATATTTCATGGTATATGTTTTCATTCCTTCAATATCATAGCTATTCTTAGGTTTAAATATTTTACTAGCAATTTTTAAAGCTTTTTCGCCAGAAATTCTAATTATAGCTACTCCACCTTCTCCAATAGGCGTAGCTATTGCAGAAATAGTATCAAATTCTTTCATGTTATCCTCCTCAATTAAAGAAGAATTTATATATTAATACCTCTTCAAAACTAATATCAATTTTACATAACAAATAATAAATAGTCAAAGCCATATTAACTAAAATTTTCTTCTAAAATATATTTATTTATTTATAAATTTAAAAAGAAAGCCTAAACGGCTTTCTTTTACAAATTCTTTTTCAATTCAACAACTACTCTTCGAAATGGTTCTTCGCCCTCGCTATATGTATTAACCAAAGCATCACCTTGAAGTGCAGAATGAATAATTCTTCTCTCATAAGGGTTCATTGGCTCTAATTTAAATACTTTTTGTGTCTTTTTAACTTTATTGGCAGTCTTAAGAGCAACCCCCTTAAGAGTTTCTTCTCTTTTGCTTCTGTAATTCTCAGTGTCTATTATAACTTTTTTATGAGGAAATTCATGTACTTTATTAACTACTAATGAAACTAAATATTGAATGGAATCTAAAGTTTCACCTCTATAACCAATTATTACTCCCATTTTATCTCCTGATAAATTGATTATAACAGTATCATTTTCTTCTTTAATATCAATTTTAGCTTCTATTTCCATACAATTAAGTATATTTGCTATAAAATTTCGTGCTTCTTCAATGTAATCATACTTCTTAGAAACTCTAATTCTAGCTGGCTTAACTCCTATAACATTAAATAAACCTTTTGAACCATGATCTAGAACTTCAATATTAACTCTGTTTTTATCTGTGTCTAATTCAACTAAAGCTTTATTTAAGGCTTCTTCAACAGTTTTTCCTTCTACTTCTATTGATTTCATCTGTTAATTCACCACCTCTAATTATTAGCAAACTTAAATTACTTTTTATTTTTTCTTTTTTTGCTAGCTAAATTTTTAGGTTCTTCAACTGCCATAACAAATTTTTCTGATTCTACTTTAGCTTTCTCTTCTTTTTGAGCATGAATTTCTTTTATTGCTGGTCTATAATTTAAAAAATAAGTTTGTATTGTCTGAATTATATTACCAATTATCCAATAAAGTACTAATATAGACTTAAAATGCAATGACATAAATCCCATCATTCCAGCCATAACAAAATTCATTGTTCCCATATTCATTCCACCAGGCTGAGATGGAGTTGCTTTAGACATTAAATATGATGGTATATATGTTGATAACGCTGCTAAAACTGGCAATATAAAATATCTATCAGGTGCAAACAAATCTTTAATCCACAGAAATGATGCTCCTTCTATGCCAGATATCCCCATAAACACCCAATAGAGTGCCATTAAAATAGGCAATGGTAATAGAGATGGCAGACAGCCTCCTGCAACACTCACATTATTATCTTTATATAACTTCATCATTTCAGAATTCAATGTTTGTGGATCATCTTTATATTTATCTTGAATTTTCTTAAGTTCCGGTTGAATTTTTTGCATTCCCCGTGTAGATCTTGCTGCCTTAATGTTAAATGGCAATATTAAAATTCTTATAATCAATGTAAAAATAAATATTGCTAAAACATATGACAATCCTATATCTGATATACCCATACTCATAATAAAGTTATGAAGGGAATCAAATATACCTTTCATAAAGTCAACTATCGATTGAAACATTAAAATATATACCTCCTGTATTTTATCTTACTGGATCATACCCACCCTTGCAAAAAGGATTACATCTTAATATTCTGTAAAAAGCCATTAAACCACCTTTAAAAGCTCCATATTTATTTATGGCATCTAAAGCGTATTGTGAACAAGTAGGCGTAAATCTACAGCATGAAGGCCTTCCAGGTGAGATATGCTTTCTATAAAAATTAATTAGGCGTATTAGTAATTTCTTCATTATTATATAAGCCTGCCTTTTTAATTAAACTTTTCATAGCTTTTTCTACATCAAAATAGCTTCTCCCCTTGATTGGATTTCTTGCAATGAAAATAAAATCATATCCTTTTATCATATATTGATAATTTAATCTAAAACTTTCACTTACTAATCTCTTGCATCTACTTCTAACAACGCTATTTCCGACCTTCTTGCTTACGGAAACACCTAATTTATTATAAAAATTAAAATCTTTATCTTTATTCTTCTTATTTTTCAATATATACATAACTAGAAGTTCATTGGCAAATGATTTACCTCTTCTATATATAATAGTAAATTCAAAATTTTTCTTTAATCTATAAATCATAGATATTTATATTCTCCTTTTTTCCCTGCATTTGCAGAAAAAAGGCCACTTAGAGCGGCCCTTAAGCTGTTAATTTTTTTCTTCCTTTTTGTCTTCTGCTTTTAAGAATGTTTCTTCCTGATTGAGTGCTCATTCTTTTTCTGAAACCATGTTCTTTTTTTCTTTGTCTCTTTTTAGGTTGGTAAGTCATGAACATTAAAATGCACCCCCTTAAATTTATTATTTATAGTAAAACTATACTTTACGATTTTAAATTTTACCTTATCTATTATATATATATACTATTTTTCTGTCAAGGTGGTAATAATTGTTGATAATTATAATTATATATATTTTTTTGTGGATAACTTATTGAATATGAATAATTACTTATGTTATCATAAGTATTATGTTGTGAATAACTTTTAAATGATAAAACTTATCCACATGTGTGGATAGAATTGTGTATAACTTGTTTGTTTTTTTATTTAGTACATACTATAAGCACTATTTATGCCTATTAGATGGCTGTTTATAACTTTTTTAACTATACTGTTATTAATTTTTTGTTCAGTGGATATATACACATAATTATTAACATGTTGATATATTTGTATACATACTTGGCTATAATATTACAATGTTAATCTCTCTGTTAATAACCTGTATATAAACTTTTAAAAATTTTTTTATTAAAATATTGGAGGAATATGAATGGATGCCGATCTTAAAAATTTGTGGGATAAAACCCTAGATATTATTAAAAGTGAGCTAAGTGAAGTTAGCTTTAATACCTGGATTAAAAGTTGCGAACCAATATCTATTTCTTCTGATACTCTAAAGATAAGCGTTCCGAATTCCTTTACTCAAGATATTTTAGATAAACGATATAAAGATTTAGTTGCAAATTCAATAAAAGCAGTCTGTTCAAAATTATATACAATTGATTTCGTTATAATGTCTGAAAGTTATGATAAAGAAGATAATAAAAGTAACAATAATCAATCATCAAAATCAATAGTAGTAAACGATGAAATGTCTTCCACATTAAATCCTAAATATACTTTTAATTCTTTTGTAATAGGTAATAGTAATAGATTTGCCCACGCTGCTTCGTTAGCTGTTGCTGAATCCCCTGCAAAAGCATACAATCCTTTATTTATATATGGAGGTGTTGGACTAGGAAAAACTCATTTAATGCATGCAATAGGTCATTATATTTTAGATGGCAATCCAAATGCTAAAGTAGTATATGTTTCTTCTGAAAAATTTACAAATGAATTGATAAATGCAATAAAAGACGATAAGAACGAAGAATTTAGAAATAAATATAGAAATGTAGATATATTGCTCATAGATGATATTCAATTTATAGCTGGAAAGGAACGTACTCAAGAAGAGTTCTTCCATACATTTAATGCGCTACATGATGCAAATAAACAAATTATATTATCATCTGATAGACCTCCAAAAGAAATACCAACACTTGAAGACAGACTACGATCCAGATTTGAATGGGGGTTAATTGCAGATATTCAAGTTCCTGATTTTGAAACTAGAATGGCTATTCTTAAGAAAAAAGCCGATGTTGAGAATCTAAATGTAGCCAATGAAGTTATGGGATACATTGCTACAAAAATTAAATCTAATATAAGAGAGCTTGAAGGAGCTTTAATAAGAATAATTGCTTATTCCTCATTAACCAACCGAGAGGTTACAGTAGATTTAGCTTCAGAGGCACTAAAAGATATCATATCTAAAAAGCAAGGAAAACACGTAACTATTGATTCTATACAAGATGTAGTTTCTAGTTACTTTAATTTACGTGTCGAAGATTTAAAATCTCAACGAAGAACTAGAAATGTAGCTTATCCAAGACAAATAGCAATGTACTTAAGCAGAAAACTAACAGATATGTCTTTGCCAAAGATAGGAGAAGAATTTGGTGGAAGAGATCATACTACAGTTATACACGCTTATGAAAAAATATCAGAAAACTTAAAAACTGATGATTCACTGCAACATACAGTTAATGACATCACAAAAAAATTAACTCAAAATTAATCCACAACTGTATATAATAACTTCATAGTATCTTGTGGATAATATTTTTCTAGTCATATGGTACTTAATACTGTGGATAACCAGGTTGATTTGTTACTGAATTATCCACAATATTTTTGAATGTAATTTTGTTGGTATTACTAAGCTTAAGGTAGTTATCAACAAATTAACAGCCCCTACTACTATTATTACTATAAAAATATTTATCTATCTCTAATTAATATCTTTTATTCCTGTTAATAAATAAGGAGGGTTTCCAAATGATTTTTACATGTGAAAAACAAAATATATTAGAAGGTATATCTATAGTTCAAAAAGCTATAACAGGCAAATCAACTATGCCTATACTTGAAGGAATATATATAAATACAAATAAATCAACACTAACTTTAATAGGTTCAGATATGGATGTAAGTATTCAAACATGCGTGGATGCTACAATCATAGAAGAAGGTAATATAGTTATTGATGCTAAAATATTTGGAGAAATAATAAGAAAACTACCAAACTCAACTATCAAAATAGAAACTATTGAAAACCAGTTAATTAAAATAACTTGCGAAAAATCTGTATTTGATGTAGTTTATATGAATGCTAATGAATTTCCAGAGTTACCTAAAATTAATGAAGATTTAAAAATATCAGTAAATCAAAATATCTTAAAAAATATGATAAAAGGTACATCTTTTGCTATTGCTCAAGATGAAACCAGACCAATCCTTCAAGGAATACTATTTGAAGTAAAAGATAAGATTTTAAATTTAGTTGCACTTGATGGGTATAGATTAGCAGTAAAAAGTGAATTTCTAGAGACAGATATAAATATAGAAGTTGTCATTCCCGGAAAAACTTTAAATGAAGTGTCGAAGATATTGGAGGATATTGAAGATATTGTAGATATAACATTTACTAATAATCATATACTATTTAATTTAGAAAAAACTAAAATAATATCGAGATTATTAGAAGGGAAATTCATAAATTATAACTCATTATTGCCGCAGGAACATAAGTTATTTGTTAATGTTAATAGACAAGAATTACAAAATGCTATTGAGAGAGCATCTTTAATGGCTAAAGAAGGAAATACAAATTTAATAAAATTAGATTTACAACAAGACAACTTAATTATAACATCCAATTCTCAATTGGGAAAAGTAAGAGAAGAGATTTTAATAAAATTGCAAGGAGAAGAAATACAAATTGCATTTAATTCAAAATACTTATTGGATGTATTAAAAAACATGGAAGAAGATGATGTTGTAATGAAAATGACTTCAAGTGTAAGTCCATGTGTAATTGAAGAAAAAGATAATGAAAATGCAAAATATTTAGTTTTACCAGTAAGACTGATGAGATAGGAGGATAAATATTATTTTAATATTTATACAAAAATAATGAATAAAATAAAGATTAATACTGAATTTATAAAGTTAGATGCTTTTTTGAAATGGGCGTCTATTGTTGGATCAGGTTCAGAAGCAAAGCTTTATATACAAAATGGTTTAGTGAAAGTGAATAATGAAATTTGCATTCAACGCGGAAAAAAATTAAAAGTTGGAGATATTGTGAGTTTTGAGGATTCAGAATTTGAAATAATATAAAATAATAAATAGACAATTATTTTATTATGATATAATTGTTACAGGTGTAGTTTTATGTATGTCAAAAATATAATTTTAGTTAATTATAGGAATTACGAAAGTTTAACTATAGAGTTAGATAAAAATGTCAATGTATTTATTGGAGATAATGCTCAAGGAAAAACTAATGTTTTAGAATCTATTTATTATGGTGCTTTTGCAAAATCTCATAGAACTTCAAAAGATAAAGAATTAATAAATTGGCAGAAAGATAAAGCTTATATAAGTTTACTTATTGGCAAGAACAGGATTGACAAGAAGATTGATATAAGTATATTAAGAGATGGCAAAAAAGCTATTAAGGTAAATAATATAAAAGTGAATAAAATCGGTGAGCTATTTGGAACATTTAACGTAGTTATGTTCTCTCCAGAAGACCTAAAAATTATAAAAGAAGCTCCTAACTTGAGGCGAAGATTGCTGGATATGGAGCTATCACAAATAAACTCAAGGTATTATTTTAATTTAGTTCAATATCATAAAATTTTAAATGAAAGGAATACCCTACTAAAAAGTAATAAATTCAGCGAGGATATGTTAGAAGTATATGATACACAATTAATTGAATATGCTGATTATATTATTTCAAAAAGGTTAGAATATATAGATAAGATAAACTTTTATGGTAATGAAATTCATAAGGATATAACATCTGGTAAAGAAAAAATTGAATTTAAATATAACTGTACTGTTAATTTAAGCAATTTTAAAGATAACTATTTGAAAAAATTAAAAGATAATATTTTTAGGGATAAAGAAAAAGGTTTAACATCAATAGGACCTCACAGAGATGATTTTCAAGTTTTTATAAATGATATAGATGTTAAAACATTTGGATCTCAAGGACAACAGAGGACATCAATTTTAACTATGAAATTTTCAGCTCTAAAAATTATTAAAGAGATTACTGGAGAATATCCTGTCTTATTATTAGATGATGTACTTTCTGAACTTGATATAAATAGAAAAAAATATATATTGAGTACAATCAAAGATATTCAAACAATAATAACATGCACTGGAATAGATGATTTAGGAGATTATTTAGACGATAAAGCTAAATTATTTACTGTATCAAACGGGCAAATTTTAAATTAAAGGAGGAATATTTGGTGTTTTTACATTTAGGTGAAAATGTTGTAGTTCCTATTAAAGATATTATTGGAATATTTGATCTGCAGAACACAATGTATAGTTCTGATACAATACAATTTTTAAGATTGGCAGAAGAAGACGGTTTTGTAGAAAGAATTACAGATGAAAAACCAAAGTCATTTATTATAGCTGAAGTAGATAATAAAAGTAAAATCTATTTTTCACCAATATCTTCAACAACATTAACGAAGAGAACTGATATGGAATACAATTTTTAATTTCATAATAGTTAATAATTTTAATATTTAAAAGTTTAGGAGGAGTCTGATTTGGAACAAAATAATAAGAAATATGATGAAAATCAGATACAGGTTCTTGAAGGGTTAGAAGCAGTAAGAAAAAGACCGGGAATGTATATCGGAAGTACTAGTTCTAGAGGTCTTCATCATTTGGTTTATGAAATAGTTGATAATAGTATTGATGAAGCATTAGCTGGATATTGTAGGAAAATAGAAGTTAACATCAATGAAGATAACTCAATAAAAGTAACTGATGATGGTAGAGGTATGCCAGTAGGAATACATCCTAAAATGGGAAAGTCTACTGTTGAAGTTATAATGACAATATTGCATGCAGGCGGTAAATTTGGTGGTGAAGGATATAAAGTTTCAGGAGGATTACACGGGGTAGGTGCATCTGTAGTTAATGCTCTTTCAGAAGAGTGTACTGTTACAGTTAAAAGGGATGGCCATATATGGCAACAAAAGTACAGTAGAGGTAAGGTGTTAAATGAACTTACAAAAATAGGCGATAGTGATGGAACTGGAACAGAAACGTATTTTAAACCAGATGTGGAAATATTTGATGAAACAATATATGATTTTGAAATTTTATCACAAAGATTACGAGAATTAGCTTTCTTAAATAAGGGAATATATATAAAACTAATAGATAAAAGATATGACAAAGAAGAAGTTTTTCATTATGAAGGTGGAATTAAATCATTTGTTAGTTATTTAAATAGAAATAAAGTACCACTTCATGAAGAACCAATATATATTGAGGGATTAAAGGATAATGTATCTGTTGAAATAGCACTTCAGTATAATGATGGCTACACTGAAAATATTTTTACTTTTGCTAACAATATCGATACTGTTGAAGGTGGAACTCATTTAATTGGGTTTAAAACTGCATTAACTAGGGTATTTAATGATTATGCTAAAAAGTTTGGTCATATAAAGGAAAATGATAAAAATTTTACTGGAGATGATATAAGGGAAGGTCTTACAGCTGTAATATCAGTAAAAATAGAAGAACCACAATTTGAAGGGCAAACTAAAACTAAATTAGGAAATAGTGAAGTTAGAGGAATTGTTGATTCAATTGTTGGTGAAAATATAGGAGTATTCTTAGAAGAGAACCCTAATATTGGAAAGATGATAGTTGATAAAGCACTGATGGCAGCTAGAGCTAGAGATGCAGCTAGAAAAGCGAGAGAGTTAACAAGAAAATCGGTATTGGAGAGATCTACATTACCTGGAAAATTAGCAGATTGTTCTTCGAAGGATCCTAGAGAATGTGAAATTTACATTGTCGAAGGAGATTCAGCAGGTGGATCAGCAAAACAGGGAAGAAACAGAAAATTTCAAGCTATATTACCTTTAAGAGGAAAAATATTAAATGTTGAAAAGCAAAGATTGGATAGAATCTTAAATGCAGATACAATTAGATCTATGGTCACCGCTTTTGGTGCTGGAATTGGAAATGATTTTGATGTAGAAAAAATTAGGTATAACAGAATCATAATTATGACAGATGCTGATGTTGATGGAGCTCATATTAGAACACTATTATTAACATTTTTCTATAGGTATATGAGACAGTTAGTAGATGAGGGGCATGTATACATTGCACAGCCGCCATTATATAAAGTTAGCAAGAGTAAGAAAGATTATTACGCATATAGTGATTCTGAATTAGAGAATGTTTTATCTGAATTAGGCGGAAAAGATAATTCAACGGATATTCAAAGATACAAAGGTCTTGGAGAAATGAATGCATCTCAATTATGGGATACAACAATGGATCCAGAAAAGAGAATTTTATTGAAAGTCAATATAGAAGATGCAATGGCAGCTGATGAAATTTTCACTATCTTAATGGGTGAAAAGGTTGAGCCAAGAAAAGAATTTATTACGCAAAATGCTAAAAATGTTGTTAATTTAGATATTTAGTACTGAAATATGAGGTGAGTACATGGATTTTAATGAGGGAAAAGTTATACCCGTAGATATTAAACATGAAATGAAAAAATGTTATATAGATTATGCAATGAGTGTCATAGTTGGTCGTGCACTACCTGATGTTAGAGACGGTTTAAAGCCTGTACATAGAAGAATACTTTATTCTTTGCAAGAATTGGGTTTAACTCCGGAAAAAGGATATAGAAAATGTGCAAGAATAGTTGGAGATGTTTTAGGAAAATACCATCCACATGGTGATACTTCTGTTTATGATGCATTGGTAAGAATGGCACAGGATTTTTCGATGAGATATATGCTAGTGGATGGCCATGGAAATTTTGGTTCTGTAGATGGGGACAGCGCAGCAGCTATGAGATATACAGAAGCAAAGATGAATAAAATAGCTGTTGAAATGTTGAGAGATATTAACAAAAACACAGTTGATTTTATGCCTAATTTTGATGGTGAAGAACAAGAACCAGTAGTATTGCCATCAAGATTTCCTAATTTATTAGTTAACGGTTCATCAGGAATAGCAGTTGGTATGGCAACTAATATACCTCCACATAATTTAGGAGAAATAATTGATGGAACTGTTATGCTTATAGATGATCCAGAAGTTACAGTATTGGATCTTATGACAAAAATTAAAGGACCAGATTTCCCTACAGGAGCTACTATTATGGGTAAATCAGGAATAAGGGCGGCTTATGAAACTGGTAAGGGAAAAATTATTGTAAGAGCAAAGGCTGAAATAGAAGAAGAGAACGGAAGACATACAATAATTGTCACAGAAATACCATATCAAGTAAATAAAGCAAAACTAATAGAAAATATTGCAGATTTAGTAAAAGATAAAAAAATTACTGGAATATCTGATTTAAGAGATGAATCAGATAGGGATGGTATGAGAATTGTAATTGAGCTAAAAAGGGATGCTAATCCCAATGTAGTATTAAATTTATTGTATAAGCATACAAAACTTCAAGATACATTTGGTATCATTATGTTGGCATTAGTCAACAATGAGCCGATAGTTCTGAATTTAAAGCAAATATTAGAACATTATATAGAATTCCAAAAAGAAGTTATAACAAGAAGAACTGTATTTGATTTAAATAAAGCAGAAGCTAGAGCACATATATTAGAGGGCTTAAAAATAGCATTAGATAATATAGATGAAGTAATAAGTATTATAAGAAATTCTAGTACTAGTGAAATTGCGAAGAACACTTTAATGGAAAGATTTAATCTTTCAGAGAAGCAATCTCAAGCTATATTAGAAATGAGATTGAGAAGATTAACTGGTCTAGAAAGAGACAAAATTGAGGAAGAATATAACGAGCTAATGAAGCAAATAGAATATTTAAAATCTATACTAGCGAGTGAAGAAAAATTATTAGGTGTTATAAAAAGTGAACTTTTAGAAATAAAAGCTAAATATTCTGATGAAAGACGCAGTTATATTGAAAAAATTGTTAATGAAATCGACATAGAAGATTTAATACAGGAAGAAGATGTCGTTATAACATTAACACACTCAGGATATATAAAGAGAATTTCAGCCGATACTTATTCAGCTCAAAGAAGAGGTGGAAAAGGAATTCAGGCAATGACAACAAAGGAAGATGATTTTGTTGAACATTTAATGATAACATCAACACATTCTGATGTGTTGTTCTTTACTAATAAGGGAAGAGTGTATAAATTAAGAGCTTATGAAATTCCTGATGCTGGAAGACAAGCAAAAGGTACAAATTTAATAAATCTTATAGCAATAGAATCTGATGAAAAAATTCAAACAGTGTTAACTGTAACAGATGAGAAAAAAGAAGGTTTCTTATTTATGGGAACTAAACAAGGCATAGTAAAGAAAACTCCATTAAGTGAATTCAAAAACTTAAGGAAAAATGGTTTAATTGCAATAAGTCTAAAAGATGGAGATGAACTATTAAAAGTAAAGAATACTTATGGGGATGCAAACATAATGGTTGTAACTCAAAATGGTTATGCTGTTAAGTTTAATGAAAAAGATGTTAGATCTATGGGAAGAACTGCATCTGGAGTTAAAGCGATAAATTTAAAAGAAGATGATATAGCTGTGTGTATGGATATAGCTGTTGATGGTGAAGAGCTACTAGTAATAAGTGAAAATGGCTATGGAAAGAGGACTCCTATCGCTGAATATAAGCTTCAGAATAGGGGAGGAGTAGGATTAATAACTTATAAGATTAGTGAGAAAACTGGAAAACTTGCAGGAGCTACAATCTGTAAAGTTGACGATGAATTAATGCTTATTAATTCTAGTGGGGTAGTTATTAGAATTAATGTATCTGATATATCAGTTACAAGTAGATCTGCAATGGGAGTAACACTAATGAGAACTAGTGAGGATGAAAAAGTTGTTGCTATAGCTAAGATACTAAGCAGCGATGATTCAGAAGAACAAGCAGGTGAAATAATTGATATTGAAACTGGTAATATAGAAGAATAAAGTTAGTTATAGGATTATAGAATATTTAATTAAGGCATTTAGCATATTTACAATACTGTTAAATGCCTTAGTTTTATATATAAAATAAATAAATTGATATCATATGAACCTAGTGTATCCTTGTGAGAAATAATGAATATTATAGAGTAAATTGAAGAAAATTAAATTTAAATTAAGATAGTAAGGTTGTATAGTAAAAAAACTAGTAAATAATATGTTAAGATAAAAAACGTCGTCAAGAGACATAAGATCTTTAAAAAATTTAAATATGAATCTTTAAAGATTTTAAAAAATATGTTGACAGTACGAATATTAAATGATATACTAAAAAAGTCGCTTGAGGGTGACAAAAAATTAAAACAAATTACAACAGTAGTTGTAAGAAAGAAAATGGTCTTTGAAAATTGAACAGAATATAATAAATACATTTAAGTAAACCAGCAATTCTTTATTTTGAGTAAGCTAAGATTAAACTTTTTATTGAGAGTTTGATCCTGGCTCAGGACGAACGCTGGCGGCGTGCTTAACACATGCAAGTCGAGCGATGAAGTTCCTTCGGGAACGGATTAGCGGCGGACGGGTGAGTAACACGTGGGTAACCTGCCTCATAGAGGGGAATAGCCTTCCGAAAGGAAGATTAATACCGCATAAGATTGTAGTTTCGCATGAAATAGCAATTAAAGGAGTAATCCGCTATGAGATGGACCCGCGTCGCATTAGCTAGTTGGTGAGGTAACGGCTCACCAAGGCGACGATGCGTAGCCGACCTGAGAGGGTGATCGGCCACATTGGGACTG